>CAYOAN010000002.1:314192-325655 GCA_964402065.1 uncultured Chthoniobacter sp. | reverse complement strand
TTGAAGATAACGTAAGATCTGAGAACGCAGTCCTAAGGAAAAAGAGCAAGCTTATGGCCTGCCCTTTTCAATTTAATTCAATTTAATACGCTATATCTCTATTTTTAGATCAAAGAAGTTGCTGCTTCTACAACAGCCTCAACAGTCATTCCAAGCTCCTTCAATACTGTGGAACCAGGAGCGCTCAACCCAAAGCGGTTAATAGCAACACTCTTTCCATCAAGTCCAATAAATTGGAACCATGGCTGGGAAATGCCAGCCTCAATAGAGACACGCTTGCGGCAAGCTTTTGGCAGAACCTCTTCTTGATAGGTTGTCTCTTGGCGTAAAAAGCGCTCCATACATGGCATTGAAACAACACGCACTCCCTCCCCTAGTTTTTTAGCAGCTTCAAGAGCTACTTGTAGCTCACTTCCTGTCGCCATGATAATTACTTCAAGGTTTTTAGTTTCCTTATGAGCAATGTAGGCACCCCGTAGCACGCCTTCACGGCGAAGGGCAATAGGAATTTCATTAAGGTTGGGAAGATTTTGGCGGCAGAGAACGAGGAGCGTTGGTCCATCAGTTCTTGCATAAGCGGCAGCAAAAGCTCCAGCAGTCTCTTCCGAATCAGCAGGACGAATAACATCAAGTCCTGGAATAGCACGCAAGGCAGCAACGGTCTCGACAGGCTCGTGCGTAGGACCATCTTCGCCAACAGCGACAGAGTCGTGAGTAAAAATATAAACTGTTGGTAGATTTGAAAGTGCCGCTAAACGAATGGAAGGACGAGCATAGTCGCTAAAGACTAAAAAAGTTGCTCCGCTTGGCTGAAAGATCCCATCATATGCAATTCCATTCATGATTGCAGCCATTGCATGCTCACGAATTCCAAAATGAATATTACGTCCTGCCGGATTGTCACGAGAGAGATCCCCAAGTCCTTCTAAATAATTCATTGTTGACCCAAAAAGATCGGCACTTCCTGTTACGAGCAGCGGCATTTTTTTTGCAATGGCATTTAAGACAATGCCTCCAGCTTTGCGAGTTGCAATTGCTTCCGTTGGAGCAAACTCAGGAATTGCAGGAAGCAAGTCAGGAACTTCTTTATTCAATGCGTCATCAAGGCTCTTCGCAAGATCAACATTGGCAGCGCGCCAAGCTTCATAAGTTTTGTACCAAATTTCATAGGCTTTGAGCTGTTCTTCTTGGTGCTTTTTAAAATAGGAGCTCACTTCGGGTGAAACAAAAAACTTTTCATCAGGAAGTCCAAGAGCCTTACGTGCAGCCTCAACATACTTCACACCTGCCTCCCCGTGCGCTTTATTGGTCCCTGCAACTTCTGGGATTCCTTTTCCAATCATTGTTCTAGAAACAATGAACTGTGGCTTGCCAACGGCAGCTTTTGCTTTTTGAAAGGCTGCCACGATCTCTTCCATGTTATGCCCATCAATTTCTTGAACATCCCAGCCATAAGCACGATAACGAGCAGCAGTATCATCACTTTCACTAACATCAAGCATTGCATCGAGCGTCACACGATTGGCATCATGAAAAAGAATAAGGTTATCTAACCCAAGGTGCCCCGCAAGCGAGGAAGCTTCAGCAGAAACACCTTCTTGTAAACAACCATCGCCCGCAAGACAAACAACATGATGATCAAAAATTTGATGCTGTGCTGTATTGAAACGAGCTGCTGCCATACGACCTGAAATAGCCAATCCAACTGCGTTAGCAACTCCTTGTCCCAGTGGTCCAGTTGTCGCTTCGACTCCCGGCGTATGATGAAATTCAGGATGTCCTGGCGTTAAGCTATGCAGCACTCGAAATTTTTTGAGATCTTCTAATGAAATGGCAAAACCTGCAAGATGAAGCCAGCTGTAAAGAAACATGCTTCCATGACCAGCAGAAAGAACAAAACGATCCCGATTGAGCCACCGTGGTTCAGTAGGATTCAGTTTTAATAATTCTCCAAAAAGCACAGCTCCAAGTTCTGATGAACCGAGAGGAAGACCTAAGTGACCTGACTTACAGGTGGTGACAGCGTCCATAGCAAGCCCACGAGCATCACGAGCTGCTTGTTGAAGTATTAATTTATTCATAAAAAGGTTTAAAAGTTTAGGGGTTTGGAAAGGAATAGAAAGTTTTTTATAAAGAAACTGAATCCCACCATAGCGTAGCGCTATAACCTAGAGTCTAATAAGATGTCTCCGTTAATTTCGTTTTCCCTCTAAAAATCCAATAAATACTTGTTGTGTAAGTGATGACCATCGGAATGCCAATCACAACAATGAGAGAAAGGATACTTAGTGTTTTTGTGGTAGAAGAACAATTATAAATAGTCAGGCTATTTTCAGGGTTTGGAGAGGAAAGAACCATGTTTGGATAGTAAGAAATTCCAAATGTCATCATTAGCAATGCCATCATAAGGCAATTTGTGAGAAAGGCCTGAAACTCTTTTCCAGATTTAATCAGCGCCCAGACTGCAAACAAGAGCAACATATCAAGAGCTAAAACTACAAAAATAATTGGTCGTGAGGTAACAACCTTAACTAAATAAGGCGAATCCAACAGTGTTGATCCATTAAAAATAAAGTAACATGTAACAAAAAGGAAAATGAGTTTTGGAATCCATCCTTTTACTTGTTCTTGCAAAGCACCTTCTGTTTTCATCGTAAGGTAAATGGCCCCATGCATCGCAAACAGTATGACAACAGTACATCCGAGAAAAAGACTGTAAGGATTAAAAAGTGTCCAAAGTGTTCCTGTGTATTCACCATTAGCATCGAGTGGAATACCACGTGTCATATTACCGAGTGCAACACCAATAATAAGACTTGAACAAATGCTTCCTACCGAAAATAAAATATCCCACGTCTGCCGCCAAACCTTTCCTGGTTCTTTGCTACGAAACTCAATCGCTACTGCACGGAAAATCAAGAAAACTAAGAGCAGCATGAATGGCATGTAAAATCCTGAAAAGACCGTTGCATAAGCACCAGGAAAAGCTGCAAAGAGAGCACCTCCACCGACAACAAGCCAAACTTCATTCCCATCCCAAACTGGCCCGATCGCATTAAGAAAAATCCGACGATCATGATCGCTCTTTATAAAAAGGTGCAGCACTCCAACGCCAAGGTCAAAGCCATCAAGCATGGCATACCCTGTAAAAAGAACCCCAACAAGAAGGTACCAAATCGTTGTGTAATACGGTACAAGAGCAACTTCGCAACTGTTAATAAAGTGCATCATAGTCAATTTTCCTTACTTTAAATTTAAATTTTATAAAGAAGCACGCGGTTCATCTACGCCCAAAACTAACTGAGATAGAAGCGAATGTTTTTCCGTTGGAGGCTCTGGATCTTCTTCTGGGTCATCAGGACCATGTTGAATTTTTAAGTTAAGCAAGTAGAGAAATGCAAAAAAGAGGAGCCCGTAAACCGCAAAAAACAGGAATAGAGATCCAAGAACTTGATCCGACGAAACTTTATTAGAAAGAGCCTGTGATGTTTTTAAAAGGTTATAAACAATCCATGGTTGACGTCCCAGCTCAGCCGTAAACCATCCTGCTTGGTTACAAATTTGCGGACCAAGCACTGAAAAAATGAGCAAGAAGAGCCAACAGCGAACCCAAAAAGAGTCCGTGCGAAAGAGCCATCCTTTTATTAGCAAGAAGAGTGAAAACAAGGCTCCTGCAAACACCATGGAGCCAACAATAATCATGAGATGGTACATTTGAAAAGTAGGTCCTACGGGAGGCCAATAGCTTGGCCGCAAGGCCGCAAGCTCCTCTGTCGATTTCCCTGGATGCCGTGCTGCTAAAAAGTCATTTGATGGCAACTCATTTAAGCCAGTCACTGGTTGCTCAAAATCATGGAAGCATAAAAAGCTCAGAAGACCAGGAATTTGAAGAGAGTAAACTTTTTGCTTTTTGGTATCGATAACACCAAAAAGATTCATTGGTGTATAAGGAACCGTCTTATAAACCCCTTCCATGGCAGCAAGTTTGATCGGTTGATTATTAACAACACCTTGCGCTGTCCTATCAGCACTAACCATTTGAAGAAGCGAAGCTACTGTTGCAAAAATAACACCTACCTTTAATGAGGCCTCTGAAAAACGACGATGCCTTCCACGAAGAAGATAATAAGCACTGACACTGATCACCAAAAAAGCTCCGGCCAGCCACGCTCCCAAAACAACATGTGAGAGTCGCTGCATCGAAGAGGGATTGAAAACCATCCCCCAAAAGCTATCAATGACTGCACGAATATGTCCGATGTCTTCTGCTTTTAAGACATAATCCGAAGGCAAAATAGAATGCACTCCATTTTTTGTTAGTTCAAGATGATAACCTGCAGGAGTCTGCATCCAAGAATTCGCAACAATAATCCAAATAGCACTAAAGTGTGACCCAAGACAAACCATGCATGTTCCAAAGAAATGCATCCACTTTCCGACTTTATCCCAGCCAAACAAAAGCACAGCAAGAAAACCTGCTTCTAGCATGAAGGCAAAAATTCCCTCCGCTGCTAAGGCACTTCCAAAAATATCACCAACAAATCGCGAGTAAGTTGCCCAGTTTGTTCCAAACTCAAACTCCATAACAATTCCTGTCGCAGTTCCAATTGCAAAAATAATTGCGAAAATTCGTGTCCAAAAATGTGCTAGCCGGTGATAAAGACGATTCCCCGTTATCAAGTAAGTCCCCTCCATGAAGACCAACGCCAAACCAAGTCCAATAGTTAGCGGCGGATAGATGTAGTGAAAGGCTGCGGTAAAAGCGAATTGAATGCGTGCAAGAATCTCAACGTCCATCGGGGCATGATACAAAGAACCTTCTTTAATTTACAGTAAAAACTATTTTCATCATCTTCACCCCATCGTTTTCCTCTCTAAAAAACTTGCAACTTCTAACTCAAACTGCAACCTGTTCTCATGAATTTCCCTAAAATCTATTTAGCACGTCACGGAGAAACGACTTGGAGCCTCTCCGGGCAACACACAGGAATGACTGATATCCCCCTTACCGAACAAGGTGAAAAGAATGCAAAACAACTTGGCAAGAGGCTTCAAGGTTTCACTTTTGCCAAAGTTTTTTCAAGCCCTCTTCAGCGCGCCCTTAAAACGTGTGAACTTGCAGGATTTGGAGTCAATGTCATCCCCGATCCCCTACTCCAAGAATGGAACTATGGAGATTATGAAGGTCACACTACAACAGAAATTCAGCGCAGCAGCCCAGACTGGTTTATTTTTCGAGATGGGTGCCCAGGCGGAGAGTCTCCAACTCAAGTAGCCAATCGCTGCGATCAGATGATTGAAAAGATGAAAGCCATCAACGGTGATATTCTAATTTTTGCTCACGCTCATATTCTGAGAATGCTCACCACGCGCTGGTTGGGCCTACCAGCAGAAGAAGGTCGCCTTTACTTTCTTAGCACCGCAAGTATCAGCATTCTCGGTTATGAGCATAACCTTGCTGAACCAGTAATTCGACTTTGGAATGATACAAGCCATCTTACAACAAGTCTGAGTGATACTTATTAAGACTTTTAGAAATTGAGACTTTTAAAATTAAATAGAAAAATAATTTGAAGCTCGTCAAAAAATTTTATTTCTCTACTATCGCTCTAACTTTTTTCCTCCCGAGCAATTTTTCCTTTTTAAAAAAACGCTCTTTTCTCCTAAATTCCTAAACACTTTTATGAAAACTCCTATCACAGTAGCTTACGGTGACGGCATTGGCCCTGAAATTATGGAGGCCACCCTTCACATTATTCAATCGGCAGGCGCACAACTTGACATCGAGCGGATTGAGATCGGAGAAAAAGTTTATCTAGCTGGCAACCCTGCTGGCATCGAACCTTCCGCCTGGGAATCACTGCGCCGCACCAAAGTTTTTTTGAAAGCTCCTATCACAACCCCACAAGGAGGCGGTTTCAAAAGCTTGAATGTCACTGCACGCAAAGCCCTTGGCCTCTATGCCAACATTCGCCCTTGCGTTAGCTATGCTCCTTACATTGCCACAAAACATCCTAATATGGATGTCGTCATCGTTCGTGAAAACGAAGAGGACCTCTATGCCGGCATTGAACATCGTCAATCACAAGATGTTATTAGCTGCACCAAGCTTATTTCACGCCCAGGTAGCGAAAAAATTATTCGCTATGCGTTTGAATATGCCCGCGCAAACAATCGCAAAAAGGTGACCTGCTTTACAAAAGACAACATCATGAAGATGACCGATGGTCTCTTCCATAAAATTTTTGATGAAATCGCAGCACAATATCCTGATATTGAAAACGAGCATTGGATTGTTGATATCGGTGCCGCTAAACTTGCTGATACACCCGAGTCTTTCGATGTTGTCGTCCTTCCTAACCTCTACGGCGATATTCTCTCTGATGTGGCAGCTCAAATCGCAGGTTCTGTCGGCCTTGCTGGTTCATCCAACATTGGCGTTAATGCCGCCATGTTCGAAGCTATTCATGGTTCTGCTCCTCGCCGCGCTGGTCAAAATCTTGCTAACCCATCGGGCCTTTTCCTCGGCAGCATTTTGATGTTACTTCATATTGGCCAAACGGAAGTTGCTGAAAAAGCCCATAACGCCTGGCTCTGCGCGATTGAAGATGGCATTCATACTTACGATATTTTCAAAGAAGGCGTCAGCAAACAAAAAGTCGGCACAAAAGAGTTTGCACAAGCAGTTGTTGATCGTCTTGGCAAAAAGCCGCAGCACCTTAAACCAGTCAGCTACAAAAAAGGTGAAAACAATTTGGACAAAGTTGCTCCTTATGTTCGCCCAAGCGAAAAGCGCGAACTTGTCGGTGTTGATGTCTTTGTGGAATTCACGAAAGGTTCTGCAGATGACCTCGGAGCTATCCTCTCAAAATGTGAAGGTGAAGGAATGAAGCTCGAAATGATCGACAACCGAGGTATGGCCGTTTGGCCAAATGGGATGCCTGGCATTTTCTGTTCCGACTCTTTCCGTGCTCGCTTCAAACTTCCTGATGGGACAAACGCCACTGTGGAGCATCGTTCCATTATCGAGCTTCTAGAACGCATCACAGCTACTGGCATTGAGTTTCTCAAAATAGAATTGCTCTATCACTTTGATGGCAAGCCTGGATTTACACGAGGTCAAGGCCAATAGCACCCGAAGGTCGTGCTCTATCGGTTATAGAAATTAAGTTTCGTAAGTTTTTAAAAAACTTGTTTTGTTCTTCATTGGAAAATTTTAAATTATCTTTTAACGTCATCCTTCAAGTAACAATTCCCACAGTCCACAGTTTATAGTCTACAGTCTTCTTCTCCATGCCCAAAGATCCTTCCCTAAAAAAAATTCTCCTCATCGGTGCCGGTCCTATTGTCATTGGACAAGGATGTGAATTTGATTATTCGGGAGTACAAGCTTGCAAAGCGTTAGCAGAAGAAGGTTACGAAGTTGTTTTGGTTAATTCGAATCCAGCAACGATCATGACTGATCCTGAATTTGCTGGGCGAACTTACATTGAGCCAATCACTCCGGAAGTCATCGAAAAAATTATTGCTCGAGAAAAACCTGACTCTCTGCTTCCAACGCTGGGAGGACAAACGGCGCTGAACGTCTCCATGGAACTTGAACGCCGTGGAATTTTAAAAAAGCATAATGTTCGCTTGATTGGAGCTAACGCAGCAGCAATCCAACGTGGAGAAGATCGTTCTCTTTTCAAAAAATTGATGCTTGAGATCGGACTAGAAGTGGCAAGTTCATCAATTGCTCATACCTTAGAAGAAGCCCTTATTGAAGCAGATCGCATCGGAACCTATCCACTTATTATTCGACCAGCCTTTACTCTTGGAGGAGCTGGAGGCGGTATTGCTCGCAATCGTGAAGAACTTGAGGTGATTGCACGACACGGCCTTGATCTTTCACCAACAAGCGAAATTCTGATTGAAGAGTCACTTCTAGGCTGGAAAGAATTTGAGGTCGAAGTCATTCGCGACTGCGCCGACAATTGCATTGTAATCTGCTCGATTGAAAATATTGATCCAATGGGAGTCCACACGGGTGATTCCATCACGGTCGCCCCCATCCAAACACTCACTGACAAAGAATATCAGCGCATGCGTGACGCTTCATTCGCTGTCATTCGTGCAGTAGGGGTTGAAACAGGAGGCTCTAACATTCAATTTGCAGTTCATCCAAAAACAGGGCGAATGATCGTCATTGAAATGAACCCCCGGGTTTCACGCTCTTCTGCACTCGCCTCCAAGGCAACCGGCTATCCCATTGCAAAAATTGCTGCAAAACTTGCTGTTGGTTATCGCCTTGATGAACTCAAAAACGACATCACAAAAACAACAACTGCTTGTTTTGAGCCTACAATTGATTATTGCGTCGTCAAAATCCCTCGTTTCACCTTTGAAAAATTTCCACTTGCAGATGCTACCCTCACCACACAGATGAAAAGTGTTGGTGAAGTCATCGCTCTCGGACGGACTTTCAAGCAATCATTGCAAAAAGCACTCCGCTCTCTGGAAACCAGCCGTTTTGGCCTTGGCGCTGATGGCCGAGATGTTGAGCCTCGCCTCGAAGATGGAAACTGGGACCTTAAAACTATTGAACAAAAATTGCGCGTTCCTTGCGCAGAACGCATCTTCATGGTGCGCTATGCCTTTCTTGCAGGCCTTTCGGTTGATCAAATTCATGACTGGAGCGGCATCGATCCTTGGTTCTTGCACCAAATTTTAGAACTCGTAGCTGAAGAAGAAGAATATCGCGCCCACCCAGATCGAATCTCATGGCTTCGTGCTAAAAAACTTGGCTTCTCAGATCATCAACTTGCCTTCCTCACAGGACAACCCGAAGATGAGATTAGAGCTAAGCGCAAGGAGAAAGGTATTATCCCAACTTACCGCCTCGTTGATACCTGCGCCGCCGAATTTGAAGCGTCAACGCCTTACTACTATTCTACCTACGGCGAAGAAAATGAAACACGGAGTAGCGATAAGAAAAAAGTTTTGATCTTGGGAAGTGGCCCAAATCGTATCGGCCAAGGAATTGAATTTGATTACTGCTGCGTGCACGCTAGCTTTGCATTACAAGAAGCCGGCTATGAGACAATCATGGTCAACTCTAACCCAGAAACAGTTTCAACTGACTATGATAGCAGTGACAAACTTTACTTCGAGCCTCTTACACTCGAAGATGTTCTCCATATTTACGAACGTGAGAAGTGTGACGCTGCCGTCGTTCAGTTCGGTGGCCAAACTCCCTTGAACCTTGCTGCAGCGTTACAGGCACGTGGAGTAACAATTATCGGAACCCAGCCGCAGGATATAGAGAGAGCAGAAGATCGCAAGCGCTTTTCTGCCATGATCAATAAACTGGGCCTGCTCCAAACACTAGGAGAAACAGCTGTCAATGAATCCGAAGCTGTTGCCATCGCAGAAAGGATTGGCTATCCAGTTTTAGTGCGCCCCTCGTTTGTACTTGGTGGCCGTGCCATGGAAATCGTCTACACTGAATATGATCTTCGTCGCTATATTAAAGCCGCTGTTGCTATCAGCCCCGAGAGACCAGTCCTTATTGATCGATTCTTAGAAGATGCCACAGAAGTTGATGTCGACTGCCTTGCTGATGGCCATCAATGTGTGATTGGCGGCATCATGGAACACATCGAAGAAGCTGGCATCCATAGTGGCGATAGCGCTTGCGTCATTCCAACTTTTTCTCTCTCAAATAATGTCTTAGAAAAAATTCGTTCAGCCACTAAAGCAATGGCAATGGAACTCAATGTTCATGGCCTCATGAATGTTCAGTTTGCTGTTAAAGGCGAAGATGTTTATGTTTTAGAAGTTAACCCCCGCGCTTCACGCACAACACCTTTTGTGAGCAAAGCTATCGGTGTCCCGTTGGCCAAACTTGCCGCCAAAATTATGGCCGGCCAAACATTAGCAGCACTTGGTTTTACAGAGGAGGTTAATCTACCTCATTTTTGTGTTAAAGCACCTGTGATGCCATTCATCAAATTTCCTGGCACTGACACTGTACTTGGCCCTGAAATGCGTTCAACAGGAGAAGTCATGGGACTAGATCATGATTTAGGCCATGCCTACGCAAAAGCACAGATGGCAGCTCATTCCTCTCTCCCTCTCAGTGGCAATCTTTTTGTCAGCGTTAAAGATTCTGACAAAAAAGCGATCATTCCTATTGTTCGTGATTTTATAGAACTCGGTTTTAATCTTTTTGCTACTAGCGGAACCGCCACTGCCCTCCAAGAAGCAGGCATCAAGGTCACTCGCCTCAATAAACTGAGCGAAGGACATCCTAATGTGCTCGATATGATCAAAAGTGGAGAGATGCACCTCTCCATTAATACTCCAAGTGGAAAACAACCTCGACGCGATGAGATTATCATTCGCAGCGCAGCTGTAGCGCATGGAGTCCCAACGATCACCGTTCTTCGCGCTGCGATTGCCAGCGTCGCAGCCATCCGCAGCATGCAGGCTGGACCTTTTGAGGTCTGTAGCATTCAGGAGTTTCATCAATCGTTGAAGAAATAATAGGCCTAGCATAAAAAGCCAACCTGAAAGAGCCGTAATGATCACTCATAACGGGAGCTCTTTTTCAAATCTTAGTTAGTTCTAAGCAGCTACAATAAAAAGCTCACCTTAAAAAAAGCAATTTTTAGAAAGGTAATCGCCTAGAATAGCTGGTCTCTATTTTTCCGGCACTTAAATAGAATGATATTCTATAGCAGGCTGTAGTAGATATAGAAAGGACCCCTAGATCTACCTTTATACGAGCATGCCGAAATTATATGGACAGCAGCTTATTGGCTTAATTTACTCAACTAACAAGTCTCAAACTCCCGGCTTAGTTATCTAGTTCGCCATAACGCGCTAGTATTAAGCTGAAAGATTCACAACTCATAAGAGCTCAAGACGCTGTCTTTATTAGCTCGATTAATAGAATGAGAAGGAAATATTCGTAACAACTTCGTGCCCTAAATGAGAAAAGACAACTTCGCATTTTAGAAATAACATTGGTAACTATATGGCGTAGCTTGAAAACACTACAGAAGCCAAAATTAGCACAATTAAAATTCAAACTATAATTACGTATAAATAATACTAATATTTTTTTGATAAAACTATTACAAAAAAATTAAGAAACGTTCTCTTTTCCACAATTAAAGTTGTTATTTAATTTCTAGCTAAAAAATTACCAACAAAGCACACCGCCCAACATAACAGCATCATACTCCCAGAACCCATTGAGAGAGACCGCAATTGACCCAGAGCAAAAATAGCCACATAGAAAAAAGAGAGCCACAATGACAACACGGAGGCAAAGCAAATAAATTAAAGCTAAGCTAAAATAAAAACCAAGTACTCATAACAACAATCACTGTTACAGCTTACTCTTTTTATCACACTTTTTACCACCAAGCCCACCAAGCCCACCAAGCCCACCAAGCCCACCAAGCCCACCAAGCC
>CAYOAN010000002.1:0-314092 GCA_964402065.1 uncultured Chthoniobacter sp. | reverse complement strand
CCACCAAGCCCACCAAGCCCACCAAGCCCACCAAGCCCACCAAGCCCACCAAGCCACATAAAGATCCACTGAATGAATCTTAGGAATAACATCATCTTAATAGAGTTAAATCGATAGGAAGCCCTCATGAAATTAATTAACTTTTTAAATTTAAAAAAAATCACAATTGCCATGCCGATAATTTGTTACAAATAAATTAATCAATCAAATTATTACTGACAGGAAACACCAAACAGAGAGCAGCCCTAAACGCTGCAAACAACAAACCAGCACCCCCAATAACTCCCGGCCAGCTTCCAAGTTTTAACTCACACATCACCTCCGAAGCAGGTAAGTATTTTTAAACACACTTAATCCTCTTATAGGTTGCCAGAACATCACATGATAACCTTTTTGATAAATTCAAAAGTCTCCTCTTTAAGTTCAACGCATTTTTTATAACTAAATTAAATCCAAGCACCCTATCCCCCCATTAATAAGACCTTGTCCAATTTTTATAAGACATGGACTATCAGCAAACAATGGTTTGCCACACCATCACAACAAAGGTCGCATTAAATAGTGTTTAATATGTTTATAAAAAATATATTACAATATTAATTATATTATTTTATTAGTTTTAAAAAAGCTCATTTTTCCTTTTAATTCAGAAAAGTTATAAAAGCCCCCTAAAATAAAGCCTTGATAATTTCGCCGCTGTAGCTTTTAGCAACGATTGAATGGGCAATAGGAGGTCGCTACATGTACGTTATAGATAGCACAACACCTCATGCACCACCGCCACTAATAATATCATCTTTATCTTTTAAGCGGCGAGACCCACCCTCCGCTAAAGCACTATAGAAACACCCCAATTAAACTCTTTCTTTTCTCTTTTTCCAAACGGAAGCAGCTGATTTCATTCTTGTCAGGATATAATAGACAGTATGGCTCCGAATTCGCACCAGCTCTGCCCCCACTATCTTAGGAACAAAATCTTGAGGCACTGCTTGCAATTCCTCAAACGTCAGCCCATTTAATCCCTTGCAAAGAATGGTTGTCATCGCTCGTGTAAGCGTCTGCACTTGTGGACCAAGTTGAATGCGAAAATGACACCCTCCGCCCTCATCAACTCTTAAAAAGACGCCGACAGAATCCGTACATTCTTCATCTTTGCGAACATCTTCCAAATCAAAAATCTCGCCATCGCGCGGCTCCTGCCTCTTTGCTTGATCAGCATATGAAACGAGCGTCTCGCGGCGCTCCATCTCAGGAAGCCCTTCCATGAGCGCAATAATCTCTGCTAATTTTTGAGGATAGCTCATAGCTCGAAACTACAATCTCTCAATGGGCGCACCAACGCGATTCCCCCACTCCGTCCATGAGCCATCATAGTTACGGACATTTTGAAATCCCAGTAGGTAGGTCAGAACAAACCAAGTATGACTCGAGCGTTCTCCAATACGACAATAAGCGATGACATCATCAGTTGGTTTGAGCCCAAGCTCCTCTTGATAGATTTTACGGAGCTCTGTAGCTGACTTAAAAGTAGCATCTTCATTGACAGCTTTTTTCCAAGGAACGCCGTGAGCACCTGGAATATGACCACCCCGCAACACGCCCTCTTGTGGATAATCAGGCATGTGCGTGACTTCTCCCGAAAATTCTCCCGGCGACCGGACATCAACCAAGGGGAGCTTTTGTTGACTTTGCTTTAATGCATCCTCAAAAAAAGCACGAATATCTTTGTCGAAGCGCTTCGCAGGAATAGGATAAGTACTAGTTTCCCATTTTGGAACTTCACGTGTCAAAGGACGCCCTTGAGCAATCCAGAGATCACGTCCTCCATCCATGATTTTTACATTTGTATGCCCAAAAAGTCGAAACACCCAAAGTGCATAACATGACCACCAATTCGATTTATCCCCATAAAAAACACAGGTTGTCTCTGGTGTAATTCCATAACGCGAACAAAGGCCTGCAAAATCACCAGGCTGAATGTAATCTCTTACAAGTTGATCTTGCAAGTCACGCCGCCAATCAATATGGACAGCCCCCTCCACATGCCCCGTATCGTAGAGCAAAATATCTTCGTTGCTTTCAATAATGCGAATAGAAGGATCGTTGACATGTGCAGCAACCCACTCCGTGGAAACTAAAACCTCAGGATGAACATAATTAAAATCAGAACTCATACAAATAACATAAAGTTGATCTTATAAAAAACCAATCTCAAAAAAGAAAAGACCCAGTTAGAACTGGGTCTTGCCTTAAAAAAATTTTTGGAAATTTATTTTTTCTTCTTGAGAAGAGGAAGGCCTGTTCTCTCATTTTCAGAAATTTCATATCCAGCAGGAAGCTCATCCATAGCGCCTGCTCCTGGAGCTCCAGCAAAATAATAGAGAGTTACTTTTTGACCACCTTTGAGTTCTTGAAGACGAGAATGAAGGTAATAAGTTTTACCACTTTTTTTACTAGCAACGCTGAATGACATATGTTTTTTTCTTGGTTGAAGTTAATACTCTTTAAATTAAACCAGCTTTTGAAAGGGTTGCATAAGCACCACGCTTTGCAATTGTCTTCAAAGCACGAGCACTGAGCTTGATTGTAATAAACTTTTTAAGCTCAGGAACCCAAATTCTTTTATTCTTTAAATTAGGGCTAAAATAGCGGGGAGTTACAGCGGTAATATGCATACCGATACCTCCTTTTTTCTTAGCAAGACCTCTACGATGAATTTTTGAACCGCGAGTAGGAGCGGAACCAGTGATAGAACATTGACGTGACATAAAATATGGGCCGATAGTGCCCTGTTACTTAGCAAGGGTCAAGAACTTTTCACAAAAAAGTTATGCTATCTATTTTTTAGAGTAATCCTTTGCTGTTCTAACAACTGAATGATCCCTTGTCGGCCATAATCCAGCATGGTTGTTAGCTGATTATTATTAAAAACGCTCTCTTCTCCAGCTGCTTGAATTTCAATAAACTCGAGTGATTCATTCATGACTAAATTGAGATCAACTTCGGCTTCTTTATCTTCGCTATAATCTAAATCCAACAAGACTTCCGATTGATGAATGCCGACACTCACTGCTGCAACTAATTGCTTCATGGGATTTATAGAAACTTGTTTTGTTTCTACTAAATGTTGGCATGCAAGAGCCATGGCCAAACTAGCACCTGTAATAGATGCTGTTCGCGTTCCACCATCGGCTTGTAAAACATCACAGTCAATCCACATGGTACGAGGCCCGAGTGCCTCCAAATCAATAGCAGCACGCAAGGATCGTCCTATCAATCGCTGAATCTCCGTAGAGCGTCCATCCACTTTTCCACGCGTGCTATCACGTTGCTTTCGCGGCGAAGTTGAATAGGGCAGCATTGAATATTCGGCTGTGATCCACCCTCCTGAAACTTTTTGCTCTTTCATCCATCGAGGCACAGCTTCTTCCACGCTTGCTGCACAAATGACCTGAGTTTTTCCAAAAGAAATGAGAACGGAGCCCATTGCCTGGGGCGCAATTCCTGGATGAATAGTAAGATCGCGAAGCGCGTTAGGAAGACGATTATTAAAACGAGGCATAAGCGAGAAGACTAAAGGCCAAAGATTAAAGACTAAAGTCTAAAATACACCGCTTCTAATATTTTTAGCTTTAATTCGTTATCAGCTGCGGAAATAAGGAATTATGAATCACAGCGGAAGCGACTTCTTGCTTTTTTCCTTGAAATGGAATTGTGATCATTTCTGCAAAAGAGCCTGGTGAAAGCTCTCCTAGCTTTCCTTTCATTCCTAGGGCTTCTGCTGGATTCAGTGTTACCATTTTTAAGATCTCTTGCGGCGCTAGGTTAGAAGCTGTTTTTTGGAAAAGTTGCATTTCTGAAAAGAGATTTAGCCCATCATTACTTGCAAGGCTGTCAGTTCCTAGTGAGAGACGATATCCGTGATCGTAAAAAAATTTCCAATTAAAAGATTCACGCTCAAAAAAACGATGCGTTTTTGGGCAATGTACCACAAAAAAATTAGCAGCACGCTGTGCAAGAAGTTGTCGATCTTTTGATGTGAGGCAATTCATATGGATAAGAAGTGCTCCTTGCGGCAGTACATCATGTTCTAAAAGCGCTTGTACCGGCGTTTGAAAGCCAGTGTCATTCATGTCTCGTCCCAAATCTTTTAAAAAATCAAATAATACCCCACTCCCCTGCGCAAACATTTCAAACTCCTCCTCTGACTCAGCGAGGTGAGTGCAAAAAGGAACTCGATATTGTTGAGAAAGTTGAGCCGAAGCTCGATAAAGGTTTAGTGAAGCAGTTTGTGGAGCATGTGGAGAAATACCAAGTTTGATTTTTTCATCACCATTTTTTTGGAAAAAATCCCCCGCTATTTTCAAGCCTTCCTCTCCTTGTTGTGAACCACGAATATCCATAACTTCAATGAAGTGACAAAGACGCAATGGTGAAGAGGGTAATTTTTCGATCAGTCTCGCAAAAGAAACTATATTACCAGCAGCAACACAGCCCCATCGATGAAGCTCGCTCATGCCCTTGGTGACTCCTTGGATAATATCTTCTTCTTGAAGTGAAAATTTAATTTTATTGAGGCCTTGAACCCATGCCGTAAAACTACTTCCGTGCTCAAGTCGATTTTTCATCATGGTGCAATCGAGGTGTGTATGCGCATTAATGAGACCTGGCATCAGGATGACCTCACCGAGATCATGGTAGCTTGTTGCTCTATACCTTTGTTTCACCTCATCACTAGAACCTACCTCAATGATCATTCCATTTTTTACTGCTACAACTCCATCTTTGATAAGCGGCGCGCTCATTGGCATCACATAGCGCGCACGGTAGAGGACTAAGGCTTCCTCAGAGTGTTGAAAATAACGGTGGTCATTCATATTTATCTTAAAAAAAATCTGCTCCTATTTTTATAATTCACTTCTCCGCGAATAATAGTTAATAATCTTCGCTATTAAAAAATTTACGCTTGATGGACCTTCTCGTCGCTTTTCAGACTACCTTAATTCAGACAGCATTCAAAGTTCACCATCACCCAATTCCTCAACAACTCCAGCAACAGCTTCTTTTTCAGTTTATCCTGAGACCTTCCTGCGAAACTCTGAATCCTTCACTTCTGTTAGCTCAAGAACAGCTTCTCAAGATGAGGATAATATTTTAAACACCTCTGATAAAATTAAGATCGGTTTGTCTTTTGTAAGGTCAGTTTTAGTTGCAATTTTTTTCTCTTCTAAAAACAAAGCTACGGATCATAGAGAACAAGCAGAAACTCAAAAAGAAAATATCCGAAGCAAAAGCTTTTTTAACAATTTTAAATGGCCATCCTTTTCGTTAAAAGGACCTAGCACCTCCTTTTTACCTAACTTGAGTTCACTTTTAAAAAACATTAAGATCCCCTTCTTCTCACAACATCCTGATCCTTATAAAGGAAGAGACTCTTTTTCAGGACGAACGAATGAATAGAATTCACAGGAACAAGTTCCTCCGCCCTCTAATAAAACAGAGAGGACTTTTAAAGAGTTTTTGCAGTAAAGAATACGTATCCCGTCTTAAGAAACATGCCCTATTAAATAGAAACAGTTGCTTCATAAGCTCAAAAACTTGTTCTAAGGACATAAATTTTAAAGCAAACACAAGGTTGAGGGATGCTCTTATCTATTTAATCTCTTTTTTTCACAACTTGTCGTGCGGCTGCGACAAGAAGATTACAAGCTTCCCGACAAAGAAGCGGAACTTTTTGTTGTTCTTCAACTAAAGATAAGACAGCCTCTTCATCAATATCTTCCCTCCAAAGAATGTTGCGAAGACATCCTTGTTCACAAACTTTGTTAATCAAAGAATTCGCCTCGGTATCATCTAATTTCTGCGTTATGCGATACATCCCTGTTTGGCGTCCTAATGTTTCTCGAAATGAGGTTGTTCTCAAATTTTTTTCTAACCAAACTCCATAAAGATCCAAGGCTGCAGGGTAAAAAAAATCAATAGCCAAGACCATCTCTTCAATGCTTCGCAACTGCAATAGCCACCCGCGAACTAAGTTAGGAGCTGTTTTTAGCGGTCGATAATTTCCTGCTGCATCATATCGAGCGATCTCGCGAGCAGCCTCTGGATGGTGATACAACTTGAGCTGGCTTGGGTCAATATCGATATCTTCACAATGCCGTAATGAAAAATTATTCTTTAATACAATCTGACCAATCAGATTTTTTCCTTCAGCAAGAACTTGTGATAATAATATCGAAGAAGAAGAGGTAGTTGTCAAAGTGGATGAGTTTATTAAGGGTTGTCAGGACTATAGTGTATTAAATTAAAAAGTGTGCGTTAGAAACGCAGAAATTTTTTCTTAAGACAAGACTGAAAATCAAACCTCTATCCTTAGATAAAACAAGATCTGAAAACACAGTCCTAAATAAAAGAGCGAGCTTGCGATGCGCCCTTTTTAATTTAATAGGCTATGTAGGACGCAAGAGTTTTGACACCTAACAAGAAGGAAGAACGAGCACTTTCTAATAACCTAACTGATAGCAATGCCGCCAGATGCCAATAAGAACAAGTCTGATTGTTCGGCTCACGAGTAAGAATAGTCTTAATTAAAAAGAGAAAGCCCTCAGCCTGTCCTTATTGATTTAAGAGTCTGTATCAGGATAATGAGCGGAGAGTTTTAAAAAAGGCAGATTTACTTTTTAGAAAAAACTTCGTGAATTCCGTTGAAACCAAGCCTCTCTTAGAGCGTTTTAAAAAATATTATAGCCGATGTTGTGCTAGAAACGAGGAGCGTAGAAGAGGCTTGTATGAACCAAGATTCGACAGGAGCCCCTACCGAAAGACCCCTCTCCTGAGTTACATCCGTAGAATACAAAAACAGCTTAATGATGGCGGCGCTTGACTCGGAGCTTAGCTAGGGACTTCTGCAATGAGGCTTGCACCGTAGCTAATTCCTCATGACTCAATGATTGATCTTTCATCTCTTGCTCTGCACGAGTGATAGCTTCTTCAACAGTTTTTTCATCAATCTCTGCCTCATGAAGAGCCATGTCAGTTAAGACAGAAACTTTATCAGGTCGCACTTCAAGAAAGCCCTCACCAACAGCAAGACGAGTCTCTTTTCCATTTTGATAAATGCGAAGTTCTCCTGGGTTAAGTTGCGTCATAAGTGGAATGTGTTGGGGAAGAATACCAAGTTCTCCCTCAACACCAGGAATAACAACTTGATCAACATCTGCCTCATAGATACGAGCTTCAGGAGTGACAATTTCGAGATGGAGTGTGGCCATGATAAAAAAATTTAATGAACGATAAAGAACACAAAGAGGGGAAAGAAAAAACAATTAACAATCATTAAGTTCTTTATTCTTTGTGTTCTTTTGTAACTATTCCTTGTTAGGAACTTTTCCTTACTTGGTCGATTCCGCCTTTCATATAGAAATCGGCTTCATCAACATCATCATGCTTTCCTTCTAAGATTTCTTTGAAACCACGGATTGTTTCCGCAATTGGAACATATTGTCCAGGAGTTCCGGTAAAGACTTCTGCAACGTGGAATGGCTGACTTAAGAAACGTTGAATCTTACGAGCGCGATAAACGGTAAGTTTGTCTTCAGGTGAAAGCTCATCCATACCAAGAATTGCAATAATGTCTTGCAAGTCTTTGTATCGTTGAAGAACTTTTTGAACACCGAGAGCAACATTGTAATGCTCTTCACCAACAACTTCAGGTGCTAGGGCCTTAGAAGTTGAAGCAAGAGGATCAACGGCTGGATAGATTCCAAGTTCTGCAATGGAACGCTCTAAAACGATGGTTGAATCCAAGTGCGCAAAAGTATTTGCTGGTGCTGGATCAGTTAAGTCGTCAGCAGGAACATAGACAGCTTGGAAGGAAGTAATTGAGCCCTTCTTTGTTGAGCTAATACGTTCTTGAAGGTTACCCATTTCGGAAGTCAAGGTTGGTTGATAACCAACGGCACTCGGCGTACGACCGAGAAGAGCCGAAACTTCAGCACCTGCTTGAGAGAAGCGGAAAATATTATCGACGAAGAGAAGCACATCTTGATTCATCTCATCGCGGAAATATTCAGCCATCGAAAGCGCACTCAAAGCAACACGGAGACGAGCCCCTGGTGGTTCATTCATTTGGCCATAGACAAGAGCAACTTTGGATTTTTCTAACTTTTCTTGAACAATAACACCGGCCTCACTCATTTCGTGATAGAGATCATTTCCTTCACGAGTCCGCTCGCCAACGCCTGCAAAGAGCGAGTATCCGCCATGGCCTTTGGCAATATTGTTGATGAGCTCCATGATAACAACGGTCTTACCAACACCAGCACCGCCGAAGGCACCAACTTTTCCACCTTTGGTAAACGGACAGATCAAGTCGATAACTTTGATACCAGTCTCAAGAACCTCTGATTTAGTGTTTTGATCGACCAACTCAGGAGCCGCACGGTGAATCGGATAATATTTTACAGCATTAATTGGACCACGTTCATCAACAGGCTCACCGGTAACGTTCATAATACGGCCAAGAACACCCTCTCCTACTGGCACCGAAATTGGATTACCAAGAGCTTTGACGGGCAATCCGCGAGTTAAACCTTCTGTTGAAGACATCGCAATAGCGCGTACCCAGTTTTCACCAAGCTGCTGCTGGACTTCAAGCGTGATTTTCGTCGTACTGCCTTCATAAGTGTGCTCGACTTCGAGTGCCTCATAAATTTTTGGCAATGGACCTTTGCTGAGATCAAACTCAGCATCGACAACAGGGCCGATGATTTGAACGATTTTTCCGGTGTTATTCATGGATAGGTAAGAATGCTGTTTGCGATAGCATTAGCTGCCGCATAAAACAGCAAATATAGTTGTGAGTTTATTTTGAAATTGATTTAGATGGCGTATTTACTGAGTTGCCCTCAGGTCCTGTAACTGTGGTAAACTTTGTGACAGTTGGAGCTCCATTCGCAGCGCCGTCTCCTGTTCCAGTAGTGTTAATCAACCTAGTTGTTTTTGTCACGGTTTGACCATTTGCTCCTGTTACTGTAGTAGTCTTAATAAGACCTTGAGAAACGTCAAGATCACGCTCTGCAGTTGTTGACTTTGAGAATGATTTTGACTCTCCATTTGGCCCTGTCACCGTGGTGAACTTTGTAACAGTTGGAGCTCCATTCGCCGCACCATCTCCTGTTCCAGTAGTATTTATAACGCTAGTTGTTTTTGAAGCTATTTCTTTTTGTCCTTTTTTTAAGGTTGTCATCTTAGTAACACCTTGAGGAACCCACGCATCCTTGCCAACGTAAGTAGTCTTACTCACTTTTGTTACTGGATGGACTTTAGTAACCGTTACTGATTCGCCTGACACTTTTACTTCATGTTCTCCTGGAACATGAGGAGCCTCTACTGCTGTGACCATTCTTGAAGTAGCTATGAGTGCAATAACAAAGAATGCTTTTTTCATAATTTTAGCAATGGTTAAGGTTTAGTTGATGTTTACTAAATTCAAGTTCTTGAAAAAAATTGATAACTCTCTAAAAACTAACCCAATGCCATTTGGGCTGTTGAAATCTCAAGGAGCTCCGTCGTAATGCCAGCCTGACGTGCTTTGTTGTATTCAAGAGTAAGGTCCTTAACAAGGCTCTTAGCATTATCAGTAGCTGCTTTCATTGCAACCATGCGGGCACTTTGCTCAGAAGCACGTGCCTCAAGAACCTTTTGAAAAATTTCAAAATGAAACGAGTATGGTAAGACAGCGTTAAGAATTTCTTGAGAACTTGGTTCAAAAAGATATTCGCTAATGGATTGTTCTGCTGGAAGTTCCTTCTCAAGCGAGGTGCCAGTTGACGCTTCATGATGAGGAAGAGGAATGGCCGTCGTTCCCTGTACTTTTTCAGCAGTAATTGGGAGCAAACCAAGATGAAGCGGCTTTTGAACGAGTGTATTAACAAATTGAGGATAAAGCACCGTTACTTTATCAATTTCTCCTGAGAGAAATTTTTCCATGCACAATTTTGAAATAGGCTTCGTTTGCAAAAAGGTAGGATGATCTGGAAGGGTAAAATCAGCTAGCATCTTACGCCCAGTGCGAGCTAGGAAAGAAGCACCTTTCCGACCAATAACAACAAATTCTGTTGTGTTTGTGTCGAGATTTGAAGCTTCACGAAGAACGTTTGTATTGAGTGCACCACAAAGACCTTTGTCAGAAGTGATGAGAAGAACAAGCGTCTTTTTCACCTCTCGTACTGCTAAGAGAGGATGCTCCGTAGCATCAACACGATCTCGCAATGAAACGAGGACATGATTGAGCAGCTCCGAATAAGGACGTCCTGCTGTAGCAGCTTGCTGCGCCCGTCTCATCTTGGAGGCAGCAACCATCTCCATCGCTTTGGTGATTTGAGCGGTGTTCTTAACCGACTTGATACGTCGGCGAATATCACGAGTGTTGGCCATGCTAGGAAGTCAAGAAAGTGTTGTTTGATTATCGCACAGAGGCTTTAAATTCATCAAGTGCGGCACCTAGCTCCTTTTCAAGCTCTCCATCAAATGCCTTCTTAGCAAGAATAGAAGCTAAAATTGAAGCTTTACGAGTGGTGAGAAACTCTTCCATGTCATTTTGGAAGGTTTTTACTTTAGCTGTTGGAACTGCATCAAAATAACCTTTCTGCATTGCCCAAAGAATTGCTGATTGAAGCTCAACAGGAAGCGGACGATACTGAACTTGTTTAAAAAGTTCTACGATCCGTTGCCCACGCTCCAATTGAGCCTTAGTACGAGCATCAAGATCACTTCCAAATTGAGCAAATGCTGCTAATTCGCGGAACTGAGCAAGGTCACCTTTCAGTTTACCTGCCACTTGTTTCATGGCTTTAATTTGCGCAGCAGAACCAACACGCGATACCGAAAGTCCTACTGAAATTGCAGGGCGAATACCTTGATAGAAAAGATCCGTCTCAAGGTAAATCTGACCGTCGGTGATCGAGATAACGTTAGTCGGAATGTATGCTGAAACGTCGCCAGCTTGTGTTTCAATAATTGGAAGCGCAGTGAGAGATCCATTACCAGCCTTCTCGCTAAGACGCGCAGAACGCTCTAACAAACGACTGTGAAGATAGAAGACATCTCCAGGATAAGCTTCACGGCCTGAAGGACGCTTAAGCAAAAGAGAAATTTGACGATATGCAACAGCATGCTTAGAAAGATCATCAAAAACAATCAAGGCATCCATGCCGTTATCCATAAACCATTCTCCCATTGCAGCACCTGCAAATGGCGCTAGATACTGGTCTGCAGCTGCATTGGAAGCTGTTGAAGCAATAATGATCGTATATTTGAGCGCATCATTTTCTTCTAAAACACGAACAACACGAGCAATGTTAGCGACACGTTGACCAATACCAACGTAAATAGAATAAAGCGGACGGAAAGAGGGATCTCCACTCTCTTCACCAGCACGGTTAATGCGAGCTTGATTGATGATGGTATCGATTGCAATTGTTGTCTTGCCTGTCGCCCGGTCACCAATGATTAACTCGCGCTGACCACGGCCAACAGGAACCATTGCATCGATTGCCATGATGCCTGTTTGAACAGGTTGTGAAACGCTTTGACGCTTAATAATACCAGGAGCAATTTTTTCAACAGGATAAGACCCTGTAGCGCTAATCTCTCCTTTTCCATCAATTGGACGACCTAATGCGTCAACTACGCGGCCGAGGAGCTGCTTTCCAACAGGAACCTGAAGGAGACGGCCTGTTGTTGTGACTTCATCACCTTCACTGATTTTAGTGTAATCACCAAGGATGATTGCACCAACTTCAGTTTCTTCAAGATTCAGTGCAATACCATAAACATCACCAGGAAACTTCAACATTTCATTGAGCATGACTCCACTCAAGCCTTCGATGCGAGCAACGCCATCACCGATTTCTCGAACGGTACCAACATTGCTTTTTGTTACAGTTGCATCACGAAGGACGCCAATTTTTTGTTCTAGATCTTGTAGAAGTGTGCTCATTTGAGAGTTTAAGTTAAAAGTTAAAGTTGAAGTAAAATTTTTATTTTCTTTTGTCGCTAATTTTTTAGCTGTTGAAGACGACTCAAAACCGTCCCATCCCAGACATCACTTCCTAAGCGGATGCGAGTTCCTCCAATGAGTGTTTGATTGACTGCTGTAGAAACCTCCACTTGAGGATCACGTGCTTTCAATGCATTGACGATGACTTCTTGAGAAGCTTGATCCAATGCCACAGCGCTTTCAATGAGAGCTGTATGTCTTTGAACCTCCAAGCGAATAAGGCGAACGAATTCTTTTAAAATTTGAAAACCGTGACGCGGCTTTGTTGCGATGAGCTCATCAGCCACAGCTATGCTTCGCTGAGCATCAAGACGTCCTTCAATAAATGATGCATCAAAAAGGCGGCGAGCATGGCGCTGGGCATCGCGAGAAATTTTCATGTGTCTTAAAAAGTAGAAAAAATTAGGAAGCTAGTGCTTGCGCCGCTTCTTTGTTGAGGCGCTGTTGATCATCTGTATTTAAAACTTTACCTGCAACTTTTTCGGTAGTTGCAACAACCAAGCCAATCATATCACGCTTGACCTCTTCCACCATCCGTTGACGATCAATTGCAATTGCTTCTTTAGCATGAGCAACAATTCCCTCAGCATCCTTAATTGCACGTTGAATTTCTTTATTGGTTGAAGCTTCAGCAGCAGCACGAGCCTCTTCGATCAATGCCTTACTGTTAGCGTGGGCTTTGCGCATGATTTCTTCATAGCGCAGTTCTGCTTCAGCAAGCTGTTTTTTTATTTTTTCCGCGTTAAGTTGCCCTTCTTCAATGCGACGGCGACGTTCTTCCAACATGTTAACAACGGAAGAAAAAGCAAAGCGACGCAAGACCAGATAAACAATCAGAAAGAGAATGGTCTGAGCCAAAAACTTAGGCCAATCGACCCCAAAGTTTTCAAAGAGTTCAGTCAAGACATGCATGGGAGAAGAGTTGAAAGAGGTTGAAAAGAAAAAAATTTTTATAATGACTCACAAACTAGGTTTTATTCCCTTTAAAATTCGCTGAGGTTGATGCAATACCAGATCTCGAGAAGAGGAGAGGCTCTGCGTATATCTAGTACGTGAAGCCTCTAGTACTGCAGCGATGCCGGCATGCGCAACCTCAGTAGAATTTTTAAGGAAACAAAATTACATGTTGCTGAAAGCGCGAATAAGAGCGTAAATCGCGATCGATTCTGCAAGTGCCATTCCGATAATAGCAAGAGTCAAAACACGACCGAAAGCACCAGGATTGCGACCAACGGATTCAACCGCTTTTGAGCCAATCATACCGATACCAATAGCAGCAGCAGCACCAGCAACAGCAAGGGTAAAGCTACCAGTGATACCTGAAGTAACAACAGCTTGAGCAAGCATTGTAGGAATAATCATAATTTTAGAGTTAGGATAGATGTTTAATGTTGGTTCGTTTTCGCTCGCACACTCAGCACGATCCCGAAAACAAAATTGATGTATTAATGAGCCTCTGCATCTGCTTCATCGTGACTTGTTGACAAGTTGAGATAAACAGCGCAAAGAAGTGAAAAGACAAATGCTTGGAGAACTCCAATGAGAAGCTCGAGAAAATAAAATGGTATCGGAAGGAGCACGCTGCAAAGATGCGCTAACCAAAGAGGAAAATGAAGCGCATGCCCTAATGACATCATCGTGGTTAACAAGTTTTCTCCTGCAAAAACGTTTCCAAACAAACGGAGAGAAAGAGAGACTGGACGAATTAAGATGGAAACAACCTCAATCAGACCTACAAAAAAGAAAACTGGCATCAGAGCAATTGCCATAAAACCTTTAACGCCTCCTTTTACACCAAAAAGATGTTTTAAAAAAGAGACAGGCCCCATTTCTTGCAGGGTCCAAAATAACCAGAAAATCATGAAAACAACCGCTAGTCCAATTGTTGTGTTCATATCAGCAGTAGTAGGACGCAGAAGCGGTATCAACTCTCCATGCTCATGCCAACCAATAGAACCTACTCCTGGAAGTAGCCCAAACCAATTTGCAGCAACAATGTAAAGAAAGAGCGTAGCAAAGAGGCTAAATGATTTTACAATCATGTGATGTCCAACAATTCCTTCAAAAAAGCCATAAAGACCTTCTACAATTGCCTCGAAAAAATTTTGGTCTCCCCCTGGAATCAACTCCATCCGACGGGTCGCGCGCTGCGCCCACGTAACAAGCGTCACCACAAGGATCATCGAAACTAGAATTGAGTTCGTCATTGACGAGAGCAGTCCAAAAACTCCGTGCAGTTTAGCCAAAATTGGTTCTGCTTCAATAGGGACCGCTGCAGCTAAGGTAAAAAATGACATTTTAAATCGTAAATAAATTTTTCCGTTGAAAATCTAAAAACTATCATGACTATTGATTGTTTTATCTCAGTCACGCAAAGAGGCACAGCTGCATCAATGATCCCACTCAGAGTGAGAGTACCGTGATGAGTAGACTAAAAACTGGAGCGACATAATAAACTTTATCTCCCTCTAAATAGCAAGCTGAATTTTTTCTATTTTCATAAGTCTGTTGCCTTATATGCATTGATACCGCGCTCAAGCTTAAGAGTAAAAAATCCCTAGAGCCAAAGGGGTCAGTCCCTGATATTGCGTATTTTGGTGCCAGTCTATGATATTTAGTGCCAGTTCATTAGTTTTTTGAATCTGAATTGAAGGCTGAGTGTTTCATAACGTTATGAGGCGATTACTTCGATAGAATTGTAGAACTTTTTGCGTTAACTCACAAAAAAGAAGTCGACCCCGTAATTCATCACTATGTTTGTCAATTAGTTGGCACTTCACCGTTTTTATTTCTCGCCACATTGACATTTGTGACAAGGCACAAAAAAGAATTTAGCGGTGTTAGTCTGGCAAACGTAACGTTGAGACCTTGGACAAAGTTGTTAAGGGACAAGATCAACTCATGCATAATAAGAATATGAAGGCTGTTAGATTTTTGTTTTTTCTCAAAATTTCTTCTTCCCAAAATCGACCTTCTCACTTCAAACTAATGCGATGCAATCTAAAAAAATATTCATCCTTATTGGAGTCGCCCTTTTTGTTTTTGGTTCAGCAGGACTCGCAACTTATCTTTTGTTTATTAAGCCTTATTCCTCTTTCCATTTTTTTCACTCTAAAAAAGCAGTTGTCAAGGCAGCTCCTGCACCAGACCAGAGCGAAACGGCCTTTCAATCAGCATTAGCATTGCAAAACTCAGGAAAATTAGAAGAGGCGACCACTGCCTGGAAGGCATGGTTACAAGCCTATCCCGAGAGCAAGAAAGCACCAGAAGCTGTCAGCAATCTTGGAAAAGTAAATCTTGATTTACTTCATTCTCCGAGCGTTGCAGGCGGCAAAGAAAGTTATGCTGTTGTCAAAGGTGACTCATTAGCACGCATTGCTAGCAAGAAAAAATCAAATGCCGAATTAATTCAAGTTGTTAACGGCCTTCCAAACATTAATCTTCAAATCGGACAAGAACTGTTCATTCCTCAACTCAATATAACGGTGGTTCTTGATCGCGAAAAAAAATCGCTAACACTTTTGAATGGCGATCAATTTTTCAAAAGTTATGCTTTACTCTCAGCTCCACCGACGACTAACTCTAACGAGACTACAACAGTAATTGTTGATAAAGTCGCCATGAGCGGAAACAAGCGAGTTGCTTTTGGTGATAAAAAATACCCTGCTAGCGACCGGATCATCATCCTTCGTTCCTCTGGCAATATTGTTGCAGCTCCTGCTGCGACTGCTTCCGGAATTCCCACAGAAGGCTCAACAGCTTCGACTGTAGCCATGCCCCTGGGGTTTGTTGTCTCAGCCTCAGACATGAGTGAGCTCTTTCCGCTTGTGAACAAAGCTGCATCCGTAACGGTAAAATAAAAAAATGGAAGCAAGGAGTTGTACTCTTGATAACATCAATCAAAATTAAAAAGTTTACGCTTAGCACAAACTTTTAATTTGTCTTTTATTTTTCCTCCATCATCCCCTATCTTCTACCTTCAATCTTCTATCTTCTACAATGAATCTCCAACCCCTCGATTTTGAACAGCCTCTCATCGATTTAGAAAAGTGCCTTACTGAGCTGACGACTAAATCTCCTTCAGATCATCAAAAGATCGAAGTAATTCGTGAAAAATTAGAGCTGATGCGTACAGATCTTTATAAGAATCTAACCCCTTGGCAACGAATCCAAATTGCTCGTCATCCTGCACGCCCCTATGCACTGGATTACGTAGAGCAATGCTTTACCGACTTTATCGAGCTGCACGGCGATCGTCTCTTCGGTGATGATCAGGCTATGCCAGCAGGACTAGCTAAAATCGGCAACCATCATTGTGTTGTTTTAATGCAACAAAAAGGTCGCAGTGTTAAAGAAAATATCAAACGGACTTTTGGTAGCCCTCATCCGGAAGGTTATCGCAAGGCTCTTCGCTTAATGCGCATGGCTGAGAAATTTTCTCTTCCCGTTGTTGCCTTTATTGATACTCCTGGCGCCTATCCTGGTATTGGAGCAGAAGAGCGTCATATTGCGGAAGCTATTGCTGTCAACTTACGCGAGATGATGGTGCTAAAAACTCCTATTCTCTCGATTATCATCGGTGAAGGGGGAAGTGGTGGTGCTCTTGGTATCGGCGTTGCTGACCGAGTACTCATGATGGAAAATTCTTATTATTCAGTCATCAGTCCAGAAGGATGTGCTGCGATCCTTTGGAAACATCGCAATCACCGAGCAGAAGCTGCTGATGCTTTAAAACTCACAGCAACTGACCTCAGTGAATTTGAACTAATTGATGGAGTTATTGCAGAACCAATGGGCGGAGCTCACCGTAATCCTCAAGCAACAATGGAAATCATGAGCAAAACAATTCTTTCAGCATTGGATGAAATCATCAAAATTCCTACCGATAAGTTGCTTCATCAACGCTATGCCAAATTCCGCAAAATGGGCGTAGTAGCAGGCTGAACGCTCATAACGGAAGTGGAAGTCGATTTGGGATAAAACACCAAGGTAATCTCTCCTCGTACTTCCCTTCTTTCGAAATGGTGTAGCACTTCTTGCGGCTCTCCGTGGCAATACTCTTCAAATTTTTTACTTAACTCGCGAGCCACGCAGAGCCTTGATTCTGGGAGGATCTTGACGAAATCTGCTAGCGTTTTCATCAAACGATGCGGCGACTCAAAATAAACATGCGTGACCTCGCGTTCTGCAGCAGCCTTAATTTCAGCCCGTCGCTTTGATCCTGAACTAGGAAGAAACCCTCCAAAATAAAATGGAACGGGAGGCAAGCCACTTCCCACTAATGCAGTAATGGCAGCTGAAGGACCAGGGAGAACGGTATAGGAAATTTTCTCTTCGATGCAGGCACTTACCAAGCGGTACCCCGGATCACTGATTGATGGAGTTCCTGCATCAGTGACAAGCGCTATGTTTTTTTCTTCCCGTAACTCTCTTACTAAGGCAGGAAGTCGTGCTTGTTCATTATGCTCATGAAAACTGATTAGCCTTTTTTTCACCCCAAGATGATGAAGTAATTGCTCTGCACGCCGTGTATCTTCAGCAACTACTACATCACACTCGCGCAACACCTCCTCCACTCGATGAGAAAGGTCACTGAGGTTACCGATAGGCGTAGGCAGGATGAAAAGCATGCATGAAGGCTACAATCTTCATGCTTCAGGCTACAGAAAAAAATCACAGGCAATGAACCTATATTTAAAACATCAAGGCCGTAAGCAGCAGGTAAAGCTTCGAAAGAAAAAACAGTCCCTTACCAGCCTTCAGCAACTTTGCTCACAAGATGCTCTGCCATTCTTTGAGCCGCGAGAGGGTAGTTAATATTTTGATCAGTTACGAGATCCGAGTTAACGCTGTCTGAATTAACAAAGAAAGGCGTTCTCCCTTCTGCCGTCCCTTTTACAAGAATCGCACCAGTTACACGATCCTTGACCCAATATTCCACTGTTAAGAGCAACTCAAATTCGGAAGTTTGCAGAACATTACTCCCATAAACGCGCATTGGCTGTCTTTGAAGATTAACAATAGAGCCTGTTAAGATCGCATCTGCACGATCAGAAGTCTCTATGCGATAAGTTCCGTCTTGTTGAAATTGTTTTGCAACGGCATCTGCTGTCTGCGCCTCTAAACGGGGCACAACAGTCTTATTTTGAAACGTCGTTACAGCAATCGTATTCACACGACGCATGCTAGAAGGTTTTATTTCTCCTAACGTATAACCGCATCCTGAAAGCAAAAGAATCAAAGAAAATAAAAGTGAAGAAAAAAGTAATTTCATGAAAAATAAAAAGTTACCCTAAAAGCATAACTGGAAATGAAAATTTTTTTATTTCCATGCATGTTCTTAGGTTTAATAAGTCAGCGATGATTTTGACAGCGCATTAGAACCATCTGAAGTTGAAGATGGTTCCACTTCTTTAATGTTGGCCTTCATTTCAGGAAGAGTCATCTGTTGATCTTTCGCCTTGATCAGATTTTTTGCAGGCCCATCGTAGCTAGCGAGTCCAGTACTCTCAACCTGAGCTTGGAGTTTCCGCCGAAAAGCAAGTTGCGCCCCACTGAGTGGCTTTTGTTGTCCGGAACGCAAAGCATCTTCTCCAACTAAATCTTTTAGTTCTGCCAATCGTGCTTTAGCGTCAGTTGCTTCTTGGGTTTGACCAAACTTACGAATCACTTCGTTGTAGTAGATTGCCGAAGCCTGATAGTTTTTTGAAAAATCATAAAACCGTGCAATCCTCATAATATCTTCGCTCTCCCGGTGCACCATCGACTTCATATTGTCATTAGCTTGGAATGATTTTTCATCGTTGGGATATTGAACTAAAAAATCTTCAAAATTATTTTGAGCTTCTTTTAATGCTGAAAGATCTTGGGATTTCCCCCCCATCCCCACTCTCATATAAACATAACCAACTTGATAAAGTGCAATATTGCTAATCGAGCTATTAGGATATTTGTCGATGAGTTTTTGATAAGCAGCAACAGCCTCATTTCCTTTGCCCTGGCGCTCAAGAGAGAGTCCTAAATTAAATTGAACAAGAGGAGCATAGCGGCTGTAAGGAGCGGTACTGAGAATTGCCTGATACATTTCTTCCGCTTTTTCCATGGAAGCAAAGGCAGGGATACCAAAAATTTTAACTCTCTTTCCTTTCAAATAAGCATTCGCCATGATGACCTGTTCAGCCACTGCATCTTCAAAATGAGGCGTATCAGGATACTTATTAAGCAGCTTTGTGTATTCTTTAAAACTTGCTTCAAAGTCTCCTTTTTTTTGGAGCAGCTGCGCTACTTGAAATTGAGCTTCAGCAGCATTTTTAGTAAAAGGATAAGCTCTCACCAATTGTCGATATTGGCAAATAGCTTCGTCAAGATTGCCTGCCGTTGCCGTTGCTTGAGCAGCAGCAAGTTCTCCAGAGGCCGGAAGAAGCGCTTCTGGAGCCGCTTGGAGACCGGTTCCTAGAAGAAGGAAAGCACTCAGTAATATTTTTTGAAAACCTGGGAAAGAAACAGTCATAACAAAGAGACTTCTTTTTTACCTTAACAGCGCCAACAAAGCACCAAAAAACAAAACTTGATCAGTAGCAAGCGAAGCCACTTCGTAATCAATATATTTTGTTGTCATGGGAATAAAGGCCAATCCAATGAAGCTCCAGCAGAGCGCTCTTCCAATTATTGGAACAAAAAAGGAGCAGAACAAAAGTAGGCAACAAAGCCCAATAACCCAATGCAAAGAAAACATCCATTTGGGCGCCAAGCCAGCTGCAGAGACCTTCCTCTCCATGCGAGCAATAAGAGTGCAGTTACTCCATGCCACAATGGAAAATGCCATTATCCATGGCAAGAGCAACCAAGATCGATGGCTTTGCACGAGAGGGGCCAATGCACATCCTATGGAAAAAATCAGCGAAATAATAATCTCTCTTCCTTTTAGCCAAAAACCAGAGCGTAGAAAAAAATGATTAATCACAAGGTAGGTTGTTGTGATGCATGCCAAGAGGATTCCAGCTAAAATTAGATTCCAAGAAAGATGCAACAATAGCAAAAACACCAGTCCCAGCGCGCACAGAAGCCCTCCACTTAACAGGAAACGGTGAGTTTTAACGTAATGATGGCGTGGAGCATTATTCGAATCAGAAGCGTAGACAGTCCCATCAAGCCAGTGATCAATGATGTAAACCATCCAAACCGCTGTCGCCAAAAGTAGTCGTTCTTCCCAATGCAATGTAACAGCAGCAGTGCGAGCAAAAGCTTCTTGCCACGCTAAGGCAATAAAAACGACATCTAATGAAAGCAAATTCAACCAACGAAAAAACAAAATAATAAAAAAAGACACAGTCAAATCTTATACCATCTTTAAGAACTAGAGCATGCTAACTTTTGCTGCTGTGATTGCGATTACTCAAGCTACATCACATAACTTTCGGAGCAGCCTACGTATTAAACAGCTTCACGTTACCATACTTAATGACCAGCTGATGTAATGCACCAAAGCGAAAAGGGTGCATTAAAAGCGCTTCATTTTTTGGTTAGGAAAGAGTGAAGCTCGAAGCACCAGCTTAAGATAACATGTAGCCAAATTACTTAGAAATGACAGGAAAGAACGGAGAGATTTTTAGAAAAGGCAAGGCCGAAGACTGAGCGCTATCTCAACGATAACGTGATGGGATGAGAACGCTGCTTTTTCCTAAATAAGATCAAGTCAATTTATTGTTATTTCTAAGTAATTTGACTATAAGATCTGAAAACACAATCCTGAGAAAAAAGGGCAACCTTATGGCGTGCTCTTTTCAATTTCATGCGCTATTTTTTAAGGCTAAACCACATTCAGAACGATTTTTTTTGAATTCTACCTGGCAACTCCAGTCTTCCTGAGTATATTTATCAGCACTATTTTTGAATATGTCTTTTCATTTGAATCTGCAAACCATAACACAAAGAGCAAGAAACCACTTTTCCCTTATCCTAGGAGTTTGTCTCTTTTCTTCATCTGCCATTTTTGCCCAAGAAGAAAAAGAAACTCCAGCAACAGCCCCCGCCCCCCCTTCTGAAATAGCGCCCTCAAGCGCACCATCTCCTCAACCGACTAGTTCTTCTTTGAATGCACCGCTTCCTTCAGCGTCACCTGCTCAAGCTGACTCCAAAGGCATTACTCCAAGCCATTCCACAGATCTTCCTAACTCACCTTCCTCAACACCTGCGCCTTCGAGCACTCAAAGTAGTGCTCTTTCTTCATCAAACACTCCTCTTGTTCCTGAATCTCTTAATAAGCAGCCGAATCCTATTGTCGCCCCCTCCCTGCCTCTTAACGTTAAAGTCCCTTCCTCTACTATTACTCGCTCCAAGTTACCAACAAGATTGAGCGAGACTCCAATTCCTTCAACATCGACAGATACTAAAGACGATGCAAAAACGGATGCAAGCTCGACCAACAATGCTGCAGCTATTGCCTCTATCAGCAATAATCCTAATGAAAAAATCAGTGTTCAATTTCCTCATACTTCGATATTAGAGGCTCTCTCGCTTTATGAAAAGTTAACAGGAAAACGCATCATCCGTGATTCCAATCTTGCTGGACCAGAACTCTCCTTGATGATTGCAGATCCTGTTTCTAAAAAAGATGCTGTCTCCCTTCTCGAAAGCACGATGCTCGTGAACGGCTACACATTAGTTCCTGTGGATGAAAAAACGGTTAAAATTATTGGCCCAAGCCGCCCTCCTCGCATGGAAGGATTACCACTTTATCAAAATCCAGCAGACTTGCCACCAGACGGTGAGCGGCTTGTCAGTTTTTATCAACCACTCCATTTCTTAAGTCCAAACGAAGCGATTAACATTCTTCAAGGCGTCATTCAAATCAACCCTTATGGCTCGCTAGTGGCTGTTCCTAATACCAGCTCCATTGTCATTACTGACAAAACTCCAATTATTCAAAAGTCATTAGCTCTTTTGCAAATCATCGATCGTGAACCTTCTCAAATCATCACTGAGTTTATTCCATTACAACGAGCTGATGCTGAAAAAACAGTTGAGACTTTAAACCAAATTTTTTCAGGAAAAGAAAGCAACACCCCTCAAACTCCAAAGTCCCCAACTTCACCTTATCAGCAACCTCCTCCAGTCCCTGCTACAGCTTCTTCAGGCGATGACGAAACGCGGATCTTCAGTGGCAAGGTTCAATTTATTCCCGATAAGCGCACCAATCGCATTCTTCTTGTCACAAAAGCAGAAAATTATCGCTACATCCGTGAACTGATTTCCAAACTCGACCAGGCTGTCCAATATGAAGAGCCACTAGTGAGACCACTTAATTACGTGCCTGTAACGGATATTTTTCCAGTGCTTGTTGACCTACTCAAAAACAAAGATGACGACTCACAGAATAATCAAAACAAGAATCAAAATAATTCTCAAAGTCCTTTTAAAAATAACAATTCTAATAACTCCAACCCTCTCGATCCATCCGGAAGTGGAGGCTTAGGAAGTTCCAATGTTAATGCTGGTGGCAACCATGGTGATCGCCTCAATGATACAACCCAACTTCAACCTCCCCAATCAGCTATTATTGGTTCTACCAGTCTCATTGGAGATCCAACTGCCAACAGCATCATTGTTTACGGCCCCCCTGAAAGCAAAATCAAAGCTCGGCAAGTTATCGACCTTCTTGACCACCGACCTCAACAAGTCTATCTTGCGGCTGTTATCGGTGAAATGAAATTAGATGAAGGCATGGATTATGGCGCAAGCTATCTTTTTCACTACCAAGGTTTCAACAGCTTATTGAATACTTTTGGAACCCAAGCTGCACCTGCCTTATTTAAGGGGGTAGGAGAATCCGCTAATCTAGGTGGCGGCGCTATTAAAGATGCTGCTGGAGCCGCTGGTAAAGCGCTTAGTGCGGCAGGAGGCCTTACTTTATTTGGCTCTATCGGTGGCTCTTTAGATGTCTATACTAGATTTCTAGAAAGCACTGGAAGATTCCGAACTATTTCGCGCCCTACTGTCTATACAAGCAATAACCGTAAAGCTACTATTCTTTCAGGACAAAAAATCCCTTATCTCTCCTCCTCCCTATCAAGTGTTGTCGCAGGTTCAACAGCAACAAACACTGCGAATTCACTCACCTCCAATGTGACCTACCAAGATGTTCTTTTAAAATTGGAGGTTATTCCTTTGATTAACTCGGACAAGGAAATCAACTTAGTTATTGCTCAGCAAAATCAGACAGTTGATGAACTTGCATCCTCTAAAAATCAGGCCAATCAAATTTATGCCCCTACGGTTAACACACAAGAACTGACAACTAGTGTTCGTATTCCAAATGGATCTACTATTGTCCTCGGAGGTCTTATTTCTGATGAAAAAAATGTAACCGAAGCAGGCATTCCTATTATTAAAGATATTCCTATCATCGGATCTCTATTAGGAGGAAACACTCATAAAGTACGAGTTCGCCACGAATTAGTTGTTATGATTCAGCCTACTGTTGTTGATTCCAACCTCTCGATGCAAAAAGCAAGCAACAACGAAGGGTCTGAAACGAATCTGGGAAAAAGAGCTAGAGAGCTAGAAGACAAGTTAAAACCAATGCCTTCACCAACTCCTAAAAAGAAAAAATTCCAACTGTTTCATCTTAAGAAGCCAGATGATTTTTAATCAATACCATTTGCTTTTTTCTCTCACTTGTCTAAATTTTTCCTATGATAAAAAAGTTTGCTCCTCTTTTTCTAGCAGTTCTATCTTCACTACCGCAACTTGCGGTCTCACAAACGGCAACTTCTCCAACAACGACTGGAACATCAAATACCTCCAATCTTTCAAGATTCTCAAAAATTAACCGTGCTAATACAGCTCAACCAAGCTCATTCACCTTACCACCATCGCTATTGAATCGGTCTCCTAAGGCTCCTATTTGGCTAGATCCTAGCAAAAACAATGCCTTACCTATTGAAATAGAATGCAACATTGCACGTCTTTTAGTACTGGAACAAACTCCTGTTGTTACTGATGGAAGCGAACCTTTTGCTGTTGTAGCAACAGTTTATGCTTCTCTCTTAAACCTCTTTGCAACAGATGATCCTTCTCAGAAGATCATGTATACCGATAATATAAAACCTTATATCGAACAACATGCTGACTCAAACGGCAATTATACATACACCACTGTTTTAGGCTTCGAAAACACACTACTTGGCTATTCACATTGTCTCAGCGCAACAACATTTAGAGATGTGCTTTGCCCTGATCAAAGTAATTTTTTTACACTAGATGCCAATGTTGATTCTAATCAACAGACTTATTTTTGGGTGCACTTCACAACACTTTTTTTCACACCAGACGATGACAGCGACAATGGACTAACTCATTATCAATGGATCTATGGTGATGGCACTGAAGGAAACTATTATGACTTTTATTTAACAAAAGATCATCCTGATTACAAAAACTCCCCTGACTTAAGTCACTATATTCCAAATATTGCTACCCTCTGCATCAGAAGCTTAACTGGAAATATTTGGGTTGGCAGCAGAGACAATACTCATCTCAATCATGACTGGACTGTTACAGGAAACAAGCTTAGCGGCTTGTCTATGTCAATCGATGGTGAAGTGCCAGTTAACCCAGTGAACTCGACTTCCCCGTCTCAACCAAACACTCCATCTCAGCCTGCCATCTCAGACAACAAAGAGCATAGTGGATCTGCATGGGATGACTATCTCCAAAATGGAGCAGGATCTGCATGGGAAGAATTTACCAAAAATGGAGCTGGATCTGCATGGGAAGAATTTACCAAAAATGGAGCTGGATCTGCATGGGAAGCTTATCTTGCTGGACATCCTGATCAAACCAAGAAACCTAAAAATAGCGTAAGCTCAATCCCTACTACAGCTACGGCTACTTCCCCTACTTCATCAGAGAAGGATTCATCACAAAAAAATCCCGTCCTCGACAAAGAAACTGAAGCCAGAGTCAAGCTTGCAGTTGAGCTTTATCAGCAAGGAACTCCAATTGATGAAATTACTGCTAAGACAGGATTTTCAGAAGAAGAACTCAGAGAAATTTTTTCCCGCCTTTCAAAATAACAGCTGCTCATAACAAAAAAAATGGTGTGCTCGAGCGTTTTACTGAGCTGTATAACTTTTAATGCTTAAAAAGAAGCGAAGCCATTTGAAGGTTTTGCTGGTGGGCTGTATTGTAAAAACTTCTCATCGTTTGCAGTTGCTGATTGGCTGCTTGACTTAGGCCTAAAATCGTTTGTTCACGCTCTCTAATTGTTTCCCTCAATTGCTCGATTTCATATTCTTTTTTTTCTGCCAGGATCAATAAAGACTGCGCCTCAAAAAATGATTCTCTCCATTTTTTAAAAGAGATTTTTAGATCCTCAACGTTGATTTCATCTTTTGCAGCTCGAAAAAGGGTTTCATAAATTTCAATGGCAAAGTCCCGACAAAAACTATTTTTAAGAGTGTTATTTTCTCCTACATGAAAATGCCGTAGAGCCACATCTAAAAAACTACGACAATAACGTTGCATCGATTCTTCCTGGCTTTTCAACTTACAAGCGCTAGCAATTCTCTCGAGCTGATACTCAGGGCATCGAATCAACTCATCGTAATCGACTAGAACACGTTCATAGTCCTCTGTTTCTTGCAAAGAAGTTAGGAGATAAGAAATCCAAATCCAAAAAGATTTTTCAGGATCATATTTTCCTAAAATACGATCAGCCGCCTGAATAGAGGCGACAACATTGAGAGGATTTCTTAAAGCAATAACAAAGGAAACTGATACATCACATGCTTGGAATACTTTTTTCCAAAAAGGAAGTAAGAGGCAAAATTTGGGATCTTTGATTCCAAAAGGACCAGCATCTGCAAGTCTCTCTAAAAGAAGTTGCGAAGCTTGCTTAAAAAATTCCCGATCGCACAAAAAACTTACTTCTTGATCGTTCAAAGGAAGAAGTACTCGCGAACGTTGTTCGGAGAGCTGAAGTGCTTTCAACGCTTCTCCATTAAATGAAGAGAAGCGAAGATCCTCCCAATCTCCTTTTTTATTAAAATCATGAAATGTTATTTCTGAATGCTCTGACAATCGAACGCCAAGAGTTTCCAAGCTCTTCGTAAGAACACTTGTGCCGCTACGATAGGGCCCGAGGACAAGAATAATTCGTCTGCTATTTTTCATGAGAGAAAACTTATCGTGTATTAAATTGAAAAGGGCGTATGAAAAGCACAGAAATTTTTTCTTAAGACAAAGCCAAAGATCGAAACGCTATCCGTAGATAATGCAAGATTTGAGAATGCAGTCCTAAGCAAAAAGAGCAAGTTTATGGTGTGCCCTTTTCCATTTCATAGACGCTAAATCAGAGCAACAAAAATACAAATGCTTTTTGAAAAAACAAGCTCATCAATGCAGCTGAAATCAGATTTCGATCAACAAACTGTCTCAGAAATTTGCTGAGGTGAATGGAGCATAAGCAACCTCAGAGCGCCGTCGAGGAGCGTATTGAACTACATGACAAAGGCGAGCACTGGAGCGATGCTGTAATTCACCACATCAGTAGCATTCATGAGGCGGTTTCAATTCGTCTTCAAAACCTGAATAAAGGCCTCTTGCGGGATATTCACGGTTCCGATTGATTTCATCCTCTTCTTTCCCTCTTTTTGTTTTTCAAGAAGCTTGCGTTTACGTGTGATGTCGCCCCCATAACATTTTGCTGTTACGTTTTTGCGCATTGCACTGACGTTTTCACGAGCAACAACTTTACCACCAACCGTCGCTTGAATGGCAACTTGGTAAAGCTGCACCGGAATAACCTCCTTGAGTTTAGCCGCCAGAGCTCTCCCGCGACCTTCTGCTTTGTCGCGATGTACAATGCTTGAAAAAGCATCAACAGGATCTCCATTAACAAGCATTTCTAGTTTTACCAACTTGTCGACACGATAACCGGCTGGTTCGTAATCAAGTGAGCCATAACCACGGGTCACAGACTTAATTTTATCATGAAAATCAACGAGAATTTCATTGAGCGGCAAGATCGCCGTAATCATCACTCGTCGTGTATCGATGGAGTCAGTACTCTCAACAGTTCCTCTTTTTTCCATCATGATTTGCATAATATCACCGATATTTTCATTGGGAATCATGACGCGACATTTAACGACAGGCTCGCGAATTTCTTCAACAACACTCATGTCAGGCAGATTTGCTGGATTATCCACAAGGAGCAATTCGCCATTTGTCTTTTCAACTTCATAAACAACGCTTGGATATGTTGCGATAATATCCATGTTGTACTCACGACGCAGACGCTCTTGGATAATTTCCATATGCAACAGACCGAGAAATCCACAACGGAAGCCAAAACCAAGTGCAACAGAGCTCTCTGACTGAAACACAAAGGCGGCGTCATTGAGTTGTAATTTTTCCATCGCCATTTTTAGCGGCTCAAGATCAGCCGTGTTAATCGGATAGATGCCACTGTAAACCATGGGACGAACTTCTTGAAAGCCGGGAAGCGGCTCTGCAGCTGGGTGGCGTGCATCCGTTAGCGTATCTCCAATTTTCATTTCGGATGTCGTTTTAATATTGCCAATAAAATAGCCAACATCTCCTGCCTGCATCGACTGAGTCATTGTCATCTTCGGCGTGAAAACTCCGACTTCTTTTGTGTCATACGATTGATGAGTCGACATCAGGCGAATTTGTTGTCCAGGCTTTAGACTTCCCGAAAAAACACGAATGTATCCGACAACACCACGGTAAATGTCAAACAAGGAATCAAAGACCAAAGCTCGCAAAACTCCATCGCCTTCAGAAGGCGGTGGAATACGCTCTACTACGGCTTCTAAAATATCTTCAATCCCGATACCAGCTTTGGCACTTGCTGGAATTGCCTCCTCTCCTGGAATAGCTAGAATTTCTTCCATCTGCTTTTTGACATTCTCAAGATCTGCATTTGGCAAATCAATTTTGTTGATGACCGGAATAATAGTGAGGCCTTGTTCTAATGCCAAATGGATGTTAGCTACTGTCTGGGCTTCGACGCCTTGAGCTGCATCAATGATCAATAAAGCTCCTTCACAAGCAGCAAGACTTCGTGAAACCTCATAAGCAAAATCAACATGTCCTGGCGTATCAAGAAGATTAAGTCGATATTTTTTTCCATCACGCGCTTTATATTCCATGGTGACTGGATGCGCCTTGATAGTAATACCGCGCTCCCTCTCGAGGTCCATAGAATCTAGCAATTGATCTTGCTTCTCACGTTGCGCAATCGTGCCAGTAAACTCTAAGAGCCGATCAGAAAGCGTGGTTTTGCCATGATCAATATGAGCAATAATACAAAAATTTCGAGTATGAGAAACAGACATGGGAAAAAGAGGATATAGGTTACAGGCTAGATGCTAGAGCGACCAGAAAAATCTAACGTACCGTAATTCACGTACGTTAAAGTTGCTTTATGATAGAAAAATATTACGCTCGAAGAAATCCCCATCTTTTCATGAATATTCCTTTTTTTGCACCCCGCTATCTTAAGCAGGCTCGAGAACTTCGTATAGCAGCTCGCAAACTTTTTAACTACCACTGTGATCTTTGGAGCCAAGAGCAGCAATCAGCAGCGACAACAGCTCTCCAAGAATTAAATGAAGCTCTGCAAAAAAAAGAACAAACTTTCATCCTCGCAGCCCAAGCAAAAGTAGAAAAACTTTTTGAAAGTCTAATTCCTGAGCGTCCTCACCGCGCTCTTGCTGAAAATATAGAAGCCATCATCATTGCCATTGCCTTAGCCTTAGGAATTCAGGCTTATTTTTTAAAACCTTTTAAAATCCCAACAGGCTCGATGCAACCAACACTTTATGGAATGACAGGTGTTCCAGAAGCCAGTTCATTCCCCTCGCCCCTTGTGCGCGTTATGAATTTTGTCCGATTAGGACGAAGCTACTTGAACACGGTAGCTCCTCAAGAAGAGGAAGTGCTTTCTCTAAAGGAAAAAACATTTTTAAATTTTTTTACTTTTACCACCATTACCACAACTCGAGGAACGCATACTGTTTTTTCACCTCAAGATGTTTTAATGCGTGATTTTGAAGTCCGCCCAGGAAGACTTTATCAATCCGGCGAGCCAATCGTCCGTGGTTATATTCAGGCAGGCGATCAAATTTTCTGCGATCGCCTGACTTACGCTTTTCGCAAACCTCGTGCTTCCGATATTTTTGTTTTTATTACAACAGGCATTCAACGCATTGAAATGACCTTACCTCCAGGCGCAAGCTCTCAATATTATGTCAAGCGACTTGCAGGGATGCCTGGGCAAACACTTCGCATTGACCCTCCTCAACTTTTTGTCAATGGTGAACAAGCAACACAACCTCCTTTTCAAAGGGTGATGGCTGCTTGTGAAGGATACCGTGGGTACGCCAATCAATGTGATTATGGTCCCTTGCCTCTTTATCTTAGTTCACCACTCGATCAATTCACCGTTCCTCCCAACAGCTATTTTGCACTAGGAGACAATAGTTATAATTCAAGTGACAGTCGCTTCTGGGGAGTCGTTCCTGAGCAAAATGTCGTTGGACGTGCACTGTTTGTTTATTGGCCTTTTTCCCAACGTTGGGGATTCATTCATTAATGCATTGCAATAAACTACTGCAGAAAGAATGATGTTCTGCGAAGGTCCGTAACCGCGCATCCTACCAGAAGACAAGGGCATATCGTTGGTTTTTCAGTGTCATGACACTAAAACAGCCTTATTAGCATCATTCTGATTTATAAGCTGAATACTTCCGCCTTACGGAGTCATCTCACCAAGCATTAGAATATATGAATAAAAATGGTAGCCCATATTGTGACTTCATTTCTTACTCTTCATCTTCATAGGAGCTTGTTCGCTCTTCCTACGCAGTTATCAAGGAACCAGCTTGGCTATTAGCAGAAGCGTAGCTGACTAGTTATTAAAGTGGCCCCGCTTTACTTTAAGCGTTCGTTTTTCCTAAAAATTCCTTTAGCTTAACGGCCCAATCTTTCAAATGAGCAAACTTAGAATTTTTTCCAGCAAGAGAAATCAAAACTTCTAATGCCGAATCTGCATCTGCATATCTTTCAAGAGCAATGTAACATTCTATGGAATGAAAAAGAGACAAAAGATCCTCGCTATCAAGCAATGAAACATAGGAATAAGACAAAATAGCATCTTGGTACCGCTTCAACATTTGCAAGCAGGCCGCAGTTCCAAGCCATCCTCTTTTATCAAAATGATTATAGAACAACATTCCTTGAAATATTTGCAATGCTGCTTGATATTTTTTTTCAGCATACAAATTGTAGGCTATAACATATAGCGCATCGAGATCTTGATTTGTTAAACCACGTGTAAGATATAACGGAACTCCTTCTGTCAAAAGAGGGTTAAAAAGATCTTCTATATTTCTAGCACTATTTTTTACCTTACTTTTAGGTTCTTCGATCATCATGGTTTTACACGGTTTTTAGCGTATCGCTAGATTAACTAACCTCTAAATATTGTTAATCAGGGTCTCCATTCCTGAAGCAAGTGCAGTGATAATTTGTCCTGCTAAAGAAACTTGGCTCTGTAACGTCGTGACGGCATTGTTTAAAAAAGTTTGAGAGTTAGCAAGGTTATTATTTTGGATAGAAAGTAAAGACTGCACCACTGTAACAGCAAGCGCGGTTCCATAAATAACTGTTCCTCCATAGGTAAAATAGAGATATGAATTAACTGTTTGCTCATAAGTCAAGCCTGGCACCTGACTTCCGGTCCAACCATTATGAGTGCTTTCCCATGCCCATGAAAACAAGGTCACTGTAATGATCCCATCCCCTGCATTGTCTGGAGAACCTCCAGAAACGCTATTGAGAGCCGCTGTTAGATTAATAATATTAACTTGGTATGAGAGGGACTGGCTGTAGTAAGTACTAATTTGTTCGTTTTGATAAATAATGACTGAGTTTGTAGTGTCTAACAGAGCAGAGTAAACATTACTTCCTAGCATGTTTACAAAGTTAGATCTTCCTAAAAATGTCATTCCATCAGGCTGTGGAACCTGCTGCGACTGAATAAAAGTAGCATACAATCCAGAACCTAATAAGCTACTCCACATGTCTTTTGGCGGCCTAGGAACGATGCCATCAATGGTTTGGATGTTATACCAATAAATTGCTTCCGTATAAATATTCTCATAAACAGCAATAACATTGGTAGCATTTGCCGTACTTGCAAATAAGGGTTGTAATTCTGTTCCAAACCGTACGCTAAAAACTACTGGCGCGATTGAATAAAAGGAGGCATACGTACTATAAAAAGTAGAAAATTGGCTAAAATAAATAATTTGAGTCCAATAATTTTCATATATATCTCCATACAAGTTAGTTGAACTAACCCCCTCGATGTTTCCTGTATAAACGATCTCGTTACTACCGATCAGCGTTGATTTAAAAAAAGTCGTAGGTGCGTAGCTAAAAGGAGGAAAAGGATAAGTGAAAAAAGTATATGGCTGATAAAGGCTAGGATCAAAACACGACATGCCATAAGGAACCGCTCCAGAAAGCGAAACAACGGTAGTCCTAACAGGAATGCCTGTTGTTTTTAAAGGATTCGTTCCAATAAAATTTCCAGTAGAGTCTAAAGGGTTAAAATAAAATGGCTGCATAGAGTTTCATTGTAATCCTACTACTGAAGTACAATTTTTATTTATCTTTTCCGTCGTGCCCCATAACTGTACCCCTTTGAAGTTCGAACCCCTCGTACATTGCGCAACATTTTTGCTGCCTGTTCCTCTTGAAAAAGCATTGTAAAAAGGTAGGGAAACCCATCCAGTTTTAACCGTGGCACTTTACTATTAATAAAAAGCTCGATGGCCTGGACGTGAGGTAACTCTTCTGCTGTCATCAAGGTAAAAGCATCTCCTATGGATTGAGCTCTTCCTGTGCGTCCAATGCGATGTACATAATCTTCAGGATGCTGGGGCACATCATAATTAATAACATGGCTCACTCCAGCAATGTCAATTCCTCGCGCAGCAATATCAGTGGCCACCATCACTTCATAACGACCATTTTTAAAACCATCTAATGCCTCGATTCGCTCTTGCTGGCTTCGATTAGAATGGAGCACAGCAACAGTATGTTGTTGTTGCAATAATTGTCGCGCAATCCGATCTGCTCCATCTTTAGTACGGCAAAAAATAAGCACACTATGAAAATCTGTTCGTTCCAACAAAGCGAGCAACAGCTCAAATTTTTGGTCCGCAGCAACAGGATAAAAAGCGTGCGTTACTGATTCTGCTGGAGAGCGCCGTTCTCCAATATCGATTTTTTCTGGATTGGAGAGACACCATTGAGAAAGCCGTTCAATTTCTTGCGGCATCGTTGCTGAAAATAATAAGGTCTGTCTCTTTGACGGACAGGCTTGCACAATACGGCGTACATCAGGAAGAAACCCCATATCCAACATGCGGTCAACTTCATCAAGAATGAGCATTTTTACTTCTTTTAAACTAATTTCACCTTGTTGCAGCAAATCAAGAAAGCGTCCCGGTGTTGCAACAATGATATCTGCTCCTTCTTGTAGCGCCTTCTTTTGAATACCATAACCAACTCCTCCAAAAAGTACCGCAATGCTCAAATCAGTAAAGGCAGCAAAATCTTGAAATGCTTGTTCTACCTGAATGGCTAATTCACGCGTTGGCTCTAGAATTAAACAGCGCGTTTTCCCCGTCGATTTCCCCAGCATGCTTAAAATAGGCAAACCAAAAGCAGCTGTTTTTCCAGTTCCTGTCTGTGCAGAAGCAACGACATCCTTTCCCGTAAGAATTTTTGGGATTGCTTGAAGTTGAATGGGAGAAGGTTCAATGTACCCCATTCTTTGGGCCCCATGAACAATAGCTTCGCTTAATTGAAAATCTTGAAAGGACATCTGATAAAGTTGCAGGTTACAGGTTACAGATTACAGGTCAAGTAAGGCCTTCGGCAAAAATTAAGAATTTGTGCTGTCTTGATTCAATACAATGCTGCTTACACCCTGAGTCCCTGGCCGTAAATCATACCAATGAAGGAGAGTCGGGGTAAATGAAGTAGCCATAGCTCCAAAAAAATTTTCCTCTCCTTCTAAAAAACTCCAAGAACTAATTTTCCATGATTGGTCCTCTAACTCAATCGAGGAAATATTTTCTCCTTTCATGACGGCAAGATTATTTTTCATACCAAAAGCAATTCCTTGACCATCCGCTTTCAAAGCCGCTTCTTTGGCGGTCCAAAGCTTAAAAAATATTTGCTGCTGCTGCGCAGGATCTTTTTTTTGTAAGACAAGCAATTCTGATAGAGAAAAAAATCGTTTTGCAATTCGGAGCACATCGAGCTTTCGCTCCCTCTCTAAATCAATACCAATAGGGCTTCGAGCAAGGGCTACCATGATCATTTTTTTGGAATGCGTTACATTAAAATGAAATTCTGGAAACGCCGGCAAAAATGGTTTTCCTTGATCTGTTGTTGCAATCTGACACTGAGAACAATTTAAGTAGGTCTCGAATAAGTATCGCAATAATTTTCGTGTGCTTTCAAACCGATGTGCAGCAAAAGGAAGTTTCATAGCATTCATTTTCCTTTGTTCTTCTACTGACAACGAAAAATTAGGAACACTGTCAGCATCAGCAAGCCATAGGTCGATTTTTTCAGTCATCAGGCTACAAGGAACTCTCGGCTGAGAGTGAAAAATAATATTCTTATTATTTCCAAAAGAAATAGAGTGTTTCATCGAATAGCAAAAAGAGACTCAAGGGTACAGACTACTTGTTACAGGCTACAGGGTAAAATGAAAAACCTGATTAAAAAATCCCTAGTGCTTTAATTCTCTTGAAACAAATGCAAACCAGTGCAGCCTCAAGAACGAAGCGCACAGCTCGACAGCATAGTTAAATTAGTTAGAAATTACAGGAAAGAACGCAGAGATTTTTAGAAAAGGCAAGGCCGGAGACCAAGCGCTATCTCAACGATAACGTGATGGGATGAGAACGCTGCTTGTTCCTAACTAAGATCAAGTCAACTTGTTGTAATCTCTAAGTAATTTAACTACATATTCGGATACTCGAAGACATGAGCACTAGCGTGACGCTGCCATGCGCGGCTACAGTTTTTAAAAACACTCTAGAATACCCCTAAAACGCTTTTGATGAGAGCCCTTGGTATAAGGATAGCGGTTCAACAGGGCTTTCTAATTTTGCTGTATTTCTTTTAACAAAAGAAAGTTGCTATGTTTTTATTTGTTTAAGATAAACGTTAGACCATTTCTCTCTCTGTAGAAAAAGCAAAATTTTTGCCCTCAAGAGCCCCCTAGCTTTCTCAAGATTCTGAATCTATAGCAGCCTTCTCTATTTTTCTTCTTGAGCTTGATAAATTCTAATTGCCTCCGCGGTTCCTTGACTGCTTCGATGCGAAGAAATATGCCCTCCTGCTTTCTTAACTGTTTGCTTAACCACCTCGTGCGCATTGGATGGACAGGCAACCATAGCAGCCACTTCTCCAGTGAGCATAGCAATATCATTGTGATAATCACCAATGGCAAGCGTGTGCGATGGCTGAATTGATAAAAAGCGACTCAACTCACTAAGCGATGATCCTTTATTGTAAGAGCCATGACAAAAGTGAAGATGGATATGACTCCGCTGAAAGAAAAATTCCTTGGGCCGTCCTGATAACTCCAAAATCCTGAGAGAAAGCTCATCGAGCAAAGCTTCATTTTTCACTAAAAGCTCCTCAGGAATGCCGCTCATGCTTTCTAAAAAAGTAACATCTTCTCCATATTCGGCAATGAGTTGATGAACTTTTTCAAAAAAAGATCCTGAGGTTTTAAAAAGCAACTCATGTTCTTCATCGCATCGCCGATTCCAATCTCCGAGTGCTTCTACCTCTCCACTATCATGATAATGATAAATATGACGCTCATTCGTGATCAGGTAATGAGGTTTGACGGGGGGCTCAAAAAATTCTAATCCCATGAGCAAAAGGTCTAGCGGCCTTCCAGTGTTAATCACCCAGAGGCTTCCTGCTTCAACCAATTCACTCAATGCTACGCTCAAGAGGCGATTGCACTTTTCTTTAACAGGAAAAGCAGAGGCAGGCTCCGTCGAAGAAGACTCTATTAAGGTCCCATCAAAATCAGTACTAAGGAGTTTTACTGCTGACATTTTCTCTAGTCTTGGGATGTATGAGTTTTTTGATACAGCATTTGTAATAACTCAACGACAACAGCAAAAACAATGGCAACATAGATACCTTGTTCCAAAACATGATATCTTAATCCTTGAAGCATTAAATTTCCGCCAATCATGGCTAGAAAGGTTAGAGCCAAAATTTTTAACGAAGGATATTTTAAAATAAATTCTCCCAGAGGGCCTACGTAACACAAAACGGCGAGGAAGGAAAGGATGACTGCAGCAACAATAATCGAAAGATGATTTGTTAAACCAACGGCCGTGATGACGGAATCAATAGAAAAAAGCAAATCAAGCATAATGATCTGCATCACAGCAGTAGCCATAGCACTTGCTCTAACAGGATGTTTTACTTCTGTTTTGTTCTTAGCAAACAACATTTCATAAAGTTCAAAAACTCCTTTAGCTATTAGAAACAAGCCACCACTTAACAAAAACAAGTCTTTCACTGAAAAAGCCCCAATACAGGGAGTCGTAAGTCGCACCAAAGAGAAAACTCCTACAATGAAGAAAATTCTTAATAAAAGAGCAATTAAAAGTCCAATTTTTCGAGCCCGCTGCCGCAAGTGAGCAGAAAGAGGCTCTACTACTAAGGAAATGACTAAAATGTTATCGATACCTAGCACCAATTCGAGCCCAACCAAAACGCCTAGCAGAACGAGTGATTGCCAATTAAAAAAGTCGAGTATCATTGAGGTAGTTTAAGTGAAAAGAAAAAAGCTAAAAACAGAAATCCTGAGGCTATCCAAAAAGAAGTCAGAGCATAATGAGGACCCTGAAGGTTCATGGCAAGAAAAGATCCTGCCATGACGGGCCCAATACAGCGAGCAAGACAGCCAGCTGATTGATAAAATCCAAATGCCGCTCCTTGCCATTGTTCATTAACGCTTTTAGAGACAACAGTCGGAAGAACAGGCGTGAGCAAGCTATCTCCAATAGCTAAAATAGCACAACACCAAACAGCCATCATTATATTCCAGGTTAATGGCATCACAAAAGCAGCTCCCATTAATAACAGCGCACCAACAATAGCGATACGCCGACTACTAAATTTTTTTGCCAACACTCCAAATAATCCCCCCTCAAGAACAATCGCAATAACTCCGAACATTGCATAGACATACCCTACTTTGAGTTCATTAACTCCGTAACGATGGTAGAAAAAAAGAGCGAGCAGTGTCATCATCATCGAAAAACCAAGAACAAAACAAAAAAATGTTGAAACTGCTGGAAGGTATTTTTTCTTATCAACATGTTCTAAAATTCTCCAAAGAGACTGATGCTCTTTATGTTTTACTTTTAGCTCGTTCGATGGCTCAGGAAGGATCGCGATGATAAGAAAAACATTGAGAGCCGCCAAGCAAGATCCTATCAACATAGGAGCAGCACTCCCCCAATAATGGGCACTCCACCCCCCCAAAGCTGGCCCAAAAATAAATCCAAATCCATAAGCGGCCCCTATTTTTCCCATCATACCGGCACGCTCTTCGGGCGTAGTAAGATCAGTCACCGAAGCCTGAATCACGCTCATATTGCCTCCAGCAGCACCATCTAGAGCCCGTCCCAAGAGCACAATCATCATCGAGTGCGCGACTCCCATAACCAAATAACCAACAGCGGTTCCTAACATGCTGATAACAAGAACAGGCTTACGTCCTATCCGATCGGAAAGGTGCCCCCAAAAAGGAAGCATGATTAATTGCGCTAATGAAAAGATTCCCATCACCCATCCGATTTGCCACGCAGGGGCTCCCAGAATTTCCGCATAACGAGGCAAAATTGGCATCACAATTCCAAATCCAAGCATGTCGATGAAGACTGCAAACAGAAGCGTTCCGAGTTGAAGTTGTTTTTTGGTCATGGGAAAAAATAACATAACAAAAAAATTGTCACCTGCAACCTGCAAGCTATAGCCTCAATGGATGAGCTCCAACAAAACCATCACGACCACCGCCGGTTGTCCCTTTGCCAGCAATCAATACAGTCTTACGGCTGGCCCGCGTGGGCCGCTGTTGATGACCGACTATCAGCTTGTTGAAAAACTCGCACATCAAAATCGTGAGCGAATTCCAGAACGGACCGTTCATGCCAAAGGATCTGGAGCTTACGGGACACTGACGATCACTGGCGATATTTCAAAGTACACACGAGCTCAAGCATTACAGCCAGGCACAAAAACAGAATGCCTTGTCCGCTTCTCGACGGTAGCAGGCGAACTCGGTGCCGCCGATGCTGAGCGAGATGTGCGTGGATTTGCGATGAAGTTTTATACAAAGGAAGGCAACTGGGATCTTGTTGGAAATAATACCCCTGTCTTCTTCGTACGAGACCCCTATAAATTTCCTGATTTTATTCACACACAAAAACGTCATCCCAAGACGCACTTGCGCAGCGCCACAGCAATGTGGGATTTTTGGTCTCTCTCACCAGAGAGCCTGCATCAAGTCACGATTTTATTTTCTGATCGTGGCATCCCTCTCAACTTTCGTCATATGAATGGCTATGGAAGCCACACCTACAGCCTTATTAACAAGGAAGGCCAACGTCATTGGGTAAAGTTTCATTTCAAAACAGCACAAGGCATTAAGTTCATGACTAATGCTGAAGCCGAACAATTGATTGGTCGTGATCGTGAAAGCAATCAACGTGATCTTTTTGAAGCAATCGAAAAGGAACATTTTCCACGTTGGAACATGCAAATTCAAGTCATGACCGAAGAGCAGGCTCAGCATTGTTCCTTTAATCCTTTCGACCTCACTAAAGTCTGGCCACACAAAGATTATCCGCTCATCAATGTTGGCCAGTTGGAACTGAATCGCAATCCTGAAAACTATTTTGCAGAGATTGAGCAGGCCGCTTTCTCTCCTTCTAATATTGTTCCTGGGATTAGCTTCTCGCCTGACAAGATGCTTCAAGCCCGAGTCTTTAGTTATGCAGATGCCCACCGTCATCGTCTGGGCACTCACTATGAAATGCTTCCTGTTAATCGTCCCCGCTGCCCCATCGCCACATATCATCACGATGGAGCCATGCGCTTTGATGAACCGAACATGGGTAATGCCTATTACGAACCTAATAGCTTTGGAGGACCTAAAGAGGATCCGAGCATTGCAGAACCGCCGCTGGATCTTGGTTGCGTCACCGCTGATCGTTTTGATGGGAATACTGGCAATGATAATTTCAATCAAGCAGGAAACCTCTTTCGTTTAATGTCACCAGACGCTCAAGAACGACTTTTTTCTAATATTGCGACAGCGATGAAAGATGTCCCTTCTGAAATTCAAGAGAGACAATGCAAACTTTTTGACCAAGCGGATCCTGCTTATGGCGAGGGAGTCCGAAAAAGGCTATAACTCCACCAAAAAGCTAGGCAAAATTTGCTTTTCCATTAAACAACTTCGTTGACAGACCCAATCTCCTTTTTTAGAACTGAACAAAATCCACCTATCTTTATGATCAAAAAAAACATTCTCATCGCATTGACCCTCTCACTATTTTCCTTGTTTACCGCGGCTCCAAGCATGGCAGCCAGTGCACATAAACTAGAAAAAGAAGCTCGCAAAGCACTGGAAGAACTATACAAAAAAAATCCAAAAGCACGAACTATTGGCGAGCAAGCAGCTGGAGTACTCGTATTCCCTGGTATTTGGAAAGGAGGATTCATAGTTGGAGCGCAGCGTGGTGATGGTGTTTTATTCACGGGAGGAAGCGTTGCAGGCTACTACAACACCACTTCTGCATCGTGGGGATTACAAGCTGGTCTTCAAAAATTTGGCTATGCTCTTTTTCTCATGAATACAAAAGCACTCAATTATCTTCACAATAGCGAAGGATTTGAGCTTGGTACTGCTCCAAGCTTAACAATTGTTGACCGAGGTGTTGCTGCCGGTTTTTCTACAACAACACTCCAAAAAGATATGTATGCTTTCTTCTTTGACCAAAAAGGATTGATGGCAGGAATCAGCATTCAAGGGACTAAAATCACGCCGTATACTCCTAGTGAGTAGCTCCATCCTGTAGTACAGCAGATGAAGTATTGTAGTTTAAGCTGATTAGGTTTTGCTAATAAGCAGCTGAAGTTTCTGGAATATAATTTGCTTAAATAACCAGACTGTTTGAAATGCTTCAAGTATGGCAGGGCTCTTGCTCTCTTGCTGCAGAAACAAATCCAGCGCTGCTAATATGTTGACCCATTGTCAATGATACGACACTCCTTGGTTGCAAGTCGTTCAGGAAATCATGTCCGTGACTTTTGAATGAGCCCATCGCTCAAGAAAGAAAACTTCATTTTAGCAATGCCTAATTAGCTTAATCTGCTACACGCATACTGTTATCGTGAATCAATGAAGTGGACCGCCCCAGACTCGAACTGGGAACCAATTGATTAAGAGTCAACTGCTCTACCATTGAGCTAGCGATCCGAAAATGAAGGCATCACTGTAGCATTTCTTTGCATGCTTCACCAAGAAAAAATTTCCCCTAGTAAAAAAAGATCATTTTTGTTTTAATCGGAGGCCTAATGCTTCGTGGCTTTTTCCCCAGCACTTCTCGTTTGATTGGCACTCTCTCAATTGCCATGGCGCTCTTTTCTTTGAGTGGAGGGCATTGGGCTTTGCTTCAAGGTGTAGCCTGGGGGCGCATGATGCATACCTACTCAACACAGGGGTCTTTTCAGACAGCTATCAAAAAAACCTTTGATGGCAAACATTGCTGCCCTCTTTGTAAAAAGATTGAACAAGCTAAGCAGCAGGAAAAGAAAAATAATTTTGTAACTGAGACTTTTAAAAAGAAAGAAGCTGTTTTAGAGCAGCCCTTTTCTTTGACTGCACTTTTTCCAACCTGCTTTTGTTTTCCTTTAATAAGAAAAAGTTTTTATGGTGGCCCTAATACAAGGCCCCTCCTTCCGCCTCCTCGCACCATCCTCTGCGATAGTTTGAGCCCCGTAGTTTAACGTTAAACATCTAAGCCGCTTGCGGCAGACGTTTATTACTTCTTAGCTCAAACCTTTCTCTTACGTCTCCATGTTGGAGACTCTTGTTCAATGCGAAGCATAACAAGAATAGTTCTCGTCCTTATTGTTCAATAGCTCGTCTATTTCTTATGAAAAAAATTTTTATTCTCTTTTTACTGTTACTAAACTTTTCTCTTCTTGCAATTGGAGAAATCCCCTCCCCACTTTCTGCTCCTACTTCTGAAGTCATTACTGATCATGAAGACGATCAATGTGCTGATAATGAGAGTGACCCTTCTCTGAAAAAAAAAGATTGTCGTTGCACTATCGTTGCTCAAAACATTTCCTCTCCCTTGATGATGTTTTCTCGTCCTAAACTAGAAGAGGAAAAAAATGCCTCCAGCAAAAATCAGTTCTCAACGGCTGATTTTTCAGCACAACAACGAAGAAATATTGGAAGTCAAAGCTCTTCTTTAGCAATTAGCCGCAGCCAAAAATTAACCACTGTCTCCGAAAATAAAAGTGGAAGCTTATTGAAGCCTGCTCTACCACAAGAAGCTTCTTCTCTGTTTAGGACATTAATTTATTGCCCTGGGTGTAAGCAATGGCACACAGCAGCTAATATTTCTAAACAACCACTACCACAAATTCTTTTTGTTAAAAATCTACAAACGGGTTACTGGAATCCCATTCATCGTGAAGATCAGAAAAGCAAGACGTCCTTACTTCAAAAAGCTCTCCCTTATTTTTCCTTTTCTTCATCAATAGGAGAAAAAAATTTCCAGCTGCTACCAGATAGTTATCAACAAGATGTTCTTCATCATATTAACCCAAGCACAGGCAAACTAGAAAAAAGCCTTTTCCAGGATCCTATAAATCAACTTCCGGATTTTACTGATTGGATCGCTATTTTATTGCAACTACGCCCTCTCATTCCTGATTCAATCGCACAGCCTCTTATCATGCGAATCCTAGCGCAGAAACAACATGTTTTGCCCGCTACGTCCCTAGCCGGAGTAACTGAAAGAACTCTTCTCTTACCAAAAGATGCTATTCCAATCAGCTACTCTTCTACTTCCACTCAAAACTAGACCCTCCACTTGCAAAGTCCTAACTCTTCTGTAACCTATCATTAATTTTATGGATATTCCTCCATTTTTAAAAATTTTCCATCACTTCTTTAGATTTAAAAATAATGAGATGACCTCTGCTCAAAACAAAAATTTAGAAATGACTTCACCTCATCCCAACAAAAGAACCCATCGTCTTCAACCGATTGCAAAACAACAAAACTCACAAGGAGCAAAAAATTCTTTTAGAGATTTAGAAAATAAAATTGGTTATCACTTTAAAAATCCACAGCTCCTTGTTGAAGCGCTCACTCATTCGAGCATTGCCCTTGATCGATCACAACATCCTTTTGATAATGAGCGCTTGGAGTTTTTAGGAGATGCTGTCTTGCAATTGGTCATGACAGTACACCTATTTGAAATCTTTCCTGAATTTGAAGAGGGACCACTCACTAAAATCCGCACCCGCCTTGTCTCTCGAACAGCACTTAAAGCGTATGCTGCTAGTCTGGATTTAGGAAAATACCTCATTATGGGACGTGGAGAAGAAACTAGCGGAGGCCGTGAACGAGCTTCCATCCTAGGAGACTCTTTCGAAGCTCTTATCGGAGCCATCTATTTAGATAGCGACTTTGCAAGAGCACAAAAATTCATTTTGCAACAAGCAGCAGCACACCTGCATCGAGTGGCGTTGGAACCTGAGGAAATCAACCCTAAGGGCCGGCTTCAAGAAATCCTTCAGTCTAAAGCCCCCTCTCCACCAATCTATGAACATTTGGAAGAACGAGGCAAAGCCCACCTTAAATATTTCCGTTGCCGCGTTGTTTGGGAAGGAAAAGAACTAGGTTTTGGCGAAGGCCGCAGCAAAAAAGAAGCTGAAGTTGCCGCTGCTACGCAAGCTTTGAAAAGCCTGACTTAAGGCAAAGGAAGAAATTTTTTCCTGTAACCAGCCACTTGTAGTCTGTAACCTATTCAGCATGCTTCCCGTTATCGCTCTTCTTCTTGGTCTGGCTATCACGATCAAACATCTTGTAGCTCTCTTAGCACCTGCGCTACTCAAGGTTTTTGCACAACGCTTTCCTCGTTCTCAATTTTGGGGAAGAATACTTTTCATCATTGCTCTTGTTTGGACCTTCTTCTTTGCCCTGACGACTGACTTGGGAGAGTTTAGTTCGCTTCGTAGTACTATTATGGGTGCTGTTATCATTGGTGGCGGACTTTTTGGCTGGCTGGTTCCTCAGTTTTTATCAGTCCGCTCACTAGGATTAATTGCACTCCTTGCGGCTCGCCCTTTATTGGAACTCACCTTCCTTCAATCAGGAGCCCTTCCCTTTCTACTCTCGTTTTTAGCTTACATCTGGGTCGTTATCGGGCTCCTCTGCATTGGCATGCCTTATCTTCTCCGCAACTTCATCACCTGGATCGTGAAGCCCAATCACACCAGTCTCTGGTTCTTCCTCTCATGGGTAGGCCTCCTCTATGGGCTTGTGCTATTCTTGCTTGGCACTTGGCAGCTTGTGACAAGTTAAAGTTCATTAACATCAATAGCCAAAAAAGAGCTTAAAAACGTTGTGCCAGCGTTCAAGAGAACAATGCTGGCGCGCTTTATGATCGTTGTTGCCAGTTCTTCAATACTCGAACTTGTGAGTTCAATCATTTGGAGATGTCCCTGCCAACAATAAAACCTCATTTGAAGGAACATCTTGAAAGAATTATTGCTGAAAAAAAATTCTATCTCCATGTGCGAGCTCAAAAGAAGCCTGCAAGGCTGCCCTTGTTGTTGTCATGAGCAAGCTCGTTATGCCTCTTAAGCAGACGCTAAAAAACCCTAACGTTTCACTTGCAACTTAACACTGCGACTAGCCAGGGTCACCTGAGTGATGCAGTCCTGCGCCGCGGCAGTAGCAGTTAGCAAATCTCTTATCCAGGGATATTTTTTAGGACTTCTGCATTCGAGGGATATTTTCGAATAAAGGAAAGGATTCGCTCAACAGCCTCAATTGGCTTATGTCCAGCTAACCCACGACGCACTATGTTAATTTTGTGCAAATCATCTGGGGGAATAAGCAACTCTTCACGACGCGTTCCTGAAAGAAAAATATCAACGGCAGGATAGATTCGTTGATCACTAATTTTTCGATCGAGAACCAACTCCATATTGCCTGTTCCTTTAAATTCTTGGAAAATCAAATCATCCATACGGCTGTTTGTCTCGATAAGCGCAGAAGCGACAATCGTAAGAGAGCCTGCCTCTTCGGTATTACGAGCCGCTGCAAAAAGCTTCCGCGGAATTTCCATAGCTCGTGCATCAATACCTCCGCTCATTGTACGACCACCACCCTTTGTTGCATTATTAAATGCACGGCCAATGCGCGTTAACGAATCCATGAGAACAAAAACATCTTTTCCTTGTTCGACAAGACGTTTAGCTCGTTCAATAGCAAGTTGTGCAATGCGTGTGTGACTCTTGATGTCACAGTCATTGGAGCTCGCATAGAGCTCTGCCTGTGGAAAAGTACGCTTCATTTCAGTCAGTTCCTCAGGACGTTCATCAACAAGAAGAATGATTAACTTCATCGTTGGATGGTTTTTAATCACGGCATCCGCGATATGTTGCAACAAGGTTGTCTTACCAGTCCGCGGTGGAGCAACAATAAGGCCTCGTTGCCCTTTGCCAATCGGTGCCATTAAGTCGATAATGCGTGTGGTGTATCGCTCTGGCGTTGTTTCCAACGTCACACGCTCTAGCGGGCTAATTGTTGTCAACTCTTCAAAGAGAGGGACATTTTTTAATTTTTCAGGATCTTCTCCTTCAATTTCAGTTAGCCTAAAGAGCTGCCATCCTCGTTGTCCCCGGCGAGTCTCTCCCTTGATATAAACACCATCACGAAGATTGAAGTTCCGGATGACTTCGGGCGTTACAAAAATATCATTTTGTGAGGCCGCATAGCCACGACGTGCCTCACGCAAAAAACCAAATCCTTTTCCAGAAAGTTCCACAAGCCCTTCTGCGAAGGTTGGCTCAGCAGCAGGATCTGCTTCAGGATGTGGGATAAATTCTGTCTCCATAGAAACCTGCCCTTCTCCCTGGCCCTCATGCCCTGGCCGGAAACTGCGACGCTCTTTTTTGCGAAAAGGTCGGCGATTACGAGGACGACGATTGCCACGATGATGTGGTCGATCGCCTCGCGGAGAACCTTGCTGCTGATTTCTTCCCTCTGCAGAGGATGGTTCTGATGTGGTGGTTGGAGAATGATTTTCAGAAGAAACGGAAGGAGCTCCTGGGATTGGGGGCGGTGTTGAATGTGACGTATCTTGCATATTAAAAATAAAAAAAAACGAGTGATGGAGGGAGAAACAAATGAAGAGATTTGATAAAAATCCTACTGAAATTTGCCTAGAAAAATTCTAATAAAACTAACAAAAAAAGAATTCCAATAATCACGGAAATGGGGAACATGAAAATTCAGGTGAACATGGCTCACATGAAGAAGCATGAAAGCAATAGTTGCTCTTAATGATCGGTGAGCGAAAGTTGATCCATCAACTTATTATTTGCTATTGCTGCAGGTAACTCAATCAGAGTGAGCAAAAGAGTCAACTCTTTTTTAAATTTTTTTCGTTCTAGAGGGCTTTAAAATGAAGTTGTAGCGAATATAGCGCCAGAAAACACACGCCCGACCGTCCAGCTATAGTCAAGTTACTTAGAAATTACAGGAAAGAACGCTGCGATTTTTAGAAAAGGCAAGACCGAAGACTGAGCGCTATCTCAATGATAACGCAATGGGATGAGAACGCTGCTTTTTCCCAACTAAGATCAAGTCAACTTGTTATAATTTCTAAGCAATTTGACTATAATGAAGGAAGCTGGCATCACAGCTTCTAAAAAGAAAGTGTCGATCCGATGTTCATTAAATGCAGGTTGCAACCTTCATTTTGGAATGACTCTTGCGCTTTTTTCGCATCAATTTCAATAGGAGGAAAGGTGTTATAGTGAACCCCAATAATTTCCTTACACTGAATCCATGTGGCTGCAGTAATAGCATCTTCTATCCCCATCGTGTAACAATCACCAAGACACAATGCGGAAAAAGTCAACGGTCCAGCATCAGCAAGAAATTTCATATCGTGGGTAAGCCCAGTATCGCCACTGTAATAAAAATTTCCTTCGTTCGTTTTTATTAAGAAACCACCAGGCTGTCCGCCATAAGATCCATCCGGCATACTGCTTGAGTGAGTAGCGTGCGTCATTGTCACCCGTCCAAATTCAAAATTGAAGGATCCGCCGATATTCATTCCTTGATTTTTTTCTAATCCTTTTTTTCGGAACCATTCTACCACTTCAAAGCTCCCCACCAGCATAGCTTCAGATTGATGAGCGATGGTTTCTACATCCGCTACATGATCAAAATGCCCATGCGAAAGAAAAATATAATCAGGCTGTATTTTCGAGATATCAATCTTAGCAGCCAGTGAATTTGGCGTGATAAATGGATCAAATAAAAGTCGTTTTCCAGCAACTTCCACTTCAAAACAGGAATGACCGTAGTAAGTAATTTTCATAAGCTAGCGCATTAAATAATATGATGGTTTTGTTTACGTTTTAAAAAAATAGAAAGCTCAGCTAGTGCGTTGAAGCGTCCTTAGGACTAGCCCATTCCAGTGGATCTGGTTTTTTCCCAATCACAAATTTATACTTTTTAGGTTTATAATATTTAAAAATAATTTTTTGAATCTCACAACTCCGTCGTTGAAGAAACATCAGCCACGTTCTTTTTAGAGCCGAGGCCTCCTCCCATTTCAAAGCACGCACCGGAAGCGTCTCTTGTACTAATCGTTTCCACGATTTGAGTACAGCATCTCTTGTATAAGGAACTCTTGATTGCCGCCCATTCTCCACCAATTTTGCACGAAAAAGAGGATCTTCTTTGAGTTGTTTAAGGTAAGAAAAAACTTCTTCAGCAGAGCGAGCTAAAAGGTAATCATGTCCAGGACTCCCATCAATGGCAAAAGCTGAATCACGTCCCCCAATAAAAGGAACCTCAGCCAACCAAGCATTATAGAGCTTGTGCGCTGGTTTATAATAAAAACGCCGTGTTGAAAAATCTCGAATAGCTACAACACAATCAAGATCACTAAAATTATGCCAATCGTCAAAATCGCGGCAAACAAAGCGAAGTCCTAATTCTTTTTCTAATCGTGCATGCCACTCCTTGGAACAAAGCTCTGGCGCTATGTTCTGCGGGTCCCCCATAAATCCAATCGTTTCAAAACGCTTGCCTCGAGCTGGATCGCGCGGAATAAGAAAAGGTTGAGGCCAGTGCGGAATGAACTCTGTAAAAGGAAGGTACTTTGTAGCAACTTGATTCGGGATCAAATGAACCGCGGCAGCGGGATGAGGAATTCCATCATCAGCTACAATGCCAGCCACAAAAAGAGAGGGAGAAAAACGCACTTTTTTTGGATAGCAATATAAAAGCCCACTCATTGTGACAACGATTCCTCGGCAAGGAAGACGTGGCATACCTATAAAAAATTCACAATTCACTCCTGCTTGCTTCAACAAACTGCCTGTTTGATAAAGCCATGTATGCACCGTCAAACTTTTACCAATCTCTGCAAATTTGACAAATGCTCCTTTCTCCCACCTTTGATTCCATTCAAAGGAAGGAAACAGATCACGTGACATACCAAAAAGAACTTTTTCCAAAAACATAATGGGAATTTTCTTCTGAGCTTTTTTTTCAAGCCGCCTCAACATCAGACTGTACCACCTTCTAGCGATGGAAGGAAAAGGCTCTTTTACTAACCGTACTTGGTCACACAAGAGAGCAACCCATTGAAAAAAACCTCGTGATCGCTCCCAATAAAAAGCAACTTGATGGTATTCCTGTTCTATTGCTTCTATGCGTTTGAGGTCTGCTTCTAAAGAGGCTTCCAACCAAACTGCAGCGTCATTCTGTAACAATGAAGGTAACTGTGATGTTACAAACGCAACTCTTCTTTCTGCAATGTTGAGGGCTTGCGGGAGTGTTTTGCTCCACTGTTGTGCTAAAACCTCATTACTAGCAATGATAGCCTTTAGCATTTGGACTACGCTTTCCGCCGCATCATTCATGGCAAATGCAGCTAGAGAATACTCGACGACCTCTTGCTCTTGCTCCAGCTGACTTGCTTCTACAATTTTAATTCTTAAAGAAAGCACTTGTTCTGCATAGCGCTTCATAGTTTCCCAATGCTCTAAAAAAGAGGGGTGTTTTTCATGAGCAATACCGGCTCCTTGAACAATAATATTAGCAAGGTGAGCTGCCTCATAAGCAACACTCACCAGCCGAGCTATGGTTAATTCATCTTGAAGAGAAGCGCTGAAACTCTGGCGCTGCTGATGTTGCTGCGCCATTTTAAAAAAATGAAAGGCTCGCTCAGAATAGAGGGAAGTTTGAGGTAAGATCTGCCGATACTTCCTAGCAACTTCAGTAAGTTGCCTCATTTCTTGCTCAAAATGATGAGAGCAATTAACTACTAAGCACCGCATCCAATATTGGTAATGAAAAAAAATTTCTGGCGGAACATCATTTATCAAAAAAGGTTGCTGCTTTTTTTGAATTGAATCACCTTCAAGAGCTTCATTTGTTTTTTGCAGAGCAAGACCCAAGCGAACAAAATTATCAATAAAAGGCATCTCAACAGGAGTGAGAATACTATTTTTCCGACGCTGACGAGCCGCTTGCTTGGCGGCATCAGCAGCTAGCCTCCACCATGAGAACTCACTTTTTTTTCCAATACTAAGTGCTCGAAGCGCCTCGTCTCGATAATGAAGGGTCGCTTTATGAGGCTCTTTGATAAACTCATGTTGCATTGCAAAAATAGCTTCTATGAACAATCCTGCCGTTATGAGTAAATGTAGAATCTGGTAAAAACGCGCTACTACGGTCCATTCTCGCTCCTTTGCAACGGCATTAACAAGATTCTACTCACAATCTTGAAATCAGCAGCTCTCGCTGGCACATCAATTCTTTTGGCAAGTCTCGATAAAGCCTGATAAAAAGTTCATCTTGAAGGATAAGTTCTCGTCGCCATTCTTCAGGATCGATTTTTTGTAAATCCTCAAAACGTTCTGGAGTCATTCCGCCAGGAATCCCATTCATATTCATATCTTCGTAACGCGGCATCCAACCAATCGCTGTTTCCAAGCCGTTTGCACGGCCTTGGCAACGTTCTGCAATCCATTGGAGAACACGCATATTTTCGCCAAATCCAGGCCAAAGATAATTTCCTTCGCTATCTTTTCGAAACCAATTCACATGAAAAATGCGCGGTAAAATTTTAATCTTACGTCGCATCTCAAGCCAATGATCAAAATATTTCCCCATGTTATAACCGCAAAATGGAAGCATCGCCATGGGGTCACGGCGCACTTGTCCTAAAGTTCCAGCGGCGGCAGCGGTCATCTCAGAACCAACAGTAGCCCCAACATAAACACCATGAATCCAGCTGAAAGCCTGGAAAACAAGCGGCATCGTATTAGCACGCCGTCCTCCAAAAACAATGGCACTAATGGGCACTCCTTCTGGCCACTCGACCTCCTCAGCTACTGCTGGATTATTACGCATGGGGGCCGTGAAGCGGCTGTTGGGATGCGCTGCTTTCTCACCGCTTTGTGGGTTCCAATGGTTTCCCTTCCAATCAATCAAATCTTTTGGTGGTGGATTATCTTTTCCTTCCCACCATACATCACCATCTGGAGTGCGTGCTACATTAGTAAAAATAGTATCTCTCTCCATGCTCCGCATCGCATTGAAATTCGATTTATTATTCGTTCCTGGTACTACTCCAAAATAACCAGCTTCCGGATTAATAGCATAGAGCCGCCCATCTTTTCCTGGTTTCATCCATGCAATATCGTCTCCTACCGTTGTTACCTTCCATCCTTTGAAACTTTCTGGTGGAATCATCATCGCAAAATTTGTTTTTCCACAAGCTGATGGGAACGCTGCAGCAACGTATGTTTTTTTTCCTTGAGGGTCTTCAAGACAAAGAAGCAGCATGTGTTCTGCAAGCCACCCTTCATCACGCCCTAAAGTCGATCCAATACGGAGAGCAAGGCATTTTTTCCCAAGTAAAACATTGCCGCCATAACCAGAGCCAACAGAAACAATCATGTTGTCTTGTGGAAAATGACAAATATAACGTCGCTCTGGATTGCAATCTAAAACTGAATGAATACCTCGATTAAAGTCCGAGCTCTCGCCAAGGTGCTTCAAAGCTACCTCTCCCATGCGCGTCATGATGCGCATATTGAGGACAACATAAATTGAATCCGTTATTTCTACACCTACCTTAGTCATAGGAGATCCAGCCGGGCCCATGAGGTAAGGAATGACATACATCGTTCGCCCTTTCATGGCACCACACAGCATGCCATGGAGCTTATCTTTCATTTCTTTGGGCTCGGTCCAATTATTAGTAGGCCCTGCATCTTCTTGACGCTCACAACAAATAAAAGTTGCCTGCTCGACACGTGCTACATCATTAGGATTGGAATGATGATAGTAACAGCCTGGCCATTTTTTTTGATCGAGCTTAATTAAGATTTTTTGCTCAACAGCCTGCTCTGTTAAAAATTCTTTTTCCTCTTCACTTCCATCACACCAAAAAATGTGATCAGGAGTAGTAATCGATGCAACTTCTTGTACCCAAGCTAGCAGAGAAGAATTAAATGGTTTTTTCTGACCAAATGAGGGAGAGGAAAAATTTGTCATACAATCATAAAACAAAAGGAACAAGAAATTTGCAAAGGTAAAAATTCCTCATAGGCCACAACAACCAGCGGCATTTTACTTTTCAAAATAAAACGCCATTGGAAATAGGCTCGAGCTTATCCAAAATAGAAATTGCCAACAGTAATAATAAAGCTGCATCAGCTCTGTACATCTATTTTGGAGTATCGGCAAGGATACTTACTTAATAATCACCGTTAAGTCTGCATGCTTTGGGGATGCAGTGTGTGACATAAACCCAATAAAAACTTCTCGTTCTTCTGGTTCAGAAGACTCTAAAGCTTTTAGAAAATAAATATTGTTGTTCCCAACTTCCTCGCTCTCTTTTTCTTGTAAGAGTGGAAAAATGTCATTAAAAAATTTATTCCAGTCCCCCCACTCACCAACATCCATTCCGTAATCCACTTCATAGTCAGTGTCATTGTGAGGATGTTTTAGCGTCCCATAAGGAAGGATTGGCTTTTCTAATTTAATAATAAGATGCTGTCCCGATTTTATCGTAACTGTCTTCTCTCCTCGAGGATCCATTATTGCTTTAGGACCACCTACATCTACTAGAGCTAAATTAACAACAACTGGATCAACTACAGGAGCCGGAATAGGCTGCACCTGGTCTTCTTCTGGATTTCCAAAACACATTGGAATCAATAGCATTCCAAAAATAAAGAAAAGCTTAAAAAGGTTAGTTTCTTTTTTAAAAAATATTTTCATTAGTTCATTGGGGTATCTGGCCCTGTTAAAAACAAACTCACTACTGGAAGTTTATTTCAGGAATATACTACCACCGCAGCTCAAATGCAAAAAAAGATCACCAACAAAACTAAAAATAGAAAGATAGAATTGCTTTAGTTATGCTAACAGAGGAGGCTGTCATCTATTTAGGGCACAGCTCCAGGAACCTGTTTCATTGAACCACGAAGAGCCAAAAAAATCTCCCCCGATAATGAACCTATAATATTGTTCTTCCAATTTGTCTCGGCTCTAACAAGATCAAAACAAGCTGTCGATCTAGAAACTCATCAGATTAGTAATCTGTTAAAGCTTTAATGGAAAAGAAAAAAATTAATAAAAAAGCCGCGTCTTTCAACGCGGCTTTTTATTAGTGTTTGAACGAAGTGTTCAGCATTGGACTTAGTAGTCCATGCCGCCCATACCGCCCATTCCGCCCATGCCACCTGGTGGCATTGCAGGAGCTTTCTCTTTCTCTGGAAGTTCCGAGATAATAGCCTCGGTGGTGAGCAAGAGTCCGCTGATAGATGCAGCATGTTGCAGTGCACTACGAGTTACTTTGGTTGGGTCAACAACACCAGCCTTAACGAGGTCGGTATATTCACCAGTTGCCACGTTGTAGCCTTCGTTGCCTTTTCCTTTTTTCACTTCTTGAACAATGAGTGCTCCTTCTTTACCAGCATTGCTAGCAAGTTGGCGCAATGGATACTCAATCGCCTTACGGATGATTTCAAGACCGACTGCTTCATCGCCTTCAAGCTTAATGCCATCAAGCACTTTTTGAGCGCGAATGAGAGCGACACCGCCACCAGGGACGATACCTTCCTCTACCGCAGCACGTGTTGCATGAAGAGCATCTTCAACACGAGCTTTCTTTTCTTTCATCTCGGTTTCAGTTGCAGCACCAACATTGATCACAGCAACACCGCCAGCGAGCTTCGCAAGACGCTCTTGGAGTTTTTCACGATCATAATCGCTAGAAGTTTCTTCAATCTGACGGCGAAGAAGAGCAACGCGACCTTGAATGTCAGCATTCTTCCCTGCACCTTCAACGATTGTTGTGTTTTCTTTGTCAACAGTGATGCGTTTTGCACGGCCAAGGTCTTCTAGTGTGATATTCTCTAACTTAATACCCAGGTCTTCAGTAATGCAACGGCCACCAGTCAAAATAGCGATATCTTCAAGCATTGCTTTACGACGATCACCAAATCCTGGAGCTTTGACAGCACAAATTTGAAGTGTGCCACGAAGTTTGTTTACAACAAGAGTTGCAAGAGCTTCACCTTCGACATCTTCAGCAATGATCAAGAGCGGACGACCACCCTTTGCAACTTTTTCGAGAAGAGGAAGAAGATCCTTCAAACTGCTGATCTTTTTCTCGTGAATCAAGATGTAAGCGTTATCAAGAACAGCTTCCATTCCTTCTGCGTTAGTAACGAAGTAAGGAGAAAGGTATCCTTTGTCAAATTGCATACCTTCAACAACGTCAAGGCTAGTTTCAATTGACTTAGCTTCTTCAACAGTGATGGTTCCATCTTTACCAACTTTTTCCATCGCATCAGCGATGATTTGGCCGATGTTTTTATCCCAGTTAGCAGAAACAGTAGCAACCTGAGCGATCTCAGAGCTGTCCTTGACTTTCTTGCTGATGCGAGCAAGTTCACTTACGATTGCATCAACAGCTTTTTGAATACCGCGTTGCAATGAAGTTGGGTTAGCACCTGCAGTAACGTTTTTCAAACCTTCGCGGAAAATCGCTTCGGCAAGAACGGTTGCAGTCGTTGTTCCGTCACCAGCAATATCGCTAGTTTTGGAAGCAACTTCACGAACGAGTTGTGCACCCATATTTTCATAAGGACATTCAAGTTCGATTTCTTTTGCAACAGTAACACCATCTTTAGTGATGGTTGGACTACCGAATTTTTTATCAAGAATGACGTTGCGTCCGGAAGGCCCAAGGGTTGCTTTCACGGCCTTAGCCAACTTCTCAACACCGCGAAGCAAAGCATGACGTGCTGCTTCGTCGAATTGTAATTGTTTTGCTGCCATATTATTTGTGTTTTATTGTTTAAAGTTTAATTAACCGATAATTCCAAGAATATCGTCTTCACGCATGATCAAGTAAGATGTTCCATCTACTTTTACTTCGGTACCACCATACTTAGAAATAAGGACTGTGTCCCCTTTCTTGACAGTGAAAGCAATCTTCTTGCCTTCATCATCAAGTTTCCCAGTACCAAGGGCGATGACTTTAGCTTCTTGTGGTTTTTCTTTTGCAGTATCAGGAATAATGATACCACCTTGTTTCACTTCTTTCTCTTCAATCAACTGCACGAGCACTCGATCGCTGAGAGGTTGGATATTTACTGCCATGTTCTATGTTTGGGTTGTGCCGCTAGAGCGTTTTTAAAAATTTTTAGTGCGCTTTAGCCCGTCGCTTTGATGCTCATGTCCTCAAGTATTAGTACATACTGTGACCCTTGCACCTTGTTCCAGGCGCTGCATTAACTAAATTTATTCTTAAAACACTCTAGTTTATGGCTGGTTATTGATTATTAAATTTACTTTTTCTTTTTGTGATCGTCTTTTTTGTTGTCCTCATCAACAACTTCAAATTCTGCATCAACAACATCACCTTCTTTTTTAGGCTCTGCTGATTCATGCTGATGATGGGCGCCATCATGATGATGTCCTTCACCTTGAGCTCCAGCAGCTGAAGCATTCTTATATAGTTCAGCACTGATAGCTTGGAATTTTGTTTGAAGTTTTTCGTAAGCAGCTTTAGTAGCCTCAACATCGTTGTTTTTCAAAGCTTCACGCACGGCAGCAATTTCATCTTCAACTTCTTTTTTGGAAGCTCCATCGATTTTATCACCCATTTCTGCAAGTTGCTTCTCACATTGATATGCAAGCGTGTCAGCATTGTTATGAATTTCAATAGCCTCTTTAGCTTTGCGATCTTCTTCAGCATGAGCTTCAGCTTCTTTTTGCATCCGCTCTACTTCTTCTTTTGTAAGACCACTTGATCCTGTAATAGAAATCTTTTGTTCTTTGCTTGTACCAAGATCCTTGGCCGTTACATGAAGAATCCCATTGGCATCGATATCGAAAGAAACTTCGATTTGTGGTACGCCACGTGCAGCTGGTGGAAGGCCATCAAGATGGAAAACACCTAGTTGTTTATTGTCACGAGAGAGCGGGCGCTCTCCTTGAATTACTTTAATTTCAACTCCAGGTTGATTGTCGCTGTACGTCGAAAAGATTTGCGATTTCTTTGTTGGGATCGTTGTGTTGCGAGGTATCATCGGGGTTGCAACACCTCCAGCTGTCTCAATTGAAAGTGTGAGCGGAGTGACATCAAGCAAGAGCACGTCTTTCACGTCGCCGCGAAGCACACCTCCTTGAATAGCAGCACCAATGGCAACAACTTCATCTGGATTAACGCCTTTGTGAGGCTCTCTTCCCAAGAGGCTGCGAGCAGTGTCTACAACTTTTGGCATCCGCGTCATTCCACCAACAAGAACAAGCTCGCTAATATCGCTCATGCTCCAGTTGGAATCTTTCAAGCAGCTCTTCACTGGACCTATTGTCCGTTGGAAGAGGTCGTCCGTTAGTTGTTCGAGCTTTGAACGAGTCAGTTTCTTTTGAATATGCTTTGGTCCTGTCGCATCTGCAGTAACAAATGGAAGATTGATTTCATATTCTTGAGCGGATGAAAGCGCGATCTTGGCTTTCTCTGCTTCTTCTTTAATTCGTTGAACAGCGTCTGGCTGTTTGGAAAGATCAATACCAGATTCTGTTTTGAATTCTTTCATGATCCATTCCATGATGCGATAATCCCAATCGTCACCACCAAGATGAGTATCACCATTGGTTCCGCGAACTTCGAAGACGCCATCGCCTAACTCGAGCGCAGAGATATCGAAGGTTCCACCACCTAGGTCATAAACAGCGATTTTTTCATCTTTCTGTTTTTCTAAGCCGTAAGCCAAAGAAGCTGCTGTAGGCTCATTGATAATACGAAGGACTTCAAGACCTGCGATTTTGCCGGCATCTTTTGTCGCATTGCGCTGTGAATCGTTGAAGTAAGCTGGAACGGTAATGACTGCCTGTGTGATTTTTTCACCTAACTTTGCTTCAGCATCAGCTTTTAACTTCGCTAAAATCATTGCGGAGATTTCTGGTGGCGAGAAGGCTTTTGGTTTGCCATCAATTTCAACTTGAATATGAGCATCGCCATTAGCAGCTTTGACAAGCTTGTAAGGGACACGATCTTGCTCCCCACGAACTTCATCATATTTTGCGCCCATAAAACGCTTTACTGAATAAATAGTGTTAGCTGCATTCGTAATCGCTTGGCGCTTGGCCGCTTGACCAACAAGGCGTTCTCCACTCTTAGTAAATGCAACAACAGAAGGAGTCGTACGAGCTCCCTCAGCATTTTCGAGCACTACTGGTTCCAATCCTTCCATGACGGACATGCAGGAGTTGGTTGTTCCTAAATCGATTCCTAAAATTTTTCTTGAGTTTGACATGCTTTATAAAGAAGCAAATCTCATGCCAACTAGATGATTATTTGTAACTACCTAAAAACAAGCAGACTAAAAATAGGATAGCTATTTTTTAAAATAGCAAAATGAGACACTATGTCTCTTTTGTCACTCTGGAAAAATGACATTGTGACTCATTTAAAAGAAATCGCTGAGCCAAAATCCTAAACACAGGAGTAAACACCTCCGGCATCGTTGCAATCCAGCTGGAAATAAGTTCACTCGAAAAAAAGGCCCCTACTTCTATTTCGCAAGGATCCATTGTAAAAGGGCCTTCGGTATGAGCATAAAAGCACTCTATAAACTCCTCCCCTGTTACCTCACTAGCTTCAACTCGATGAAAAGAATGCAGCTCCAATGTAACTCCTAGCTCCTCTTTTAACTCTCGATGGGCCGCCGCTGCATAGTCTTCTCCAGCATCAACGTGCCCTGCTACACTCGAGCACCAAAGACCTGGATGGTTTGACTTCCAGCGAGAGCGCTTTTGCAGAAACAACTCCCCTTTTTCGTTAAAAAGCCAGAGATGAACCGCTCGGTGTCGCCACTTATTCACATGCACAAGATCTCGTCCCTGAACATCAATCACAGCATCCTTCTCATCAACGACATCGCATCGCTCATCAGCCGGATGGCCCATCAAAGGGTGAAGCAACTGCGTTAATTTTGACCAGTCACTAATAGATAGATCTTCACCTCGAACAGTTGGCGAATATCCCAATTTTTCCATCATCTCCCGCCAACGTGCGGTTGCAATTTTCAAAAGCGATCCTAGTTGCTTTCTACGAGAAGAAAATCCCAAACGGACAATTTCTTGAAATTTTGTTTCATCACAAGGAATTAATTCTTCTCGAGAGCGAGGAGTAATTTCAACAATTGCGGACTCAACAGCTGGCCGTGGCCAAAAAACATCCGGGGGAACAACGCGTGTTTTTTTAACCTTCCAATGCCGCCCAAGAAGTACCGTCAAAGCGCCATAATTTTTATCACAAGGAGAAGCAGCCAAACGTTCAGCAACCTCTCTTTGCAGCATCAGAACTAGCTTGCAGACTGGTGAGAGTGGTTGGGTAAAATGCGAAATAATTGCCGTTGAGGCGCTGTAAGGAAGATTACCAAGCAACTTGATTAATCCATTTCCATAAAGGAGCCTCAGATCAACTTGAGCCGCGTCTCCAACAATCACTTGCACGCGATGGTCACCTTGATAACGATGCTTCAATTCTTCAGCCAAACGATAGTCACGCTCAATAAGTGTTATCTTTTTTGCAGGAGATGAAATGATATGCTCCGTCAATGCCCCCATACCAGGACCAACCTCAACAACGTGATCTCCCTCTACTATGTCGATGGCCTTCACAATAGCGGCAGCTAAGTTACGATCGAAAAGAAAATTTTGCCCTAGCATTTTACTAGGCCTAACTCCCAATTCTTCTAAGCGCTGACGCAGTTCTAATTTTGACATCACTCTTGTGTAAATGGGAAGCTTTCTAAAATCCAGCTTCTATTTTATTAACAAAACATTTCACTTGTTCACAAGTTATTCACATTTTAAAAATCGTTGTGAGAATGCTTCTCGCTACTGCTTTTTCTGTTAGAATCGTTCTTTTTTCTTATGCTTTTCTTAACCACAGCGGCACCTATTCCACCCACAACAGCCACTTCTCCTTTTTTAAATTTTGGAAATCCAGCATCATGGACACCTCTCACTATTGGAGGATTGGTCCTGTTATCCATTGCTCTTCTTTTTTATGGGTGGCTCAGTTCTCGAATCCTAAAAAAATCAACCCTACCCCAGCAGCCATTCACATTTGTGGACCTTGGCGTAGCTTCTCTCCTAGCCGCGTGGCTCAGCTGGATCATCAGTAGTTCATTTGGTAAAGATGAAGAAATCAACTTAACGCTGATAGCCCTGAACTCGCTGCTGTACTTTTGTCTTGTAGGTGGAATTACAGGGCTCCTCTATTTCCGAAATCTCAAGCCTATTACTTTGTTTGGGTTGACCCCGCTCCATTTTGGAAAAATTATTAAGCTAGCGCTGCTTTATTTAGTAGCTGTCTACCCCCTCTTGATCTTAAGCCAATCAGTAATTCAGCCTTTTGTTCCTGCTGAAAGTGATGCGCAATCCTTGGTGCTCTATTTTTTAAAAAATCCAGGCTGGAAAGAGCGTTGTTCAATTATCTTCATGGCAACATTAGTCGCTCCCATTGCTGAAGAATTTATTTTTCGAGGATACCTCTATGGAGTCATGCGTCGCTTTTTAGGCAGAGTTCCTGGCATAGCTCTTTCTTCTATGCTTTTTGCTGCAATGCATCTTCATCTTCCATCAATGCCAGGGCTCACAGTCTTAGCCGTCATGCTTTGCTTACTTTATGAAAGAACCGGCTCACTGTTATCGAATATTATTGTTCACGCAACGTTCAATAGCCTCTCGATTGTGATGTTGCTGATTTTTAAAGATGCAGCTTTATGAGTGAAGATGAGCTTTTGAATCTCATTCGAAAAGAGCTCCCCATTCACGATGACTCCGTCATTGTTGGCAGCGGTGATGACTGTGCCATTGTCAAGATGGAACAAAAAAGTTTGGTCCTAAAAACAGATGCAACAGTCGAAGGCATTCATTTTACTTCAGAAGACAAATTAAGCGACGCTGCCTGGAAAGCTCTCTGCAGGCCCATCAGCGATTTTGCCGCCATGGGAGCAATCCCCCAACATGCCTTGATTACAGTTGCTTTTCCAACTTCTTGGGAAAAAGAAAAATGGTTAGAACTTGCTCGTGGTTTTGGCAAAGCAGCTCGCATTTTTGGCATTACAATCGTGGGAGGAGAGATGACTCGCTCCCCGGGAAAACTTTTTCTTTCTGTTGCTCTTACTGGAGCTGCAGGACCTTCCAACTTACTTCGCAGCGGAGCTAAGCCTAACGACCTCATCTGTGTTACGGGAAAATTAGGAGGCTCCTTCAAAAGCAAACGTCATCTCATTTTTACACCACGTTTAAAAGAGGGCCAATGGTTGGCAAAACAACCTGGAATCAGCGCCATGATGGACTTGAGTGACGGCCTTGGAAGCGACCTCCTACGACTTGCTCATGCAAGCAACTGTTCTTTCCTTTTAGAAAAAGATAAAATTCCGTGTCATACTGGTTGCACCATTAATGAAGCCATCCAGGATGGAGAAGATTACGAATTGCTCTTCACGGTCTCTCCAGAGACATGGTTTGAACTTCAACAAAAGTGGCTACAAGAATTTCCTAAACTGGCTCTCACTTGCATCGGGAAGATGCTTCCGACAGATGCTCCTGCCAGCCCGTTGCTTCAAGGTTTCGACCATTTGACGGCACTCTAATATTAACAGCTCCTGTTTGTTCTTGAGCTAACAGCACAATGTTATATCGCTTTAACATCTCTTTTTCTGCCTGACTAATTGTCCCCTGGCGCGAAAAAGTTTCCGGGAGAATTAAAACTTTTGGTTTCACTTTTGCTAAGAAAGACTCGTACTGCAAAAGATTCATAGGCCTCCACGAAAAATGTAAAATATTAGTGGATAAAAATTCAGAAGAAGCAGTATTCATGAACCATTCAATTAAACTCGAATTAGGAATACTTAAAAAGCTGCCTTGTGGCCAATGGAGTTTGAAAGCAAATGGGGCTATATCTCCGGGCGCAATAAACTCTCCCCAACATTCCGTTGAAAAATTGAGGTTCTTTGGAATCGGCTGCATTTCGTGATGCAGCGTCTGAGATAATGTTAAAAAATGCCGAAACTGAAGGGCGTGTCCAGCATTGGACGGAACAAGAATAAAGCGTGGCTTTTCTTTTTCTAAAAGTAATGAGGCACCTCCTGCGCTACTAGCATTGGTCTGAGTAAGAATGAGCCCCTCGAGATGAGTCACACCTGCTTGCTCTAAAAAAGGAACTATCGTCTTTGTTGCTTGCATGGCATGACCAGTATTAATTGCCCAAGTCTTTCCCTCACTTTGTAAAATCATAGCCTGAGCATCTGGACAATCAAAAACTACTAACTGAGAGTGAGCAAAAATAGGAAGAGCAATAGAACAAGAGCTCCAAGGCAACAAAGCAAAACCATGAACAACGACAATCAACAATTTAACAAAAAGCCAATTGGCATTATTAAAAATTGCGGCTCCTCCTGGAACGATGAGGCCTGTGCTGATGGCAAGCAATGCTGTTAGCATGATAAGAAAGGCTAGTGGAACCGCAATAATATTGGCTCCCAAGGCAGAAAAAGAAATTTGATGAAAATAACATGCTGTTGGCAATAGAGCCCCTATCCAAGAAGCAATAGAAACAGCCACAAGTTGGGTCACATGTTTTACGGTATGTTGCCATCGCTTTTGCCACGGCTTGATGAGACTTTTTGGTAGAAAAGGATCTAATTCAAAATATTTTTTGCTATGGCCTTCCAAGAGTGGCGTTAGCAGGACAATCGCAAGAACTACTGAAAAAGAAAACTGCCACCCCATTGAAAAAAGAAGATTAGTATCAAATGCGAGCAACAAAAAAGCGGCAGCAGCAAGATTGTTCAATACTTGGGGGCGGCGTTCCAATAAAAATCCAATCAATACAATCGCAGCCATTAGACCAGCCCGCAGGCTTCCAATATGACATCCAGTCGTCATGACATAACAAAATAGCAACAATAAGGTTATTGGAACTGCAGCCCGAAATGGTAAACGCAGCAAACTCAGCAAAAACCAAAAAATCATGACAACCATGCCGACATGCAATCCACTCACGGCAAAAAGATGCATTGTCCCCGTGAGTTGAAAATCTTCAAAAGAGGTTCTGTTTTCTTTAATACCAAGAACAATCCCTTTGAGGATATTCACAACCTCGGGAGCACCCTCAATGCCACACTCCAAGAGCTTTTCAGACCTTTCTCGCCACGCAATCGCCCAGCGCTTTAAAAATAAACCATGTCCAGATGAAAGGATATGCCCCGGTTCAGAAGGATCCATTTTCAACTCGGTATAAACTGCTTGCCTCATCAACCAAGATGCCTTGTCAAAGTCCCCTGGATTTTTTGCGAGTGCTGGAGTTTCTGGTATTGCTCGAAAGGAAAGAAGGTCACCATATGAAGGCATTGCTCCCTCCCAATGAACAAGCATCGTTACCCGTGGTGTCAGTATTGTAAAATTTGACTCCACCTCCTGTGCTTTGATGAAAAAAGTAAGATGATTTTTCCCAACGGACTTAACTTCACTCGCTACAACTCCTTTCACAAAAACTGTGCTATTTCTGTTGTTAATGAGTAATGCTAAGCTTCGAGCTGGAGCTTCGCTCGACTGCCAGGCATGCAAAGCCGCAAAAAGAATGGTAATAAGTGAAAAGAAAACAAGGGAACGCTTGCTTCTAAAAATCAACCAGCCTCCTAACGCCACAACAACGCCAAGAAGCAAACTCCAACTTGGCCATTGCACCAACTCTTCCATTCCAATTCCAGCCATGGCCGCCAACACAAGGCCCACAAAGGGAAAGCGGCGACTATTCAATGCATACTTGAAAGGCAATCTGCAGGAATGCCGCATCACAAACGTGGAAAATTACTTAAAAAATCAGCTGCTGCAGATGAGATACAAGGTGCTTCAAAACGAGACGAAGGATTCCATTGGGAAGCTTTCATGTGATCCATGAGGCAGCGAGGATTGCAGTCAAGCCGTAGCGCAGCAGTAGAAGTTAAATTCAATTAAATGAGAACGGACTATAACATGACTCCTCATATGCTGAGTCATACCAGTCATCAATAATCGGTTCGTTATAGAAGAAAGGCTGCTTATCTTGATTCAACATAGAGTTAGTCCGAATATACTTTGGAATTTTTGATCCCTTCAATGGAGTCGTATTGTTTCCATAAAAACCTTGTGTCTCAGTCAAATAATTCAGGACCTGAGGCGTTGCTCCTAGGTGACGAAGCTGTTGCAATTGCTCATAAGAAAAATTGTAGACGCATTCTGTGCTTCGCAAATAGCCAACAATGATATTAGAAGGAACCTTATGTTGCACGAGTTGAGCAAGATCATCGTAATTAAGAGCTCCTCCTCTCATCATTTTTTCATAGGTACCTCCCACAACACCATGCGCACTTACAGCAGAGGTCACTTGAGGATCAACTGTTGGGCCAGTTGCACAGCCCGAGAAAAACAAAAGGAGGCTGCTTCCAAAAATTGCTAGAACAGAGTTGATTTTTTTCATACCGATTCGTCTTTCTATCTTTTTGTATTAAGTTTTGCGAGATTATTTACATTATCAAAAAAAATTCTTTGCCTATTTTTAAACCTAAAAACGTTAATGAAAATGAGAAAGTTTGCGCAAGGCTTCTAGTTTTACAATATTTGTTCTAAGCCTGTCGCTAATCTGCGCGGTTCGTGCGGCATTAGAATGAACGGTGTTTAACAGATTATATGGCGTAACAATTTTATTTTAATTTACGCCTTTAGGTTAAAATCAAGATACCAAAATTCATAAAAAATCGCTGGCCTTAGCATGGCAGCGCCCTTGTTTGCAACTTTCTGTTTATGAACCTGGTAACGACTCAAGCCTGAGACTGATGCAGCCAGGTATGACTAAAAAGATGCTTTCTTTGTAAACCACCTGGAGATATACATCCCAGCATATTTTTTATGGTACATCAAAGCTCACGCTGGCTCCTTACAATCATGACCTTGTCGTTGATGATTTTTATTGGACTCTTTCACATCCATAACTCTGACGTCTGGTGGCATATTGCTTGGGGAGAGCAGATGCTCGCACAGCACACACTTTTTCCACTAGCTGAGTTTTTTTACTTCACACCTACTTCCACAGCTTACCTTCGAGAACTTCCTAATACCTTTCTCGGAGACATTGGGTTAGCCCTTCTTTTTGGCCGCGGCGGAATAATATCATTGCAGCTCCTCGTGCTTGGTTGCTTGTTTAGTGGAGCCTATTGCATCTTGGGTTCTTGGAAAAAAAAGTTGCAAGAAGCCCCCCAATGGCTGCCACTAGTAGCTTTCTTCCTTGTTGCTTTCTGCATTGGAACATGTCAGTTGCAAGTTGTTCGTAACTCTATTATTTCACTTGCCCTCTTTCCTTTGACTTTGGCGCTCTATTTACAACATACACGTCGTGGAGGATGGAAAATTTTTATCGCTTACATTCCTCTTTTTTTCATTTGGTCCTGGATTCATCCCTCTTACTTATTAGGAATTATTTCGTTGCTACTGCTGTATGGGGGAGACTTATTGGAAAAAATTTTATTTCATCGCCCTCTTTCCAACTCCTTACCAACCTTCCAAGCGTTAACAGCTCTCACTCTGCTTTTTTTTATCACTCTTAGCTATAGCTGGCAGCCCCGACAACTGATCACAACACCAATCACTCATGCATTCTCTTCACTAACTCATTGCTTAAAGAAAGAGTCGCCGACTTCCAAGACTTCAGGAATCCTTGAAAAAATCATTCAGCCAGCTTGGAAAAAAGGGGCTGCGCCTCTCAGTGGAGACTTCATTCCAACTTGGAGCGTCATACACCATCCTGCAGCCTGGTCATCATTACTACTCGCCCTTGTCTCATGGGGCTTCTTACTTTTTTATCGTGGTCCTCACAAGATAGGTTTCATCGGCCTCTTAGCCTTAACAACTTATTTTGGTTGCTGCTATCTTCGCGGCACTGGCTATTTGACAATCGTTTCGATTTTTATTCTTACCTGCATACTAACGAGTAGCAAGGAGCTCTCCCCACCACGCTTTCTCTTCCGGTGTATAGCTCTTTTTATTTTTATTGCAGTTACTGGAATCATGAGCCTCATTTTCTCGAAGCGGACTGAATTCTTTTTTAAAGAAAAAGGACGAGCTTTTGGAATCGGCAAGGCGGCTGTCTTTGACGATGCAGCTTATGATTTCGCAAAAACTCATTTTCTGGATGCACCTTGCTTCACCACTCTAGTCACGGGAAGTTATGCTTCATTTTTCTGGAAAAAAGAAAAAAATGTTTTTATCGATTCGTTTTTTGCTCCTCATCCTAATGAGCTTTGGAAAGATTATAGCGCTCTCCTCGAAACACAGGATGATACTTTACTTGATCGTTATCATGTTTCTATTGCTCTTATAGAAAATAGCCGTCTTGACTGGCAAAGCTTCTTTTTAAGCGCTCCAACATGGCGCCCCATAGCTATTGGCAAAGGGGTTACCCTCTACGCAAAACAAGCGTTGGTTGGAGTGGATGCTCCCATTGAAATGCTTTTTAACCTTGCTGACGTTGAATCTCTAGCTCCAACAGAGCAGCGAGCTTTAGCCGCTGCCTATTATAATGGTATCCTCACGCTCCAACTTCATCAGATGTCTCAAGCTGCCGCCCATACCATGTATCATGACAAAGCACTTTTTGAAACCTTATTCCGCTATCTTGACTCTCAACAACAAAGTAACATTCGTTTGACCCCACCTAGCATTAAGCCTGCTTTATTGATGCCATAATCAAAAATATTTATGAAAATTTCATTTCTCGGTGCAGGTCGTATTGCACGAGCGCTTATCGAAGGGCTCGTAACGTCCCATAGCATGGATCCTACCAATATCATCGTCTCCTCTCAGAGTGGAATTTCTTCAAAACAGTTAGCTCAAGAATTTGGTATCACAGCTGCCCCCACTAATGATGAAGCCATTGAAGCTGCTTCGATGATCATTCTCTGTATGAAGCCTGCTCAGGTCCTTACAGCACTCACTGCTGCTCAAGAAAAGTTAAAAAACAAATTAGTTATTTCAATGGCAGCAGGAATCCAATCTGACGATCTCTTTCAAGCAAGCGGTGGGCATGCCCGTATCTTACGAGCAATGCCTAACACAGCCGTGCGAGTAGGCAAAGGAACCATTGTCTTCTCACAACACCATTCGGCAACTAAAGAGGATTTTTTATTAGTGAAAAAACTTTTTTCAACTTGTGCTTTGATCGAAAAAGTTGCCGAAGAAAAATTAGATATAGTCACAGCTCTTAGCGGCAGTGGCCCAGCATTTGCCCTTCTTTTTTTAGAAGGACTCATGAACGCAGGTATTCAAGCTGGTCTAGAAACAGCCCTTGCACGCTCACTGGCAGCTCTGACCTTAGAGGCAGCTGCTGGATTAGTTCTAAAAACAGAGCAATCGCCAGAAGAGCTACGCAAGGAAATTACTAGTCCGAATGGCACTACCGCAGCTGGATTACACACTCTTGAAGAAGCTCAATTCAGCAAAACCATCGCTTCTGCTCTCAACGCTGCATGTCAAAGAGCTCAAGAACTTGCTATTACAAAATGAAAATTTTCCGCTCCTCGCTTTTTTTCTTACTAGCATTCCCACTCTTCCTGCTTGCTAAAGAAAACACCTCCAATCCGGAAGCAGCTCACAAAGTGGCTACAGAGGCAACAAAACAATATGCTCAACAAAAATTTGAAGATGCAGAAAAAGGTTTTCAAGAAGCGTTGCGGCTAGACCCTAAAAATGTTGAATATCTTAATCGTCTTGCCTCAATAAAAACACGCTTAGGAAAATCGCCAGAGGCAGAAGCTTTACTCAAAGAATCACTTCAATGCCAATTAGAAAACCCAACGGCCTGGCTACTTTTTGGAATGAATCAACTTGAAGAGCATCAAAACGAAAAAGCTTTTGCTTCTCTAGTCCAAGCTGTTCTTTATGATACCAAAAACGCTCGTGCTCAAAACTACTTAGGCATTGCCGCACAGCGAAATCATTGGAATGACATTTCAGGATCTTCTCTTCGTAAGGCTGTAGAACTTGATCCTAACTACGCAGACGCTCAATTTAATTTGGCCGTTTACTATCTTCAACTCACACCTCCTTTAATCGAAGTAGCACGACGTCATTATCAACGCGCTCTTGATCTCGGAACGCCACACGATCCGAAAATTGACGAGATCATGAAAAAAAAAGACTGATGACTGAAGAAGTTCTGACAAACAATCTATTTTAAAAATAGGATGACTTTATAACTGCGAAATTAAAATTTGAGTGCTATTCTGACGCAGCTTTTAACTTTTCTCCTTTTCATTACCTCATGAAATTTTTGCTTTTCTTTTTTCTTTTTGTCATTGCTGCACATGCTTCCTTATTTTCTCCTCCTAATGTAAGTGGCGCTTCCGTTGTTGTCCTTGATGCTAATAATGGAAACACTCTCTATTCTCGTAACCCAAATGAACAGCGGCCTGTAGGGAGTACTCAAAAGTTGCTAACAGCACTCATTATCGTTGAACGTGGAGATCTCAATCATCTTGTTACCATTGAATCTATTGATGAAAAAACAGAGCCAACAATGCTTGGCCTCAAACCAGGTGATCGCTACACACGCTTGCAACTTTTAACAGCTCTTCTTGTTAAGAGCCCCAACGATGTTGCGCGGGCTTTAGCACGCGATTCAGCAGGTTCCTTCGAGGCCTTTGCTGCCTTAATGAACGAGAAAGCAGCTGAACTTGGAATGACGTCTTCTTTCTTTATCACTCCGAATGGCCTTCCTGCTCCTGGACAATATTCAACAGCTGCTGACATGGCTCGATTGGGATACGCTGTTTACCATAATCCAACGCTACGATCCATTATCGCAACCAAGCAGTATCCTTTTCGCAAAGCTAATGGAACCGTTGAAATGCTGAAAAATACGAACATGACAATGCAGCGCAATTCGTTTTGCAATGGGATGAAAACGGGCTACACCAACAAGAGTCAGCACTGTTTGTTAACTAGCGGCTGCTATCAAGGCCACGATGCCATCACCGTCATTTTAGGATGTAACGATCGCCATCAACTCTTTAACGATTCTACAAGACTTCTCTGCTGGGCACTGGGAATTCCTCTCACTACTGTTTCCTCCCATCGTCCACCAACAGCAGTTGCTGCACCTATTCATCATCGCCACAAACATCACCGGAGACTTAACAATTGAAGCACTCTCTCGATTACAGAGCAGCTCTGAATGAGCAACAACATGCCGCTGTTACCTCCCCTTCAGGGGCAGCCCTGGTGATTGCAGGTGCTGGAAGTGGAAAAACAAGGACCTTAACTTATCGTGTAAGTTGGCTCTTAGAACAAGGCTATGCGGCTGAGCAAATCTTGCTTCTTACATTTACCAACAAAGCAGCACGTGAGATGCTTGACCGCGTTAACCAGCTTCTTCCAGGAAGAGCGGCTCAACTTTGGGGAGGAACTTTTCATTCCATCGGCTATCGCATTTTACGTCGCCATGCGGAACAACTTGGTTTTCAAAAAAACTTTACGATCATGGATCGTGACGATCAAGAAGAGCTGCTAGAAGGCATTATCAGCCGAGAGGGATTTCGCGCCAATAACAAGCAGTTCCCAAAAGCAAATTTAGTAGCTGACATTATTAGTTATTCAGTTAACACCGGTGAAAGTTTAACGGCACTTTTACAACGCCGCTATCCCTATTTCATCGAACTGGAAGAAGCCTTTTCAAAAATCATCACCGCTTACGAAGGAGGCAAACAAGCTGCCAACGCCATGGACTTTGATGATCTTTTATCCAAGATGCACCTCTTGATGGTAAGCCACCCTGAAATTGCAAAAATTTATCAATACCAATTTCGAGCCATTCTCGTTGACGAATATCAAGATACTAACTTCTTGCAGGCAGCTTTGATTGACCTTCTCGCATCACACCATGGTCATGTCATGGTTGTCGGCGATGATGCTCAATCGATTTACTCCTGGCGAGGTGCCAACGTTGCCAATATTTTGGAATTTCCAAAACGTTATCCGAAGGCTCAAGTTTTTCCCATCGAAACAAACTACCGCAGCGTTCCTCAAATTTTGAAGTTGGCAAACGCCTCCCTCTCCTTCAACACCCATCAATTTTCAAAAGAGCTACAGGCCGTACGTCCTCCACACGTTATTGACCCAGCACTCGTCTCACTTTCAACCAATAACGAACAGGCCTCTTTCGTAGCACAACGACTCTCAGAGTTAAACGAAGAGGGAATTCCTTTTTCGGAAATGGCTGTGCTTTATCGAGCTCATTACCATTCGATGGAAATTCAATTGGAACTGACTCGTCGTGGCATTCCTTTTTTTATTACCAGTGGGCTTCGTTTTTTTGAACAAGCTCATATCAAAGATGTGGCCGCCTTGATGAAGTTTGCTCTCAATCCTAATGATGAAGTTGCCTTCAAGCGCTTCATTCAACTGCTTCCTGGCATTGGAAAAAAAACGGCTGAATCCCTCTGGAATCAAGCACAAAAGACCCTTCGAGGAACACGTGAGTTTTCCAAACTCATCGCTTGTAAAGCTCCTACAAAAGCAGGTAACAATTGGAAACAACTTGTTCACACTCTAGAAGAGCTGGCACCAAACGCTCAACTGCTCTCACCATCAGAACTCATCCGCATTATTTCCTTAGGTTTTTACGATGAGATCATGAAAGAAAAGTTTTCTAACTATGATTCACGCCGAGAAGATCTCTTCACCGTGATGAATTATGCGCAGTCATTTTCTGATACTGCTGAATTTTTAGCACAACTCACACTGCTGGGAGAAAGCGAAGAGCGAGCGCTTTCAAAAGACAACAGCGAACAAGAGGGAGTCTGTCTTTCCAGTATCCACCAGGCTAAAGGACTCGAATGGCGCTCCGTTTTTCTTATTTGGCTAGCAGAAGGAATGTTTCCAAGCGGACGCTCCTTAGAAAACGAGGAGGCCCTTGAAGAAGAGCGACGCCTTTTTTATGTTGCAGTCACCCGCTGCAAAGAAGAACTTTACCTTACCTATCCTGAACTCCGCTTGAACGCAGCTTATGGCGAGGCTTTCCAACGGCCTTCGCAATTTATAACGGAGTTGCCGACAGAGTTATATGAACGCTGGGATATCTCCTCAAGCTGGAAATCTCATACTAGAGCATATTAAATAAAGTTAGAGCGGAAGCTCGGACTGCGTGCGGCTGACACGCTCTCTTTCTGCAGCTTGAACAATGGCAGTATAATCTTCTTGAGAAAGAGTGCGGGGAAGTGTGCTACGACTCTCTGTGGCAATAGGGAGAGCAGCAACAGGCGTTGAGCGTTGCATATTAGAGTCCTCTTGCGACATAAGGCAATTGTGGTCTTTAATGATATTGTTTAATTCTGCTATGCTCATCGTCTTCATTGCATCTTCAAGTGAATTGAAGAGATGATCAACTGCCTGATTTTGTCGTAAAGAAAAACCCTCCTCTGTACGAATCTCAGCTTGATACTGAGCTCGATGAATCCGTTCTGAACTAGCTGTAAAACTTCCAATTTCAAGATCTCCGTTTCCAACCATGCTAGCATTAGGTCCAGCATCATAGAGTTTTTGTTGATCTTGCTGAGCGTCTCTTTCCAAATTAGGATTTCCTGCTATGACTTCCTCCAGTTGTTCTTCCTCTTGTTCAATAGGTTCTACAGCGCTCTTGGGCTCTTTGGGCTGATAAACAGTTTGATTAAAACGACCATCATTTTCAAACTCCAGAACTACTGTTTTTTCTTGTGGGAATTTTTTAAAAACTTCGGCTGGGATATTAGAGCCAACACCCCCATCGATAATTTTATCATCATCAACGTAGGCTGGAGCAAAAACAACAGGAAGTGCCATAGAACCACGAACAGCCTCAGCAATGGGTAAGGCTGGTTCTGTTTGAGCATTAAAGTATATTTCTTTTTGCTTATCCTTATCATACCCAGTAATTGTGAGCTCTTTAAATCGAGGATCAACTTTGGCTAATGTCGCAAGATCTTTAAATGTTAGCATGTAGGTCTCTTGCTTCTTTTGAAACAGAGAGCCAAAAAGCCAATGTGGTGCTGGTGGAACTACTTTTTGATATAAACTAACAAGTGACTCAACGTCCTCTGTGCTAAGCTCCTTCTGGCCTTGAAGGCTTTCTTCAAATTTTTCTTTTGTTTTGAATGGCTTAAAATATTTTTTTACTGAACCAATCATCTCTTGGTTGAGCCGGTCTACCGCGTAGGTGCCTGAAAAGCTAAAATAAGATAACCACCCTTTTGTTTCTAGTTTTGTCGCAGTTTTAATAACTGGATCGTTAGAAGTTCCTGTAAGAACACTCCAAAAATTTGTGCGCTTACTTGCCTCCTCCAAATCTTGAGCATTCATACCTGAAGCAATCAAAGCTGCCGTCATGGCTCCAGCAGAGCTCCCAGCGATACGTTTGAGATTCTTTAACGCTCCAAATTGCTCTGCCGCTTTAAACCAACCAACATAACCAGCTCCTTTCACACCACCACCGGAAAGCACAAAATTTTCTAGATGAGGGGCTGGTTGCAAGACAGACCATTTACCATCACTTGTTTTACAAAACTGCGGCGTCATTTGTGGTTTTGCGAATTGCTGCCTCAGCCATGCGAGAGAAGTGAGGGCTCCATGATGAGCCTCTTGAATTGCTTGGCTCGTGGAAGCAGTAGAAGTTGTGATCGTTGTTGTGAGTTTTTGAGTAATGTCACCAAATGACTGCATCGCACTATCCACTAATTTGCCATATTCTTCTGAGTCACGCTGTAGTTGCGTTTCCTTGATTAAGGCATTTAGTTTTTGTGAAAAGTCGAGGCCGAATTGCTCTCTCAAATTTTCTACCGTCTCCTCCCGACCCGCATAAACAGGAGCCTTTTCAAACCCCAGCATCACCCTACATCTCTGCCAGATACTTGGGGCATTCACCTCAATCGTTGTATCTCCTACTCTAATATCAGCATTAAGATTTTCATTTTTAAGAGCGGTCTCTTTGATTCTTTCCCACGAAGGAGTCGGGCTAACTGATGGAATACTATTACTCATGAGAAAAAATTTTAAGATAAGATGAGTTGTTCCACGTCAGAAATATTTTGTTTTTTAAATGTCTCTTGAATCCGGACTGCTTCCAGCTCATTTGTTATTGCATTGAAAAATTTCCTTACGGCCACCGCACGTTGTAATAAAGCTGCAACGAGTAGTTTGGTTTCATATTCCTCTGCAGGAGGAAGAAGTGCCATGAGCAAAAATCCCTCACGGTCATCAATCCCAACGTAATAATTATCACGCAGAAAAGTAATCGCATTAGCCTTGAGCAAATATGGAAGAAGATTCTCGCTTCCAACAAAGTCTGTCAAATTTCCAAGATTAATAGCAATCATCCCCGCAGCCTGTTCCGTGGCTGGCAGTAGGCGGTAGTAGTGCCCTTCAGGAGAATAAGTCTCCACTGCATGTGAGGCATTCACGTGCCGTAATTTTTGACGTTCCCACGCCCCTAAGGTCCAGGCCAGTCCAGTTGAGCAAGCAAATGTACGCAGATGAATGGTCAGTTCTTTTCTAAATCCAAGATCACGCGTTAACTGAGCGGCTCCTTCATAAAACGAGATAGCCCCTTCAACTACAGCAAGAATAGCTTTTTTAGAAACCTCCAATTCTGCCTCCATTGGAAACAAAGCCTGCCATTCAGTCTTATCACCAGGCAACAAAACAGGAACTACAGGAAAAATGGTTTCTGGAAAAACTCTACAAAGAAGAAGTGCCTCTAAAAACTCACGATGAGCTGTCCAAACGGGGCCAACGTTAAGGTTTTCAAAAGTCATCCAAAGCCGTAACACATTCCATTCTTTAATGAACTCCCCTTGCAATTGAACTTTTATTTTCCTTCCCTCTTGGAGGTCAAACTCTAGCCATGCCCTCCAAACCTCAGAGGAAGAAAGAGTTTCTTTTTTAATTTGATCAAGGGCAGAAGAAACACCATAGAAGTAAGCTATCTCTTCAAGAAGTTGAAAGAATCTCTCTTGCGGATTCATCCGCCGATTTTAATATTTTCTGTTTAAAAATACACGCTAAAATTTCACTTATGCTTGGCATTAGAAATCCACAAACAGCTTACGAACTTGAAGGCATCTGGGAACGTGTTGGCGACAAATTTGAAGGATCTTTGATTAAAGTCTACCGAGAAGAGAATGAGTGGATCGGCCAGCTCATTGTATCAACGCCCACCATGCTTGATGCTGGCTGGGAAATCGGAGATAAAAAATGGCGCCAAATCGAAGGCAATTCAAATGAAGGATGGCACCTTCTTGATCTTCGCAAGCAGTATGACACTCAAAATAAAAAATTAATCTCTATGGATTATGCCCACTATTGGATTTCTCTCAGTGGCACGCGAAAACTACGCCTTCATCAATCAAAAGTCCCATTCTTTCCTGAACAAAATTGGGAAAAAGTTGGCGACTTAATGGTACAACCTACAGCCTCATTAGACTCTGCCAAAACATAGCTTAAATGAGATTGGAAGAGGATTTGAAGTTCACAAAATAAAAATATAAAAACTCAAGCTGAAAAATAGTGTCGCTATAAAAACTCAAGCGTCTACTTCAACTGCGCTGCTTGGGGATGTAGGGCAAGGAATGAGGAGCCCAGAAATACAGGGTATATCTCGACTTCAAGCACCGGAGTGACGCAGTCCTACGCTTCAGCAATAGCATTTGGACAAACTCTAATTATACCTCGTCATTAACGCCCTCAACATTACCAGCGAGGAAGCATCTTTATTTTTATTTAGTTTTTCTGACGAAGTTAGTTGTAACGGATACGCAAAATGATACCCAAGGGAGGCCTGTTGCTCTGCAAGATGTGTCATTACGTATCTAGGATCAGTTTCTTTGCCTCGCAGAGTCATGACACATTGAACAATAACAGGGAGGTGATGTTTTGCTTTAAAATTATTAATTTCGTCTCGTCGTATTTCCCCATTAATTCCCTTCATTACAAACCCATCCACTCCATCTGGAATCATATTGGCAGGGCCTTCATAGGTGACTAATTCTCCATGAAGATGTGCATACTCAATGCCACGAGCTAAGGCTGCAGGAGCAACCACTTCATTGTTAGGCGAAAGAGCCATATTAATAATATCAGGCTTTAACTTTACCGTGATCTCTTGAAGCTTAGCAAGCAACGCTGCTGCCGCAAGGTAATTACTAGCATGCAGCGTCACAGAAAATTTACAGCGAGGATTTGTCGCGAGAACTTTTTTTTGAATTTCAAGAAAGAGTGCTACTTGTGATGCTGACAAAGGAGTTTCCTCCGTCACCTCCGAAAAACCCATAATTAAACTCGGCTGCAAAGCGGTTAGTGTTCGCTCTAACCCCTGTAATAAAGCAGCAGAACGTACCTCTTCCTCACTATTATTAAGGTGAATCTCTAGCACACGATTCAAATTTAATTTTAAATCTGTAACGTGAGGCCGTAGCGGCATGGTGACTTGTCCTGCTATAAGAGAGCGATCAACTCCCAACAAGAGAAGAGCCGAGCACAAGAGAGGAAAGCACCTCCTCACAAAAGAATTTTTTTTCATTCTATCCAGATGCTTGGAATATTCATGAACACTCTCATTTTTGTAGCAGTGAGCAGGCAGGCAATAAATTTTATTCATGTTAACTTTTATAAAAACAAATTTTCCATGATCTGTTTTTAAAATTTAAATTTGATTACACCTCTCGCTAGATCAGATTGCTTTCTGAACCCCAGCGCCTGTAAGAATGACACGCAATAGTATTTCTTTAGTCTTGAAATAAGTTAGCTCCGTTTTTAGCAAAGACATAGCTCACACACGTGAACAGCCAATATTACTTCGGATAGTAATGAATTTGAGGTCAGCTCTTGTCAATAGAACAATTCAGTCTGCAATGGCACATGCATCATCTTTGCAAATTCGTTCTTCGAAAGAAAATTGAAGCGACTTGCAAAGCGCCTCCAATAATTGAGGAACGGCTGTTGGCGTCTCATAAAATGTCGTACCCATTATCTGAAAAATTTGTTCAGCCATCATCGCTGTATTTTCCAAGCAAGTGTTCGAATACCGAGAAAAGCGGAGCAAATTTGAAGCAGCCACCGAATTAGCAGCTGGCTCTGCCCCATCATAATCTTCTTTCATGCGAACGAGGAGATGTGGATCACCTGCTGCACTACTGAAATAACCACCTTGTTCTTTATCCCAAAAAAGTTCATTCATTTTTTCTTGAAGCTCCTCGGCCCATTTCAGCCACTTTTTTTCTAACGTTGCTTCATAAAAATCGAGAAGTCCTTGAATTAAGTTAGCGTAATCTTCAGCAAATCCTTCTGCTACAATTTTTCCATCACACCAACTACGAAGGAGCAAGCCGCATTGATCGTGATAAAGATGCTCTTTGATGAACAAGATTGCTTTCCTTGCAACATCAAGATAACGCGAGTCCTTCAAAGCGTTACCTGCTTTTGCAAACCCAGAAATCATGAGACCATTCCAAGCAGTCACAATCTTTTCATCACGATGAGGACGATGACGCTTTAGTCGTACTTCAAAAAGTTTTTCCTTAATTGTTTTAATCGTCTCGTTATCAACATGACAGTCCTCCCCCCACCTCATCAAAATATTTTTCCCTGTTAACTCTTGATGAGGGTCATATTCTTCGGAAATATTTCCTCCTGAACTTAAACGATAGTAATTGATAATGAGTTTAGCTTCTTCAGGAGTTAGGACCTGCCCCAGCTCTTCGATACTCCAAACATAAAAAGAACCCTCTTTTTTTATACCACTCTCATCCTTACTATCAGCATCTTCAGCAGCATAGAAGCCACCTGCTGGAGATTTCAAATCACGGATCACATAGTCAAGAGTGTCTCGAGCAACTTGGAAAAAAAATTTTTCTTCCGTCATTTTACCAGCCTCTAAATAAGCCGTGACCAATTGAGCTTGATCATAAAGCATTTTTTCAAAATGTGGCACCTGCCAAATTTGGTCTACTGAATAACGATGGAACCCTCCTCCAAGGTGGTCTTGCAAGCCACCCATCGCCATTTTTTGAAGCGTCAATTTTACCATCTCTTGAATTTTCTTTGATTCAATTAAAGGAACTATTGCTGCATAACGCATTAAAAAAAGTAGGACAGAAGGCCTTGGAAACTTTGGCGCTCTTCCAAAACCACCCCATACTCTGTCAAAACTTTGCACCCATTCTTCGCAAGCATCATGGAGAATATTTTCTTTTTTTATAATGAGTTGTTTTTGATTACGTGAAGCAAGGTGTTGTAGCGCCTTCATCGCACGTTCAGCTTCTTGCTGTAATCGCCCACGATTTTCTCGCCACAGTTGACTCAGTTGCAATAAAACGGAAGGAAAGCCAACACGTCCATAGCGATCTTCTGGTGGAAAGTAAGTGCCGCCAAAAAAAGGTGTTAGTGCTGGTGTTAACCAGACGCTCATTGGCCAGCCACCACTCCCGGTCAATGCTTGCACATAAGTCATATAGAGCCGATCAACATCGGGACGTTCTTCACGGTCGACTTTGATACAGATAAAATGTTGGTTCAACAACGCAGCAATTTTTTCATTTTCAAAAGACTCGTGCGCCATTACGTGACACCAGTGACATGTTGAATAGCCAATCGAAAGAAAAATAGGCTTTGCCTCTGCACGTGCTCGTTGAAAAGCCTCTTCGCCCCAAGGATACCAATCAACAGGGTTAGAAGCATGCTGCAGTAAATAGGGAGAGGAACTATTAGATAAGCGATTCATGCTTATTTTTTCGGCATTGGTAATCCGAGTTTCCGATAAACTTTTGCTGTAGCAACACGTCCCTGAGGAGTTCTTTGAAGATATCCTTGCATGATGAGATAGGGCTCATGAACTTCCTCTAAGGTTCCAGGCTCCTCACCAACAGCAACAGCTAAAGAATGAAGACCTACCGGACCTCCTCCAAACTTATAAATGATGCCCTCCAAAATGCGTTGATCCATTTCATCGAAGCCTTCCTCATCAATTTCTAACATTGCAAGAGCAGCTGCTGCTGATTCTTTGTTAATCACGCCTTGCGTGCGCACTTGGGCATAATCGCGCACCCATCGTAAAAGATTGTTGGCAATACGAGGTGTCCCTCGAGAACGTCGTGCAACTTCTAAGCTCCCACCCTCATCAATAGTAACATCAAGAAGTTTTGCCGTTCGTTGTACAATTTTTTGCAACTCCTCTGCTTGATAATAATCAAGACGACAATTCATGCCAAAGCGAGAACGCAAGGGAGAGCTAATCATACCGGCCCGTGTTGTGGCGCCAATGAGAGTAAAGCGAGCTAAGTTGAGGCGCACGCTACGTGCGTTGGGGCCTTGATCAATCATAATATCGACGCAAAAATCTTCCATCGCTGGATACAGATATTCTTCAATGACTGGCTGCAATCGATGAATTTCATCGATAAATAAGATTCCTCCTTGCGGCATAGTAGTAAGCAAACCGGCAAGATCTCCGGCTTTTTCAATAGCAGGACCACTTGTGGTTTTGACCTCAGCTCCCATAGCGTGCCCTAAAATATGCGCAAGAGTTGTCTTTCCTAGACCAGGAGGGCCGCTGAGCAAGACGTGCTGTAAAGGCTCGCCTCGCTGAAGTGCTGCCTCTACTAGCAATTGCAACCGTTCTAAAGCTCTTGGCTGCCCCGTAAATTCCTGAAAAAACGAGGGTCTCAGCGAGATATCCAACATCGCAGCGGAAGAATCAGGGGAGTTCGAAAATGTCTCTGGCGTCATGAAAAAAGACTACAAGCTACGGCCTACAGGTTACAGGTAAAATTTTTTATCCAAGCAGCGTAAGACTCATTTGCAATATTTGGAGAAAAGCCCAAAATTTCCGGAACTTCATAAGGATGCAATTCTTGCAAACGCTTCATGCAGACTGCTTGTAAAGACAGTGTTGTTTTTATAAAAACGACAACCTCGTTATTTTCTTCAATTGTTCCTTGCCATGAATAAATCGATTTCGCTTTAGGCATCATCGTTCCGCAAGCTATCAATCGCTCTTCTAGTAGTTGACGAATCACCGCAGCAGCTTGCTCCTCATCCGAAAAGGTCGTGATGAAAAGAATTAATGAAGTCATGGAGATAGTGTTATAAAAAAAGTTCCCCTGAATTATTTGTTACGCATTTAGTTTACAGATTGCAGGTTGTCGTTTACAGGCTAAAATTCTTTGATGCTTCGACGTTGGATTCCCGCTCTACTTTGTCTCTTCGCTGTTTGTTATTATGGTAGCTATTATCGCTGCAGCCTTTATCCTGCTGGAGAAGGAGGCGTTGAAGGAGTCACCGCGTTACGCTTACTCGATGGACAAATCCCCTTTATTAATGCCGTCCTTAATTACAATCTCTTTTGGTTTTACCCAATTGTAGGTCTCTTTAAAGTAGTTGGCCCAAGTTACACAGCGTTAAGAATTTTTTTCTTTTTTTTAGCAACGCTTACGGGGCTTCTTTCTTTTTATGTCATCCGTTTAACAACCAAACGTCTGGATGTTGCCACGTTAGCGGGACTTCTGGCACTGATACTTCCAGGCCAATTATTTCGCAATTACATGGCGTTCCTAGTGATGCTCAATCTTGCGCTATTTCTAAAAGCATTTCTCTCTCCTCACACCACCATACTACGACGCTTTTCTTGGATTGGAGCAGCAGGCTTTGCCATTAGCTTCACTTTTTTAGTTCGAATTGACCTCGGATTTTTTTTAGGCCTCATTTTCTTAGGCCTTACTTTGCTTTTTCCTTGGGTTCGCTGTGATCAACAAAGTATTTCAACCCCCATCATTCATCGACTCTCGCTTTCCGCAGCAGCACTTTTGCTAGGAGCCTTTGCTTTTCTAGCCCTTCATATTCCTGTCTACAACTATAGCCTTCGCCATGGGTTTGCGCCTCAGTTTATGGGACAATACCAGCAGTGGTCTCGTTCGCTCACCTCGCAAGCCAATCACCTTTTAAAAGAAGTTCACGTTCCTTCGTTATGCTCACTGCCATCGCCAGCGCATTCTACTCTCAGCCCAACCACTCCACTTGCTCAACCAGTTGTAGCGCCATCTGTTTCAACGAAACAAAAAACTACACTTTTACGACGCTCTCTTTTTTCAACTGATCTGCGTGAGCAAATAATGGCGCTCAATCTCTATCTTCCTATTATCTGCGCACTACTCCTTTTTTTCGTGGCAGGAGGATTTTTTTTCCAAAAAAAAACTTCTCACACCGCCCACCAACAAGCGTTCCAGCTTTTGACTTCACTAGGATCTTCCTTGGCACTTTTCCCTCAATATTTTTTCTGGCGTCCTGATATGGTTCACCTTAGCGAATTCATGGTCCCAATGATGGTGACTATCATCATGACGATGAGTTTTTGCTACCATACCTGGTCTTCTTCAAAAAGATTATTTCAATTTTTTAATGCTCTTTTTTTATTCTGTGGAGCCACCACTCTCTCGCTCTACTTCATCAATGGATGCCAGTCTCAATCTACAGGAGGCATTGCCATTAGCGAAGGAAGAACGAAGGAGTTTTTTGGTGAAAATGGAGTCCATGTAAAGTTAAAGCCCGAAGAATGGGAGGAGACTTCAGCTATTTATCAAAGCATTCTTCACCATTCTAAACCTGGAGAATATGTTATCTGCTTCCCGTACAATCCGGAAATTAACTTCATGACCAATCGTCCTTCTTATCGAAGCAATCTTTACTGCGATGACATGACAGCCACCTCCTATTTTGACGAAATGGCCATTCAGGAAATAGAAACATTTCATCCTGCTGTCATTGTGATCAATAATTGGCCCATTAACGGAACCGAACATTCGCGGTTTTGCAATTGGGCTACGCCAACTTATCACTATATTTGCTCACATTACTTGCTTGATTATTCCAAAGGAATTATTCAGGTTTTTGTTCGCACGGAGATTTGATCTTCATTTCTCTTCTTGGAATTCATTAAAACCATCCCAATTATTATGGACACTCTTCGATCGATACCTTCTGCGGCCGCTCAAGCAAACAATCAAAGTGCTAGTATAACTCCTACTGAATATTCTACTGGCTCTGCAACCAAAGCAACGACAGCTCCTAGTATTGATCATAGCAATGCACTAATTATTGATGAAGCTGTATCAAGCAGCTCAAAAAATGATACCTATGACAACCTGAATCCTTCTTTAGAAATAAGCGCTGACATTCCAGACAAGCTTACTCAAGAAGAAGATCTCCACCAACCAGGTAGCATCGGCGTTGGACTCGGAAATATTGGTATTGGTAGTGAACTCGGCATCGGTGGTGGCGTTGGTATAGGCGGTTCACTAGGTATTGGCGGCGGTCCTCTCGGAAGTCGTGAAAGAGCTGCAACCCCTCATCAACCAGGCAGCATTGGCGTTGGACTTGGCAATATCGGCATTGGCAGTGGACTTGGCATCGGTGGTGGCGTTGGTGTTGGAGGCCCAGCAGGCATTGGCGGTGGCATTAGCAAGATAGCAGTAAAACACGAACACTCCTCTAAGGATGAATCTCTGCCTACTGACTCTTATACCACTTCAGGTAGGTCTGCTATGTTTTCTAAAATTAATCAGCAACAAGAAGAAGAAAAAATTCTTGAGCAGGAAATGACAGAAAATCTAAGGATGAGTGAGCAAGTCTTAAAAGAAGACTCCCAGCTGAGCAAAAACAATCTTGCTGGTAGCGAAGTAACCATCCCTGAAGTCATTGTTTAGCGCTTGTTAGAGCGTTTTAATAAAATTGTAGCCGATACAATGCCAGAAACTAGCATATAGCCGGACAGAAGGCTGCTAGATGGACTGCCGAAGACAGCTCCATAGGGGCGATCTGAACAGGTGCGAGCAAGTTTAACCTCAGCAACGACGTTATATTTAATAGGCTTTGAACACCGGAGTGACAGCTTAGCGTACTTTATTTCAAATGCTCTAATGCGCTAGAGGCTTTCTACGACTCTGTTCTAGGACTTGTTGATAGAGGTCAATCGAATGGTCCCACTCAAAGACTTGAGCTTCTTTTAAAGAACCAGCTTGTGCATCAACCAACTGCTCTCGCCTTTCCAAAAAGATTTTAATCTCTCTGGCCATCCCAGGAGCGCCTTCAGCCAAATCAAAAAAACTGCCATTTGCTTTTTCTTTGATGATGTCTTGAAGCCCTCCAATCCGACTGCCAACAATAGCCAATCCATAAGCCAAGGCTTCAATTCCTACCATGGGCAACCCTTCTGCCAAAGAAGAAATCAACAACATATCTGCTTGTTCCATCGCTGCCTTAACTTCATCTGCAGAACCCCACCCTTTAAAAAAAATTCTCTTTTCTAAATCAAATTTTTTAACTTCCGCTCGCATTGCTTCTGAAAGAGGTCCTTCTCCAATAATTGTTAACTCCCACGAAAGATCTGAGATCAAAGCCAAAGCTTGAATAATAAGAAGGGGATTTTTTTGAACAGACAAACGCCCGACAAAAAGTAATTGTGGTACTAAATTTTCTTTATTGTGCCGTTTCTCCGGTAATTTTATTCCATTAAGAATAACTTGAGTTTTTATTCGATAAGCCTTCTCTGCCAGTTCAGCCACAAAGCTACTCACTGCGGTCACACAAGCAGCTGATTTCCAAATTGGAATTGTTAACCATTTAATTTTCCGGAACATTTGATCTGTTTGCTCAGGAACACCTCCAGGAACATCGCCCAAGTGAGCTGTCAGAACATACGGAATCCGCGCGAGTTGATGGACGGCCCATGCCACAGCACCTGTTGGCACGGCAAAGTGAGCATGCATCACATGAGGACGCCAGCACCATGCTTCTCGTAGAGCAACAGGGAAGGACGCCATAACCCAAAATAACATTTCTTTTACGCTGCAAGTATCTTCCTTTTTCCGAAAAGAACGAACTCGAATCACCTCAACACCATTGATGATCGCTCTTGTAGGAAGATGAGGCATGCCCGCCGTAATCACACGCACTTGATATCCGCGTTCGGATAAAGCTTCCGCAACCTGCGCGGCAACACGACCACCGCCTCCTCCAATTGGTGGATATTCATAGCAAAGAACAAGGATACGGCTCATCCGAACAGACTACAGCTTAACAGCAACAGGCTACAGAAAAAATATTTTGAATTGATAGTAGCATTTCTATAGCCAAATTACTTAGCAATTACAGGAAAGAACGGAGAGATTTTTAGAAAAGGCAAGGCCGAAGACCGAGCGCTATCTCAACGATAACGCGATGGGATAAGAACGCTGCTTGTTTCTAAATAAGATCAAGTCCATTTATTGGCATTTCTAACTAATTTGACTATATAAGGAAGCGTTCGCTTTCAACTTTTTGATGGCTTCTTTCAAGAAAACTTTCTATGTTCGAAAGAAATTTATGAGCGCTATTTCTTCTGCTCCCTTCGTTATTGGGTCTCAAATTCCAATACCGGTCTCAGTAAATCAAAACTCTTCTAGTAATCCTGATGCTGATTTGAACACTCAAAAAAACGTGACAGAAGCTACCAATGCAGGCTCTGCTGCTAGCAATACGGCAGCAACTGGTGAGTCTTTTTTACAAGGCGTAATCAGCAATCTTGGGCCTACGAATAAAGTATAAATTACTATTTAGCAACTCCACTCCAGACCGTCTGCGCCCAAAGAAAAAGACGTTCGTCGCTTTTCCCCAACTGGTGAGCTCTTAAACGATTTTCAAAAAACTTGTTTGAATTTTGCGCCTGTGGAGCTTTTGGAATAAATTTTCCCTCTCGGAGCCAAGCTCCTACCGGCATGCCAAAGCCTTTCTTTTTACGATAGATAATCTCGTGTGGCAAAATAGATTCCAAAGCTTTTTTTAAAATCCACTTCGTTGTACCATCACGAAATTTTACTGAGTGAGGCAAACGCCGTGCAAAATTGACGACCTCGATATCTAAAAAGGGAGAGCGCGCTTCCAAGGAATGAAGCATACTCGCACGATCGACTTTTGCTAAGATGTCATCTTGCAAATAGAGTCGTGTAAAAAACTGAAGCGTTCGATCAACTGGATCCGCTGAAGCTCCACCTGATTCCCATGCCTCGATCGCTTCACTATAAATTTCTTCAGTTGAATTTTTATCACCAAAATAGTCATTAATTTCCTCGAGCCTAAGCGGCCCCATCCAAACAGGCATTCTGAGCGGCTCAGCATAAGAGAGCCCTCGCAAAAAACGTTTAATTTTAAAATCAAAACTGATATTCCGATGTGAGACAGGTAAGCAATCAGCCAAGAGACAGAGCGCAGGATGAATCTTTTTAGGCACCATTTTTGAATAAAGCTCCGCTGCACGTAATGCTTTAAATGGATCGTAGCCTGCAAATAATTCATCTCCACCATCTCCGCCAAGGGCAACAGTAACATGACGTCGCGCAAAACCAGCAAGTAGCCATGTTGGCAAGAGAGAGCTATCAGCAAGAGGTTCATCGAGACGCTCCAACAACCCTGGCAATAAACGAACAGCAGTTTCTAAACTCAAAATTTCCTCATGGTGCGTGCAGGCGAGATAGGCAGCCATCTTTCGCGCATAAGGCAACTCATCAAACGAAGGATCAGTGAAACCAATACTAAAAGTTTGGAGCTGTCTCTGCGGAAGATGGCGTGATGCTAAGGCCGCAATAGCAGAAGAATCAATCCCACCACTTAAAAAAACTCCTACAGGCACATCAGAAAGCAGACGTCGTTTTACAGCTCGATCTAAAATGTCGATAAGTTCTTCACACCATGCCTGACCACCGTCCCTTGGTAGATCAGAAGAGCATGGCTCTAATTGATACTCCCAGTAACGTTGAGTACGCCATATTCCTTTTTGAAGATCCAATTTTCCAAAACATCCTCCAGGAAGCTTGTAAACTCCCTCTATTGAAGAATAAGGAGCTGGAATATAGCCATAGGCAAAATACTTTTTTAGCGCCAACGATGATTCTTTGTGAGAAGAGAGAGGATGTAATAGCAGCGACCGAAGCTCTGAGGCAAAAGCAAAGTGGAACTCTCTCTCGCTCTGACATTGAAAATAATAGAGTGGTTTTTTCCCAAAACGATCACGTGCTAAAAAAACTTCCTGCTTCTCTTTGTCGTAAATGGCAAAAGCCCACATTCCATTAAGTTTTTGGAGCATCTTTTCTCCCCACTCACGGTATCCACAAAGTAAGACTTCAGTATCAGAATGATCCGTTTGAAATTGATAACCTTTCGCAATCAGCTCTGCACGAAGCTCTGCATGGTTGTAAATTTCTCCATTAAAAACAATCACGAACGCACCATCAGTCGTCGTCATGGGTTGACATCCGCCATCAAGGTCCAAAATTGCAAGCCGACGATGACCAAAATAGAGTCTCTTTTTTTCTTCAACAAAAAAACCTTCTGCATCGGGGCCACGATGAGCGAGAGCTTGTGTCATCTTTGCAAGCACATTCCGATCACCAGAGCCTATAAAACCAGCAATACCACACATAAAATAAATTCGAAATTACCGACGTCCAAAATATTGTTCTCTTTCTTTCTGATAAAAATAGAGCCGTCATTACTATCTGGCCTCATTTAAACATCGTCGCAACTTTTCTAGTAGCTAATCAGACGATGCGTTGTTTTCAGCAAGCGACAACTTGTCTCTCAACTCTACATTAGCGTCCACCAATTTTGCGATGGTGAATTCATGCATTTCTAACATAGCTAAAAGTCCCTGAACGGATTCTAATGCTTTCATCCATTTTTGAATAAAATTTTTTAAATCATGAAAAGATTTCTGATCTCGAGCAAGAAAGAGGAGTTCATCATACATTTCTACACCAAGCCTAAAACATAACTCTTTATTGGAAAAATGATAGTCTTGGAAAAAAATATGTCTTAGCGAAGCATCTATAAAATTGCGACAATAGTCATTCAACAATTCTTCATTGACGTTTAAATGAAGCGCCGCTGCGACCCTCCTCATTTGATGAGAAGGATTTCTAATTAATTCGTCATAATCAACAAGCACACGGCGATGACCTTCAGAATGAAGGAGCGAGCTCAATAAAGATGATATCCAAATCCAAAATGATTTTTCCTGAAAATCTGTAAAGCTACGCTCTACTGAAATAGCGACGCTAATAGGGTTTCTCAATGCGATAACAACACTAAGAGTAATATCAAGTTGATCACAAATTTTTTTCCAAAAAGGAATTAATATCGAAGACGTAGGAACTTTAACTGCCAAAGGCCGGTTGTGAGGAATTTTTTTTTCCAATAACTTTGATGCAACAAGAGCGTACTTACTTTCTAGCAAAAAAGTTGTTTCCGCTTCGGAAAGAGGAACTATTCTTCTAGCACGCGTTTTGGTGCATGCTTTGAGCATTTCAAAATTTAACTCATGAAAATGCCAATCCTCCCAATATCCTTTTGGATTAAACTCATTGGGAGGCATTACCTGATCCCCCAGAGATACTCCCATCACCTCAAGCCCTTTGGTTAAAGCGCTTGTACCGCTACGCTTCATTCCAAGAACTAAAATCAACTGTTTTTTATTTTCCATTCCTCATCCAAAATTGATGATTGATAATACCATCAATTTTGGAATCGGAAAGAGACTAAGAGTGAAAATCGACTGTCGAAACATCATCAATTTTCCACATAGCTCCAGTCAAAGGATCAACAATCACTAAACCTGCAAGTCCCCAAGAGACAAAATTAGCAAAATACCATGGGTTAATTTAAATTCGGCAGCTTCAACATGAGAATCGCTCAAAATATTTTTAGCTTATTTCTTAATATTGCACGTTTCCCTCACTAAATAAATTGCCTTCCCTTGTGACTCGTAAAAAGTGCGCATGATCATTTCAGCAAGTAGTCCCATGAGAAAGCTCATGACTCCCATAAGAAATGTAAAGACCGCCATGAGAGGGAGCGGCGTTGTAATGAGAGGTTTATGCGCTAAAAGCAAGAGTAAGAGTGCCCATATTGAAAAACCAAAACTCGCTCCTAAGCTGGTCAAGCCGCAAGCTCCAAAAACATACATTGGCTTCTGCGCATGCCTATCCAAAAATTTGACGACCATTAAATCAAGAATGACTTTGAGCACTCTTTCCAAACCATATTTTGATTTTCCAGTTCGTCGTGCAAAATGATTCACTGGCAACTCTGTAATACGAGCTCCATGCCATTTCGTATAAATTGGTAAAAAACGATGCATTTCACCATAAAGTCTTACCCCTTCAATGACATCACGTCGGTAAGCTTTTAACGAGCAACCAAAGTCATGAAGCCTGACTCCAGAAATAAATGAAATGAGCTTATTGGCCATCATGCTTGGAATATTTCGTTGCAGCGCATTGTCTTGTCTGTCACGTCTCCAACCAGAGCAAACATCATAACCTTCTTCTAGTTTTACTAGCATTCGAGGAATATCTTCCGGGTCATTTTGATAATCACCATCCATTGGAATGATTATTTCTCCTGAAGCATAATCAAAGCCAGCCATCATTGCAGCGGTCTGCCCAAAGTTTCGGCGAAAATGAATAATTTTTGCCTGAGGATGAGTGCTCGCTAATTGATCCAATACATCAGAACTCCCATCGCTGCTCCCATCATTAACAAAAATCACTTCATAAGGTTTTCCAAGGCGATTCATCACTTCGCAAATCTTTGCGAACAATGGCGTAATAGCTTCACGCTCGTTGTAAATGGGAATGGTGATTGAAATCATGATCAACGGAAAGTAATGGGTAAAGAGTCAGGGGTAAAGAGCTAAATAGTAGCTTCAAAAAATTGGAACATTTCTTTGTGTTCTTTGCGCTCCTTTGCCGCTATTAAATGGTTTTCAATGTCTCTACCAAAACAAAGTCTTATTCAAAAACTTCGCGAGGTCCCTCATCAACCAGGTGTTTACGTGATGCGAGACCGTTTGCATCGCATTATTTATGTTGGAAAAGCTCGCGATTTACGAAAAAGATTAGCTTATTATTTTACTCCTTCTCGCTTAACTCGCGCTGACTTAAAAACACGAGCACTCATCGAAAGCATCCACGACTTTGAATATCATCTCGTTAAAAGCGATGCTGAAGCCATTTTGTACGAAGGAAAACTGATCAAAGAGTGGCGTCCAAAATACAATATTAGCTTTCGTGATGATAAACGCTTCTTGCTCGTACGCGTGCAGCTCAACGAACCCCTCCCCCGCTTCCAACTCACTCGCTTACGCAAGGAAGATGGGGCTCGGTATTTTGGCCCTTTCCCCAATGCCACAGCTTTAAAACAGACATTGAAGATGATGATCAAAAAGTTTGGCATTCGCTCTTGTACCCCATTAGAGCCTATTGAAAGAGATTTTAAACATTGCCTCGACCACATTATCCAGAATTGCTCAGCTCCGTGTGTTCATCGAGTGACTCGGGAAGCGTATCACCAACGTGTGCTAGATGCTTGTGATTTTCTGGAAGGAAAGTCTCGAGCTATTGTTGAAGGCATCGAAAAAGAAATGCAACAGGCTGCAGATCGTCTTGATTTTGAAAAAGCTGCTTCGCTTCGTAATCTTTTTACTAGCTTGCAAGCTACGATGGAACCAGTACGACGCTTTACTCGCAAATCTCTCCCTAACAGTATTGATCCTGAGGCTGACCTCATTGAATTACGACAACTCTTACAACTTCCTACAGAACCACGCGTCATGGAATGCTTTGATATTTCCAATATTTCTAGCACCCATATTGTGGCTTCGATGGTGCAATTTCGAAATGGAGTTCCCGAGAAAAAAAACTATCGCCGCTATCGCATCACTAGCACCAAAACGCAGGATGACTTTGCTAGCATGGCTGAAGTCGTGCGTCGACGCTATCAACGAATTCTTTCCGAAGTGCTGGAAAAAATGGACCCTACTAATGAAGAATCTCAAGAATCAATTTCTGAATTTTTACGCCGCTCTTACGCAACTTTGGGAAAAAGAAGTCCTCTTCCCGATCTCATTATCGTCGATGGTGGCAAAGGTCAGCTCAGCGTCGCTTGTAAAGAACTTCAACTTTTAGGTCTCCATGATATTCCGATTGTTGGTTTAGCAAAAGAATTTGAGGAAATTTATCGCCCAGGAGAGGCTCTTCCCATCAGGTTCCACAAAAACACTGGCGCACTCCGCCTGTTACAACGGATCCGCGATGAAGCTCATCGTATCGCCAATGGTTATCATGAACTTTTGTTGCGACGTCGCATTTCAGAAAGTGCTCTCGACGATGTTCCCGGTATCAGTAGCGCTAAGAAAAAATTACTTTTAAAAACATTTGGAAGCGTTCGTCGCTTACGACAAGCGAGCTTGGAAGAGATTAGTACAACTAAAGGCATTGGACCCAAGTTGGCCGAAACGATTAAAAAAGCACTTTAATGTGTGCTTCTATTTAAAGAGCCTCTTCCGATCAATATCCCTCCGGGATATAGCAACCGTTATTAGCTTTCTAACAGCGTCTTCTTAACGTGTATTCTCATAAAGTCGTCTCATCGTGTGATAGGCAGGTCGCGGATTGCGATCAATATCAACAATGCCAAACCACTCATCATTGTAGACCTTATCAGGGTAAGGCCCTGAGCCATCAGAAGGTCCCCTATTTCCCTTGATAGTGTGTACTCCAAGATCGGACCATTCATCGCACCATTCAAAAATACATCCCCCGATTAAAATATGGTTAGGATCTTTTGCTGAAAGATGTTGCTGCATCAGATTAATCAAACAGCCAATGGCAACATCTTGTGAAACTTCATCATAAACGCCATCTCCCTGCTCACCATTCGGATCAAGTGGAGGGGTATTCCAGGCGTCAGCACCACACTCGCCGATATAAAATGGCTTATCGCCGATCAACTGATTCAATTGATAAAAATTTGGGCCGAAATCAAGGCCATGATAAGCATTTATTCCATAAAGATCCACACAGCTGGGATAATTGCTATAAGCTACTGCAGGAGCATAGATAACGTCCGTACTTATAGGGTGAGTATCATCGTGCGCTCTGATTAAATTGGTAATATTTTGAACCAACTCTAAACATTGTTGGTTGCTTAGCTCGGCACCATTTAAGTGTGAAGGAGTCTTGAAATTACGGGTATAAAAATAATTTAAGTTCCATTCATTTCCAATTTCCCAAATCAATGTTGAAGGTTCTTTTTTGAGCAATTCAATATTGTGAATAATAGCATCCGTATCGAGAGAGCTTTCGTAATTCGCACAAATAGGCACTATAGTTCGCAGTTGATATTGCTTGAGAAGGGCTAAAATAGCAGGATTTGTTACGACTCGATAAGTTCTAATCGTATTGATGCCCGCTGCCACCATCATTTGAAAATCTCTTTCTATCGTTGCTAGATCAGCTGAGGTGGGGTTCATAAGGAGGAGACCATTTAAATGAGTCTTACCTTTACGCACAGGATTATAACAAATTCCCTTCATGATAAAAGGGACTCCATTAAGCAGCAGTTGTCTTTTATTGATTTTTATTTCTCTAACTAGAAATGAAGTTGATTGATCTGGCGAAGAAATCGCAGAGGCAGCAACTGCAAACACACCAAAACAAACTCCAATGATTATTTTGTTGAGAGGGGAACTCATTTTTTGCTGAGTATTTATTTTTGTTTCATATGCGGAAACAAGATGACATCTCTTATCGATGCTGCTCCTGTCAGCATCATCACGAGACGATCAATTCCAATGCCGATACCACCTGCTGGCGGCATTCCGTATTCAAGAGCCTCAAGAAAATCATGATCAAGACATTGTTTCTCCCCACCAGCTTGATGTTCCAAGCGTTCGCGTTGAAGATCGGGATCATTCAACTCAGAGTAACCGGGTGAAATTTCTTGGCCATTGATGATGAGTTCATAGACATCAACGGAGGAAGGATCCTTCCCATTGAGCTTGGCCAATGGAACAAGCTCTTTGGGAACATGCGTGACAAAACAAGGATCGATTAATTTTTCTTCGACGAGTTTTTCAAAAACATGCTGCGTCACTTCGAATTCGGCTTCGCAGTGAGAAATGTCGAGTTTAAGTTCTGCACATTTTTTTCGCTTTGCTTCCAAATCAAGCTGGAACCAGCCTGGCACGGCTGTTTCGACGAGATCACGATAGGAAGCGCGTTTCCATGGTCGCGCCAGGTTGATTGTACGCGTGATATTTCCTTCATCATCTCGATGTTCAACAAGAGGTCCAACGCCGATATGTTGGGCAAGAGAACAAATCATCTCTTCAACGAGCTCCGACATTGTTTTAAAATCAGCGAAGGCCCAATAGGCCTCGAGCATGGTGAATTCAGGATTGTGTCGCCGTGAAACTCCTTCGTTGCGGAAATTGCGATTAAGTTCAAAAACTTTTGGAAAACCAGCCACAAGCAAGCGCTTTAAATAGAGCTCTGGCGCAATACGGAGAAACAAATCCATTCCAAGAGCATTATGATGTGTCTTGAAAGGCTCTGCTGCAGCGCCTCCAGGAATGGCTTGCATCATTGGTGTTTCTACTTCCAAAAATCCTCGCTCTTCCAAAAAGCGTCGAATCTCACGCACGATGGAAATCCGTTTTTTGAAAATTGTGCGAGAGTCATCATTTGCAATCAAATCAAGATAACGTTGGCGATAACAAATCTCGGCATCTTGAACGCCATGCCACTTATCTGGCAACGGCCGCAGCGATTTACTCAAAATAACAAGTTTGGAAGCGCGAATGCTTTTTTCCCCACTCTTTGTCGTGAAATAAGTTCCCTCAACTCCAAGAAAATCACCAATGTCTAACTGTGCTGCCATCGCCACCGTCGCTTCATCGAGTTCCTTTGTATTAAAATAAGTTTGAATCCTTCCGCTAATGTCAGAAATGTCGAGAAAGCGACTCTTTCCCATATCACGATAAGCTGTAATACGTCCTGCAGCCTTGATAGGAGCTCCTTCTTCAAAAGCGGCCACGACCTCAGCAACAGCTTTGGATGTCGCAAAAGCAGCAGCATTGTCACCAAAAGGATCGAGACCTTGATGACGCAGCGCTTCTAATTTTTGACGACGAATAGCAACGAGTTCGTGAAGTGGGGTGTTTTCCATAAAAATTTTAAAGCTGGAAAGTAGCTCTCTCGTGGCTTTCTGGCAAGCTACGAATATGTTATACCCTCCTAATGCATTAACGAAACTATAGGACACAGGAATTTTGATGGCTAATAACGTCAAAAATGGGAGCACGATCTGCAGGCGATACAAGAGTTGAAAACACTCTTTTAAGAAAAAACCACCAGCTCATGATAGGCTCTTTTTAAGTGACCACTCTGCTAGCTTGAGTGATGAAAACAGTTTTACAGTCAAATTACTTTGAGATTACAGGAAAGAACGGCGCAATTTTTAGCAGAGGCAAGACCGAAGACCAACCGCCATCTCAATGATAACGTAATGGGACAAGAACGCTTCCTCTTTCCAAAAAGGTTACGTCAATGTTTGTAAGATCAGAGCTAGAAGGCACATTAAAATTGCATCCAGCTGATTGACATGAAACGATCATTTGACTACAAAAATTTTTCTAAAAACCATCATCTTCATGACCACTGTATCCTCCTTCAAAACTAAAGCTTATGCTGCTTTAGATCCGGCCTCATCACTTGAACCATACACATTAGAACGTCGTGCACTTCGTGCTCATGATGTTGCCATTGCGATTGATTATTGCGGTGTCTGTCATAGCGATATTCACCAAGCTCGCAATGAATGGGGTGGTGCAATTTACCCGATCGTACCAGGGCATGAAATCGTAGGGCATGTAACAGCCATCGGTTCTGCTGTTAAAAAATTTCAGATTGGGGATCGCGTTGGTGTGGGGGTGCTTGTTGATTCTTGTCGCCACTGCTCTTCCTGCCAAGAGCATTTGGAGCAATATTGTGAAAATGGCGCTTCACTCACTTATAACAGCACGGAACAAGATAAAAAAACTCCAACCTATGGCGGCTATTCTCAACGTATTGTTACCACCGAAGACTTTGTTTTAAAAATTCCAACCAATTTGCCTCTCGCTGCAACAGCACCCCTTTTGTGTGCTGGCATTACAACTTACTCTCCACTCCGTCATTGGAACGTCGGACCAGGCCAGAAGGTCGGTATTATCGGCCTTGGAGGGCTAGGCCACATGGGTGTTAAGTTTGCTCATGCTTTTGGCGCAGATACCTATGTCATCACTACTTCTCCTCATAAAAAAGCAGATGCCCTGCAATTAGGGGCAAAGGAAATTATTGTTTCTAAGGATGCTGCTGATATGAAACAACACAGAAACAGTTTTGATTTTATTTTGAGCACTGTCTCTGCCTCGTACCAATTAGAAGATTACCTCTCTCTTTTAAAACATGATGGAAAAATGGTTGCTGTTGGCCTTCCCCCAAAAGCATTACAGCTGGATTTATCAGACATTATCCATGGACGCAAAACAGTTGCAGGCTCGATGATTGGAGGAATTCAAGAGACACAAGAGATGCTTCATTTTTGTGGAGAAAAAAATATCGTGGCTGAAATTGAGATGATCTCCATACACGACATTAATACTGCTTATGAGCGCATGATCAAAGGTGATGTTCATTATCGTTTCGTTATTGATATCGCTTCTTTGGATAAGCATCAGTAATGACAATCAAAAATAAAAAACCTTTTTATTATGAAACTAAAAACTATCGCTCTCATCCTTGCCTTCTATAGCTTTGTTCTTTTTACTCCCTCAACTACCAATGCTTGTAGCCGCATTACCTATTCGGGCCCTGAACAAATGGTGGGTATGGGGCGAACCATGGATTGGATGGAAGACATCAAAACCGACCTTTGGGCTTTCCCTGCAGGCGTCAAACGTTGTGGTAACAATGATGACCCGCAAAGCCTGCAATGGATTTCAAAATATGGAAGCGTGGTTGCTAGCGGCTACAATATTGGAAGTACAGATGGCCTTAATACAGAAGGCCTGTGCGCCAACTTGCTTTATCTCTCGGATACTAAATATGGAGAACCAAAAGGAGATCGGAAAAACTTGTCGATCTTAAGTTGGGCCCAATATTTTTTAGATAACTACGCAACCGTTGACGAGGCGGTCAAAGATTTCAGCAAAGATTCTGTCAACATTATTGCCAACAAGCTTCCTAACGGCTCCCAAGCTACCGTTCACCTGGCTATTGCGGATCGAAGTGGGGACAATGCCATTTTTGAATATGTTGATGGAAAGTTAGTGATTCACCACAGCAAAACTTATCATGTGATGACAAATGAGCCAGCTTATGACAAACAACTTGCATTAAATGAGTATTGGCAAGAGCTCAAAGGAGCTTTTCTTCCTGGAACAGTGAAGCCTTCAGATCGATTTGTACGAGCCAGCTATTTTTTAAATCATGCTAAAAAAACTGGATCTCCGGAAGAAGCCATCGCTGTTATTTTTTCCATCATGCGTACTGTTTCTGTCCCCTTAATGGAGAGCACAGATCCCAATCACCCCAATATTTCTTCTACAATCTGGCGGAGCGCTGCAGATTTAAAAAATGACATTTACTATTTCGAAAGCAGCACACGTCCTAATGTTTTTTGGGTCGACCTCAATAAACTCGATCTTAAAAAGGGAGCTCCTATTAAAAAACTACCTCTCCAGCAAGGTCAGATCTATGCAGGGGAAGCAAGTGACAAATTTATTCCAAGCTTATCCTTTTTCTCGCAAGATCATTAGTCTATTTTCAAAACTTCTCATTCATGAAGCCTACGCCCCCTCTCTCAAAAAACTTGATCAATTATCTTCTGCTCCTCGGAATTGCATTAATTTGGGGAGCTCAATATTTTTTCATTAAAATTGCACTCACCAGTTTTTCTAACGGCATGGTTATGGCTGGGCGCATCAGTATTGGAGCTTGCGTCCTGACACTATTAACGATGCTGCTTGTTGAGCAATCGCCAACGACAAAGAGCCAACGCACCTTTGCATCACTCTTACCGACTTTTATTTTGATCGGATTTTTTGAGGCAACACTCCCCTGCTTTCTCATTGCATGGGCAGAACATCAAGTACCTAGTAGTGTGACAGCTATTTTGATTGGCACCGTTCCACTTTTTGCAACCATCTTGGAAGCACTCTTTGTCAAAGACCACCCGATTTCTGGAAAAAAAATCACTGCGATCCTATTTGGATTCTTTGGCGTTTTGGTTCTCATCGGACCGAGTTTTTTTGTTCATCAAATAGGTCACTCTCTTGGCGCTATTTTCCCACTCTTACCTGTTGCTGCACTTCTATTTTCCTCTCTCTGCTTTGCCATTTCAGTCTCCCTTATCAAAATTCACTTGAGTGATAAAACGGCTCCGCTCCGTGCAGCACAAGGAATTCTCATTGGAGCAACAATCACAGCCCTCCCCTTTCTTTTCTTTTTTTCAAGGCCTTGGATCATTAACCCGCTCACTCAAGCTTCCGCTGGAGCGTTGATTTTGCTTGGCATTTTTGCAGGAGGCATTGTTTATACTTGTTATGTCAAGCTCATCGGCCGTGCAGGCCCCAGCTTCGCCTCCTCAGCCAACTACCTTGCTCTTCCAATCGGCGCTTTCATCGGCATTGTTTTTGCTAAGGAACCTCTTAGCATTAATGTCATTGCTTCTTTTCTCCTGATTCTTGGAGCCCTTTGGATGCTACGTGAGAAGTAATACTGTGCTTGCTGCAGCTCTAGCGTCACGTTCCGCTGCGCTACCTATTTCTGAGCCATAAGTATTTTGACTATACACCATCTTTTACACATTTGAGTCGAAGCCATTAGAAAAATTGAAGAGGAGATTACGCTGCGCATCTCGAGTAAAAAATTACTTTCACGAGCGATCCGCTAAAAGGAAGGAGTCCCCTGAATTTATTTTTCTACATCCATCCATTTACTCACGAGATTCGTCTTACGATCTAGCAAATGCTTAATAGCTAGTTCGGGGTCTTCTTCGATGATCAATTGCGCGAGCTGCCCATGATGCAGAAAACCTTTCTCTACCATATCTGTGAGGAAGGTTAGGAGAGGATTGTAAAAATCATTCACATTGAGAAGGGCACATGGCTTGGAATGAATGCCCAATTGCGTCCAAGTAAAGGCCTCGATGATTTCTTCAAGTGTTCCAATTCCTCCCGGCAACGCTAAGAACCCATCAGCAAGAGAAGCCATTTTATATTTTCGTGCGTGCATCGAGTCGACAATGTGCAACTCCGTAAGGCCTGGATGTGCCAGTTCACGTTCCTCTTGAATAAAAAGTTCTGGAATAATCCCGATCACCTTGCCGCCAGCAGCCAGAGTCTCATCGGCAACAACCCCCATTAAACCAACCTTACCGCCACCATAAACGAGTGTATGATTCTGCTCAGCAAGCAGCTTTCCAACTAAACGAGCCGTCTCTAAAAAACGAGGATCACTTCCAAAATTGGAGCCGCAATAAATACAAAGTTTCGCCATAAACAGTAATTAGTAATGATGAGCCAACTTATACTCCAGATTAATTTTCATGCCTGCTCACTCACTTTGAATGATGCTGCATGGATAAAAACCGCAGAGCACTTCGTTCGCATCATGCGAAAATTCAGTTATAGAACAACTCGAAATCCAAGCCTCAATAACGTTAAATTTAAAGCCTGATCTCCATAGAGCCACCGTGCATCTGCAAACAATCCCACCTTAGGCATAAAACGCCACTCCACTCCTCCGCCAACATTTCCATTCCCCTGATCAACGGCTCCCCATCTTCCTCCCCCACCAACCATGGCATAGGGAGCAAGGTTCAAAGAACAAATTGGATAACGTAGTAATAGATCTGCTTGAAAATTATTACCGGCTTTCCAGCTAGAATTACCTCCATCTATCGTTTTAATAGCAACAACTGAGTCATCAATGCCTATACCAAGGTAGTTGGTAAAAAAATGATTCATTCCAAAATTGCCACCAATAGCAGGCCTTCTTGTTCCATTATAAAATCCAGCACCACCTGATGCTGCCACTGAAAAATCCCATTCATCAGGATGAAAACGGCTCTCTTCAAGAGCAATAAAAAGTTTTTTTGAATTACTCCGTTCTTGAGCAAAAGCAAAAGAAGCCACAGTGAACATTAAAAGGAAAAAAAATTTATTCATCTGAGAGAGGATGTTTGAATTAAAAATATTGAACGTTTTGAGAGCTAAAGAGTCCAACTTCACGAAGGGATTATTAGTTTCATAGCTATTGTTCTTGGCGGGTCACTGCGGCTTGTTTTTTGGTTTTTTCAGGTTGATCAACAGTGACTCGCCCTTTTTTTGGAACATTCTCTTGGAAATGAGCACCGCTACTACAGAGAAGATTGGTTGATTTTCTTGAATGCAAAATTTTGTTTTTAGGAACAATCACTTGATCATGAAGCTAATTTGCTAAAACTTAAAAGAGTCGTTTCCCCAATATAACCAGCGCTCTCTTTAACAAATGAGGCTGTAGGGGCATTTAAAAGCATTTTTCAATTACCATTAGAAGCCTGAATTTTATAGCTTCTAAAAAGATTAGAGCAACTCATGGAATAAGCGTTGGTTCGGCCTTTTTCCAGCTCAAGCGTAATAAACTGTCTTCCCTCTCCAGATATTCCTGCGTGCTCAGAAGCAGTAGCTTCTTCGTCAATGGGTATAAACTCAAAGTCAGGCGTTCCATTTCTTTCAATTTTTTTAAAAAAAACCGTTGGCACCCCTTTTGTTTCTACCTCGATATGAAAAGCAGCATTTCCCTCTTTTTTGTTGATACTGATACTGGTTCCAGATTTTTTGGAATCACTCATTGCGAGTTCACCATGGGTTGTATCAACTGGCGCAGTTTCAAGAATAGATTGAACAACTAGATCAGTAGCAACATTAGGAATTGTCTGACTTAGAATGGGAAGAATAGCTTCAGCTGCTTCTCCTAAAAAATCTTTTACTTCTTTGACATCTTGCACCTTTTTTCCATTAAGAAAATAAGCAATGCGATTGATATCCTTTTGAATTTGATCCTCTAAATTCTTGCTGTTTTTAGCCTCTTCAAGCCGCTTTATTAGGGAAGTAACAAACACTTTCCGATCTCGATCCCCTGCCTGAAAAAAACTTTGCTGAGGCAGCATTATTTCTTGACCAGATCCATCGTTAAAACTACCAGCAGACAGACCAAAGCTTATCGGAGTGGAAGTCATAACCCTTACTGTTTCAGGACTGGAATGAACTACCGTTGCTTCAAGCTCCTGACGATCTCCTGTTAGCTCTTCAAAGCCAGGAGGGCTCCCTTTTTTATCCAACAATCCTCCAACGAAAGAAGAAACTCTTGAGGCCCACTTAGTCACGGACGGAGATTCCGAAGAAATAGAAGGTGTTTGAGAATTTCCTGAAATAGGGCTAAAAAAGTTAGAAAAAGAAAACTTATTAGACCGCAACGCCCCTCCAGAAGAGGCTGTTGAAGGGTGAGTTGCTACCTCTTCTCGCAATAGATTGGAATCTAAAATAGGAGGAGTTAAACGATTAGAAGGATCTGTAGTATTCATACTGAAAATTTTTCCTCATGGTGCACTTCTCTCTTGAATGGCCCTTGCAAAACATCTGTCTCGGCATAGATTCTACCTTATGAAAATAATAAGAGCCATTTTTCTTTTCTCAGCTTTATTCAGTACTGCACTCTTTGCTCAAGTGCAAAACGACAGCACTTCTTATTCTTCCATTCCTAAAACTAACTATCCTCGCAAAGAGGCAGTATGCGTAGATGATATAGGAAATAATCTTGTTTATTCAGGAAGACCTCAAAATTGTAAATTATGGGATCTCGATCTTAATAATTTTGCTCCCAATAATGAGATAACTCTTCATGTCGGACAGCAGCTATTGCTAAGATGCCCTTCTTTTATGGCATCTGATAGCAATTCAGACGTATATGGATTTGGCTGGGCTTCCAATTATGCCGGTTATTATTGCTTTAATAAAAAAATAGACTCTGCTCCAAGCCCTCTATTAAAAGTCACGCCATCAGTTTCTTTGTGGGACCAATATTATTCTCATATTAGTAATGAGGGTCCTTATTTTCTCCTAGTAGCCATGTCGCTAGGAACGGCTTCATTTGATGTTTATTGTATTAAACCTGGCTCTTTCAACTTTAGTCCCAAAACAGTAGATGCATTATTAGGACATATAACGGTACAAATTGTGAAGTAATTTTATGAACTTTGCTTTTTCTTTATCTCGCTATTTTTATTGTTCAGTTATAACCCTTCTATTTTTTATTGTTCCTTCTTTTCATCTTCAAGCGACTCAATCTGCAGCCAACTTTGAAAAAAATCTTGCTGTATTGGAAGCCTCTTCCAATGGACGTCTTGGGGTTTGTGCTGTTGATACAGCGAACAATAAAATGCTTTGTTATCGTGCCACTGAGCGTTTTCCCCTCTGCAGCACTTTTAAAGTTATCGATGTGGCTGCCATTCTCAAAAAGAGCATGACTGATCCTGGATTTTTGAAAAAAAGAATTACCTATACAAAATTGGACCTTACTCCCTACTGGAATCCAATCACGGAGCAACATATCGATCAAGGCATGACAATTGAAGAGCTTTGCGCTGCTACCATGTCATACAGTGATAATTCTGCGGCTAATTTTTTGACCAATCAACTGGGCGGACCAAATGCAGTCACTGCTTTTGCACAATCAATCGGTGACTCGACATTTCGTCTAGATCATTTAGAAGGTGATGGATTAGGTACAGCCATTCCAGGTGATCTCAATGATACAACTACTCCAGAAGCAATGACAAAAAGCTTAAAAACAATCATGCTTGGCAATGTCTTGCCTTCTAATCTGCGCGAACAATTACAAACATGGTTCAAAGCAAACACGGTTGGCGATACTTGTATTCGTGCTGGAATGCCTATTGGCTGGACTGTTGGAGACAAAACTGGTTCTGGAGATTATGGAACAAAAAATGATATTGCCGTTCTCTGGCCCTCCCAAGGATCCCCCATTGTTCTCTCCATCTATTTTACTCAATTCAAAAAAGAAGCGCTTAAGCGTGACGATGTCATTGCTACGACCACACGAATCGTGATGGACGAGTTGATCAATAAGCATTAAAAGAGAAATTTTTCACTCCAAAAAAAAGGAGAAAGCTTGATACAAGCGAATAAAGTTTTATCATCGCACCGTGAACCAGCAAATTTGTCCAGAATGTGAAATGAATGACGTGCTTGAGCATGTCGAAAAATGGGAATGCATGACATGTGGTCATGAATGGCCACGTGAACCCGAGCCTGAACAGGCCAAGGTTATCAAAGATGCTAATGGAAATGTCCTCACTGATGGTGACCGAGTTATACTCATTAAGGACCTCCCTCTCAAAGGAGCTCAGGTTCTCAAAGGCGGGACAAAGACCGGACCTATTCGATTAGTTGATAGCGATCACGACATTTCCTGTAAAATTGAAGGCGTAGGCGCAGTGGGCCTCAAATCCTGCTTCGTCCGAAAGTGCTAACTCAAATAGCGAAGTCACTGCCAAGGTATTTTAAAGTCACTCGTTGCTATTTTCTATCCTCAAGCGAAACGGATTAAAATTTGTTTGGCAGTCGTAGTAATCTTCTCGCTCAATTTTTTTGAGATAGTTCGTGATCACATAAGTCAGCGGAATGACTAAAATTTCATAGATCACTTTGATGAGCCATTGCCAAAAGATGAGCCCGATGATATGACTCCACGCTAGTGTTCCCAAAAAAGCAATCGAACAAAATAGAATGGTATCAACAGCCCCGCCAGCAGCCGTGCTGACAAGAAGCCGAAACCAATAGTGTTTTCCTGCGCAAGCGATCTTGAGTTTAGCGAGCAAATAGGAATTCAAAAACTCGCTGCATAAATAGCTAATAGAAGAAGCCAAAACGAGACGAGGCACGGAGCCCATTACCAATGCATAAGCTCCCTGAAATGACCAAAAAGGTGCCGCTGGCAACATGGCGGTGACGTTGCCTACTAAGCAAAAAAGCCAAATACAGCCAAGCCCTGTCCAAATGATGCGGCGACTATATTGATAGCCATAAACCTCCGTTAAAATATCATCAAAAATGTAAGATAAGGGAAAGATCACCAATCCGGCAGGAAAAACAACAGGCCCAATTTGTACAATTTTGAATGCTGCCACACTCGCGATCAACAAGCTCGTAACATAGAGCATCGAAATGATCGGCAAGCAATGATAGTGAGGTTGTTTTTTCTCTTGGGACATCTATTTATTGTTTTAACAGTGCCATTGCTTCTTCAACGGAAGGTCCATGAATCTTTGGAGGATGAGGACTTTCACAAAACTCACGCCAAACATAAAGTTGCAACTCACTCGCATCAAACTTCCGGTCGGCAAAAACGCCATCGGTGCAATGTTGAAACTGTTTGAGGCTACGGTAACGTTCATCCTTCAAAAATCCCTCCACTACCCAATCGTAAATGGGAATAAAATGAAAATGGAATGATGGTCCTTTCATGTGACCATAACGTCCCATGTGAAGAAATCGTGGTTTCAAAACTTTCATCACCAACTTTTGAATACGTGCTAAGTTGCTACCCATCTCCTCTAAGGCCATAGGATCTAACTCCCAGAGGTGAGTCGTATTTTGCTTCGCAAACATCAAGAGATAACCAGGAAGAATCGAATCAGGTCTTTGATGTACAATCCAATGTTCCGTTTCAAAAAGAATAAGATGAGATAAAGTTTCAGACATATTTCTAGAAGTCGTAGTCACGCTCTACTGCCGTTGATGAAAGGCTGTGCACCGTTGCTTCTTCTCTCTCATCGGACGCAGCGACCATTAATACAGGTTCTTATTTTTTTCATCAATCAGAACTCCAGCAATTTTCATTTTGATGATTTGCTTTTTCTTGCGATCAGATGACCTTGATCAGCTGGCTTAAAAGAAAACTCATCTCCTCTTAAACTTTCCAAAGCTTTTTTCCAGTTTTGCAATATTTCTTGAGTTACTAATTGTGCTTCAAGCGCTTTTTTTTCCCATTCAGGAAGACGAGAAAGAATAATTTTTTTTGCCATGCCAGCATCAAGCGTTCGCTGTGTCACGTAATAATCAAGCTGTTCAAAGCAACTAAGGCTTTCACATAGGTGCGATAATTTTGCTCCAATGTTAAAATCGACGCCGTTAAAATTTCCGAGAGCTATGAGGGTTTGAAAGTAATCTTCAACAACTTCGCATATGGGTGAAGAGGCTGCACTCTCCATGATCGACTCTTGAAGTGACAATATACCTGCTGGTTTTAAAAGTTGCGCCATGTTCCTCAAGGCAGCTTCAGGATATTTTAAATGCATTAAAACCATTCGCGCATAGACAAGATCTGCTTTTTGCTTAGGCAGAGCAGAAATAGCTGTAATGTCACCTTGCATGACAGTTACCTGTTGAAACCCTTTTTTTTGAAGACGCTCCGACGTTCTTAAAACCTGATCAGGATTCAGGTCTAATGCATAAACATGCCCTGTGGATCCAACAACCCCTGCTAAATATTCCGTCATTGCACCAGAACCACATCCAATATCCCAAACAATCATCCCTCGTTGCAGCCCTGCTTTTTTAAGTTGTTCAAAAGCAAAAGGTGCAAGCTGCTCATGCTGTTCATCCAGATTCTGAGCGGCTTTGATGTCCGTACCAAGAATGTATGGTGCAGCTTGCTTGTTACTTAACTCTTGCTTTCGCTCAGGCGAATTGTTCATATCTCTGCAAAATACCAAAAGCTAATTCTATGAAAACGAAATTCTATTTTTTACTGAGCCTCATTCTTTTTCTGACAACACTTTCTGCAGCAACAACACATCGTGAAAAACAGTGTGAAAATAGCGACGTCATTGTCTGGAAAACAATCATAGAACCTCATCAGCCTCTGGTCATGCATCGACACGATCATCGACGTGTTGTTGTTGCACTCACGGATATCGACCTCCTTGTCAAAAATGATAAGAACCAATCTCATCGGCTGAGCATGAAACATGGAACTGCTAGAATTCTACTCCCTGATAAACCAAAAGAACTGCACTGTGATATCAATCCATCCAATCACCCAATGGAAGTCATGGTGATGGAGTTTAAAAAGTAAGTGCACAATTTTTATGAGACCTGTCTTTGCTCTGTTCTTCTTCACCATTATTTCCTGGTCTCAAGCTAGCACAGCTGCAACGAATCAAGAGCTCCAATCTTTTTTAGATTCTTGGCGCTCAAATCATCATATCACGAGCGTTGTCGTCTCAACAGAAGACCTCAACACAAAAAATATCACAACGTATATCTCAGGATTAGTCACACGTCATGATGATCAGCCTGTCACAGCAGAAACTCTCTACGGAGTTGGCAGCATCACCAAAACTTTTGTGGCAGCAGCCTTATTACAACTTCAAGAAGAGGGAAAAATCAAACTCGACGATCCTATCGGTCAATATCTCCAGGAATATCCTCGTTGGCAAACAATCACGATTCGTCAACTCCTCAACATGACGAGTGGCATTCCAAATACAGACTTTTCAAAAGAGCGAGATGATTATGAAACAACTGTGCTCACTTCCAAAAAAATCGTTGATGAGATTTACAAAAAACCAGACCTCTTCTCGCCAGGAAGCAAGTGGCTTTATTCCAATACCAATTACTTTTTACTAGGAATTTTGATCGAAAAAATTTCAGGAGTCCCTCTCAATGAGGTTTTGACGACGCGTTTCTTTAACCCTTTGCACCTCACTCACACTTTTTACAGCGATTCTTTTTACTCTAAAAATATGATCTCTCAGATGGCTCATGCCTATGGTGGAAAGCAGGATATTACTGCCTTCAATGCTAGTCATTATGGCCCTGCAGGGGCGATGCTCATGAATAGTGGCGATCTCCTAACATGGACTCATGCCTTGCTAACACCTGATATCATTTTGTCAGGAGCAAATCTTCAAGAAATGGAAACAACGATCGCTGTTCCTTCCACACCGCCAAAGCCAGAGGGGTGTCGTTATGGGCTTGGTATCTACTCACTCAAGCTACCAAAAATTGGATTGATCTGGTATTATGCTGGCGTCATCCGAGGCTACACGAGCTGTTTCATTTATATTCCATCTCAACAACGCATCATCGTTGCTCAAGTCGCCACTTGGCCTGGAGAACATTTTGAAGTTTTATTTCCCAATCAGCCATTGATGAAAAAGTTTTTGTAATAATTTATGAAAAAGTTATTAGCACAACTCCTCCCTGAAATTATCGCCATCCGTCACACCCTCCATGCACATCCTGAACTGGCGCATGAAGAATATGAAACAGCTGAGTTGATTAGTAAGACATTGAAAAAATTTGGCTATGGAACAATTGAAAGAATGGCAGGCACAGGAGTCACTGCAATTCTTGATTCTGGAAAACCTGGAAAATGTGTTGCTCTTCGCGCTGACATTGATGCGTTGCCTATCCAAGAAAAGACTGGCTTATCTTATCAATCAATACAGCCAGGAAAAATGCATGCTTGCGGTCATGACGGTCACACAGCCACTCTGCTGGCCGTTGCGGGAGCATTGATACAATGCAAAGATTGCTTTCGTGGAAAAATAAAATTTATTTTTCAACCAGCCGAAGAAACTGGCACCGGCGCTCTTGCCATGATCGAAGCTGGCATTTTAGAAAACCCAAAAGTCGATGCAATCTTTGGTTATCATAACAGCTCTCAATCAGACTTCGGTATTTTCAAAACAACACCAGAATGTCTTTTTGCATCTCAAGATGTTTTCAATATTATCCTTCATGGCAAAGGAGGTCACGCTGCTTATCCCAACAAAACGATTGATCCAATTTATATCGGCTCTCTAATCATTCAATCATTGCAAGGAATCATCAGTCGTTGCAGCCCTCCAACAGAACCAGCAGTACTTTCGATCACTCAATTTCACGCAGGAACAACTCATAACGTTATTCCCTCCGAAGCAACACTGCAAGGGACTCTTCGGGCGGTTATTCCCTCAGTTCGTACAAATTTAAAAGAAAAATTGATCGATGTCGTAACTCAGACTGCTGCGATGTTTGGAGCCACTGCGGAGATTCATTTTTCATATTCTTTTCCTCCTACGATCAATCACCCAAAAGAAACAGAACTCGCGATCGCAACAGCAACTACCATTTTAGGAACAGAAAAAGTAACTCTACTCAAAACTCCTGCCATGGCTTCGGAAGACTTTTCATACTACTTAGAAAAAATTCCGGGCTGTTATTTTTGGGTTGGTATGGGAATAAAAGATCTTACACCTCATATGCCGCACTATGATTTCAACGATGACATCATCCCCATCGCTGCAGAATTACTGGCGCAGACAGCCATCGATTATTTAGGACAGTAAAAGCGAAGCTACCGAGCACCTCCTCACGAGATTCCGCCATCGACTGTAATAATGCTTCCAGTCATATAAGGTGAAGCTTTGTTGGAAGCAAGGTACAACAATGTTCCATCGAGATCGCTTGGCTCAGCAATAAAATGGAGAGGAATCAGTCGCTTCAACTCTTGGCGCTGTTCTTCCGTTTGCAATTTATATTCCGTTGCGGGAGTTCGAACAAGACCAGGCACAATACAATTGATACGGATCCCAGCATCGCCAAGTTCTCCAACAAGGGCCTTTGTCATTTGAATAATGGCTGCTTTGGAAGCGCAATAACCTGCTCTTCCAGGATGAAGATAATCAGCTCCATTCACACTACTGATGTTGATGATGGAACCACGAATTTCATTTCGTTTCATTTACTGAGCCACAGCTTGAGTCACATGCCAGGTGCCAAGCACGTTTGTTTCTAACATTGCTTCAAAATTAATTTCATCATCCTCGCCAAAGATGGGTGCTCCTCCATAAGTACCAACACAGTTCACACAAATATCAATCCTCTCCCCTCGTTCTTCCAGTAACTCAAAAGCTCGTTGAATAGAATTTTTGTCAGCAACATCTATTTGCAACGGCAAAGCATTCTTGAACTCTTGTGCTAACATTTCACATTTTTCAAAACTCCGTACTGCCAAAATCACACGCGCTCCTGCGCGTGACAAACACCGTGCGAACTGTTCTCCCAATCCACTGGAAGCACCAGTAACAAGAGCTGTTTTGTGATGAAGATCGAAGAGGCTCATAGGAATGAAGTCATATTATTGGAGACGGTAAGAAATTTTGACTTGATCGCCTTTGATTTTTATTTTTCCAATTTCCATTTCTCCGATCTCACGCGTCTCTGCAACATGCGTCCCTCCACAAGGAATGGGAGAATACTTTCCGATCCTTACGATGCGAAATTTTTTATTCTCAGGAATTGGATAAGAAAGCTTAAAAAACTCTTGTTCGAAGGAAAGAGGATCGGTTTCAAAACTCGTTGTTGGAAATCAAAATTGAAGCGCCCATTGTAAACCAAGATGGATTTTTTCTGGTTCCAATGCAGAGAGGTTTTCTGGATTTTGAAACTCCATGTAACTTTCATTAGGAAAAGAATGACCTTTGGTGGCCTTCAGCGAAGGATACAAAATTTCCACAATGTTAGCGAGCAGATGCCCCGCCGTATGATAGCGTGCATTCAAAAGACGTCGTTCAATATTCAATTGAGAGAAGATTTTTTTCTGAATCAAATCTTTTTGAGGCATCGCATTCCAATAATGACGAATCTCCTCTCCTACTTAACGCACTTGCGTTATATCTAGCTCTTCCCCTTCCAACATGATCTTGCCTTGATCGGAAGGCTGTCCGCCCCCCTTGCGGATAGAAAATAGTTTGATCCAGCAAAAAATAATTTCCTTTTTCATCTTCAGCTTGATGAAGAATGGTCGCAGGAGCTTCAAATAAGTAGGTATCTTCAAGGTAGAGTCGGGTTGTGATGCAAACGGGTTCTTTAAAAAAGCTGTTTTGGACGGCTTTCTCAATTAATTGTTGAGCCGCTATCCAGAGTTGTTGCGATCCTTCGTTTATTGACTCATTTTTTTGTAAAACCATCGAGGGTGTAATAGAAAATTCCCTCCAAATGTCACCGTTGGAAGAAAAATTAAGAATCATCGGAAGAAACCGATCCAGGCTTTTTGCAAAACGAGCTTCAGAAGTTGTTCCCTTTTCAAATTCTAGCCATAAATTGAGAAATGCTTCTCCTTGTTCTTTCGGCAACAAGCTAAAAATTTTCTCTGCAGCTTGAAACTCCTTGGAAAACAATGTCTCTGCATCACTACGAGCGTAGAGAAAAGTATCTCCTGCTTCGATTTCAACAAGGTCATGAATTGCTAATAGCTTGAGTGTTTGCAAAAGATCAATTTTTTCATTGCTATATTCTACCAATACCATGGCCATCAATATTAAATGCCATGAGTGCTCTGCACTATTTTCTTTTCTTGGCACTGTCAGAACATGGTTTTTTCGCAGGACATTTTTTAATTTATCAACTTCTAAAATGAATAGAAGTTGCTGAGTGAGTAGTTTTGAGAGTGATTCTGGTAGCATTGGTAAATTTTTTGATTTTTTTTAAAATTTTATATGCTGCTTCATCCCTTCATGACTCGCTTCAAAGCCCAAGCTTTCATAAAACTTTTTTGCACGCTCTCGTTTTTTATTCGTTGTGAGCTGAATGATAGGAGCATTTTCTTTTTTGGCGGATTCAAAAATTTTCTCAAACATCCAACTTCCAATGCCTCGCCCACGCCATGGTTCAGCAATGTGAACGGATTCCACTTGCAGTCGTGTTGAACCTTGAAAAGTGAGTGAAGGAAGTAGCGTAAGATGAACTGTGCCGATGATCTGAGTTCCATGCTCAACAACCATGAGGTTGTGGTTGGGATCACGGTCAATTTTTTCAAAAGCAGCTTCGTAGCGTCTTTGAAAGTCTAAGTCTAAAGACTCTCGTCCTTTTCCAAGCTCATCTTCAGCGAGCAATTTTAAAATCTCAGGTAAATCGGCTATCGTTGCTCGTCGAAAAAGTAATTTTGAAAATAAGTCTTCGTTCTTCATACGTCGTTTTTAGAAAGCGCATCTAACACTCTTCACGAATTTTCCAAACTTCCTCAAAGGAATAAGGAATGTTTTTCTCAACAATCCAATGTTTCATTTCTTCTTGATGACGTTTGATTTTTACATCGCCGATATCGCAAGGAGTCACTTGCCATTCTTTGAGAAAATCAGAAGATTGTGGATGTTCTATTTTTCCTGGAAAGGTTGCATCAATTCGTTTTCCTTCGTACATCAAATAACAATGCGTCTCCAATATCGCGGTGAGATGATACTTTTTTAACACAGGCCCTAAGGGTGAAAAATGTTGTGCCTTCATTTCCATAGGACCTGTCATCAAAAAGAGAGGCACTCCCTGTTCCTCTGCCAGAGCCGCAAGCAAAGCATGCTTCGTGCTACACGTTCCTCGTTTTTCTTCGAGCACCAAATGAAAATTGTTACTATCAGCATTTCGTGCATACCTAAGTCGATTGACATATTCCAGCGCCTCTTTCCAACGATGACATCCTAATTGAATAAATTCTCGAGAAAGTGAACCTTGCTCTTTGAGTGGCTCAAGCATTAATGCAGCTAATGATTTATTTTTAGAATTCATTTTTTTGTTCTGATTAAAAAATCATCAATCAACTTTCGCGATAACGTTGACGGCGGTGGCAAGAGCGGAAGCTGATCGCGATGAAACCAGCGTGCATCTTCGATTTCATTGGGGTCAATATTAACATCACCACGAAGATACTCTGCTGTAAAAGCAATCATGAAGCTGTCAGGAAAAGGCCAACTTTGGCTGCCAAAATATTTTAAGTTTGCCACCTCAAGCCCTACTTCTTCGTACACCTCACGATGAACCGTTTGCTCCGCTGATTCGCCGAGGTCGATAAAACCAGCAAGAACTGTGTACATTCCTGGTGGATGTTGTGGTCCGCGCGCTAATAAAATTTCATCTCCTCTCTGAATCAATACTAAAACTGCAGGAGAGAGTTTTGGAAAAAAAGAGTGGTGACATTGGTGACATTTTTTCTCAGTGGTCTCTAAAACCTTTTCTAACCTCACTCCGCAGCGACTGCAAAATTGAAGCATTTGATGGGCAACTACCCAATGCGCTGCCCGCAAAATTTTCTCTTCAACTCTCGGTTGATCGACAATGGAAAGAAAATAGTCACGTGGGTACAAAAGGTCTAGTCCCTCACCATGTAAGTCCTCTTCACTCCGCTTGATGCTCACACGCACGACTGAAAGCTCATCATTCGTATGAGCATGCTGCAGCACAATAGAAGGGCGCTCTACCATTGCAGTAACAGATAAAAATGGAGATCCATTTTCTAAAATTAGTTTGCCTTCTTCTGTGAAAAAAATGACTTCTTTATCAGAAAACTCCTCGATTAACTTAGAAATCTCAATCTGTTTCATAAAAAATTTTGAGTTATACCAGATAACTATTTTCAATAACAACAACAGCAAGATCAGAATGCTCTGCACGATGAAAGAGGCTCGATGACCATTCAGCTATTTCTTTCATGGTTTCCTAGTTTACTAACTTTTATTGGGAACTCTTGTGAGACGAGTGACAGCAATGAAGACTGCAAGATCGTGCTCCTAGAAAACTTCCCAAAGGAACTCGATAACGTGCAAAAATTTCATAACTACAAGCTGCTATAGTGCGAATAATTGGCCAGGAGAGAGGTGCAACGAGCCAATCCAACCCAATCAATCGATAAGCTTCGATAAAAACGTCTACTTTTTTAATAATGAGCCCATCATTAAAAACTCCATGAATCACCCCCATCACCTCCTCCTGAGTCAGTCCATAAATCTGAGGATCAAAATTTGGAGAACTAATATCTTCAAAAGCAAGATAGCCATTTTTATTTCGCCTTTGCATCCAAGCAACTTCACGTTTACAAAAGGGACACTCTCCATCGAAGAGCAATTTGAGCCTCCAAGTAGGAATCAAATTATTACGATTATTGTTCATAGCTTATTGAACATGATGATTTGCATACCACTGTAAATAATTGACTGATTTTTCTAAAGCTGACCATTCCATTTTGAGACATCATAAGTCTCATCAATGCCAACTTCATTAAGAAAATCGCCATCATGAGAAATAAGGATCATTGCACCTGGGTAGACTTTGAACATGTTGATTAGATGTTGTCGTATTTCTAAATCGAGATTGTTCGTCACTTCATCTAAGATCAAGAGTTGAGGTGTTTTTGCAGCGAGGTGAGCTAGTGAGAGACGCGCTTTTTCTCCGCCAGAAAGTTGTGAAATGGGACGATGAACCTCTTCATTTTTTCGAAAAAGAAAATCATTCAAATGACGTCGCAGCTCTGCGTGAGGCCATGAGACTAGCTCTGCGAGTGATTCAAGAACTGTTTGATTTGATGAAAGCGTTGAATAATGCTGATCGAGATAACCAATCTCTTTTAATTTTGGAAGATACCAATCACCATTCGTGATTACTTTTTTATCTCCCAAGAATGCTTTATCGAGTATCGACTTGCCGCTTCCATTCCGACCAATGAGTGCAATACGACTTCCGTGATTGATGGAAGTATGAAAATTTTCGAAACAAGTCTTCTCTCGGAATGAGAGACTGACATTTTTAAACTGAATGGGTGACATAAAAAAATCTCTTGAGGTGTTAAAGGGCAACAGCTCAATAAAAGTTGAGACTGTTCATTCGGTCTTCCGCCCTCTAACGAGGGCCATTTCAAGAAATATTTTTCATGGGCGTATAAAGTAAGAGTTGCCAGGTTCAGTTCGTGGCAAGATAAAATGAAAGGTGATATTGACTTGCAATCTTGTCCAAAAAAAATGACGCCGTCAATAGACGACGCCATTTTTTATTTTTAAAAGAACGAGTTCGTTTTTTTATTCCACTGTTACTTCAATAGGACAGATATCATTGAGATCCTTTGATCCACCCTGATCGTTGGTAAATACGACATCAAAGGTTAACTTTTCTTTACCTGAGCTAGAGGCCTTGAAGTTGAATGAAAAGTTAGAATCTGTCTGCGTGCTGTTATCATCTGAGGTAAGCACAGGAACAAAATGCCAGAGATTTTTATTCACTGTGATACTCTTAAAAGAATAACCAATATCAGAAGTGACAGTACCGGTAATGACCAACGTCTGTCCCTGCTTTAAGGTAACGTGATCCGGAACTGCTTTGCTCCCTAATGGAGTGATGATAAGACCAACATTTTGATTACTCTCTTCTAGCCTAACGATAGAAGAATAATTTTCATTTTGAGTTGTGGCTTGAGCTGACTGAAGCATCAAGCAATAAGAAGCAACCATCACCATCATTAGCAAGCCAACAAGAGTAGACTTTTTGAGAAACGTAGTTTTTTTCATAATAGTATCTTGGTTAGTTTTTAATAGGTTTGTTATGTTATTCTTAATTTAGCTCTAGCTTAAAACTAGAAACTAAAACCAGCAATACGACCCTTTTGCTTAAGCAGTCAACAAATTTTTCTTTCCTTTTCATCGTGCCCTACCCCACGAGATGCCACCATCGACCGCAATCATACTCCCAGTCAAGTAAGGAGAAGCTTTGTTGGAAGCAAGATAAAGAATCGTGCCATCAAGATCGCTCGGCTTAGCGATAAAATGTAATGGAATGAGTCGCTTGATTTCAGCCCGCTGCTCTTCCGTCTGAAATTTGTAGTCAGTCGCAGACATATGAAAAAGCCCTGGCACAATACAATTAATTCAAATCCCTGCATCGCCGAGTTCACCAACAAGCGCCTTCGTCATTTGGATGATGGCTGCTTTTGAAGCACAATAACCTGCTAGATTGGGATGGAGATAATCAGTGGCATTCACGCTACTGATGGATGCGTTGCTAAGAATTGTGGCGCTATGTGTTATACCGCTTGATCCACGTCTGAAGCCCATTTTCCAAGGCTGGTAGCGTCCTATATTCTTTTAAAAAAATGCACTCCTATTTGATGCTATCCCAAAAACGTTCAATGTAGATGTTGTCTCTCCAGCGACCTTTGCCATCCATGCTGATGGCAATGCTACGTTTCTTTAACTCTTCAATCTATTCCAAGAAAGTAAACTAACTACCTTGGTCTGTATTGAGGATTTCAGGAAGAGCCTTGCTCTGCCTAATGGCTTCAAGAAGCGCTTTCTGACAAAGGGAAGCATCCATTGTATTGGAGACTTCGCAGCCAAGGACCTTGCTTGAATACTCTTTATTTCCTTGAGCGCTTCCAGCGCTACTCGAGTTTTAAAGGCGTTGTCGTGTCTTTTTCGCTTTGCTTTTATTGTGCCTTAGGTTGGTTGTTCTTACCTTCCCTTTCCACTCATTTTAAAGCTGAACTACTGTTCCAGTTTTTGGGGTCCACCTCTCTAGAATTTTTTTAAACAACCCCATAAAAAATCCTCACACTCTCCACGTTGCACTTGATCTTGTCTATTTTTCATAAAGCTCCAACGGCAAGTCATCAGGATCTTTGAAAAAAACAAATCGTTTACTCGTCAATTCATCAATACGAATTGGTTCGCAGACAATGCCTCTCTCGACCAAATATTGAACAGCGGCTTGGAGATCATTAACAGCAAATGCTAAATGCCGAAGCCCACATGATTCGGGCTGCGAAGAGCGCTTCGGCGGGTTTTCAAAAGAGAAAAGCTCGAGTTGGCCTCCTCCAGGAATTTCAAGATCGAGCTTAAAAGATGTTCTTTCACTGCGATAAGTTTCTTTCAAAATTTTAAAACCTAAAATCTCGGTATAAAATTTTTTTGAAACATCATAAGAAGAGCAAATAATTGCAATGTGATGAATTCCAGAACAGAACATGCGGAATACTTAGCTATGCTGATGGTGAGACCTTACCAATTCTGCAGCAAGCTTCACTGCCGCTAAATAACTCTCACAACTGGCGATTCCTTTCCCCGCGATATCGTAGGCAGTGCCATGATCAGGGCTCGTACGAACAAAAGGAAGACCAAGTGTGACATTAACACCTTCATGGAAGGCATGGAGTTTGAGCGGAATCAAACCTTGATCGTGATACATGCAGAGGACTGCATCAAACTCCCCCTGGACTCCGCGAAAAAAAACAGTGTCAGGACTGAGTGGCCCAAGAATCATTGTTTCACGATTTTGTTGCCGTAATATTTGTACAGCAGGTTCAATTATTGTGATTTCTTCAGACCCAAGATCCCCTTCCTCACCTGCGTGAGGATTGAGGCCTGCAACAGCAATACGAGGCTGCTTAATGCCACGACGTTTTAAAAATTGAATCAAAAGATTGCCAACACGGACAATCTCTTCGGAAGTTAACGTTGCGATAGCTTCTTTGAGTGGAAGATGAGCCGTTACTAAAGCAACAGCCAATCTTCCTCCAGTGAGGAGCATTGCAAAATTTTTTACTCCTGCACGCGCTGCAAAAAATTCGGTTTGTCCGGGAAAAGAAAATCCTTCTGCATGAAGCCGTTTTTTACAGACAGGACCAGTTACGACAGCTGCTATCTCTCCTCGAAGTGCTGCCGCTGTAGCCTCTTCAAGTGTAGCCATTGCCATTCGAGATGTCTCTGGTGTCGGGCACCCAGGATCCATGGCTTCACTTTTGCCAATAATTTTCCAGTCACAGCCACGCAATAATTCTGGTTCTATTCTCAAACGTTCGATCGTTGCTCTCAGCACTTCCGGTCCAATCCCAGCTAGATCACCAGCAGCTAAGGCAATGATGCTATTACGTTGCGATGGCAGTTCGCAGTTCTCAGCTCGCAGTTTATAGTGATGTTCAGTTGGTCGATTCATCTAATAAAAGAGCCTACAGACTAGAGACTGCAGGCTACAGAAAAAACGGTGCTGAAAATTCGCAAAGAGGGGTGAAATACAAGGCGAGAAGAGCACAAAGGCTGAGCGTATTGAAACACGTGAAGACTTAAGCACCACAGCAACGCCGTAATTCGCCGCCTCAGTAAAATAGGTGAGGCATTCTTTAGTCCCACAATAGATTTTCTAACCTTAGCTTACTAATCCTAGCCTTTGCCTCAGCTGATCGAGGACCGCCTTCACTAATAATTTGTTGATAGAGTTGAATGGCTTCATTCCATTGATGCCGTGTCTCAAGGAGACGAGCTGCCTCAAAAGCTGCTTTGTCATGCCACAATTGTTCTGGCTCTTGCAAACGTGGCGTCTTCATTGCTTCGTAGTAGGTTGCAAGAGCGATATCGCTTTCTCCTAATTTTTCTTCAATCAAACCAATCTTGCAAAGAGCTTGGTTACGCCAACGAGGTGAAATACCAGGCGTATCTGCTAAAGAACGCCAAGTAGCAATGGCTGATCGATAATTATTAGAATCTTTTGCACCAAGTCCGCTGAAAGTATCTCCCTTGGCCATTTGAGCGGTGTATCTCAACTCAGCAGGAACTTCAGGTGCGCTCAAAATTTGATCATCAATAGCAATAGCCTCAAGTGGTAATGCTTGAGCATTTTTGAGCGCTGCTTGTTCTAAGCGAGCCTGCCAAGCATCATTGCTTCCTTTGCTATTCTGAGCCACTTGCTCCAAAATCATAATGGCATCGTCAATCGATTTTGGATCCATACTATGAGCCGCCGCTTGAGCTGCCAAGAGAAGCGCCTGTCGTCCCAATTCAGAGTTTGATTCTGCATGCCCTACATTTTCTAATTCAAGTCTCGCCTCACGAATCAACCCGCTACGCAACAGGGCTTCTCCTAGTTTCATACGCACTTCATTGGCAAGGGAGGAATGAGGATGCGCTCCTAAAAACGAGCGGGCTTTTTTGATCACAAAAGCTGCAGAAGCTCGATCTCCATGGTCACTACTGAGCACTTCCAAATATTCTTTTCGTTCTACCCCATCGCCACTTTCATTAAGAATTTTTTGCTCTTGAGAATTTTCTCCTTTATTAGGATGGCTAATAAAGCCTAGTAACATCTGGTTATATTGTGCATCCGCAGCAAAAGTAGGATCCAGAGTTTCAGCTTGATGAAATTCTTGCTCTCCACGTTCGGGGTGCTTCAGTGCTGACTCTGCTAGCCCTCTTAAAAAAGCCATTCTAGCACGAATGCTTGGAGAAAAAGCGGTTTGGTCTTTCAGAAGAGCAAGTGCAGCAGAAGGGTCTCCTTGATTTAACTTGTTTTGAGCAAACTCTAGTCGTGTTTCACCAACAAGGGAATGGTCTGGAAAATTTTTTAAAAAAGATTGATAAACTGCATCAGATTTACTTGGGTGACCTTGCCGCTGAAGCATGCGCGCTAATGGTAACATGGCATAAGAACCTCGATAAGGTTGGGTCGTGTCATTTGCCCATTTATAAAAGACCATTGAATCTTTGTTATGTTGAGTTAGATAAATCCCCTCCAATTGTAACATCAACTCAGGAAGACGAGGTGCGTTAGGGTTTTCTTGTAAGAACTTTTCCAGTAACGCTTGAGCTTCTTCTGGTTTTTTTAGGGCGGTCTGGCAATTTGCGATGCCTGCAACAGTTGCAGCGGAAGTCCAGCCTCCCAAAGAAGGATCTGTTTTTTTTGTCGTAAACCGTCGTAGCGCTTCAAGCTGATTCCCTTGTTGCAATGCCGCTACAGCATAGAGATACAGTAAGCGCGGCTGCTGAAGAAGCTCTTTTTGATCCTTGAGCAAGCGTTCGACTTCTTCATTTTGTTGAAGTGCCAGCAAAATAGCACACCGCTCTTCTAAAACAGGAAGAGCAAGTGTAGCACTTTCTGGAATGCCTCCAATAATTTTCAAAGCTTCTTCATTTTTTCCTAAGGCTCGATCGGCTCGTGCCAAAGCTAAATGAGCGGCTTCAAGATATTCTTTAGAAAGAGAATTATTCGATGCTAAAAGAGCCGTTAGCAGTGTTTCAGCCTCAGAAGGCTTTCCTAGTGCCAAAAGAGCTTGTGCCTTCCAAAAGGAAACCTCAGCAGATTGTGAGCAAAAATTTTCCGAACTTAATTCTTTGGAATCCAAAACAGCAATCGCTTCTATGGGACAATGCTCCGTAACGAGTATTTCTCCCAAGCGCAACATGAGTTTTTGGCGTTCTTGAGAATTTGCTTCTTGCTGTAATTGAGTGCGCAAGACAGAAGCAGAAACTTGAGGCAATTTTTCAGCAGCTGCTTGTGCAGCAAGATCCTTTGCTAACAATGTTGAATTTGTATCGATGCTTAGGGCAATAGAACTGACGGCTAAGAAAAAAATGAGCATGATCCTAAAAGCGTGAATGACAGTAAAAAAGTTTGAGATGAGTTAACCATAAAGATTACAAAACCTCTCTCAAAAAATTTCCGGTATGACTTTTCTGGCAAGCTGCAATTTTTTCAGGAATTCCTGCTATAACAATTTCCCCACCTTGGTTTCCCCCATCAGGACCCAAATCAATAATCCAATCAGCACATTTAATGACATCTAAATGATGTTCGATAACAATCAAGGTTCCTCCTGCATCGCGAAGTTTTATGAAAACATCTAATAATTGTTGAATATCAGCAAAGTGTAATCCTGTTGTCGGTTCATCAAGAATGTAGAGCACTCGCTCTTTTTTAGTAGTAGAAACACGTGATAATTCTGTAGCAAGTTTCAACCGTTGTGCTTCACCACCTGAGAGTGTCGTTGCTGATTGACCTAGCTTGAGATATCCCAATCCAAGTTCTGTAAGACAATGAAGTTTTTGAGTAATTTTAGGAATGGCTTGAAAAAAAGAACGAGCCTCTTCTACTGTCATCTCCAAAACATCGGCAATACTACGTCCTTTGTAAGTAATCTCTAAAAGATCACGATGAAAACGTTTTCCTTTGCACGTTTCACAAAGAACCGTGACCTCAGGAAGAAAATGCATTTCCACATGTCGGACTCCCTCTCCGTGACACGCCTCACAACGACCTCCCTTAATATTAAAAGAAAATTGATTCCGGCGATATCCTCTCATGCGTGCTGATGGCAACTGCACAAAGAGATCACGAATAAAATCAAAAATTCCAATATAGGTTGCTGGATTAGAACGGGAACTCCTCCCAATCGGGCTTTGATCAATTTGAATGATCTTGTCGAATTGCTCAGCTCCTATGATTTTTTCGTAATTCTTAACGTCCTCAGTTGCTCGGCATAACTGAGGGGCAAGTCCACGATAGAAGACATCATGAATAAGCGTTGATTTACCACTCCCTGAAACACCTGTGACACAAGTAAACAACCCCACAGGAAAAGAAACCGTGATATTTTTTAAATTATTTTCACACGCTTTGACCACGGTTACCCAACCAGAATCAGAACCCTCTGGAGATGACGGATGACATGGTGTTGTAGAAAGCTCAATTTTTTTGCGCCCACTTAAATAATCACCTGTTAAAGAAGTTGGTATCCTTTTGATTTCCTCGAGAGTTCCTTCCCCCACAATCTCTCCTCCCAAAACCCCAGCGGCTTTCCCAAGATCAATGATGTAATCAGCTGCCTTCATGGTTTCTTCATCATGCTCAACTACAATCACACTGTTGCCAAGATCTCGCAAATGAGTAAGAGCTTGTAACAAACGAGCATGATCTCTCTGGTGAAGACCAATACTTGGTTCATCTAAAACATACAGCACTCCCGAAAGCGCTGACCCCATCTGCGTTGCGAGGCGAATTCGTTGTATCTCTCCTCCTGAAAGTGTCCCACTCTCTCGCGCTAAGGTGAGGTAGCCAAGTCCCACCTCTTCCAAAAACTGTAACCTTGTAGTGATCCCTCGTAACACTTCCTTCATTAAGTAACGCTCATGGTCATTAAGCTCTAAATTTTGAAAAAGAGCAGTAGCTTCTGCTATCGAAAGGTGACAGATATCATCAATATTCCACTCTTGCTTTTTCGCTGTAACGGTCACACTCAAAATTTCTCGACGCAACCGTTTTCCATAGCAGTGAGGGCAATTTTTTTCCAAGCTTAAACCTCTTTTTAAAGCCACTACTGACGATGAAGGGTAAGAAACAACGACTCCTTGAGCAGGAGTGCTTGAAGCTATACTCGCCGATTCGAGCACTGGCTCAACGCAACGCTTCACATCAGCAGTAGCATTTCGAGGAACGCTTCCAATGCCATGACAAGCTGGGCAGGCCCCTTTTGGACTATTGAATGAAAAATGCTTGGGCGTTAAAGCCTCCATGGTAAAGCCTGTTTTAGGATTACAAAAATCCGTTGAAAAAAGATGCTCTATCCAAGATTTACTTCCAGGCTCTTCCGCTAGCACTAAAGCAATATTTTTCCCCCATCGTAACGTGGCTTCTAAAGAGTCTCTCAGCCGATCTTCAACTCCCTCTTGTAACATCAGACGATCAACAACAATCTCTAAGCTTTTAATCTGCTCTGTCGCTTTTTTTTCTAATGATGCTAATTCAAGGATCTCACCATTTTTACGAACACGAACAAAACCCTCTCGCTGGATCTGCTGAAACAAGGCATGTAACTCCTTCTCGTTCTCCCATTGAAGTGGAGCTAACAGCATCACTCGTGTTCCAACAGGGAACGTCATGAGCTGATCGCTAATTTGTTGAGGCGACTGACGTTGAATCACATCACCTGTGACAGGGTCATGCACGGTTCCTATCGAAGAAAAAAGAAGCCTTAAATAATCATAGATTTCTGTTGTTGTTGCTACGTTTGAGCGCGGGTTTGGAAGCGAGCTTCGTTGCTCAATAGCAATAGCTGGCGACAATCCCTCAATCCAATCGACTTCTGGCTTAGGAAGCTGATGTAAAAATTGACGTGCATAGTTTGAAAGACTTTCCACATAGCGTCGCTGGCCTTCAGCGAAGAGAGTATCAAAAGCTAGTGATGATTTTCCCGAACCACTGGGACCAGTGATGACCACAAGGCGGTTCTTGGGAATTTTCAATGAAAGATTTTTAAGATTGTGCTGGCGGGCCCCTTGAATGCAAATATAGGGCGAAAAATTTTTATCCATGAATCAGCGAAAGATTTTTCTCTATATTACTATTTTAGGATTCCTTCTGGGAAGCATTGCCTTCCTAAATCGGACACCAAATTTTTACTCTATACCTCATCCTGCGTCATCCTACGAAGAAGCGTTACAAAAATTTTCTTTCATTCAACAAATAGAATCAACTCTCCCTCTTAGTGCTGAAGGACATTCGCAACTTTTATTGCATGGTACTCCTACCAACCGTGTCTTCGTGTTGCTTCATGGATTAAGTTCCTGTCCTGAACAATTTATTTCTCTTGGAAAAATACTTTTTGATCAAGGGGCCAACGTCGTGATTTTACGCTCACGTTATGCTGGATACGCTAACACATTGAATAAAGAACAAAACGAACAGTCAGGACAAGACCTCATTGATCAAGCTGCTAAAAGTGTTGATATTGCCACAGGTCTTGGTTCGCACATCACCATTATTGGTCTTTCTGCAGGAGCTCTAGGAGCTGCTTGGATGGCCGAACATCGTCAAGGCATTGATCAAGTTTTTCTCATTGCTCCTTTTTTGGGGGCCTATGGTTGGTCTCTTCCTGCTCTTAACGTAGCAACCGCTTGCCTTCTCTATTTTCCCAATTTCTATATTTGGAAAAAAAATGATCAGTGCCTACCTCGTTACATCTATCCTGGATATGGAAGCCAATGCTTAGCAAAAACGTTAGAACTTTCGCGCGCTATTCGATCTTTTCAAAAACCTCTAAAAGTGCGACGTCTCAACGTGCTTATTTCTCATGCAGACACTATTGTGAATAGTCAGCTCACTCAAAAAATCGCTCAACAATGGAGTGCTAAAAATCCAGGCAGAGTCTTCTTATACGAATTTCCAGCATCTCTGAACATAGGACACGATTGTATCGACCCGAACAATTACAATAGCAATACAGCGCGGAGTTATCCTGCTATTTTAAATATTGTGAATCAGACGGAATAACTCGTTGATGAAGTCCTTCCTCCTTGACCAGTCCAATTAGTGTGAAAAAATTTTCCACGAGGCTGATCAATCCGTTCGTACGTGTGAGCGCCAAAATAATCCCGCTGCGCTTGAAGAAGATTGGCAGGGAGTGCTGCTGTTCGATAGCTGTCATAAAAAGCAAGCGCCGTGCTGAACGCTGGCACAGGAATGCCATTCTGAGCTGCCAACGAAACAACGTGCCGCCATCCTTTTTGAGCACGATTAATCTCCCCCCGAAAATAATCATCGAGCAGCAGATTCGTCAGTTTTGGATTTTTATCAAAAGCCTCTTTGATTTTCCCTAAAAAGCGTGAACGAATAATACATCCACCACGCCACATCAGGGCAATTCCTCCAAGATTCAGATTCCACCCATACTCGCGCCCAGCGGCACAGAGAAGCATATAACCTTGCGCATAGCTAATGATTTTAGATGCGTAAAGAGCGTCACGAAGTTCTTTGATAAGGAGTTGCTTTTTGTTCGTGTTTTTCGCCTTCCGTATTAATGGCTTAGGACCCCTTAATTTTTTTGAGGCTTCCATACGTTCTTCTTTCATTGAAGAAACACAACGCGCAAAAACAGCTTCAGCAATCAAGGTTGTTGGCATTCCAAGGTCAAGGGAGTTTGTCACAGTCCACTTGCCAGTTCCTTTTTGTCCAGCTGCATCAAGAATTTTAGCAACCAGCGGCGCCCCATCTTCATCATTCACTGCTAAAATGTCGCGCGTGATCTCAATTAAATAACTATCAAGAACCCCCTCATTCCATGTTGCAAAGATTTCGTGCATCTCTTTTTCGGAAAGACCAAGCCCCACTTTAAGAAAATGAAAAGCTTCACCAATAAGTTGCATGTCACCATATTCAATCCCGTTGTGAACCATCTTTACGTAATGACCAGCTCCCTCTTCTCCAACCCAGTCACAACATGGGATTCCTTCTTCTACCTTGGCACAAATTGCTTGAAAAATCTCCTTCACATGAGGCCATGCTGCTGGAGAGCCTCCTGGCATCATACTTGGCCCATGACGTGCTCCTTCCTCGCCACCAGAAACGCCCGTTCCAACATAGAGTAATCCTTTGCTTTCAAGATAACGTTGTCGACGTGTCGTATCTCCAAAAAGAGAATTGCCTCCATCAATGATAATATCGCCAGCCTCCAAATGTGGCACCAGTTGCTCGATAAAATCATCTACAGGCTGCCCTGCCTTAACGAGCATCATCACACGACGAGGCCTCTTTAATTGCGCCACCAATTCTTCAATCGAATGAGCTCCTTGCACCTTTGTTCCCTTCGCCTCATTTGCTAAAAAGTGATCTACTTTTTCCGTTGTGCGGTTGTAAACAACCACCGTGTACCCATGATCGTCCATGTTGAGCACTAAATTTTGTCCCATGACGGCAAGGCCAATAAGCCCCATGTCTGCGAGTGGTTGTTGCGATGGAGTCATAAAATAATTTGAACGTTTTAAAAGATGAAGAGTCTAATCCTGCAAATGTAGCTTATTAAATCGATAAGGGCGCGCTATAGGCTTGCACTTTTGACTTAAGACTCCGTCCTCAGATCTTACGTTATCAGAAGATAGCGTCTCACTCTTCGACCTTGTCCTAAGAAAAAATTTCTGTGCTTCCAATGCGTTCTTCTCAATTTAACACGCTATGCATTTTTTAAATTTAATAAGTTTCAGCGAGTCACTGCGATCTGTTTTTTGATTTTTTCAGGTCGATCAACAGTGGCTCGCTTTTTTTGATGAGTCCCATTTTTGGATGTTTAGAGCATGTTAAAAACATTATAGCCGCTGTAGTGCCAGGAACGAGGAGCGCAGCAACGCAGGTATATCTCATACTCGAGGCTTCGAGCCCCGGAGTGACGCCGCAACACGCGGCTATAGAATTTGTTAACATGCTCTAAAAGCTGATCTGTATTTTAATGTGAGCTTCAAGCCATATTGCTCATCGCTGTTACGAATGAATAAGCAATCATACTGTTTGGGACACTGCTCAAATCTTTTTTCTAGCTCTTGAGGCCCTTGTCCCAGCCAACCCATCCTACTCCATTTTCATCCCACCTCCCTATCAACCTCTTAGTATAAACCTTCTGCGAGAGCTCCAAAAGTTGTAACCCTCATTATGAAAAATAGTAATATTAGCAGCTTAGCTTTCATTGTAGCTTTTCTGGTATCCTGTCATAGCATATAAAAAATATGAGACTGCTTGCAGCTTTTCATCTTTATCATGGTTGTCTCTTGTTATTAATAAAAAACTCAGTATTTCATTTTCAAAAAATCTAGTTTTGTTTTTTCATTTTTACGTTGGCCCAACGTCAGTTTTTCAACTTGTTACCGCATATTAAGATATGGAAATACCTAATAACCACCTCACACCAAATTCACCGTTCTTGCAAAAACTTCCAGTAGCAGCAACAAGCTCGAATGAGTCTCCAACAACGGTAACAGAAGTAGGAAAAATAGAATTAGAAGGCTCTTTTCAAGGCGGCAACCCCTCCTCACCTGCAATTGCTATTAAAAATGTGCCAACCTCGCAAACTGCTAAAAGCATTTTAAAAAACAGAAGTTCTTATAATACACGGGGAAAAATTCCGACAGAATCCTCTGATTTACAAACACGTTCTATTCGTTTTGCTGATACAACAAAATCCCATGACGGTGGAGAAAGACCTAAAAAAATTACTTCACCAATTAAAGCAGCCTTCACAACTCTAAGGAGCCAGCCAACGCACGCCTCAATCACACCACCACGCTACACTCCAAGGCAAGCTGCACAACACTATCTTCCTGAAGAATATTCAAAAAATGATGACATTGAGAGAATGGCTAAAAAAGCCAGCACTATTGTTGTTGAACAGGTTAAAAAAGCAGCAACAGCTGTAACTAATTTCGTTAAAGCACCAGAAGATTTTTTTATTCCTGAACAGCCAGTAAGAAAAACACAGATTCCAAAGCCTCCTACAACATCAAAGTAGTTACTCTCCAGAGGACAAAAAGAATAGGCAAAACTTCTTATGAGCCTGCAGCATTCTTTGTTAAAGAAAGTGATCTGATAACATACACTTAGAATGCTCTTGATATTTGCTCTAAAGCATGTACCATCTGCTACCGATAGGAAGCTTATTGTAATTGTAGGATTCAACCTTTTGGCACTCTTCTTGTTAGGAATTTCTCAAATGTTTCTAATTTGCGGTCAAAAAAGGGTAGCAATGCCCTTCTGAAGAGAGTTACTCGCCTTGCTATTCAATTCACTTGAAAAAGCAAAAAATATTTTGAAGCGCGAAGAATCTACTTATAAGTAAAGTTTAAACATTTTATTCTTGGCGAGTCACTGCGATCTGTTTTTTGGTTTTTTCAGGTCGACCAACAGTGGCTCGCTTTTTTTGGCATTTCTACAGAGCTACCTTTTAGAAAGCATTTCAGTGGAATTTACTAGTTTTTTGAAAAGACTGAGAACTACCCCCTGAGCCTCATTTGATAAATCTTCTAAAAATTAAGTATCCATTTTTTCGACCAAGGGAACGAATTCCTCTTCCTTGAGATGTTAGCATCACGATTTTTGCAAGCGTATCCACTTCGCTCTTGAAAAATCTGTTTTAAAAAACTCATTGCTATGAAAAAAAATACCCTTATCTTTTATCGCTATTATTGTTCTATGAAAAAATTGTTTTCTATTTTTCTTGCAGCGGCTTTCTTTCTTCTCGGACGAGAAATTAACGCTCAATCAAACAGCAAGTTACCGGCTGATTTAGCTTATAACATTCAGAACAACAACTTCGTTTATAATGGGTATCGCTTTGATATCTCTCAAGTTTTAAATGACGAGCATCTGAAAGAGATCCTTTATCAATTGGAATGGGAAGTTTATTTTATAAATGCTTTGTATCTCCCTCAAGAAATTCAGAATTTTTTTAAATCGATTGTCGTTGTTATTGCTCCACAAAAAGGAGATCCCAATGATAAATTCATTACACTCACGTCTGACGAGCTCTACGCAGCTCAATTAAGTTGGAATTCTTGCAAGGAAGAGAATCTTTGTTTACTTTTTTACTTTCTTGAAGCCCTTTTGGATGAATATCTGCCTCAAGGAATCAACAATCCCAATGTTGTCAAATATTTTAATGAAGCCAAGTCCCTTCCTTGCTATCAAAAAACAAATCCCACTTGGATTTCTGATTCCTCATCGACTGCTATTTATTATTTTTTTACTATCTCTGCTATTAGTTATCTACGAGGTTCTTTTTGGGAAGCACCTTTTTCTTGTTATGAGATTCAAAAAAATCAACCAGAGTTTTTTCATTATCTAGAAAACCTTTTCGGCCCAAAGGGCGGATTCCTGAGTCGATGCTTCTCCTATCACGGCTTCAATTTTAATTGCTCACAGATTTATGATTTTTCTCAGTATCAAGAAGTCTCCAAGGAATGCATTCGACAAGTTGCTTATATCGAACTCATAGGACTTCCTAAAAACACCATTGATTTTTTTAAGAGTGTTCCAATCACCCTGCAACCTTGGTATCAGATGCCTAATTACGCTAGTGGAGCTTATTACGGAGATTCAAAGTCGATTGTACTATGCTATAACGATTTTTGTGATAATCAAAAAAGCGGAGAAAAGTCACCCGTGTTCCTACATGAACTCCTGCATGTATTTCATCATCAACAGATCGCTAACGGTTGGGACAATCCTGACATTATTAAATATTTTAAAGAGGCTCAAGAGCGTCATTATTATCAACTCCCTCACACCAAGAATCCAACTTTTATTAATTACCTCATGACAAATGAGTACGAATTCTTTGCTTGCACTGCTACCGCTTTCCTAGTCGATTTTGAATTATTTCAGCCTTTCAATCGAGACAATGTTTTTCAGCATCAACCAGAATATTATCATTATCTTCAAAACCTTTTTGGCATCAATCCGCACAACATGTATGTCGATAAAATAAGCTCACCCTCGATCGATTCTTTATATTAAAAAACAGGACTAGAAACTTTATAGTCAACTTACTTCAGGAAAGAACGTAGAGATTTTTAGAAAAGGCGAGGCCAAAGACCGAGCGCTATCTAAACGATAACGTGATGAGATGAGAACGCTGCTTGTTCCTAACTAAGATCAAGTCCATTTAGTGTCATTTCTAAGTAATTTGACTATATACTGTCATCATTAGCTATTTCCCATTTTCATCAGCTTCCATCACATGGGAGGGGTAACGCGTACCGAGAATCAAAGCTTGGTGGATCAGAGCAAGTTTAAAAAGCAACATGGATGCGATGAGCAGCAATAAAAAATTTCTTAAACATCATCATTATTTTTTTATTGCACTAAGAAAGGATAGTTTCTCTCAAAAGAATAATTTTTCGGTACATGAAAAAATAGTCAGGCGAGTTTATTGTTTTCTCTCAGTACTTCAATGAGGGGCTTGAGGAAAAAAGTGAAACAGCACTCGATAAATTCGGAGCATGAATTACACCCTGAAATCCCAATTTGGCTTTCCCTATATAGCGCTGAGGATTGAGCCCTATATCATTGAACTGGGTTCGAGCACTTAGAGCCATATAGGAAGCAGCTGCTCCTCCTCCATTATTGTGGCTAACAATATCAGCTAAACAGAGAGAACAACTATCGCTACATCCAAATTGGTTAACTAATAATACTCTTGGAATATCTTTCCAACCACTTCCGCAATGATTGATGAGTACACTAACCTCATCAGGCAGTTGAAAGCATTGAGCAATCCGATTTGCACTTGCTTGAACTGGGAATTCACCGGTCAAAATGGCATTCAAACTCATTATCTGGTCTTGGTTTGAAAGTCGTTGTGACGCCTGGGGGCAAGATTTCAAAAAACTTTGGTTTTTACGATCTCCATTGAGGTAAGTTACTAATTCACCTTGAGCCCATTGAAGAGTGGTGAATATATCTGGTCGAGTACGAAGCGTACCATTCGTGAATATAGTCTTCTTAGATCGAGTAGTAGTGAGCTCTATGTCGCTTTGTTGCTGTTTCTCCACACGTCCCCCATCAGGATCCAAGCCATTGACGGGATCGCCGTTGCAATAGTCATACAAACTCAAGCTAGCAGCATACCCAAGTGGGTCTGGCGAAAGAAAGCGTCCACTCTTTGGTTCGTAGTAACGCGTTCCCATATAATATAAGCCGGTCCAATCGAGGTAGCGCCCACGCCATTGAGGGACAAGGTCGGTGTTTACGCTCGACCCAGGCATCGCTCCATAACCTCCAAGAACGTTGCCCCATGGTTGAAAAATTCCATCGGTTGTGATGCCAATACTATTCCCAAAAAAATCATTCACCACCCCGTGAGTCTCAGCATGTCCTTCCGTACTTGTTGCAGCTAAACCACCAATACCTTGAGCGCCACCATAAGAGCCGCTGCGATCGGGCCCATAGAGATTCCAAGTTCGACCAAAATAATCACGACCAAGTTCTAAAAACTCCACTTCCGGATCATTGTAATAAGTAATTGCAAGTGGTTGAGATGTTGTTTGATTTCCTGTGGCATCGCAATAACTCGTCTGAATGCGCCTTCCAAGGCCATCATAGGTTGTCTTCCAATTGTAGCCTTGATTGTTTTTGTTGCGCTGACTAACACACACAAGCCGGCCCATGCTATCCCAGGTCAGCTCCTGATCAAACGCTCCCTCCATACTTCGAGCTGTGACTGCTCCAGCAGCATCATACGAACTCTTCCATGGATTCATTTTGTTCACCCCGTTACTTAAATCATCAGCAGTCACTTGTGAAAAACTATTTTTTTTAGCAATGCTATTTTTTATTACTGGAGTCACTTCTTGTTTCATCCTTATATCAAGTTGATCAAAGGCGTACGTTGCTGTGTGTGTTCCTACTGAGAGAGTATTAGCGTCCGCACTCTCTGCCAACATGTAGGGCTCTTGAATTAAGCGCCCTAAGGCATCGTAGTCGTAATTACGCGTTTCATTCGCATTTCCAACAATGCTATAGCTGCTGATTTTTCCATTACTTTTCCAAGAAAGAGTTTCTTCTAATTTTCCTGAAAGTGCTTGATGAATAAGGCGTCCTTGATGATCACGTTGGAGTATTTTTTGACCAGCAAGAGTTGTTTCGCTCAGCAACAAACCATGATCCCCATAATCACACAATACTTCTCCCGAGCTATTTTGTGATCGAGTCATCAGACCAAGCGCGTTGTAATCAAAAGTGTATTGCGCGCTACCACCATCAGTACCTAAGTCCCAAGAAAGCGCTTTTCTTCTACCTGCCCCATCCCATGCCTGTTTCCAAGCAGAAATGATTCTCCCATCCAACGAGGTCTTTTCTAAAACGAGCTGCCCATAGGCATCATAAGTCTTAGAAACAAGTGTTGATGGCCCTCTGGAAAGATCGCTATAGGACTGGCCAACAGAAGTCAATGCACCCTGTTGATTGTAACAATAAGTCGTTGTTTGATTTTGCTCGGGAATGCTTGCACCACTAGCAATCACTCTTACAGGATGCATCCAACCGTCATAATCGATAGAAATTTTTTCTCCACGAGGATCAATAACCGAAGTGAGCAAACCTTGATCATACTGATAACTAATATTTCGTGTTGTTGCGCCATCAGCTCCGATTAGCAAGGAAGATATTTTTTGACCTACATCATTGTACTTATTTTTCTCTATCAACCCTTGAGGCATAAAACGTGCCAGTAACTCTCCAGCAGCATTGTAACTGTAGTTAATGACACTTCCATCAGGTCGCTGTTCTGAGGCAAGGTGGTTGAGTTTGTCATAAGTATAGTTTGTGACATTTCCTATTTCATCTGTAGAAGCAATGAGATTTCCATTCAAATCATAATCCCATTTTTGAAAGCTTCCATCAGCATGCTTTAGCATAGTGGGACGTCCTGCTTCATCGGTATACATGCTCATAATAAGAGCATTGCTGCCAGTGCCAACGGTGGTTGTCACACTTTGATGATCGCTTGAATATTGATGGCAGATTTGTTGCGCCATAGTTCCATCTCTATTGAAAACCTGCTTCCATGTTGGTCGCCCCAAAACATCAAAAATTTGATTTGTTCGCTCGCCAAGAGCATTGATGGCTGATTCAACGCCAAGATGATAAATATGTTTTATGCTTTGAGCAGCAGTCCCACTCGAAGTAGAAGGCCCTTGCTCCAGTGTTAAGCGATTTAATCCATCATAGCAGTAACTCCAGACGCTTCCTCCAAGATCGATTTTTTGTAATAAGTTTCCTCGCCCATCATAAGTTTCCGCAATAGAACCTAAATTTTTCCCAGAATCGTGAAAAGTTTGGGTGATGATATTTCCTTGATAACTGATTTGACAGTACAGCCCATTTGAAAAAATTTCCTCTACCATCCGCCCACTCAAATCATAGTGATATTCAACACTACTCCCATCAGCATGGAACACTGACTTCAAGAGACCTGTTGAAGTATATGTGTAAAACTCATGACCGCCAAGGATGGCTTGATGAGTTGCTATTTTCCCTCCTGTCTCATAACTAAATCTTTCTTCTGAACCATCACTATATTGACGTAACAGCATTTCCCCCTGTCTATTATAGCTCATTATTGTCCTATTACCATTGGGGTCAGTCGAAGAAATACAGTTTCCCTGTGCATCATATTGATAAGACATTGTCGCAAGACCTACCTTTAAAAAAGAAGCCTGCTGCAAGAGATTCCCTGCTCGATCGTAATCGTAATGGGTATAATCGACCGGATTTAACGGCGTTCTCTGCTCATGATTTAACGCAATGAAACCGTTTCCTTTTAGCTGATAACAGGATAGCAAGGTCAGCAGCAGGAAAAAAAAGATTCGATACCTCATCAAAATTGAAGAGACTTGATGAAAGTTGGATCAATGAATTTCTTCATTCACCCAACTCATCAACAGTTGACAAAGCTTAAAAAACTATTCTATTACTTTAAAGCTTAGCTTGTTGCTATACAGAATACCGTTATTAATCCAAAGATCCGCTTGGCCTGGTTTTAATCCAATACAAACGAAATTAAAATAAAGAGTATTGCTATTTACATACGTATTTCCAACCACCTGAGCCTGCACAACGCTACTATCATTTAAATTACACTTAAGGGTATGGCCTAAAGGATAAAAAGTGAAACGATAGTATAAAGGAATCACTAATAATTCATTTATTTTCATCGTAATAGTATCAGTTCCATTAAGCTCATCTTCTGTTATGACTCTTACAGAAGGATATGGTGGTCTTTCAAAAGAAGGAGCTACCTCTATAGTCTCTTGCCCTAACCATTGAGATGAAGAACCTATTTGGATGACACCATTTGGAGACTTTATCGGGTTATAATTATTTGGAACACCTGCCTGGTCATCATTGTTTGGAGCACCTACCTGGTTACCATTTTTTAGATAAATTATGCTTCTCTCTTTGGCATTATCTGCTCTCAGCACGTTACTACTAACAATGAGTAACAGAATTGCTAATTTCATTAATATTTTCATATCACTTTATGGGGTTAGGAATGATCTACTCATCACGAATGAAACTTTTAAATTTTCCATTCGTAATCAATATTCACAATAATAGTTTATTAGTGTGAACTTGCGTTACTATCATTTGCACTCTCCTCACTCAAGAAAATATTTTCTTTTTTAACAGCAGCGCGCTACCATTTTTTAAATACAAAATCAATTAAAAATCAACGAGTTGCACATAAAATACTCCTGGACATTGGCCCGATTTTATGCCTTACCAGATAAATCCATGCTTTCTATTCGTGTAGGCCTAATCTGTGTAAATGGACAATAAGAAGCCCTTGCACAAAATGTTTCAAAAGCCAAGCCTATATAAAAATTTCTTCCTTTAAGAAATTTAATGGCATTCCTTGTCATCACAAGATCAACAACTCGTCTAAGGCTATCAGCTTATTAGCTGGCTTTTCTTTTTTAAAAACGTTCAAAAAGGGCCTTAGAGCGTTTAATAGAAGAGTGGTGGCTAAATGATACCTGGAAAAGCTATTTTCTTAAATTATTGAAAACACTCTTGTAATCAATCAATTACAATAAAAATCAAGGTCCTTACAGTTTATGGATTAATAAATCTTCTCTGTAGGATTCTCTAAAAAAGAGGCGAGTCACTGTTGATCGACCTGAAAAAACCAAAAAACAGACCGCAGTGACTCGCCAAGAAGATCATTAAACTATGAAATAAATAATCTATTCATAACCTTAGACCCTCGATATTTCAAAACGTTCAATTTTTTTCATGTTTTCCTGTTGCTGCTATAAAAATACTGAAAAACAGCAATGAAAAAAGTCATGAGAAGCTCTACTTAACAAACTATGAAAGAAAATCCAGGCATTATTAGATTTGTTGAGATAGGTGGCCTATCAAAATTCGAGTTACTCGAAGCACTAAAGCAAAATTCCATTTTCTTAAATCCACTCGCAGAACAGCTTTTTGCAAGCCGTCATTTTACTACTTCCACAACACCGTTTCGTGTAGCAACAATCGAAATCACTGTTAGCGATCTTAGTTTTCCTCGTAGATCAACCATAGGTGCCATTTATTCGAAAGCTGAAGCCGCCGGTTTGAAGCTGTGTCCGCTCGAACTCGCCGCCTACTTTAGATTACAATACCTCCAGCAACCAGAAAGTCATTGTGACAAGCTGCAACAAGGAAAAGCTCCTATTGGTTCTATTACAGTGGCATCAAAGCTCATCGAAATTGATGACAGCCAACAAGGATTCTATCTTAGACGCATCAAAGAACAGTTGTGGCTGCGCGGATATCATTGCTCTCTAGATTACGAATGAAATCCGGACGATCATTTTCTTTTTATCGCTTCTGAATATCAAAAAGTTTGAAAATATTTTTCTTTCTCCCTCTAAAGGCTCATGCTGTATTTCTTTATGATCCAAAAAACACGCTACTGTTACACCCTCGCTAAAAAATATATTTTTCCTTGGTGGAGTTCTGAGGAAAAGAAAGTTGCTTGGGGCGGGCTCTTGGCGCTCGTGCTACTCAGTCTTCTCTCCGTCTACATCGCCGTTCTCTTTACCAATTGGCAACGCGATTTTTTTAATACGATTGAGAAAAAAGATCTGCATCGCTTTCTCTACGAAGCATTGATTTATGGACCATTGATGGGAGCTGTTCTTTTTGATTTTTGCTCGAGAGCCTATCTCACAGCGTGGCTGAGCTTCCGATGGCGTCGTTGGTCGACAGAGCAATTGCAAAAAACATGGCTCTCTCACAAAAATTTTTACAAGATCGCCCTCACTTCCAAAGAAATCGATAACCCCGATCAGCGTATCTCACAAGATGTGAAAGAAGTGTGTCATACAACGATGAATATTTTTTTCTCCTTGTTTCGCGATGGAATCAACTTTGTAACATTTGCCATTATTTTGTGGGGGCTTTCCAAAGATTTTAAATTTCATATTGCCGCTCACGAAATCAAAACTCCTGGAATCTTGCTCTGGGCATCGATTGCTTACTCTTTCTTTGGAACGTTCGCGACTTTTAAAATTGGAATGCCCCTCATCAACCTCGATCGCGTTCAGGAAAAAAAGGAAGCCAATTTTCGCTATCGTCTCATGCGCGTTTTTGAACGTCGTGAAGAAATTGCAACACTTCACGGAGAGCATTCCGAACACCACTCGCTCAAAGAATCCTTTAAAGAATTGACCAAAAATTATTACGCCATTTTAAAACGGCAAATTTATGTCAATCTGTTCGATAGTTTTTACTCGAATGCGAGTCTCTTCGTGCCACTCCTCCTCGTTGGCCCACTCTACTTCCAATCGCTCATTACGATGGGAGTCTTGATGCAAATCCAAGGAATTTTTAGCCAGGTAAATTTTTCGCTCTCCTCGCTCTCACGACAATTTTCCTACATCGCAATGGCGACAGCTTCGCTTCAGCGACTGATCGCGTTTGAGACTTCGATGAAACAAAGCGCTACTTCAGAAAATAATTTTCAAAAAAATTCTTTTGTAGAAGATCAAGAATCACTTCACATCCCATCCTTCACGATTCAAACACCTCACAAAAAAAATATTTGGACCTCGCCCGCGATCACCCTCCATCGCGGTGATCGAAAAGTTTTGATGGCACCCTCAGGCACTGGAAAAACAAGTTTTCTCCGCGTCTTGTCAGGAATCTATCCTTACGTTGAAGGCGAAACCGTCACCCTCGGTCACGACGCCATGATCGTACCTCAACGGCCTTACATGCCGCTTGGCACCTTGCGCCAGTGCCTACTCTATCCTGGCTTAGAAGGAATCGAGGATGCAAAAATTCTTTCATTAATGAAACAAGTCCATCTCGAACACCTCTTGCCTTTCTTAGACGAGGTGCACGATTACCAAAATAGACTCTCGCTTGGCGAACAACAGCGCATCAATTTTGTTCGTGTCCTCCTCCACCAACCCAAATGGCTCTTCATGGATGAACCGATTTCCCAACTTCACCACGATGCTGCCACTCATCTTTTTGAATTACTCATCACTCAACTTCGTCAGAGCGGCCTCTTCATCGTCTCGCACAAAGAGATTTCAGGATTTGAGAAAATTATTTTTAGCCAAAGTTTTGTTGAGAGATGAATACCTTTTCAATAAAATTTTATTAAATTTGCATTCAATTCATGCCTCACTCTTCTCAACAGCAAATTTGGGAGGAAGAGCACAAACATCCCCATGTGCTTCTTCCGATGAATTCAACGGAGGTCTCGCAGGGCGTTTCTTTGTTTTTGGATTGGTTGCAAAAAAAGCAAACTTCTCATCCTCTACATGGCCTTGAGATGTGCTGTGGCAAAGGAAGAAACAGCATTTGGCTGGCTCAACAAGGCATCACGATGGATGCTTTTGATTTTTCTTCTTTTGCTATTGAAGAAGCAAAAAAAAGATTCGCAGCCATTCTTTCAAAAGTGTCTCTAAATTTTTGTGTTCATGACGCCACACAACCATGGCCTTTTAAAAATAATTCTTTTGATTTTGCGATCGATTGCTTTGCCTCAACCGACATTGATTCGCTGCAAGGCCGTGCTTTTGCGCGCAATGAATTGTGGCGCGTTTTAAAACCAAACGGCTATCTCTTGGTTTACACCCTCTCTACCGATGATGCCTTTCATCAAGAGATGCGTAAGAGTTCTTCAGCTCCGGAAAAAAACTCTTTTTTTCATCCCTCAAATGGAAAGTTTGAAAAAGTTTTTGATGAAGAGGAGTTGAAAACGTTTTATCGAGATTGGAAGCTACTAGAAAAGAAGCGCGTCTCAAAAACAGCAACTTTTTTTGACAAAAATTATTCCTGCTCTCATTTTTGGATGGTGCTTCAAAAGCAATCACTCTTTTTTCCCAAATCTCTCCGAGATCGTCTGTAAGACAACATAAAACGAAGGAACGAAGAGGACGGCAAGGCAGGTAGAGGCGAGCATGCCGGAAGCCACGGCGATACCGAGGGATTTTCTAGCCATGGCTCCTGCTCCTGAAGCAAAAATTAGGGGCGCTACTCCGAGGATAAAGGTAATTGAGGTCATTAAGATTGGGCGGAATCGATTGGTTGCAGCATGCGTAGCTGCATCGATAATGCTCTCACCAGTAGCTCGATGTTCGCGAGCCATCTCGACAACAAGAATCGCATTTTTTGCAGAGAGAGCGATCAGGAGAACAATTCCAATTTGAACATAGATGTTGTTAGCACCACCGAGCGCGCTAATGACTGACACTGTTCCAAGGAGAGCTAAAGGAACGGCCAAAATTACAGCAAGTGGTGTGATCCAACTTTCGTATTGGCCAGCTAAAACGAAGTAAACTAATAAAATTCCCAATGCAAAAACATAGTAGATTGAATTTCCTGCTAATTTTTCTTGGTATGACATTCCTGTCCATGCTGTTTTAATTTCAGGAGGAAGAATTTTAGCTGCTGTCTGATCTAATAATTCTAGCGCTTGGCCAGAACTGTATCCACGGGCTGCTTGTCCGATGATGGCTGCAGAGGGATAGAGATTGTAAAGTGAAATGATAGAGGGGCCTTGAGAAGTTTCTGCTTTTACTAAAGAACCAAGTGGGACCATGGCATTGGTTTGCCCGCGAACGTAGAGGTTTTCCATTTGGGGAGGGCCTGCCCTAAAATCTGTATCGCCTTGAACAAAAACATTAAATTCAAAACCATAAACATTAAATCGATTAACAAAGGTGGAGCCTAAATAAGTTTGTAATGTATGAAATACATCGCTCACAGCAACGCCATAAGTTTCAGCCTCACGTCGGTCGATAGTTAACTTGATTTGAGGAGCTTGAGAACGAAAAGGTGTTAGCGCAGCTTTAATAATCGGACTTTGCATTACATCGCGCGTCATACCATCAACAGCATGTTGCAATACAGGGTAATGAAAGCTTCCATTTGTTAAATTAACTTGCATTTGAAAACCTCCTGCCAAGCCCAAGCCTTGAATGGGGGGTGGAACCAGAACGATTGACTTTGCGTCAAGCTCTTCTTGAGCTAACTTTGTTAAGTCTTCATAAATCTGCAAGAGACTGCCGCGCGGCCCACGATGCTTCCAATCTTTGAGCATCAAATAAATAATTCCAGAATTAGAAAGCGAAGCATTGTTATCGAGAGGAGAAACTCCTCCAATAACAAACATGTCTCGAATAGCTTCTAGTTTTGCCATTTTTTTTGCGAGGCGTTGCATCACTATTTTGGTGCGATGAAGTGAGGCTGCATCAGGAAGCTGCACAGCGGTCATGACATACTCTTGATCTTCTGTTGGGATAAAAGCCGTTGGAATTTTGGTGAGTCCCCACAATGAAAGCACAATCAATAGGACTCCTATCATCGTCATCAACCGACTATATTTGACTAAATGATGTACCAAGGAGCCATACCATCTCTCTGTTGGCTCATAGAGAGCATTGAAGCCACGATAAAAGAAATTTAATTTTTTATAAGGATCGCGCGCCTTAAGCCAGAATGCACATTGAGTTGGCTTTAACGTCGCGGCATTGATGGCACTAATAAAAGCTGTTACGGCAATCACCAGTGCAAATTGCCGATACATTTGACCAATAATGCCAGGCATAAAAGCTGCTGGCAAAAAAACTGACATCAATACCAAAGTAATTCCAATGATTGGTCCAAAGAGACTCTTCATAGCAGCGATAGCAGCTTGCTTGGGAATATTTTCAAAGTCTGTTTTTAAAGTCGATGAGACTCGTAAAGACGGGGTTGATGGCGTGAGTTCCGGTGCAACAATGTTCTTGGAATTATTAGTCGACTTTAAAGAGAGGTCTTCAATATGCTGCATTGCTCCTTCGACTACGACAATAGCATCATCCACAACAATCCCAATCGCCAACACAATTGCAAACAACGTTAGTGTGTTGATAGAAAAGCCGAGCAGTGCCATTCCTGCAAAAGCCCCAATGATTGTTACAGGAACCGTTGTCGCAGGAACAAGTGCAGCACGCCAGTCCTGCAAAAAAATCATAATGACGAACAGAACTAAAATTCCAGCTTCTATCAATGTCATGTAAACTTCATTGACTGATTCTTTGACAAAAAGTGTGGTGTCAAAAGGAATGTCATATCTTAATCCCTCTGGAAAATTTTTAGCAAGCCGTTCCATTTTATCACGCACTGCCTGAGCTGTCGTGATAGCGTTAGATCCAGGAAGTTGAAAAATAGCAATACCTCCGGCAGGTCTTCCATCAAATTCAAAAAACTGATTGTAAGCCTGAGAGCCTAGTTCCACCCGCGCAACATCTTTGAGTCTTGTGATTTGACCTCCATGCTGCACATCAGATTTTACAATAATTTCTTCAAACTCACTCGCTTTGTTGAGGGAGCCATTAATATTGATTGTCAACTGTAAGTCTTGATCGTTCAGTGCAGGAGGAGATCCAAATTGTCCAATAGCCACCTCTATATTCTGTGCTTGAATAGCGGCTATCACATCTGAGGGAACGAGCGAGCGTTGCTGCATCTGATCCGGATTGAGCCAGACGCGCATGGAATATTGTCCAATCCCAAAAATCGTAATATTACCAACACCAGGAACTCTCGTTAACTGGTTTTGAAGATTGATAGTTGCATAGTTATTTAGAAAAAGCGCATCGTACTTACCCGTTGGAGAGGTCAAGGCAATGACTTGCAAAAAAGCTGTCGATGTTTTTTTAGTCACGACACCTTGGTTTTGAACCGACTCAGGAAGCTGTGCTAGAGCCGCACTGACACGATTCTCTACTAAAATTTGATCCATATTGGGATCTGTACCAATTTTAAAAGTAACCGTCAGCGTGTAATTTCCTGTGCTCGTTGAGCTCGAAGACATATACATCATTCCATCCACACCATTGACCTGTTGCTCAATAGGAAGCGCTACTTTTTTCACCATACTTTCGGCTGTCGCTCCAGGATAACTAGCAGTGACTTGAACTGTTGGTGGTGTGATTGGCGGATATTGTGTGACTGGCAGGCAAGCAATAGCAACCCCTCCGAGAACCATGATGACAATGGCCAGCACGTTAGAAAGAACAGGTCTTTCAATAAAAAATTTGGAAATAGATGCTGGAGAAAAATCCATGTGCACTCAATAAGGATGGAACTACATTTATTTTGTTAAACAGCGGCAAAAATCTATGCTCAACAATTTAATGATATCGCAGCACACTATCACAACGACACCAACTAGACCAATAATCCCGATAATACGATTACCAGTTGGATCAGAGAAGCAAGCCATTGATAAAACCAGGACTGTTACTCCAAAACGTCCTATCAATAATCCTAATAAGTCATTATTTAATTCCATACTTTCAGCTAATGCTTGTTCTTTTTTAGTAGTACTATCAACAATGATCAGTCCAGAAACAAAAGATTGTGCTTTATCTGCCACCTTGAGATTGGTTAAGCATGCCATACCAATAATAAAAAGAAGAGCAGTTTTTGCGTATTCTTGTATCGAATTTACAAACGCCTTTTCTGACAACGTTAATTCTTTGTAATCCTCTACTGTTTCACGAGCTAAAGCAGGATGAATTGCTAACTCTTCAATATATTCTTTAGTGATAAGAAGGGGGTGTCGCTTTAAAAAGAAGGCCGATTTTTTTTAAAACTTCTGCAATTACCTTTTTCGTGAGCCCGTAAGACAAGGCCTTATTTTTATCCTCCTGAGAAAAAGCAAAGTCAGTTATTGATTTTCCATACTGTTCATTCAATGCTTTTTTAAAATCAGTAACAATAGATGCTGTCTCTCCTATAGTGTATTAAATTGACGTGATTGCCTTAACTCGTTTTTGTCCAAAGAGTGTCTTACCAATAATCGCCTGGTCATAAATATCGTTATGAGCAGAAAATTGTTTAAAGTCAGAAAAAATTAATGGTTTTGATGAGGAAAAAATCATATTAAAAAAATAATTTTCAATGCTTGTTTTTCCTCCGTTCTACGTACTGCTCAAGTACTACAAAAAATGAGGGAACTAGGACCACCGCTAAACAAGTCGAAGCCAACATGCCAGAAGCCACTGCGATGCCAAGGGATTTTCGAGAATTAGCTCCTGCGCCACTAGCAAAAACTAAAGGAAGCACACCTATGATAAAGGTGATGGATGTCATTAAGATTGGTCGAAAACGATTGGTGGCAGCCATAGTAGCCGACTCCAAAATATCATGACCCTCAGCGCGATACTCACGAGCCATTTCAACAACAAGAATCGCATTTTTTGCTGAGAGCGCGATGAGGAGAACAAGTCCGATTTGAACATAAATATTATTTGCCAAACCAACCCCAACAAGCGTAACGACTGTTCCGAGTAGCGCAAGGGGCACAGCAAGAATAACAGCTACAGGAATAATCCAACTTTCATATTGTCCTGCTAGCACGAGGTAAACGAGTAAGATTGCCAATCCAAAAACCAAGTAGAGAGAGGAACCTGCAAGTCGCTCTTGGTAGGAAAGGCCTGTCCACGAAGTCTTGATTCCTGGAGCTAAGGAGGTATCTGCAATTTTTTGTAATTCATCAAGCGCCTCACCAGAACTATAACCAGGAGCTGGCGTTCCAATAATAGCTGCCGAAGGATAAATATTATAGAGCGTGATGGTTGAAGGCCCATAAGAAGGTTCAACCTTGATCAAAGAACCGAGAGGCACCATTGAGGTAGTAACGGTATTTGTTCCCCCTGTCGTCGTGCTATTCGTAGCATTGCCACGAACATAAAAATTTTTCATTTGGGCAGGACCAGCTCGAAAAGCTGTATCTGCTTGCGTGAAGACATCAAAAGTGTGCCCATACTGGTTGTACTGATTGACATAGCTAGAACCGAGATAGGTTTGGAGAGAGTTTAAAATATCACCGATAGCCACTCCATATGTTAACGCTTCTCGTCGATCGATTGTTAAATTGATTTGAGGCACATCTGCACGAAAGCTAGAACGAACTTTTTGGAGCTTAGGATCTTTTTGAGCCCTCTCCACGATTTGATCAGCCGTACTTTGAAGCTTACTATAATTGAATGATCCATCAGTAAGGCAAACTTCCATTTGAAATCCTTCAGAGATTCCCAATCCTTGAATTGGCGGTGGCACTAAAAGAAGAGAGGAAGCCGAGAGTTCCTTGTTTGCAATGGAACTAATGTCATCATAAACCTCGCGCAGCGAGCCTCTTTTTCCGCGTTCTCCCCAATCTTTTAAAATGATGTAGGCTAAGCCGGTATTGCTATCAAAAGGACTTACGCCACCAGAAAGAATCACATCTTTCACTGCAGGTAGCTTTTGAACTTCGGAGCCAACACGCTCAATCATCTTTTCTGTTTTTCCGAGTGCTGTTCCGCTAGGAAGATTACACATCAGCATTAAATACCCCTGGTCTTCTGTTGGCACAAAGCCTGTTGGAATTTTTGTGAACCCCCACCCTGCAAGCGCTACTAAAACTAATCCTATCAGTGTTACGAGTTCACTATGCTGCACCATTGAGCGAATACGATCGCCATACCATTTTTCTAAAGGATTGTAGATGGCATTAAAACCGCGAAAGAAAATGTTGAGCTTTTTATGAGCATCGGGCTTTTTTGCTTTCAGCCAAAGAGCACATTGAGTTGGCTTAAGACTCATTGCATTAATTGCGCTGATAAATGCAGTGCTTGCAATCACGAGAGCAAATTGACAATACATTTGCCCAATGATGCCAGGCATAAAAGCAGCAGGAATAAATACTGACATCAAAACAAGTGTAATTCCGATGATTGGTCCAAAGAGACTGTTCATTGCTTGAATTGCAGCATCTTTAGGAGTTGCTCCCTTTTCAAGATGCTGCATCACGCCTTCTACGATGACAATAGCATCATCAACTACGATACCGATTGACAAAACAATCGCGAAAAGTGACATTGTATTGATTGTAAAACCAAGCATCGCCATAGCGCCAAAGGCACCAATGATTGTCACAGGAACTGTAGTTGCAGGGACAAGAGAAGCGCGTGCATCTTGTAAAAAAATGACAATGACAATCAGCACCAAGAGCCCTGCTTCAAAAAGTGTCTTATAAACTTCATTGACTGACTCTTTAACAATTGTCGTTGAGTCAAATGGGATATCATACTTCAAATCTTTTGGAAAATAACCTGCTAGCTCTTCCATTTTTTTTCGAACACTCTTGGCTGTATTAATCGCATTTGAACCTGGCAATTGATAGATAGCAAGACCTCCAGCTGGGCGGCCATTATATTTAAAAAATTGACCGTAAGACTGTGAACCGAGCTCTACTCGTGCGACATCTTTCAAGCGAGTAATTTGACCACCATTTTGAGTATTTGATTTGACAATGATCTGTTCAAACTCGCTCACTTGATTGAGTGAGGCATTGGCTGTAATAGAAAATTGAAAATCTTGATCTTTTTCGGCGGGAGGACTTCCAAATTGTCCGGCTGCTAACTCTACATTTTGTTCTTTTAATGCGTTGATGACATCAGCAGGAACAAGAGATCGTTGCTGCATTTGGTCAGGATTAAGCCACACACGCATGGAATACTGACCGACTCCCAGCACATTAACATTCGCAATGCCAGGAAGTCGAATAAGCTCATTCTGAAGATTGATGGTCGCATAGTTATTGAGAAAAAGGGCATCAAATCGATTGTTAGGCGAAGTGAGCGTGATGAGCTGCAAGACTGCCGTTGAAATTTTCTTGGTAATGACTCCTTGTGTTTGAACTTCCTGAGGAAGTTGCGCCAATGCTGCAGCCACCCGATTTTCAACGAGGATCTGAGCCATGTCCGGATCTGTTCCAATAGCAAAGGTTATTGTTAAAACATAGTTCCCCGTGATGGTAGAATCCGAAGACATATAAAGCATTCCTTGCACCCCGTTCACTTGCTGCTCAATAGGAAGAGCAACCTTCTTCACCAACGCCTGAGCTGTCGCCCCTGGAAAGTAGGCTGTAACTTGTACTGTAGGTGGAGTAATTGGTGGATATTGCGTTACCGGAAGTACAAAAAGGGCCACCCCTCCCAGCAACATCGTGATCAGAGCGAGAACGTTGGATAGAACAGGACGCTCTATAAAAAATTTGGAAATCATAAAACTTTTTTGAAAATTCTACTGCAAACGCAAGAAGCTGCGTTGTACTGAGGCTTGCGTCGTTGATCTTTAACCATGCAATCAGCTGCTGCGCACCATCGACTTCGTATCCATCATCGCTCTTAGCACATTTTGGAAGAAGTTTTTATTTTGACAGCTCATTTTAGCAGCTAAGGCACAGAATTTAGTTTAACTGTGGAAGAAAATGGTATTTTAGTTGATGCAGGTTGTGCTACTGCAGACTTAGGACTCACAGGGGCTCCCACACGAGCATTATTAATACCGGCAACAATTACTGATTCATTTGCTGAGAGCCCTTCTAAAACAGAAACAGCCTCTCCCTGACGTGGTCCTGTCTTAATATCATTACGTTGCACTATATTTTTCGAATCTACAGTTAAAATAAATTCTCCTACTTGATCGCTTTGAACAATTGAATTAGGAACAGTAAGAGCTTCGAAAGGAGCTCCAATCGCAATGCGAACTTTAGCAAAAAAACCTGGAATCAGCGCGTGGTTCTCATTGGGAAAGATAGCACGAACTTGAATTGTTCCCGTAGAGGTATCAACGCTGTTGTTGATAAAGTCAAGGATTCCTTCATGAGGAAAACCTTCTTCATTTGAAAGCGCAACAAAAACTGGAAGGCTTCCTACTACTTTAGCCTTATCTTTTCCCATTTGTCCGAGCTCTTCACGCAAGACAAGTGCATCGCGAGTGTTAATATTGAAATTAACATAAACAGGGGTAATAGCTTCAATCTCCACTAACACTGTAGGGTTCATGGGGCTTGTTCCTACAACAGCACCCACATCTTTTTGGTGTGCCGCTAGAAGCCCATCAAAAGGAGCTCTTACCTCGGTGTATCCCAAATTAATTTTTGCTAACTCTAAATCAGCTTTGTCAACCTGCATTCGAGAAAGATATTTTTCTACCTCAGATTGAGACGTAGCATTTTCTTTGAGCATGAGTAATTGTCGTTGATATTCTGAATTATCATAATCAAGGTTAGCTTGAGCTCGTTTAACTTTTTCAATGTAGCTATCTTGTTGAATGACAAAAAGCAGATCTCCCTTTTTGACAAATTGTCCATCGTTGAAATTGATGGATTCTAAAAAGCCTTCAACACGTGCAACAAGGTTCACTTGCTGAGTTGCCGCAACGGTCCCCGTATACTCCTCATATTTAGTAACCATTCGCTTTACGGGCGCAGCAACTAGTACTTCAGGAATTTGCTTGGTGTTGTTATTGTTTTTGAAACAACCTGTCTGGCTTAAGGAAAATAATAGCAGAAGAAAAACGATTTTATTTTTCTTAAAGGTCTCTGTTTTAAAAAAAGTCATGATAACAACAATAAATAAAATGCCGTAGTAAAAGGAGAGCGCATTCAAAAATGAATGAAATTACTACAATGGGTGAAATGAGGCCAGCAGCAGTAGAGTGTGTTCTTCACATTTGCGGACATGATGGCTGAAGCAACAACACAATCCGCCAGCTTAGACATTTTAGGACATGCTCTCGTGTATTTGTTTACATTCAATAAATCCCATGGCGGTTGTGTTTTGGGAACGGCTTTGACAGGGACATTTTCAGGGGCTACAGCAGGAATATGACGATTTGTTTTCAACATCCTACCCCAATATGTTCGATCTGCCATCTGCTTTTTCACATCATTAGAAATAACATCACGGCCATTGCGCAACTCCCATCCGCCGCCAAGAGAACGGTAAGTTGAAATAATTCCTAAAACAGTTTCAGCTTGAGCAACAACACACGAATCTTCTACGGAAAGTTGCTGTTGCTCTGCCGTAAGAACTGTCGTGTAATCTGTTTGACCTTCTTTATACCGAACCATAGCAAGCCGCACTGATTCCTTAGATGCTATTACTGCTTTTTTAAAAAACTCCATACTCTCTCTTCCGTGATAGTAAGAAGACAAACCATCTTCCACCTCTTTTTGCGCTACAAGCACCGTGTTTTGATAGTCTAAAATAGCTTGTTGAAAAACCGCATCGGCTACACGAACTTGGTTCACCAAACGACCATAATTAAAAACAGGCATCGTCAATCCAGTTGCTGCGTTAGCCAATGTATTTTGCCAATTAAAAATATTTGTTAGCTGTTGAGTTCCAATAGTACTCCCTGTAGATCCAAATGTTCCTCCGAGTGTAAATGCAGGTAACAAGTTCGTAATCTCAACTCCAATGAGCGCTGATTTGGAGGCTGCTTTGAGCCCGGCAGATCTAACGTCAGGACGACGTCTTAAAAGATCTTTTGGAATTCCCACTATTAATTCTGAGGGAATAGTTGGCAGTTTTCCTGGAGGAAGTAATGCATTGACTTCACTTGGAGTAACACCAAGGAGCACGGCCAAGGCATCCTTAGAAAGATGAACACTATTTTCAAGACGAGGAATGCTTGCTTCTGTTTTATTCAATTCTGTTTCTGCTTGCGTTACATCTAGCTGGCTTGTCTGCCCTCCTTGAAAGCGAACTGTTGCAATACGAAGACTTTCTTTTTGAATAGCAACATTTGCCTCAACAATCTCCAGCTCTTTTCCATACATCCTCACATGAATATAATTTTGAGCAATATCACCAATAATAGTGACGAGAGCATTATCATAGGCTGTTACACTTGCTAGATAGTCTGCTTTGTCAGATTCTATTTTTCGACGATACTTTCCCCAAAAATCAATTTCCCATGTGGAGTTGAAGAAAAACTGATTAGAAACGTTATAGGGATTGAAGTTAGCATTTGAAAGAAGGCGATTGAGTGTTCCATTAACAAGCCCACTTCCCCCGATATTTCCTAGCTGTGGCACATAACTAAAATTATACCCTCCTGAAATTCCTTGCTGCTGAGGCAAAAGATTTCCTATTGAGCGATCTAGTAATGCTCTTTCTTGTAAAATTTTCACCCCTGCGGCTTGGAGTGTTGGATTATTTTGATACGCTATTTCGATCAGTTTAACGAGAGTAGGATCATCAAATTTTTTCCACCAAAAAATTTCTGATTCACCATACGGCTTTGGCGATACTGCCTTATAAGAAACCCAATTTTCTTCTACTTTAGAAGAAGGCGTTTTAAAATTAGGTCCCACCATGCAAGAACTCAATAAAAAGAGCCATGCAGTGAATAAGACCAGGAGCAGCGTATTTTTTAGCACGAAAGTTTTTGTCAGCAAAAAAGATTAAATTCCGCAGAGATTTCAGACCAAAACAGAACACTCAACAAGAAAATTCTTGAAAAGCAGGTCTATTAACCCGACCCTTACTAGCAAGTCACAATGGAACTAGATAAATCTTTTGCTTCTCACGCGCCAGGTCATTGGCCTCATGTTTTACCCGAAGAGTGGAACAGTTGGCAATGGCAGCAAAAAAATCGGATTACTAAACTCGAAGAGATCGAGCAGCATCTTCAACTCACGCGTGAGGAAAAAAATGGTATCATTCTTTCTGCCCATAAGCTGGCTATGGGAATCACCCCGCATTACTTTAACTTAATCGAGGCTGACAATCCTGATTGCCCAATTCGTCGACAAATTATTCCACGCTTGGGAGAATCTCAGCTGCATCCTTCTGAGATGGCAGACCCTTGTGGCGAAGATAGCCACATGCCTGTCCCTGGCCTTGTCCATCGCTATCCTGACCGCGTTCTTTTTCTGATCACTGACCGTTGTGCCTCGTATTGCCGCTACTGCACGCGTTCTCGCGTAGTTAGTGGCGTTGGCGATCAAGAATTGCACACGAACTTTGAAGAAGCCTTTGCTTACTTGGAACAACATGAGGAAATTAGAGACGTCTTGCTCTCAGGTGGAGATCCCCTGCTTTTTTCTGACGACAAGTTAGAAAAAATCCTTGCTCGCCTACGTTCAATTCCTCACATTGAATTTTTGCGCATCGGCAGCCGCGTCCCATGTTTTCTGCCTCAACGAGTCACTCCAAAACTTTGCGAAATGTTGCAAAAATATCATCCCCTTTGGATGAGCGTCCACTTTAATCACCCTCGGGAATTAACACTGGAAGTCCGTGAAGCTTTAGAACGTTTGGCTAATCATGGAGTTCCTCTTGGCAATCAAAGCGTCCTCTTAGCAGGGGTCAATGACTCCGTCCCTGTTATGAAACAGCTTGTTCAAAAACTTCTACGCTGCCGTGTTCGTCCTTATTACCTATACCAATGTGATCTCATCAAAGGCTCACGTCATTTGAGAACCTCTGTTAAAAAAGGAATTGAAATCATTGAAGGGCTTCGCGGTCATACAACAGGCTATGCTATTCCTCAATTTGTTATCGATGCTCCGGGTGGTGGTGGAAAGATTCCCGTAAACCCAAATTACGTTCTTTCTCATGACGAGCAAAAAGTTGTTTTAAGAAATTACGAAGGTCATATATTTGAATACCCTGAACTTTAAGCCGGGTTACAGCTTCACCTTAGCTCTGAGGCTTCGTTATATTGATTTAAAGCTTAAAACGTGACTGACAAAAGTGCGTGTTAGAAACGCAGCGTTTTTTCTCCGGACAAGGCTGAAGCTCGAGGCACCATCTGAAGATAACCTAAGTCCTGAAAACGGAGTTGTGAGGAACAAGAACAAGCTTATGGCGTGTCTTTTCCAATAGAACACGCTATGTATTGCATAAAATTTTTTATTTCCATTCACGTTTTTAAGTTAAAAGCATCAGAATAGTTCTCATGTCCACTGCCATCAAAAAACCCTCTTCCTGGGCCATGAGCCTCGCTGCGCTCGGCGTTGTGTTCGGAGATATAGGAACAAGCCCGTTGTACACCTTTAACACAGTATTGCAGCAACCTATTTCACATGGAACTGATTTTCCACTTGGCGTAGCTTCACTCATTATCTGGAGCCTGCTGGCTATTGTAACTTGCAAATATGTCCTCCTTGTTATGCGCGCTGATTACCATGGCGAGGGTGGCATTTTTGCATTACTTGCACTCCTTGGAGGAAAAAATTCCCTCACAAGTACTATTCGATTGCCCCTGCTCACACTGCTTATCCTTTTTGGTGCAGCCTTGCTTTATGGCGATGGCGCCATTACTCCTGCTATTTCTGTCTTAAGCGCTTTAGAAGGTCTTGAGCAAGCCTACCCCTCGCTTACAGCCTCCATTCTACCCCTCACCGCTTTGATTCTTTTTGCTCTTTTTGCTGTTCAACGTGTGGGAACAGGATCTTTAGGAAAAGTTTTTGGAGTCATGATGTTCTTATGGTTTTTAACACTTGGAATATTAGGAATTATTCAAATCATTCACGCACCAGCTGTCTTGCAAGCCCTCAATCCTTACTATGCTTGGAAAATCATTCATCAAGCAGGCATGACAACTCTTTTTTTACTTAGCTCCGTTGTCCTCGCCATTACTGGCGTTGAAGCTCTTTATGCAGACATGGGGCACTTCGGTCGTCATACAATTGCCCGCGCTTGGAATTTCGTCGTCTTACCCTGCCTCATGCTCAATTATCTTGGACAGGCTGCCTTCGCTTGGACACATCCAACGTTGTGGAAAAATAATATTTTTTTCCAACTCGTGCCTCATGGTTTTCTAACAGTGGCCTTAGTTTTTTTAGCAACAGTTGCAACAATCATTGCTTCTCAAGCACTCATTGCCGGCGTCTTTTCTATCACAGCTCAGGCTCGTGATTTGGGCTGCCTTCCACGCTTTCTTGTTATTCACACTAATCGATTGCAGCGTGGCCAGGTTTACCTTCCAACAATTAATTGGATTCTTGCAGCAGTTTGCCTACTTTTAGTTTTTATTTTTCGTTCCAGCACTAACCTAGCAGCGGCTTATGGACTAGCTGTCATTGGAACTATGTTGATTACTTCGATCGCTTTCAGCGTGGTTATTGTTCGTGTTTGGAATTATCCTTTTTGGACTGGTGCGGGCACCGCCATCATTTTACTGAGCATAGAACTTCCCTTTTTCCTCTCATCACTCACCAAATTTGCTCACGGAGGGTGCTTCCCTTTGCTTGTTGCAGCTGTCTTGACAGCCATTATGATCACGTGGCATCGCGGAAGGGTTTTAATCCGAAAAAAAATGCTATCCTCCCCATGCTCTCTAGAAGAGCTTTCCAGAGCAATGAACTCTCCTAAGGTTCATACGCTTCCAGGAACTGACGTCATTGTTAATTTTAACCATGACCCTCGTTATGCTGTTGCGCATGCTTTTGAATGGATTCGTTTAAATGCCTCACTTCGTCAACATGTCGTCCTTTTAACTCCTGTTGGAACCGCAGAAAGCTATGTTTCTTTAGAGGAACGTCTCGAAGTAATATCAGTAAGCCCCTCGCTCTGGCACATCACTTTTTATTATGGCTACATGCAAGAAATCAACTTGCCTGAAATTCTTCGATTGGCTGAGCCTCAACTCTCAATAAGCATAACGGATAAAGAAACCTTTTTCTTACTTCCTCGAGAAATGATTATTCAATATACCAATCGAAAAATGATGCGTTGGCAGCAATCGCTTTTTGCCTGGCTCTCGCGAAATATGAGTTATGCCCCAGATTATTTTTTCATTCCTTATACTCAAATCATTGATTTCACTTGGATCATGAAAATTTGATCTGTTATAAAGATCAAGAGTCTAGTACAAATGCCCTGATGCTGATGCAGGACAAGGAACAAGGAGCGCAAACCCGCAGTGTATATTTTCATACTTGAGGAAGCGAGCGCCAGAGTGACGCAGTCCTGCGCTGCAGCAGAAGTATTTGCACAAACTCTTTATGCCCTCCGTTTACATCAAAACCTATGGCTGCCAGATGAACGAACGTGACTCCGAACAAGTCGCTCGCGATTTGGTCTCGCATGGTTACACCATTGCCTCTCAGGAAAAAGAGGCCGATGTCATTTTGCTCAATACCTGTAGCGTCCGTGAAATGGCCGAAAACAAGGCCATCGGAAAAATGGGTTTTTTGAAAAAAAATCGTCGCGCCAAACCTCAACTTGTTCTCGGCTATCTTGGTTGTATGGCCCAGCGGCTTGGTGGAACACTTGCAGAAAAAACACCTCAAGTTGACCTCATTGTTGGAACTCAAAAATTCCACCGCGTTGCAGACTATGTCACTGAAGCAATCAAACGTCGCGAAGAGACTCTGCGTGCGGAAGAAGAAGATGATTTCAAGGCCCTCGCACTTTCAGCACGCCCGCCCATTGTTGATGTCGCACTGGAAGAAGGATCTCAAAATACGATCCGCGACCACCTTCTTACTAACAAGAAGTCGACAGAATTTATTTCCATCATGCAGGGCTGCAACATGCACTGTACTTTTTGTATTGTTCCAACAACACGAGGACCTGAGCGTGGCCGCCCTATCGCTGAAATTGTTCAAGAAGCCGAGCAGCTTGTTACTCATGGCGTGAAAGAAGTCACTCTCTTAGGCCAGATTGTTAATCTCTATGGCCGTCATGAAATGCCTAAAGTTGATGGAAAAAGTCCTTTTGTTCAACTCCTCGAAGCGCTTCATGCGGTTGAAGGGTTGGAACGAATTCGCTTCACTTCACCACATCCGATGGGATTTCGAAAAGACCTTGTCGAATGCATTGGCCGCTTGCCAAAAGTGATGGAGCATGTCCATCTCCCCTTGCAATCAGGCTCTGACCGAATTCTCAAAGCCATGCACCGCCCTTACACCGCAGCTTCCTATCGCAAGCTCGTGCACGATCTCCGTGCTGCACGCCCTGATATTGCTATCACCACTGACATCATCGTTGGCTTTCCAGGAGAAACAGAGGAAGATTACCTCATGAGTCGCAGACTAGCAGAAGAACTAGCTTTTGATGGTGCCTTTATTTTTCGCTACTCGCCCCGCGGTGATACTCCGGCTGCCACTATGGAAGACCAATTACCCGAAGAGGTCAAAGAGTCAAGGAACAAGGATCTACTTAGTGTTGTTAATGCCTCTGCTGCTGAAAAATTGGAAGCTTGTGTTGGCACCTTGCAAGAAGTCCTCTGCGAAGGCCCTAGTAGAAATGATCCAACACGACTAGCCGGCCGCACACGTACAAATAAAATTGTCATTTTTGAGGGAGGAGAGCGTTTCCATCGTGAGATTTTTAAAGTTCGTATCACTCGCGCGAGTTCCTCAACGCTTTACGGAGATCCGGCGATCACTCTTTCCTAAAGGCTAAAGATGTCAAGCAGCGCGATAAGTGGACCTAATGTTCGTAAAAACGCGAGTCCGTTCCTTGCTTTTTTTTTCTCCCTCTTTGTTCATGCCTTTTTGCTGCTGCTCTTTGGATCAACCTTAGTTCATCTTTATCACCATGAAGAAAAAAAATTGCCCTTAACGGCTCCCCCAGAAGTTGTTTTTGATTTGTCACCTCCCGTCCAAGAGCGTCATACCATTAATACAAGCTCAACACATCCTCTCGAAAAATCCCCTGAGCATGCTAACTTTCAGTCCTATGAAAATACGGCTGCAGCAAGTGAACTACCACCAACAGGAATAGCACCTCTTCCTAGCCAAGAAGGTCAAGAGAAAGAGACTCTCTCATTGCATAATGCAGATCACGCAGAAGGAGAAACTGTAACACCAAAGGCAGCAACACCACCTTTTTTGACTGATCAGAAAAAAGAAGAGTCAACCGACCCACCTCTTACTACCAAGCCTACAGAAGCTGCCGTCATGCCAGCTTCTGATCAACCTGCAATCGGTCATCTCTCATCGGTAGCAAAAAATCATGCTGAGACATCGCGTACTTCGCTGATCCGTGGAAGTATTTCCAATAAAGGTCCTGCTTCTGTCTCAGCAGAAGCTACCCCTCTTGGTCACTATAAAAAAACATTATCAGATGCCATTAGTTCTCGGTGGCATTACTATGTAGATCATCGCATTGAATTTTTGAGTTTTGGAACAGCAACCATTTCCTTTTATGTCACTCAGGAAGGAAAAATTGAATCCTTACAACTGCTCTCCAACACCTCCAATCAAAGCTTTGCTGACTGTTGCTTAAAATCAGTCATGGAGGCAAAACTTCCTCCCATCCCTCCAGAAGTTGCCTCAACCTTGCAAAATAAAAAGTTGGATGTGGAATATCGGTTTACGATTTCTTCAGATTAAAGAGGCTTAGAAGTAGAAGGAAATTTTCAATGTCATTCATTGTTCTTTTTGATAACATCCCTCTGCTTGTTTTGTAACCGTCTTGTTTTCTTTTCCAGTTATTAGCTTTATTTTCATGCTTATTATCGATTTTTTTCTTCGTGGAGGATTTTTTATGGGAGCTCTTTTGTTGCTCTCTATCATCTCGCTCACCATCATTTTCCAACGCTCTTGGGCCTTGCGTTTGAGGCAAGTCCTGCCTCCTACTTTGAAGCGTGCAATCGATCACTATCAAACAGGCACTCCATTCGATGCCCTCTACCAGACACTTCAAACAAACACCTCTCCGCTCAGTCGCATTCTTCAAACATTGATCGAACATAGCGATTGGCCTCGAACTGAAGCGCTTGATACTATCGGGGTTCGTGCTCGCCATGAAATTGCTCGTCTAGAAGCAGGACTTACTTTTTTAGAAGTGTCAACCGGCATCGCCCCTCTTCTTGGTCTTTTAGGAACGCTCTCTGGGCTCGTTGATATTTTTGCAAACATCGGTGACAAAGGAGATCCTCAAATGGTCGCCATGGGAATTTCTCAAGCGCTTAATTCTACCATTGTTGGCCTTGCTGTTGCTGTTCCAAGCCTCATCGCCTTTCACTATCTTTCACGTCGAGTGGAAATGATCGCCATTGAAATAGAAGCTGTCACGGCAGAGTTGGTCACAAAAATTTATCTAAAAAAATGAAGCCAATTTCTGAGCGTTTTAAAACAAACTGGTTCTGCAAGCTCTAACCTGTAGCCTTTTCACCTGCTAATGCGCTTCTACAAGAAAAAACGTCGCATCCCTTCAATTACGATCGTTTCGTTAATTGACATTTTAGCGATCCTATTAATCTTTTTTATTGTCACAACGACGTTTCGCCAAAAGCTGTCCCAACTTCAAATTAACCTGCCCGAATCAACTACCGCAGGAGCCTCAACACCTACGTCAGCAAAGAAAAATATTATTTTACAAATTCAATCAGCAGATCATGTCACCCTGGATGACAAGCCTATTACTCTCGATGAACTTACCGAGGCCATTGAAGAAGTACAAGAAACCTATCCTGATTGCAAAATTACGATGCAGGCTGATAAAGATGCTCCCTTTGGAGCTGTTGTTAAAGTCCTTGATGCTTTGCAAACAGCTGGCATCAAAAATATCCCAACCATGACAAAAACTTCCTCTCATTAATTTTATGTTAGAACTTCACTACTACGGACATCCTGTACTGAGGAGCAAAGGACGGCGCATCGAAAAAATCACTCCAGAAATTGAACGACTTGCTGAACAAATGGTCGAAGCAATGTATGAATATGATGGTTGTGGACTTGCCGCGCAGCAGATTGGATCTTCTCTTCAACTTGCTGTTGTGGACGCAACTGTTGCAATGAAAGAACGCCCTAGCAGAGCTTGGCAGAATGGGAAAGAGATCGACTTAGAATCTCTCTGCCCTATGGTCTTAATTAATCCAGAAGTTATTCCCGTAGGTCAGAAAACTTCGACCGATGATGAAGCATGTCTCAGTATTCCTGAAGTTATGGGAAAGGTAAAACGACCGGCTCGTATTAAGCTCCGTTATCAGTCTCTCGAGGGTGAGCAACTCGAGATTGAAGCTGAAGGCCTCCTTGCTCGTGCGGCTATGCATGAAGTCGATCATCTTAACGGCATTCTTTTTATAGACCACCTTCAATCTCACGAATTGACAAAATTTCAGCCGATTCTAAATCAGCTGATGCGGGAAAATAAGATTGGTTAAATTCAGCATACTTTTAAATAAAACCATGCCCTTTTTAGAGTGATTCAAAAATCATTCTGTTTGATACAGCGCTAGAGCGTGTTAAAAAAATTATAGCCGATGCAGTACTAGGAACGAGGAGCGCAGGTCCGGAGTGTATTCTGATACTCGAGGAGGCAAGCACCGGAGTGACGCCGTAATGAACGGCTATAACTTTTTTGAAAATGCTCTAGGAGTGAGGATCGCAGCTCAGTAGTAAATCGCGTATTAAATTGAGAAGTGCGTGTTAGAAGTGCAGAAGTTTTTTTGGACAAGGCCGAAGACCAAGCACTATCTAAACGATACCGTGATGGGATGAGAACGCTGCTTTTTCCTAAAAAGATCAAGCCCATTTTTTATAAGATCAAAGTAATTTGACTATAATATTCCATGTATAGAAATACTCGGATCAGCAGAAGTCTAAAAGCTTTGGAATGCCTTGCCAACACGTCCGCAGCAAGGCTGACCCGAGTTGGCACGAGCGAATTGTAATTTATATACTAGGACAAGAGCAGAAGAGATTCCGATCTCCATAGACATTATCGACTCGCGCCACGCTCGGCCAGAACTTGTGCTGACGAAGCCACGGAGCTGGATAAGCTGCTGCTTCGCGCGAATAATTACGATCCCAAGTTGTTGATGTCACAGCATGAGCCGTGTGAGGAGCCCGTTTTAAAGGATTATCGGCGCGATCAAGTCTCCCCTCTTCGATAGCAAGCAACTCTCCATGAATCAAAATCATTGCATCACAAAAGCGATCGAGTTCTTCTTTCGATTCACTTTCTGTTGGTTCTACCATGAGTGTTCCAGCAACTGGCCAACTCATTGTTGGAGCATGAAATCCATAATCCATTAAGCGTTTTGCAATATCTTCAACCTCAATACCTGCACGCTGTTTCCACTCACGCACATCAAGAATACATTCGTGTGCTACTCGCCCTTGCTCTCCCCGATAAAGGACAGGGTAATAATTTTCAAGACGCTTTGCGATGTAATTGGCATTAAGAATTGCTATTTGCGTTGCCATTTTTAATCCATTAGCTCCCATCATACGAATGTACATCCAGCTAATAATGCAAATGCTAGCACTCCCCCACGGGGCAGCGCTCACTTCTCCAATTGCATCGCTACCTCCCGTTGGAATCACAGAATGCCCTGGCAAATAAGGCGCCAAGTGCTTCGCTACACCAATAGGCCCAACCCCAGGTCCTCCACCACCGTGAGGAATGCAAAATGTTTTGTGCAAATTAAGATGACAAACATCAGCACCAAGATCTCCTGGAGAGCAAAGCCCGACTTGAGCATTCATATTGGCACCATCCATGTAGACTTGCCCGCCAGCTTCATGCACCAATTTACAAAGCTCTCTAATTGATGATTCAAAAACCCCATGGGTCGATGGATAAGTCACCATTAAGGCTGCAAGTCGATCACGATGTGTTTCAATTTTTGTTTTGAAGTCACTGAGATCAATGTTGCCATCTTCATCACAAGCAACGCCTACAATTTCCATTCCAGCCATTGCGGCACTTGCAGGATTGGTTCCATGAGCCGAAACAGGAATAAGACAGACATTGCGATTTCCTTGACCTCGGCTATGGTGATAAGCACGAATTACGAGCAGGCCTGCGTACTCACCTTGCGAACCAGCATTCGGCTGTAAAGAAACAGCATGAAATCCCGTGATCTCAGCAAGCCATCGCTCCAATTGTTTAAAAATTTCTTGGTAACCTTGCGCCTGATCAACTGGTACAAAAGGATGAAGGTTAGAAAGCCCCTCCCATGTGACAGGGAGCATCTCTGCAGTTGCATTCAGCTTCATCGTGCAGGAACCAAGCGGAATCATCGACGTTGTGAGCGACAAATCTTTTGCTTCTAAACGCCTCAGATAACGAAGCATTTCTGTTTCTGTGTGGTAACTATTGAAAACAGGATGCGTTAAAAACTTTGTTGTCCTACGAAGCGCTTCAGGAAGCTGCCAATGTGATGGGTGAACAATATTTCTTACATCGGTCGCTCCAAAAATTTTCAACAAAGGATCCAGCGAAACTGTTGTTTCATCGAGTGTGACCGTAACGGCTTCACTTTCTTTTAAAAAACGAAGATTAATCTTATGTTGCTGCGCTCGTTCTTTGAGCAAAATGGCTTGTTCCGATGTAAGCTGGATTTTTATCGTGTCAAAAAAAGGTTGCTCAACAACATTCCACCCAGCTCGAGCCAGTGAGGAAGCCAACTGCAAGGCTTTCAGATGAATGTGATGTGCGATATTAATCAATCCTTCTGGCCCATGATAAACCGCATACATTGAAGCCATCACCGCCAAGAGGACTTGAGCCGTACAAATATTGCTCGTCGCTTTTTCTCGGCGAATGTGTTGCTCTCGAGTTTGCAAGGTAAGGCGCAATCCAGGATTTCCCTCAGCATCACGAGAAACACCAATCAAGCGGCCAGGCAATCGGCGCTTTAACTCATCTTTCACTGCCATAAATCCAGCATGAGGCCCGCCATAGCCCAAAGGTATTCCAAAACGTTGTGTTGAGCCAATGGCAATATCAGCTCCCAATTCTCCCGGTGGTTTTAGTAGGGTCATGGCCAGTGGATCGCACGCAACAACTGCAATACCCCCAATAGCATGAGTCTTTTCAATAAAAAGCGTTGGATCATTAATCACTCCATCGGTCGCAGGATACTGTAACAAAGAACCACAAAGCGATCCTGGCTCCGAGGGAAGGTCATTAATACTTCCAACGAGCAACTTGATCCCAAGAGGTTCAGAGCGAGTTTTGAGAAGCGCTATCGTTTGAGGGTGACAATGACTATCAACAAAAAAGGTGGACACTTTTTTCAAGTCAAAGCAAAGAGCCATCGCTTCTGCTGCAGCTGTCGCTTCATCCAACATCGAAGCATTAGCAACATCGAGGCCTGTTAAATCAGTTACCATCGTTTGAAAATTCAAAAGCGCTTCCAAACGTCCTTGAGAAATCTCTGCTTGATAGGGCGTGTAAGCTGTATACCAGCCTGGATTTTCAAGAATATTGCGACGAATCACCGCAGGAAGATAAGTACCATGGTAGCCCATCCCGAGATAGGTAGGACAAAGCTGGTTGCGAGACGAAAGCTCCTTTAGTTCTTCCAACGCTTCTTCCTCTGTTGCAGCAGCTGGAAGCGTCAGCGATTGGTTGAGTCGCAGAGAGGCAGGCACTGTCTGCTCAATAAGTTCTTCTAAGCTTCCACAATCTAGCGCCGATAACATCTCCACCATCGCTTTTTGATTTAATCCTAAATGACGTCGAGCAAAGCGTCCCAAGTTAAATACCGACTGTTCAGAGAAAGAAACTTCATTGTTACTCATAAAATTATTAAAATTGTTTTAAAAATTCGCTATTGTGAATCCGTGTGATGTGGCAACTACCTGATGAGCCTCCGAAGCCAGCTCTGGAAGAGCAAGCCTCACCAGAGCGAGGGGAATGGAGGGCAAAGACCGTGGAGCTATAGTATTGCGGAATGATAACGCGGCATAGCATCAGCTAAATACGAGCATCATAGAACCTCATCCTATGCCACAACAGTAAAGCCGTTGGTACGTTCTAAGAAGTAATTTGTGTTTTGTAACCCTCTGGTGAAAGAAGCTGTTCTGCTTCTTCAGGGACACTCATTTTTACTTTAAACATCCATCCTTCGCCAAAAGCGTCGGTATTCAGAAGCGCAGGATTGCTTGTTAAGTTTTCATTCACTTCTGTTACTGTGCCAGAAACAGGCGAATAAATATCACTTGCTGCTTTGACCGACTCCACAACAGCTGCTGGAGAACCTGCTGTCAAAGCTGCTCCGATTTTAGGAAGCTCTGCATACACAATGTCTGTTAACTCTGCTTGAGCATGATCTGTAATGCCAATGGTAACAATTGTGGCATCAGCATGATCGCGGCGAATCCATTCGTGAGTTTTGGCGTAGAGTAAATCGCTAGGAATATTCATCGGACGATTCTACCTGATTTATTCAAAGAGTGAAGCTAGAAAAGTCTCTTCAAAAAAAATCAGCAGCACTACATTAATGGCACTGACGATATAGCGTATTAAATTGAAAGGAATATCTATATTTTTTAAGTTCATCTTACGTCTTAAATATCAAAAAGTTTTTTTACTTATTTTTGTTATCAGGCAAACTCGATAAATGAAAACCAACCTACTTTTTGTCATTACTATTTTTTTAGGCACTTTCTGCGTCAATGCTCAAAACATCAAAGTGCGAGACAATATGCGTGGCGCTCGCTATGGTGAAATTATTTTGGTCACTGGAGGTCCGATGAACTTTACCGGCCATGTCTACAATACTATTGGCTTGAACAACTGCCCCGAAGACCTTTGGAACCAACTCGACCCCAAAAAGTTGAAAAAAGAATTTCATGCTCGCATGGTTGTGCTCAATGGACCACGTTATTTTCTCATGGATCAAACTTCCATTGAACATCCAGGAAAGGTCGTCTCCTTTCAAGGGCTTGATGCACGCTATCTCGCCGATGTTTCTATTCCTTTCGCCTCAGTTCTTCGAGGTGAAGCGCAACCTTATACAGAAAATAAAGTCATGCGTACAACGCGCTATCTTTTCAAAAAGGGCAATATGCTTCACGAGCTGATTTCTCCACAAGGAACGCGTTACGTGATGCAGACATATTCGCTCCAAGTTGACTCAACATTAACAGAAGCTGATTTGGCAAATCTCGGGAAGAGATTGGCTCTTCCTGCAGGATGGCATTACGAAGTTCATCCACTCAATCAAGATTATGCCATGCAAACTTCCGGTGTTGCTTATGTCCTCCAAGATAATTTGAAAAATAGTTATCAGAGAGAATAGTCTTCTATTTTTTATAAAAGGGTAACGTTGTTACAGCCGCTTGGTAACGGCGTCCTCGCACTTCGATCTCCACGATTTTTCCAACTTCGTTCCACTCAATAGGGAGATAAGCCATCGCAATCCCCTCACCTAAACTTGGAGAAAAAGCACCACTTGTTGTTTCTCCAAGCAATGTCTCACCGGCATAGATTGAATAGTGTGAGCGAAGCGGCGGGCCTCCTGCTGTGAGCTTGAGCGGTGTTAAAGCAGTTTTTAGTCCAGCAATCCGCTGTTTTTCTAATGCGTCGCGCCCGATAAATTGTCCTTTCTGTAGGTCATCAAGAGAAACAAATTTTTCAAGACCCGCTTCAAGTGGGGTGCGTGTCATAGAAAGATCCGATCCATTAAGCGGATAACCCATCTCTAAACGCAAGGTGTCGCGCGCGCCTAAGCCACATGGCTTCGCTCCTGCTGTTACCAGCTTCCTCCAAAGATCTAAGCCATCGTGATGGCTCAAGAAAATTTCAAATCCATCTTCTCCGGTGTAACCTGTGCGAGCTATTAATCCAGATTGATAATTGGAGATGACAGCAATTCCATTGCGTTTTGGGCATTCAATATCTGCTAGTACTTTTTTTAGAACCTCTTCTGCTTTTGGCCCCTGGAGTGCAAAGGCAGCATACTGGTCGCTATGATCCATGAGGGTCACACTTTGATCAACCGGCAGATGTTTTGTTAACCAGGCCACATCTTCCTCACGTCGGCTTGCATTGACGACAAAGAAAAAATCGCTCTCTTCAGTGCGATAGAGGATCAAATCATCAATCACTCCTCCCTCCTCATTCAGCATCAATGTGTATTGCCCTCGGCCAACAGCGAGCTTACTGACACGATTCGTAAACATTGTTTCCAACCAAACTGCAGCACCAGGACCTGAGACAAAAATTTCACCCATGTGCGAAACATCAAAAATGCCAACTTCTTTTCGAACTGTTTCGTGTTCTTCTTTAATGTTGTTGTATTGGACAGGAAGATACCATCCAGCAAAATCGACCATGCGCCCACCGGCTTCAAGGTGCGCTGGTTCTAACGGAGAGTGGAGAACGTTGTCTAATGGTTTCATTGTTAATTTTAATTTGATGTAATTTTTAACTTCCTAAGCTCACTCCTTCAAACATCCAGGCTAGTATATTGAAAATTCTCTGATGGAGCTCTTCACTACGGCAGCAGAACTTGCAATGAGCTAGGAAAAATTAAGATAGGTGTATGAATTTAAGGTCCGCTCATACTCATTGAGCAAACGCATTCCTTCGTTTGGCTTTAACTGATCACTCTTGATAGCCGCATCGAGCTGCGCTTTGATACGACGCGCCATTTCTTTTGTGTCCCATTGAGTGTGGGCAAGAACACTGCCAACTGTCGTTCCTGGAATCTCTTCCTCAATGTAATATCCCTCATCTTCATCTTCATCAAGGAAGACATGCATTTCATTGACACGTCCAAAAAGATTGTGCAGATCGCCCATGATGTCTTGATAGGCTCCTGTTAAGAAAAAGCCAAGGTAGTATGGCTCATTGGGCTTCAAACGATGCATTGGCAAGGTCGGCCTTACATCTTGAAAATCGATAAACTTTGCAATCTTTCCATCAGAATCACAAGTGATATCAACCAGTGTTCCTTGGCGTTCTATTTTTTCGTGATGCCGATGAATTGGCATAATTGGGAAAAGTTGTCCCAAAGCCCAATAATCAATGATCGATTGAAAGACAGAAAAATTACAAATGAGTTGATCTGCTAGAGATACTTCTAATTCTTTAACCTCTTCAGGAACATATTTTACGTCGTTATAAAGCTGGACTACCTTTGCTGCAATCTGCCAATAAAGCGCGTCAATCTTAGCTTTAGAGCGTAAATCGAGCATCCCCAACTCAAACATTGATTGAGCTTGGTCACGAATTTGTTGGGCATCATGCAGGTTCTCTTGGCGCCGCTTTTTGCTTAATGAAGAACGGATCTCGAACATATCATTCACCAGCTTGTGATCGCCAGGAAGGGAAACCATTTCGCGAGGAACATGGTCTTTTTCAATGGCTCCAAAAGCTTGTACAATCAAGACGGAATGAGGTGCTGCAATATAACGCCCACTTTCACTCACAATAATCGGGTGAGGAACTTTTTCTGCGTCGCAAATTTCCATGATATTGTAGACGAGTGTTCTCGTATACTCATGAACGGAATAATTCATCGAACTATCAAATGAAGTCCGAGAACCGTCATAATCAATAGCCAAGCCACCTCCGACATCAAGATACTCTAAGGAGTGCCCCATCTGATAAAGTTTGGCATAAAATCGTGTTGCCTCTCGTGTGGCTAACGTGATGGTGCTGATGTCTGGAACTTGAGAACCGACATGATAGTGCAAAAGTTTTAATGCTTCAGGGATGCCTGCTGCATGAAGAGCATCACTCATTTCAACAAGTTCCGCTGTATCAAGTCCAAACTTGGCATTCTCGCCACCGCTTGTTGCCCATTTTCCAGCACCTTTAGAAAGCAGTCGTGCACGTGCTCCAATGAGAGGAACCACATTCATCCGTTTTGCCACTGCTAAAATTTGATAGAGCTCTTCCAATTTTTCGACAACGAGGATCACTTTTTTTCCAAGCTTCACGCCCATCAAGGCAGCTTGAATTAGCTCTGGATCTTTATAGCCATTTCCAATCACAAGACTCTCTGGATCTTCGTGCACTGAAAGAGCAGCAATCATTTCAGGCTTACTTCCTGCTTCTAAGCCAAAATGAAATTTTTTTCCGGCATCAACAATTTCTGCGACCACTTCATGAAGCTGATTAACCTTGATAGGAAAAACACCACGATAGCAATTTTTATAACCAGCTTCTTGAATTGAAGTCGCAAATGATTCATTAAGTCGACGTACTCGATCGCGAAGGAGGTCTTGAAATCTAATTAAAAGAGGAGCGCAAAACCCTCTTTCCTTTCCCTGTTGCACAAGATCCATCAAATCAATCGCCTTCTCTTTTTCTCGGGTTGGGAGAATAGCAACATTTCCCTTCTCATTAATCATCGCATACCCTTCTGACCATTCGTTAATGTAGTAAGGAGAAGCTCCATCATGAGGCGCATCCCCCTGTTCGGTTGTTGCTGAAGGATCAAAAGAGTGAGAGGAATCAGAGGATTCGTGCATGGTGAATGACGCTATGCTTTTTGGTTGATTTCTATTGTTGGAAAACTGATTTTTTTGCCGCTCATATCATTGTCTTGCGCAAGATCAGCGAGGTGATTCCACCCTTCGTAAAGAGCTTCTGCTGCATGAAGAATTTCGGCAACTAGTGGTGGGAAGCTTTTTTCATCCAATCCAGCAATGGGAATAATCTTACTCACAGAGAGCATTCCTGCTTCGGTAATAAAAGCCATGATTCCCGTGGTGAAACGACTCGCAGCATTGAGTTGATGAAGGATTAAAAAACGATCATGGTTCATTTCACGCTTGTTCAGATCAAGCAACATTAAATCGACCTCTACAATAATAGCATCTGGCTCTGTAAGATTTTCTGTAAGACCATGAGGAATGAGACGCAAGACAAGCGTTTGTGTTGCCATCTCAACAACTCCTGATCGCTTATTACAATCTTCTGCCGTAATGGAAGAACCAACTGTCTCAAGAAATCCCTGCAATAAGGTAAAGTAAGTTGTCCGTGAAAGATCGCCATTCATATTCAATGAGCTCTTTAGTGATTCTTACCTTGCTTCATGCAGGCGGCAATGAAGTCTTTAAAAAGAGGATGCGGGGCATTGGGCTTACTTTGAAATTCAGGATGAAATTGAACCGCTAAAAACCAAGGATGCTTCGGAATTTCAATAATTTCAACTAAGGCGCCATCAAGTGATGTTCCTGAAATACTCAGACCAGCAGCTTCTAGTTTTTCTCGATATGCATTATTGAACTCCCAACGATGACGATGACGCTCTGCAATTTCAGTGCGACCATATGCTTGATGAGCAAGAGAACTTTTTTTCAGCAGGGCTGGCCATGTTCCAAGCCTCATTGAGCCACCTTTATCTGCAACTTCTTTTTGCTCTTCCAACAAACAAATTACTGGTTCTGGAGTTGTTGGATCAAACTCGGTACTGTTGCTTTTTTGAAGTCCACAAACATGGCGAGCAAATTCAATTGTTGCAATCTGCATACCAAGACAAAGCCCTAAAAACGGAACTCCTTTTTCTCGTGCATAACGTGTAGCTGCAATTTTCCCTTCCGCACCACGATCTCCAAAACCTCCTGGAACAAGGATTCCATCAACTTCAGCAAGATATTTTTCGGCTCCTTCTCGCTCAATCTCTTCAGCGTCAACAATGACCAATTTGATACCACAGTCATTTGCAGCGCCAGCATGGGTTAGCGATTCATAAATACTTTTATAGGCATCTTGCAGTTCATACTTACTAATAATTGCAATCGTCGCCTTGTGAGATGGAGAAACAATTTTTTTAACTAATTGTCTCCACTCTCCCATCTCTGCTGCTGGAGCTTGAATTCCGAATAAACGACAAACTTTTTCGTCTAATCCTTCCCGTTGCAACATCAACGGATATTCATAAATAGAATGCTCAACGTCACGAGCTTCAATAACCCCATCCACAGGGACGTTGCAATAGAGCGATAGTTTTTCGCGTACTTCCTCATCAAGTGATTGTTCTGTACGGCAGAGGAGCACTTGTGGTTGCAATCCAATTTCTCGAAGCTTAGCGACACTTTGTTGCGTTGGCTTTGTTTTCAACTCACCAGCGGCTTTAATGAAAGGAACCAACGTAACGTGCATTAAAATTGCATTTTCCGGTCCAACTTGCAGAATAAATTGACGAATTGCTTCTAAAAACGGCAAGCCTTCAATATCTCCAGTCGTCCCTCCAATTTCGGTGATCAAAATATCTGCATTCGCAGTCTCTTCAAAAGCACGAATACGGTTTTTGATTTCATTCGTGATATGAGGAATGACTTGAACGGTTTTTCCCAAATAATCGCCACGGCGCTCTTTAGATAGTACTGTTTCGTAAACTTGACCGCTTGTTACATTGTTGGCACGAGTGAGTAGGGAGTTGGTAAAACGTTCATAGTGCCCCAAATCAAGATCCGTCTCGGCTCCATCAGCAAGCACATAAACCTCTCCATGTTGTAATGGATTCATTGTCCCTGGATCTACATTGAGATAGGGATCAAGTTTTTGTAACGAAACACGCTGTCCTCGACGTTCCAAAAGGGTTCCAAGCGAAGCAGAAGCAAGGCCTTTTCCAAGAGAACTAACAACACCACCTGTTACAAAAATATATTTCATCTTCGTCAAATTAGAAAAGATATACGAAGAAAACCGAGCCTGCTATTGAAAAAATAAAAAATAGTGAAAAAGTTTTACTCAGCACTTCTTTTTTCTACAAACGAATCCGAGTTCGATTAGCAGGCCCACTTGTAGGCATGGCATTTTCTTGCTGCTCTTTTCTTAGCTGAGTGATTTTTTCTCTAAGAACTTCGATAGATCTACTCCGATATTGCATCCGTTGATTAATCTGCTCCAACAAAAGATTTTTTTTCTCAACTAACTTCTGAAAATCAGGGCTTCTTGTTGATTCTGCCGAGGATGCTTCTTGAAAAACTTCAAAACTTTTGGCAAGAGCCCGCTGAATTTTTTCATCAGCATGATTGGCCTCCTCCATCAATGATAAAACGCGCTCCACACCATGAGTTAATTTGGAAATTCCAAAAATAACTTTTGTCAACGCATTCGAAACAGAAAAATAATCCAATGACTTTTTAATTGATCCAGGAAGAGAGCTAGCTGCTCTTATATAGGCTCCCAAATTGGCGCCTGCCAAAACAGGAAGAGCAGCAAGAGGCGGCAGAAAAGAAATTAGAGGCGCTTTTTCTTGAAAAAAATTTTCTACAGCTTTAGCTCCTTGCTCAGATCCCTCAACCAACCCTTCTCCAAGAGCCATGGCGCTTCCAGCACCCAGAGCCCCAACACCTCGCGCGATAAACTCTGCTGAACTGCTTAGCAAATTTAAAAAATCAAGATACGGAGACTCCAGATGTCCTCTTCCTTCAATGAACATTTGATCTACTTCCTGCTGATACCGCTCTTGATTGAGAGCTTCTTTTTCAATCGCACGTTCTGTCAGAGCAATGGCTTTACTAGTCTGATTTGATGCTTGTTCTCCACTCACATCGTCTACAATTTCAGAAACCTCGGCGAATGTTATTGCCTCATTGCCTTGGCTAATTTTATTTTCACCGTTTGCTTTTCCATAGACTAAAATGAAGGCATCTTGAAATATTTGTCGAATTTTTTGATTCTCTTCTGCTGCAGGTTCTCGGTACGAAGTAGTAAGCTCTTCCCAGCCCCCCTCTCCTTCTAACTTAGGAACGGAAACCTTTATTCCACCTGGTATGATAGGGGGCACAATGGATGTCCATTTATTCGGATCAAGAGGATCAGGAATCGCAATTCTAATCGGCGGCTCCTGGTTGTTAAGAATCATTTTCTTTTGAGAAAAATCAACACCTTGGTTAGGAGTTAAAAGCTTCACTCCCTCCGGCGAAAGCGTATCACAAGCACGTAGCAACGAGATGGTTGGCGCCATATTCAACCATGTTTCTAATGCATGTTGAAACTGAGTAGCCACTGCCAATTCCTGTTCCAACTCGTGTTGAAGCTGTTCTGAAGATGATGCAACTTGTGTAACAGCAGAGCAGCTCTCTAGAGTTCGATCAACTGAATGCACACTTCCCTGTAAAGAAATCATGCTACTCTCTCTCATGGGGACGGACACAACACTGTGCCCTTCTGCGTCTACCCCAGTTGGAACACGGTTCTCCACACTCCGTCGCTCCGATGTTGCTGCTGGCAATGCTTGGCGCTCACTTTGAACAAAAGGAGAAATAGCGGTTGATAATGCTTGCATCGTATCTTCTATGTTGAAGCTACTACTTTTTCTAAAACAGCTTTTCGCTTAGCATGCTCCTGATCGCTTAGCACGGGAACCAGTGCCCCTAGAGCAATTTCAGGTAATTGAATCCATGAACGGCATCCTCCGAAGCGTTTCTCCATCGGCAGCTGAACCATCGGATCCATTCGATAGACACGCACTAAAGCAAGGTAAAGCCCCCGATTTGTTTTTTCTGCGTTGTAATCAAACCTCTCATCAATCACTGAATCATGCAATACATGCAATGCTTCTAGTTGCGTGATCTTCTCTCGATCTGTTACAAAACCACTCCATTCAACGGTCGCAGCATATTCAAGCGTTAACATTTCTGGCGCCTCAGCAATGACAGCTGGAGCATACGATGGCTTCATTTTTTCCAACTGCCCATGAAACCAAGTTGGAAAAAGAAAAAACTCCTGATGCTCAAATCCAAATCCTTTTTTCCCTTCAGCAATACCACCTTTGCGCAAGAGGAGACTCTGGTCGCCTGATCCTAAGGCCTCACAAACGAGAGCCCATTCTTTGAAAGCAAAGGAAGGTAAAGCATTCATCATCCGGAGAGGTTAGCGATAAATAACTCAAAGAAAAAGCAGAATGAACAACTCTTAGAATTTTTTTATGTCGCTTTAATGGTACGAACCCATTCTTTCGAATTTCAACAAACTCCTACCATCAAAACTTGCTGTCGAAGGAACCTCGTGTGACAATCACGCCATGCAGCACTCCTTTGATCTTCATCTTCACACATTTTTTTCGCGCGATGCCGTTCATACGCCAGAAGCAATGATTGCTGCTGCAAAAAAAAGAGGCTTGAGTGGCATTGCTATCACGGATCATGACACGTGTGAAGGCGTAGAATATTTGCGGAGCAAAGGCCTTATTCGTGATGATGGAGAAGCCGTAGATGGATTTTTGATCATTCCTGGCGTTGAAGTTTCAACTCGAGAAGGCCATCTTCTCTGCCTTGGAACAACATTGCCTTACATGAAACAACAACCTGCAACAGAAGTTGTCAGCGCGATTCACGAACATGGTGGCCTTGCCGTAGCGCCTCACGCTTATGATCGTTTTCGCGCAGGAATTCGTGAAGAAATTTTAAGCGATCTTGACCTAGATGCCCTGGAAACTTTCAACGCAGCTGTCTCAATGAAACGCTTTAACGCCCAAGCTTCAAACTATGCTCACCGTCGCGGCCTTCCAAAAACCGCTGCGAGCGACGCCCATCATGCCGATGCAGTTGGCGTTAGTTTTACAACTTATGAATTACCAACCTTAACTCAAAGCGCACTGCTAGTCGCCATAACTCAGGGAGGAAGTTTATCAGAAAACTATTTATCTTTTCCTCAATCAATGCAAAAAAATATTGGAAATTGGTTTCGTATTTTTAATGAGAAGCCAACCCCAAACACGTTATCCTAATTTTACTCTCAAAGTTAATTTGACTTTCAAAAACTCAGTTTTATTTTTTCTTTATGAACCCTATTAGCCGTACTTATTCCTCTAGTATACCTTACAGCGGTGATATCATGTCCCCATCGCCTGCTGCTCCAGAAGGACGGCGACTAGAAGGAAGCTCTGGATCTCATACTGTGAGCCAAGTTTTAAGGCATACTCCAGAAGATTATAAATTAGAGTTACAACAGTTAGCTTCCGAGCAGTTGTCTAAAGCAAAAGGAGATCTTACCAGTTCATTTTATCAGCAAAAAATTTTAGAGGGTGATGAAAGTCAATAAGCACAAAACTTGCGTCAGCAGCTCCGCGACATAATAAGCTTGCAACAGTCCAGAAAGGACTATGCTTCTTATTTTGCCGTAGAGGTGGCGAACAGTAAAGCTGACTGGCTAGAAAATAGTAACCAAATCGCATTTCGCAAAAATCTATGGTCTGATCTATCGATAGATAACGAGACCTTCCTAACGGAGTTCAGGAACTATTTAGCATCAAAAAACCCCAACGGATTACCATCAGACACTCAGTCTCATGAAATCCCCCAAAAAATAGATCAGACCCAAGAGCCAAGCATCAACCCCGAACCAACTGATGCCAAAATTAACTCGGTTCCTTCACCACAAGAATTACCACATGCTCCTGAGAATGAATACGAAGATCGCCATCAAGAGCCTCTGATGCCCCCCACTAACAGTCCATCAACAAAACAGCCAACACCTATAACAACTCCTATCAGCAGACAACGAGCGCAAGAAGAAGACCCTATGGTTATGCTTCCTGGCGGTGCGCTTGTTAATCAAAGAACTCATGATATTGGCGACGTAAGACCCAACGGAGATGGAACTTATACGATCACAGACATGACAGGAAGAATCTATGACTACCCTCCACGTTACACACCCGGAGAGGCCTGCACCATCTCCTAACGCTTGCATCAAAAGCAGGCTATCTTTAAAAAATAGCACCTCTGAAAATGGATAGCAGAAGCACGTTGAGGCATGGCAAGTTCTCTTTCAGATCCATCATCCCTTCTTTTAACTCAGGAGTGAATTCTCACCGCATGCTTTCGATCTAGCTTAAGAACGCCTTCAGATCCTGATGGAATCAGGGCTTTCGGGTCACTGATTTTTTCACCACGCCATGTCACGCCTCCCCCTTCGATAAGACGTCGCACATCGCCACGTGATTTAGTGATTTGGAAGCAACGTTGAAAAGCATCAACTATCAATGAGATCACATCGCGTGATATATCAGCCGTCGGCGCATAATCAGGTAGCTCTGCTGACTCGAGGTCCTTCTTCGAAAAACGAAGTTCAAAATCAGCTCGTGCCTGACTAGCCTCATGGGGATTGTGATAGCGAGCAACAATGCGTTCTGCTAATGATTTTTTTGCCTCCATGGGGTGACGTGAAACATCAAGCTTTTCACCGAGAAGCAAACTGTAATAAGTTTTCATGAGGTCATCGGAGATGCTCATTAATTTTCCAAACATTGCAGTTGGAGCCTCATCAACACCGACAAAGTTACCAAGGCTCTTGCTCATTTTTTGAACGCCATCAAGCCCAACAAGAAGAGGCATGGTCATCACAATCTGCTGCTCCTGCTTTTCTTCACGCTGAAGATCACGCCCTACAAGCAAGTTAAAAAGCTGATCCGTTCCACCAAGCTCTACGTCAGCTTTGACCATGACGGAGTCCCAGCCTTGCATCACTGGATATTGAAGCTCGTGCAGATGAATGGCCTGACTTTGGTCAATACGGTTTCGAAAGTCTTCTCGCTGTAACATCTGCTGCAAGGTGACACGCCCGTTAAGCTTGATAACATCAGCAAATTTCATCGGTGCGAGCCATTCGCTATTAAAACGAAGTTCTGTTTTTTCAGGATCTAAAACTTTGAAGGCCTGAGATTGATAACTCTTTGCATGTTCTAGAATTTGCTCCAACGAAAGATGAGGACGCGTTGTCGAGCGCCCACTTGGATCGCCAATCATTGCTGTATAATCACCGATAATGAGAACCGCTTGATGTCCGAGCTCTTGAAATTGACGCAGCTTTTGCAAAACAACTGTGTGCCCAAGATGAATATCAGAAGAAGTGGGATCGACACCAAGTTTAACGCGCAGTGGACGTCCATGCTTCAGCTTTGCCTGAAGTTCTGCTTTGCTATGAACATTGACACAGCCAGTAATGAGTTGTTCTAAGGAATCAGTCATGCGAAAAGGTTACAGATTACAGACTGCAGGCTACAGAAAAATTTCTATCTCTCCTCAAAATTCTTTTTCCAACATGGCTCTCACTTCTGCAGGAGATTTTTTTTGTTGAATTGCTTTCGCAACAATATCATTGAGCTTTCCCTGCGACTCAGGCTGTGGAAAAAATGTTTTTGTTGGGTAAGCAAAGGCCTCGAACGATCTTCCCATCAGTATTTCAGAAGGATGATAACAAGCAGTTCGCTGAAAAACTTTTTTCTTTAACTGCTTTTGAGATCCCCACCAAACCGATTTAACGTCATCACTCTCTCCTTTTTTTCTAACCCAAGAATTTTTGAGACCTAAAAAAGAATGATCCGCATAATTTTTAGCCGAAACTTGCTGTTGCGATTTGGAGCAAGCAGCAGGCACACGAGAAAAATCAGAACCCTTCTTTAAAAAATATTTTTGCTGTTGATCTCTGCTCTGTTGCTGTTCTTGAAGCGGCTTCAAGTGAGCGCTTTCAAGAGCAACAGAAGCTGGTTGTGAAAAAAGACCCCCTCCGCTTAAAACCCATCCCAACCCTAGAAACGTTATCAGGCTAGAGCCGGCTTTTTTCCTTATTCTCACGTTGATGAACTTGTAGGGGGTAGTAGCGTTCATCTCAAACAGGCCTCACCTGAACCACAAAATCTAAACGTTGGTTTCATTTTCTTTTTTGAAAATCCAACTGTTTTCATCGCGCTCTTCTAGCATCTCCCGTCCTTATTGTCGAGAAAAGGAGCCCTTACCTCTCTTCTTCTTTGTCATTTGCATTTCTTGATATCGACTGATATCCTCCTCTCATGATTTCATCCCTCTTTGCTTCTTCTCTTTTTTTGGCCTTCGGCATTCCAAGCGGACCTGATTTGATCGTTCTTTTGATCATCGTACTCGTCCTCTTCGGTGCTAAACGACTTCCAGAAATTGCTCGCAGCCTAGGCCAAAGCGTTCATGAATTTAAAAAAGCAAAGCAAGAGTTTGAAGAAGCTGCCAACTCCTCTTCGAAGCCAGCTTCTCCAACACCAGTTGTGAATCCTCCTTCCTCAACACTACCTACTTCTGAGCATTCGCCATCGCAACAAAGCTAGCTCGCCCTTCATGATTATGGTTGCGGTGTGGCAACAGCTCCTCCATTGGTGCTTAGGGTGTTGGGCCTCCTTTTGCATCGCCTTTTCGCCTGCTGTAGCTCAAGTTTCAGCGCCAACGCCCCTAGCGAGTTCGAACACGGTTGTAATTGCTTCTTATAATATTGAAAATTACTTGATGATGCCTCGTTGGGTTGATGGTCATTATCGAAGCAATGCCGGCAAGCCGGTTTCAGAAAAAGAAGCCGTCGCTAAAATGGTAGCACAAATTCATCCTGATATCCTTGGATTGATGGAGGTCGGAGATCAACGTCAACTCAATGATTTAACTCATCGTCTTCAAGAAGCCGGGATGACTTTCAGTGACACCGAATATCTTCAAGGACCAGATCAACAGCGCCATCTTGCTTTGCTAAGTCGCTTTCCCATTGTAGAACGCCACTCTGAAGGTTTCATTCCGATTCAAGTTCAAGGGCAAACCTTTTATAGTTCGCGTGGCTTCATTGATGTTACGATAGCGCTTTCCGCTGAGTTAAAGCTTCGTGTTCTTTGCGTACATTTGAAATCCAAAATTCCTGTTCCCCAATACCCTCAATCTGTTTTTCGAACAGCAGAAGCAATAGCACTAAGAAAAAAAATTGAGACGATTTTATCAGATGATCCAACAACACCACTCCTAATCATGGGAGATTTTAATGACACAAAAAATTCACTCACACTCAAAACTATTTTGGGATCTCCAAGAACACCTAGCCTCATCACTCCTTTAGATCTTCATGACGATCGTGGCGAGACATGGACTGAATATTGGAAAGAAGCAGACGAATATTCTCGAATTGATTACATCATAGTGAATGATCTTCTCAAAAAAAGAATTGAAGAAAATCATTCTGCCATCGCTCGCCCTGCCTTTTGGAATCAGGCGAGCGACCATTGCCCTGTCTTTACGACAATCGATGCAACTCTTCCTCAATAATGTTGAGTGTTGCTTGGACATTCCTTTCAATACTCAATGCGGCACCTCTCGCTGCACAAGCACGACGGACTTCTGCCACATCATCATGATCTTGCAATCGCTCTTGCCATTTTTCTAACGCAGCAGCAAAAGAAGCTACATCTTGTGGATCCGCAATGACACTTCCATGAATTTCAGGCTCTAAAATTTCAGCACACCCATTGGCTGAAGAAGTAATCACTGGCAAACCTGCAGCAAGAGCTTCTAGAGAGGCATTAGAAAAAGGATCATAGAGCGTTGGTAATATAAAAAGATCTGCTGCTGCGTACAGCTGAGACAAATCTTTTATTGCCCCCAAAAATTTCACAGCTGAAGAACGATACCCCTTAGTATTTCCCTTTCCTGCAACCCAAAGCCTCATTTTTCCACCAAAGCGCTCTACAGCTTGCAGAGCGGTTTCCAAACCCTTTCGCTTCCATCCTGAACCGACAAAAAGCACGGCCAATTCATTTTCTTCCATGCCAAATTGTTTTCGAAGAAGAGCACGTTGCTCATGAGTTATCTCAGATGGTATCGGAACTCCATTAGGAATAATTGTAATTCGATCAGCTGATACTGAAAATTTTTCCATGATTTCTTGCGCAACCATCTTAGAGTTCGCAATAATTTTCGTTTTGCTTTCAGAAGAAAAAAGTTCCCGTTCAAGTTGAAGAATCTCACGATGCTTTGGCATCCATTGCTTCAAAAAGCTAGACCACCATGGCTCAACAACCGCTTGTCTTCGTAACCATGCGGCATGAACGCCATCACCAGCTCGAAAGAAATCACAACCAGGAACACGTTCTAAAGAAAAAAGAAGGTCTATCTGTCGCTCTTGTTTCAAGCGAAGAGCAGCTAGTCCAAAATCACGCAAACTTTTTGCTGATAAAGCGATCACCTCGCCTCCGGGCCATTCTTCATGAGGCCATGCCTCTGTTCCTAGTAAAACAACTCGGTAACCTTGTTGATGCAACCCCTCTCCAAGGCGCTTTAAATAAGCTTCTGCGCCTCCCGTTGGAGAGTACCCGCGTCTCAAAAAACCAATAGTCTTACGATATGCAGGTAGTTCGTTATTCATAGATCTTAAAAAATATGCGACGATCAAAAAGAATAAGCGATGAAAAATTCCTCCATTAACGAATCTCCAACTCTTACACCAGATCCTTGGGCTGAAGAATTTTTAGATTATCTAGCAACAGGCCGCCTCTATTCACCTCAAACCTTGCGCGCCTATCGGCAATCTCTTGAACATTTCAGAGCTTTTCAACCAACTTCATCTTGGAAAGAAAAAACAGCTGACGATTTTCGTGTTTATCTTTTAGAACTGATGAAAACGAATGCTGCTCGAGCAACAATTCGCCTCCGTTTCGCAGCGCTTCGAAGTTTTTTTAATTATTTAGTTGAGCACTCATACATTGTTAGCAATCTGCTTAAACAGATCTCTCTCCCTAAACTAGAAAAATCACTCCCTCATTTTTTGACAATTCCACAAGTAACGACGCTTTTGGATATCCCTCAGAAAAAAGAAAAAACACAACAAGCTCCCTCATGGATGAAAGCTCGTGATATGGCCATTCTAGAACTTTTTTACTCTTCAGGACTACGTCTTTCAGAATTAGTTGGTTTGAATATCAATGATCTTGATGTTCTTGGTGAAACAGTTCGCGTGATGGGAAAAGGCTCCAAAGAGCGTATTGTTCCTGTTGGGACAATAGCATTAGAAGCAATTTCTCATTATCGTCATTTAGCAAAAGTGGAGGAAGGTTCTCTTTTTATCAATAAAAGCCGCAAGCGCCTCAGTGCAACAGCCGTTTGGCAAATGCTCAAGAAATATCTTCGTGAGGCTGGCCTGCCAACGACACTAAGTCCTCATGCTCTCCGACATTCTTTTGCAACACATCTTTTAGATCGTGGTGCTGATTTGCGCAGTGTTCAGTCTCTCCTTGGTCATGCGAGCTTAACGACGACTCAAATTTATACGCATGTGACTACTGATCGCTTAAAACAAGCTTACCAAACGGCTCATCCTCGAGCTTAATGTGTTTTTAGAGCATTTTAAAAATATTACAGCCGATGTAGTTCCTGGAATGAGAGGCGCTGAACCGCAGCAGTTTTAGAAAAGAAAAGACCAAAGACTGATACCAGCTTCATTATTTAGTTGGCCTATAAGAAGCAGGGTGTTCCTAAAAAAAGCTAGGTAATTTTTGTAAGATCAAAATAATTTGGCTATATATGTTCCTTCTATGAAAAATGTTTTTCAAACTCTTGCCGCTCTTTTCCTTCTCGCTAGTGCACTCTCAGCTCAGAGCCCAGAACTCTCCGCCCCTTCTCTGACTTCTTTTCTTCCGAGCACAGACAATTTTTCCGAAGCTGACACTCCATCCACAACACCGACATCACCTGCTCCCACTATTAACTATCCCATTGGGACTATTGCTCAGCCTGTTGTAGCTGGAGAGTATTGCACTTTTTTAACTGATACCCTAGCCCCTCAAAACGAACCTTCTTTAGAAGCATTAAAAGAAAAGTTTGGAATCGGTGAAAATAGCCCCATCGTTTGTGATAGAGGTTTCAAAAACTATAATTTTTATTGGGATTTAAATCGGACTACTGAAATCATCGCCACTGTTCCTTCTGCTGAAGTTCAACAACTTTTTAATGTGTGGCGCAGCAACCCGTACTCTCAAGAGCTGTTAGATTATATGCTTGATACGTATTATACTGATCCTGCCTCGATGGGAAGCAAGACCAGTCAAAGTAAACAGCACATTTGCTTTGCCCCTAACAATATCTTACAGCTCTACCCCAATTGCACCACATTAGCAAAAGCGAGAAGCTTGGCTATTTATCCAGTAGGAGGCCAATACTTATTTTATAATGAGCGCGGCGTGTCCGTTATTGATGCTAAACATCCGATTAATCCAAAAAGTTTTATTGGTACAGCCCGATATCAAGTACCACAACCTGATTACCATCGTCCCATTTTAATAGCCCCAAAAATTTAGCTTAAAGCGTGTTCAAAAAGCTTATGCAACCTCAAATCCTTGAGAAGCATAATTCACAACATACCCTTCGTGTAACAGCCACGAAAGATCCTTGAGCAAAGTTGCTTCATGCTCTTCGGGCGGCTGTTCCGGAGAACGAGATGATAACAACGCCTTCCATTGCTCTGCTCTAGGAGCAGCAGCATGTTCTTTTAAAATTTCTAATACTCGTTTCACAGAATTAGAAACAGATTGTTCTTGTTGGTAAAAAGAACGTGGGCGAGCAACTGAAACGCAAACAATATTTTTGTGCCCTGGAGCAGTCGTCGACGAAGCCCCAAGGTTTCCAGCAGTAGGAGCGCTTGAAGAAAGTTTTTTGAAAAGTTGAAGTCCTCGCGCAGCGAGTTCCTGCCCAATTTCCTGAGAAAAAGAGAGTGGAAAATGTTTTAAAGATTCTATTTCTTGTTCCACTGCTTGTCGGACAGCAGAGCAGGATTGCTGCCAAGCCGTTGGAGAATGGAGCATTATTTTTTCTTCTACTTTTTTTACAACGGAAGAAGCCAAGGTTTTTTGAAAATGCTCTTCAGCTTCTATGAGAGATCCTATATTGATCTCCGTTTCTTCTGCTGTAGATGTGAGAAAGTAAAATACCTCCTGGGTGCTCTGTTCCTCTTTCCAACGCTCGAGCAGCGCCTCCTCGCGACTCATTTGAATCCGACTTTTAAAAACTTCCAACGGAAGATGAGAAAAGCGCTCGGCATGCAGTCGCTTAATTTTATCCTGATACTCATGATGGTTCGGAGGCCCTAATAGCGTTTGGCTCATACCACAAACTCCAACAGCACTGTAAACACCTTTCGGAGGATCTTTCGTAACGCGTTCCGAGCGGTAATAGCGATCACGATAATGAGAAAAAGCGTGAGACCATGCTTCTTTTTCATGAAGCCACAACGTTTCGTCGATCAAACATTGAAAAAGAGTTGTCGCCTCATCACCGTTGTGCTGACTCAATTTCACATAATAGCGCTGTGGTTTTTGTAAAAGGAGCCTTGCTAATTCAAAAATGGAATAGGCTTTCATCTCCTTACGAATCTGCTTTGCCATTTCATCAAGACCTCGAGGCTCTGGAACTAATTGTATTTTCCAGTCAACAAGAACAGGAGCTCGTGGAACCTCTTGTTTTCTAGCAAAAGGAGCTTCTGAAGAAAAATGTTTCCGCATTTTCTTTCTCCTCTCAAAAGGAGGCCTTTCTTTTTTTTCTTCTTTCTCAAAAGAAGATCGAAAAGAATGTTGTTTCTCTTTTTCTTTTGTCCATGCTGGGCGAAAAAGAGAACTTAAGTCAGCATCTTGTAGTGAAAAAGGTGTTAGCTCGCTCATAAAAAATTCTTTCGATGAAATTAACAAATGATGATTGGCAAAAATTGCGAAGATTGCGGGATCGATTTCTTCATGATGCTTCAGAAAACTATTGGTCTACAAAACGTGATTTAGAACTTTATGATCTCGTCTTTGCTGCACGCATCGGATGGAAATGGAGTGCTGTTTTGCAAAGTCTAAACCATCTTGGATGGAAACCACAATCTGATAAAATCATCGACTGGGGATGCGGTACAGGTATTGCATCCCGTGAAGTTGCGGCATGGAGTGGCATTAAGGAAGTGATCTTAATGGACCAATCTGCTTTGGCACTTACTTTTGCTAGAGAGCGATTGAATAAAAATGACATCACTCCAACCTGCCAACATCTAGAAATCCCTTTTCAAAAAAAGAGTTTGCTCCTTTTTAGTCATGTCTTAAGCGAGTTGTCCGAACAAGAAGCCTTAGAACTTGCCGCTAAAGCCACGAGTGTCGATGAAGTAATTTGGGTAGAACCAGGCTCGAGAGAAATTAGTAGAAAATTGAGCCAGATCAGAAACCTCTTTCTAGAATCAGGTCACCAGATTCTTGCTCCTTGCACTCATGCCCTTCCTTGTCCCATGTTGCAGGCAGAGCAAGAACGACATTGGTGCCATTTTTTTGCTCCACCTCCAACAGAAATTTTTCAATCTTCTTTCTGGAAAGAAGCATCTCTTCAACTGGGAATCGATCTACGAAGCCTTCCTTACAGTTATCTTCTGTTTTCACGTCATCACTCCGTACCAGGGCCATCCAATGCCGAAAGATTGATTGGTCATCCTCGAAGTTACAAAGGGTATGGCAAACTTTTCTGCTGTGGCTCTTCGGGGCTCCATGAGCGCACACTTCAAAAACGTGATAACCCAGAGCTTTTTAAGCGCCTCATCAAACATCAAGAAGAGGGCGCATTTTGCTGGAAATTAAAAGATTTCAAAAATGATGTGGTTGGTTATCAGCCGCACCGTGATTGATTATCAACGCGATGAAATCGCAACATTTATTGGCTGAAGTTGTGACAGCACTCAGCGATATTCCCGCCGTTCTCATCAATGGATCACGGCAAGCAGGAGTAGAATTTTCTAGTAGCAATTAAGAATTGCCTTGCAGATTGAAGGATATCAAGCTACCTTCTCTCTTCTAATTGACGCGGGGTGGAGCAGCCCGGTAGCTCGTCAGGCTCATAACCTGAAGGTCGTAGGTTCAAATCCTACCCCCGCAACCAAGCATCACTCATTTTTTTACTGGTGCACAGGCCTTACCTCAATCCAACGGCCTCTCTCACTCTCTCAAGCACTCGGGTTGCAATCGCATTTGCTTTTCCAGCACCTTCTTTTAAAACAGCATCAACATAGCCAGGGTCTCGAAGAAGCTCTTCACGCCTTGCTCGCATTGGAGCAAAATATTCCCACATTGCTTCGAAGAGTTGTTTTTTATAAACGCCATATCCATTACCGCCAGCTTGGAAGGAGACCTTCATGGCTTCATAATCGGCAGGCGATACGAAATGTTGATAGAGTCCCAAGATGACTGAGTTCTCAATGGACTTCGGCTCTTCCACGGGAGTTGAGTCCGTTTTAATCGACATCACTTTTTTGCGCAGCGCTGCTTCTTCCAAGAAAAGGGGAACAGTGTTGTCATAACTTTTACTCATCTTGGCGCCATCAAGACCTGGCACTGTGGCCGTCTCTTCTTTGATTTTTGGCTCTGGCAGTTTAAAAAGCGGGCCGTACGTTTCATTCATCTTGACCGCAAGATCACGAGCTACTTCGACATGTTGCTTTTGATCTTTACCGACAGGAACAATATCACTGTCATAAATCAAAATATCCGCAGCCATCAAAATTGGATAAGAAAATAGTCCGACTGATGCAGAAATACCTTTTGCTATTTTGTCTTTGTAGGAATGACACCGCTCTAACAAGCCCATGGGAGCTACTGTTGTTAAGATCCAAGAAAGCTCTGTCACCACAGGAACATCGCTCTGACAAAAAAAGCAACTCTTCTTGGGATCAAGACCCGCTGCAAGAAAATCAATGGCGACCTCTCTCACATTTTTTCGCAAAACGGCAGGATCTTTCAATGTCGTCAAAGCATGATAGTCGGCAATAAAATAAAAAGCCTCCCCTTGATCTTGTAATTCGATGGAAGGCTTCATCATTCCGAAATAATTTCCGAGATGAAGAGTGCCACTAGGTTGAATGCCGGAGAGAATGCGCATAGGAAGAAAAGTTGAAGGGTGGAAAGGGTGAAAATTTTTAGTAGAGTCCGAAAGTAAAAAATTTGAGGATAGACCTCGTGCAAGAACCCTGAGAAGAAGCTGTTGGTGCTGAAATGAGGCTCATTGCTGCAGCTGTCAAAATTCGTTCGGTATCATTTTCCGAAGCAACTAATGCTCCCGTCGCAATTCCCTTCACTAAGCCCATAATGGGATCATTGGTGTTGCGCTCTTGATCTAGAACAATAGCGGCTCCTGCAGCAAGACCTAAGGCATGATAAGCTGTTTTGAAAAAATCATAAACTGCCGCACTTACATCTTCTCCTTGATCTTGAGCAGTTCGAGCAGCAGCATAAAGCCCACCTAACAGTCCACCTTCCCTATCCCTAATTTTAATTGCAGCATCAATAAAAGTAGAGAGCTCCTTCACGGTTAAGGCTTCTTTCTTGTCCATCTTGATTGCGAAATGACAGTCAAACAAATGCTTAACGTGCTTCCTAGTGAGGTTATTCTCATCACGAGAAACTAAGTCCAAAATCGCATTTTTTGCCTCTTCGATACCAGCCTCACGTCCTTTTCTGCGATCCTCATCTTCTGCCGTTTCAAACCAAGAATGCTGAATCCAGAGAAAATATGCTTTCTTAACCGGAGCAGGAACTTTATTCCCTCCGATAATATGATACCCTTCCTCGCTTTTTGCAGAAGGGAACGACTGTTGAAGCTCCTCTAAACTGGAAGCCTCTCCTGATAGCGTGCTAATATTGATTTCACCTAAACGAAGTTCATTTTCCTGATCGACAAACTGTTTCAACGCTCGCACTGTGAGCGGCTTTTTAGCCCAGATACGATAAGAAAAATAACGATCAAAACGGTCAACAGCATTAGTATCATACTCCTTTCGGAGCAGTTCCCTCACTTTCATGATCCCGCGGTGATAAGCTTCTTGCTGACTTTGAGTCCGTGTTGCAGCTCGATAGAAGCGCTGTGACAGAGAAGGCGCTTGATCCTTTGTGTCACGATGAAACTGATGATAAGAAATATTTTCATGAATATCAGCCGTAATTTCATAATGCTCAGCAACGTTGTCTAAATCAGCTAAACTGAGGAGAGAGAGAGACTCCTTCGACCTATTCTTATTATCTACTATTGCTAGCTGATGAGATGAACCAGAATTCGCATGGGGCATTTCAGAAATGTCTGAACGATGTCCAATTTCCTTAGTAGGAAATCGTTCTACCTGTGATATCGAGATTCCTTCTGCAGTCTTACCTTCCTCATTTAACAAACTGCTAACATCGCTCTTTTCAGGAGCTGGTGCCTGTTGTATCGAAGCGTTTCCTGATCCAAAAATATTTCCAAGCCATGAAGACATAGATTTTGCTGAATGAATAAATTTAAGAAACAGCGTTTTGCTTATTCTCAGAAACTTTCTGTTCTCCCTCTGAAAGCTCCTGCAACAAAATTTTCCAATCCGAAGCCACAGCTCCAAATTTTCCAATAAGGTTCACAAAATCTTCTTCTCGTCCTTCCACAAAGGCAACGATCGGCGCTTGATAAGCGAGATAGATAGTTTTGATGTCTGGTCGCGCACTGAGAGTGCCTCCAGCGGTTGCTGCCCAAAGATAGTTGGCCTGCATTAAGGTCTTCATGACTTGGCCCTCTCGCTCAGGATTGTAAGTTCCAATCGTAGCAAAAAGCTCCACCATCTCCGTCTCAGAATGCCAATCAATCGTAATTGTTAGGCCATTTTCTAAATTCATATGAAATTGCGTTGAGGGCAACGACTCGGGAAATGCAGGTAACTGATAATGCAACCGCAGCACTTCTAATAAATTCAGATAAGGATCAGCCATAGAAAAAAAATAGCGTTTAACGTCAACAAATCCATGAAAAAAATGAAAAGAGCTTTTCTATACCGATGATGAATGATTTTTAGGAAAATGATGTGCGGGAGTTTTTGTTTCCGGCAAGGCGATCTGAGCGAGACGCTAGCCCATAACGTAAGTGAGGAAAACACAGCCAGTGGCAACAACAACTAGTAGCAATTTTTAAAACTCATTTGTCGTCGGTATATTTCTTCAAATCTTGCTAAGATTCCTTTTCTTGTTATTTTACAACCATGCATAAAAAGAATGAGTTGAATGTCGTTATCGAACGTGATGCTGAAGGATTTTTTATTGCTTCAGTCCCTACGCTCGAAGAATGCCACACTCAAGCAAACTCATTGGCTGTTTTCATGAAAAAAATTCGTGACGCAATGGAGGTTTGCTTAGAAGTAACCAAAAATTCTTTTTATGAACCCTCTTATTTTATCGGTACTCAACGTGTTGCCATCTAAGTATGGCAACACTCCTTAAAATTACAGGACAAGAACTTATCATCTTCCTTAGCAAGCCTGATTTTACTGTTGCAAGAGTGAAAGGAATCCATGGTTTTCTCTGCGATTCTAATGGCCGTCGTACTTTTGCGCTAGCACACTCAGGAAAAACATCAGATCAGAACTGCTTTTAAAAATTTTGCGCGGCCTCCAATTAACAAAAGAAGACATCGCATAACATCATCCATCGTTTATGAATGACCATAGTATTCGCATCAATCGCTTCCTCGCCTCCTCTGGCCTCGGATCACGACGCTCGTGTGAAGAAGACATTTTAGAAGGACGCGTCTCGATTAATGGAAGCGTCTGCCGCAACCTCGCTACCCGCGTCACCCCTGAGGACGATGTCCGAGTGAATGGTCGCCAGATTCACCAAGCGCGGCATCGCTATCTCCTTTTGCACAAGCCTCCCGGTTATGTCTCTACGCGCTCCGATCGACACGCCTCAAAAACAATTTTTGATCTACTCCCTCCGGAAGCAGTCACACTTTTTCATGTGGGCCGCCTAGACAAAGACAGCGAAGGTTTATTGCTCCTCACCAACGATGGAATGTTCGCTCAAAATTTACTTCACCCCTCACGTGGTATCGAAAAAGAATATGAAGTCACCCTTGATCAACCTTTCACACCAAAAGCAGCTGCGGCGCTCAAAAAGGGCATCTGGATGGAAGGAACGATGGCTCGGGTTGAATCTGTTAAACAAATAAGTCCTTACAGAATCAAGCTCGTACTGCATCAAGGTTTAAAACGCCAGATTCGCGTTATGCTTGGAATCCTCGACTTCAAAGTCAAACGCCTTATTCGTGTTCGCCTTGGTCCCATCAAACTCCATGGCTTGGCGCTTGGTCGCTATCGTGATTTGAAAAAAGAGGAGTTAGAAGCCTTAACTAAAGCAACTTCTTCCTCTGCTAAACAAAAGCCGCCTCTCAAGCCCTTCAAAAAAGCTAAAAATCTTGTGAGAAGGACTTCTAAAGCTCTAAGATAGGACTCTTCATCATGAGAATTTGGCTTTTTGCTTTAGGAATTGTTCTACTCGCTGCCTCCTTTATTCCAGCCCAGCTCCATGCTTCCGCAAGCTTTCAACGCGAATTCATCGTTGTTAGCGGCGGACCTTCTCTCATTGAATGGGAGCAATACAAGCCAATCCCTCATGATCATTGGTGGGCCAACTTTATTAGGGGAGCTCGTAATCGGCTTGCAGAACTTCGAGCGAAAGCAGGACCTCAAGATGAAATTACCTGGATGGTTTACGAGCCTGCTTATCAACGGCGAGGCCAGCGTCAAGAGAAACAAGATCTCCTAGCTAACATCAAATCCGTACGCGACAAATACAAAGCTCATCTTGTTTTTTTTCACTCTCAAAAAGAATTTCTAAACTACCTCAACAATGGACGTTCGCGTGACCGGGAAAAAATTGCTGACTTTGAATATTTTGGTCACTCCAATCGTGCCTGCTTCATGTTTGATTATAGCAATCAAATAGACACGGGATCTAAGGCATGCCTGCATGAAACAGAGTTAACCCAAATCAATCCTGCCATTTTTGCTCCTCATGCTTTCATCAAAAGCTGGGGCTGCCACACTGGAGAAAGTATGAGCGGACTTTGGCGCAAAGCCATCCACCAGCCGATGATTGGCGCCATTGGAGCCACTAACTACGCCGATAGTGACAGTCCAGGATGGCATCCAACCTTAGCTTCAAATGGAAGGTGGACGCATTAATTTTTATGAACACTCCCTCTCGTTATCGCCTTCGTACAGCTTGGACCTATTTTCTTAGGTCGCTCCAACTTCGTTGCCCCACCTGTGGAATCACTCCCATTTTTCCTTCACTAAAAAAAACACGCTCACTCCGTGACTGGTTTACGCCCATTGATGGCTGTCCTCACTGCGGTTATCCTTATGAACGAGAACCAGGATATTTCCTCCTAGCAACTTGGGCTGGCAGTTATGGTATGGGAAGCCTCATTGGACTTACTCTTTATTTCACACTCGACTTAAAGTTTCACCCTCCCATTTTGTATCTCCTACTGATGGTCCTTGTTCCAGTGATTCTTGCTAATATCCTCTTAGCACGGCATGCCAAGTCCTTCTTTCTTGCCTTTGATCATTTTTTTGACCCGCATGAAAAAGAGAAAAGCGATGGTCATGATGATGACGATGGTCAACAGCAAGAAAAACCAAAGCCCACTTCTCCTCTTAACACTAAAGTTTCAACCAAAGTTAAAGAGAGTTGCAGCCTATAGTCTACGGCCTTTTAGGTTTTCCTGATGCTCTATTTCGATTACAACGCAACGACTCCGATTGATCCTGCTGTACGCGAGGTCATGCTTCCTTTTCTTGGTTCAGAGTTTGGAAATCCTTCCAGTTTTTATTCACTGGGACGCGATGCAGCAACAGCTTTGGACGAAGCGCGCAAGCAAGTTGCCAAACTTATCGGAGCAACTTTTTCAGAAATTACTTTTACAAGCTGTGCCACTGAATCAATTATCACAGCCTTTGTTTCAGCCTTAGAAGCGAATCCGGAGAAACGTCATCTCATTACCTCCGCCGTTGAACACAGCGCTACTTTGGAGCTTTGTCGTCACTACGAAGCTCGCGGATATAGAGTCACCTACCTTCCAGTTGATCGAGAGGGAAGTCTTTCTCTTGAACAATTAGCTGCTTCGATCACGCCTCACACCGCCTTGATCTCGCTCCTGTTGGCCAATAACGAAACCGGCGTTATTTTCCCTATTGAAAAAATTGCTGCTATCGCTGCAGAAAAAAATATCCCTCTTCATGTTGACGCAGTTCAAGCTGCTGGAAAAATCCCAATAGACCTCCAATCAGTTCCTATCTCCTATCTATCGCTCTCTGGCCATAAAATCTATGCACCAAAAGGCGTTGGAGCTCTCTACGTTCATCGTCACGCTTCTTACAGCCCCTTGTTATATGGATCCCAAGAAGGAGCTCGGCGTGGCGGCACAGAAAATGTTGCCAGTATTGTTGCCTTTGGTCATGCAGCCATGATGGCTCAAGAAAAACTTCTTGCTGAAAGCTTGCGCCTCACAGCACTACGAAATGACTTTGAAAAAAGAGTGATGAGCTTTGTATCACACGTTAGCTTGAATGGTAGCAATGCCCCTCGCCTCTCCAATACTAGCAGCTTAACATTCGATGGCATCGAAGCTGCTGCCGCTCTTTTTCTCTTTGATAAAGAAAATCTTTACTGCTCAGCCGGCTCCGCTTGCAACACACAATCACGAACACCCTCACATGTTTTAAGTGCAATGGGCCTTGCCCTCCAAGAAGCTCGGGCTACCTTGCGCTTTAGCTTCGGACGTTTCACTACGGATACCGAAATAGACCAGGCTCTCGATGTTATTCCTAACGTCATTACAAAGTTGAGAGCACTCTCATGAAAAAAATCCTCTCGTTCTTGCATTCAAAACCTTGCGCAATTCTTGGTTTCGGTTCTCAAGGGCGCGCACAAGCCTTAAATTTAAGGGATAGGGGCATTGAGGTTTTGATTGGTCTTCCTGTAAAAAGCAAAAGCCGGAAAGCAGCACGCCAAGACGGCTTTCAGGTGGTAACAACCATACAAGCAATAAAGCAAGCGGATCTCATTTGTCTGGCACTTCCAGATTTAAAAATTCCTGAAATTTTCAAAAAAGAAATTGAGCCTTATTTGCGGCCGGGCATGACACTTCTTTTTCTTCACGGTTTTGTGATGCATTACAAACTCATTGAAGTAAGAAAAGATATTAATGTGATTATGGTTTCACCAAAAGGGGGTCCTGGCCCCAATGTCCGCGCGGCTTTTCTTTCAAAAAAAAGCATCACAACAGCAACAGCAATTCACCAAGATTACACAAAAAAATCGGATCAACTTGCATTAGCTTGGGCTCACGGTATTGGAAGTAAAAAGAACCATATTATTCCAACAACCTTTAAAGAAGAAACCGAAAGCAACCTCTTTGCAGAGCAAACAGTGATTTGTGGTGGCGTCACCGCTTTGATTCAAAAAGGATTTGAAACGTTAATAGAAGCAGGCGTGTCACCAGAACTCGCCTATATCAGCACCTTGCGAGAACTCAAACTTACCACCGACCTCATCTATCAATCTGGCATCAGCGGTATGAGGAAAGCTATCTCTGAAACGGCTAAATATGGTGATCTCACCGTGGGACCAACGATCATCGATGCTTCCGTAAAAAAAAGAATGCATGGCGCCTTAAAAAAAATTCAATCCGGACAATTCGCCAAAGAATGGATGAGAGAATATCAATCCGGTTTGAAAAATTATCATGCTCTTCTTCAAAAAGGGAAAGCACACCCGATTGAAAAAATCCAAAAAAAATTAGAAATTTTGGCTTAAAAATTCTATTTTTCATTTTTAAATTTTTTGTGTTCTTTGCGTTTTTTTGTGGCTATTCTCCACTCCATGATCGAAACCATCCAACAACAACTCGGCAGCGAAGCTTCTTCCCTTCTTGATCACAAGTGCACCACCATTGACAAAAAAATGCTCCACTTGCCAGGGGCTGATTTTGTAGATCGTATTTTTTCTCAAACAGATCGTAACGCTCGCGTTTTAAGCAATCTTCAACGGATGTACAGCCATGGCCGTCTTGGTGGCACCGGTTACCTTTCTATTCTCCCTGTCGATCAAGGTGTCGAGCACTCAGCAGGGGCTAGCTTTGCCAAAAACCCGATGTACTTTGATCCAGAAAATATCGTCAAACTCGCTATTGAGGGAGGATGCAATGCGGTTGCTTCCACTTTTGGCGTACTCGGTGCTGTCGCGCGCAAGTATGCTCACCATATTCCGTTTTTAGTAAAACTCAATCATAACGAACTCCTCACCTACCCCAACCAATTTAAAGAAATTATGTTTGGTGGCGTTGAAGAAGCTTATGAGATGGGGGCTGCTGCAGTAGGCGCCACCATTTATTTTGGCTCCGATGATGCCGGCCATGAAATTGTTGAGGTTGCAGAGGCTTTTCGCTATGCCCACCAGCTTGGAATGGCAACAGTGCTGTGGTGTTACTTGCGCAATCCTGCTTTTAAGAAAGATCAAGACTACCACCTCTCAGCAGATCTCACCGGCCAAGCAAATCACCTTGGTGTAACCATCGAAGCTGACATCATCAAACAAAAGCTGCCTGAAAATAATGGCGGCTACAAAGCTCTTAATAGTGGCAACTCCAGTTATGGAAAACTTGACGAGCGTATTTATACACAACTCACTTCGGATCACCCTATTGATCTTTGCCGTTATCAAGTTGCTAATTGCTACATGGGACGTGCCGGTCTCATTAATAGTGGCGGAGCTTCCGGTGAAAACGATTTTGCAGAGGCTGTCAAAACGGCTGTTATCAATAAACGAGCAGGTGGTACTGGACTTATCGCTGGCCGTAAAGCGTTTCAGCGCCCGATGGAAGAGGGCGTCAAGCTGCTTCATGCAATTCAGGATGTTTACCTTTGCCCTGAAGTAACCATCGCTTAAATCAGCGTTGCTGTTCTTCTAAAGCAATAAAGAGCTTGATCTAGCGGCCCTAGCTATTGCCGATGGCTGATGACATCAGTCATCGGATTGCACCCCGAATAGCTCATCCCCCCTACTGCAAAAGTCGGAACAGCCTACGAATATTACGTTAGTTAGGCTCACATGTTGATTTGAAGAGTATGACACAGCCAGCTCTACATCAAAAAACTTCGCCTACCTGGTCTCGTTAACTTTTGTGGCTTTCTCGTTACGAGAGCGATAAAATATCTGCCCTACCTCTCCCCTTCCATCTCCCTTAGAGCGATCTATAGCGTATTAAATTGAAAAGGGCTCGTTAGAGGCGCAGAAATTTTTTCTTAGGAGAAGGCTGAAGACCGAAGCGCTATCTTGAAGATAACGTAAGATCTGAAAACGCACTCCTTAACAAAAAGAACAAGCTTATGGCGTGCCCTTTTCAATTTAATACGCTATAACATCGATCTTACAATTTTATGACTGATCTATTTCAAAAACTAAAACAACAACTAACTTTGGTTTTTGAAAAAACACTTGAAGAAGAACTCCTCGGTGGCGCTTCAGTAGCTTTGTATCATCGAGGAGAACAAATTCTTTCGCTCTATGGCGGGTGGAAAGATGCTGCTGCTACCCAGCCTTGGGAAAGCGATACGATCACACTGATTTGGTCTGCAGGAAAAGGAATTGGGGCGGCTTGTTTATTACATGCATTGCAAGAAAACAATCTTTCTTTGGATCAACCCGTTGCAAGTTTTTGGCCTGAATTTGCTCAAGCAGGAAAAGAAAATATTACGATTGCAGAGCTCCTCTCTCACCGGGCTGGACTCGCTGCTTTGGAACAAAAAGGACTATCACTTACTGATCATGACTCCATTGTTGCAGCACTTGCCACTCAACCTCCCAACTGGGACCTCGATGGAGGACATGGATATGGAGCACGAACATTCGGTTATCTCATTGATGAATTGTTGCGTCGCATCACAGGTGCCGCTTCTCTTGCTGACTATTGGCGCACTCAATTTGCCAATCCTCTTGGACTCAACCTTTGGTTTGGCATTCCTAAAGATTTAATTTCAAAAACTGCTGATGTTATTCCTGCAAAAATAGCACCACCACCAAGTGATTTTGGGACAGCATACATGGATCAGTCCTCTCTTACCCGACGTGCCTTTATGGAGCCAGGTGGAAATTTTTCGATCTTGTTAATGAATCAACCGGCCATACGCCAAACTTCGATTATCTCTTCAGGAGCGATCAGCAATGCTGATGCATTAGCAAAATTTTATTCTCTCTTAGCGACTCAGGACAATAATTCTTACTTTACCAAAGAGACTCAAGACTGGATGGAAACACCGATGACTTCAGGTATCGACCGTGTCCTGAGAGCAGAAACAGTTTTTTCAACAGGCTTCATGATGAGTGGAAATCTGAATATCTTCCCTACTCCTCGCTCCTTTGGTCATCCTGGGGCTGGTGGGGCTATTGCTTTTGCAATCCCTGAATACGAATTAGGTTTTTCTTTTTTACCAAATGCCATGCACCACGGCGTCTTCTCAAGTCAACGAACTCAGCGTTTTATTTTAGCAATGGAAAATGCATTGCGCTGTAGCGCGAACCGACGTTAACTCGAGTACTTCAGAGCAATTTACTGTACAGCAGAGGCCGTTATTCAACATACGGCCTAAGCCAAATTAGACTCTAGCGCAGCCTTCTTTAGATCCTTGCAAGCTGAATAGATCCGTATAACGCGGCGACAGCTGGATCAAACGCCGAAGGCTGCAGCGAAAAAGAGTGTCGTCGCCATGTTTGGCTATAGAATTTTAAAATCTTGCTGACGTGCAATATGTTTGGCTAATCCCCCTGAGTATGTAGTAAAGCTGCACCAAAGACGCCAGCACTATCTCCCAGCGCAGGCTTAAGAAGGGATGTTTTTAGTTCATTATTAAAAACGTACTGTAAAATTTTTTGATGTGTCTCTCGATCGTACAAAAGATCAATATTCCCAACGCCTCCTCCGATAACAATTGCATCGGGATCAAGAATATTAATTGGTACGGCAATGGCCTCTGCAAACTTTTCTTGCAGTCGATGTAATGTCTCTACTGCGGCGACTTGACCAAACTCAGCACGCCTCACAATTTCAGCAAGCTGTAGCTGTTCCCCAGTTTTCTCTTCATAAAAATGTTGAAGAGCTGGACCTGAAAAGACCTGTTCATTACACCCTTTCTTGCCGCAGTAACAGCGGGCTTCTTCTCCACGTAGCGTATTATGCCCCCATTCACCTGCGATGCCATGGAGCCCTTGGATAAGAGAGCCATGGATCACAAGCCCTCCACCAACACCTGTTCCTAAGATCAATCCCATGACGACGCTTTTATTTTTTGCAGCTCCTAACGTCGATTCAGCCAAGGTAAAACAATTGGCATCATTAGCAAGCAAGACGTCAACTTCCAAGAGGTTGGAAAGGTCGTTTTGTAAAAAGCGATGATTGAGGCACTGCGTATTAGAGTTTTTTAATGTTCCGGTTGTTGGATCTATAGCACCTGGTGTTCCAAAACCGATCCTTGCGGGACGCTGCATCCCAGACAGCTGTTCCAATTCTTGGACCAGTTTTAAAATCTGCTGAAGAATATGATCATAGCCTTTTTCTCTCTCTGTTGGAACACGCCGGCGATAGAGCGCGATCTCAGGATGATCAGGCTTAATAATAGCTGCTTCAATTTTGGTTCCCCCAACATCAACACCCCAAAGAATCGTTGAGGATTGTTGGTCCTTTTGATCAGCTAGCTGATTAATAGGAGACAACACGTCATGAGCACTCACGATTTTTTATGGGACTTCGCCGTGATATTGAAGGGGCTCGACTTGCAAGCAATTTTGCTCAACCTTAATCAAGCCCTCATAAGCTTTATATTTTTTCGAGAAAAATAATCTTCGTTATAGCTTAAAGCTTCTCATGATTGCTCTCTGGAAAAATTTTTATCTCTTTCCTTGATTTAACAACCTCATCAACGAGTCCGTATTTGCAGGCTTCTTGAGCTGTCATGTAATAATCACGATCGGCATCACGCTCTACATCTTTGACATTTTTGCCTGAGTGATGCGCCAAAATATGATTCAGGCGTCGTTTTAATTTGTACATGAACTCAACACTTCGTTCAACGTCACTTGCTGTTCCTTGTGCTCCACCAGAGACTTGATGGATCATAATGTCAGAATTTGGAAGAGCAAAGCGCTTCCCTTTGGTACCAGCACATAGAAGCACAGCTCCCATACTTGCAGCCATTCCCATACAATAGGTAGCAACATCGCATGTCATAAACTGCATCGTATCATAAATTGCCAACCCTGCTGTTACAGAACCACCGGGTGAATTGATGTAGATGTGAATATCTTTTTTTGGATCTTCCATTTGTAGAAAGAGGAGTTGAGCAATGACCAAGTTAGCGACTTGGTCATTAATTTCCGTTCCGATAAAAATAATCCGATCTTTGAGGAGCCTGGAATAAATATCATAGCTCCGTTCACCACGACCACTTTGTTCGATGACAACTGGAACGAGCATCGAATTTTTAGGAGAAGAAGAATTCATAATCATTTGCATATTAAATTAGTGATGACAATGAGGCCCATGAACGTGACCTGGTTCGCTACAATCATCCTCAGCAGGAGCGCTTGCAGGGAGCTCTGTAATCTTAGCATGGTCAACAAGCCATTGAAGTGTTTTGTTAAAAACAAGGTCCTCTTGAACATTTCCAAGAGCATGGTTCTTTTTCAATTCCTTTAACAATTTTTCAACAGTCATTCGATAACGCTGAGCAAGCATCATAATTTGCTGTTGTAATTCTTCTGGAGTAATTTCAATTTTTTCTGTTTCAGCAATTTTATGGAGGATAAAATGCAACTTTACTTTTTCTTCTGCACTCTGCTTAGCAGAGGTCATGAGTTCCTCTTGGTGAGACTTGATCATCTCTTCAGGAACACCACGCTCTTGGTTTTCTCGAATGACATTTTGAAGAACATTGGTCACTTCGCGCTCAACCATTGTTGCGGGAGGTTCACACGGATTTTGTTCTAACAATTTTTTGATAATCGCAGCTTGAGTCTTTTGCTGAAATTGATAGTCCATCATTTGCTGCAAATAATTGCGGATCTCTTGCTGAAGAGCCTCAAGCGTTAATCCTGATTTCAATTTATTAGCAAACTCATCATCTAACGCAGGCAGTTCACGCCCTTTAATTTCATGAAGCTTGACGGTATAAACAACTGTTTTTTCTCGCAGTGTTTCTTCAGGAGAAGTTTTTGGAAAAGTGATAGTCACTTCTCTTGATTCTTCCGGTTTCATTCCAAGAAGGGCTTCAGCAAAGCCAGGTAAAGGGGATTTGTTTTCCATTCGGAACCAAGCATGTTGTCGTGATGCGTAGCTTGGTGGCAGGTCAGGATAGCTTTCTTGCAATGCTGTTCCTTCTAATGTCCCAGAATAATCAATGATTGCAAAGTCTTCCATCTCCAAGCCTCGTCCTTCAACTGTGACAAAGTCAGCAGCATCTTCGCGCATCTTTGAAAGCTGACGCTCAACCGCAGCGTCATCAACAAGATGTTTTTCAACAGAAACTTCGAGCCCACTATAATGAGCAAGTTCAACTTCAGGCTTAATAACCACCGTTGCTGTTACTGCCAATGTTTGGTCTTCGTTTAATGTTACATCCTTAACTTGTGGATACTGCGCTAGCTCCATCTTTTTTTCCTGAACTGCTTCCCTCACGGCAGCCTGCATGAGCTTTTCCGTGACTTCTTGTTTAATTTCTTTGCCGTATTTTTTTTCTACAGCAGAGCGTGGAGCTTTACCTTTGCGAAATCCGGGAATTCGAGCTAAACGGCAATATTCTTCGGTAATGCGCTTCCATTCTTGTTCGAAGCGATCAGCAGGAAGCGTGATATGAAGATCAATCACACAATTTTCTTTTTGTTCAGTAGTAACATTCATGAGTAAAAAATTTGAAGGGGTGAAAATCTTAAGAGTTTAACAATTGAATAACAATTGAAAAAAAAGCTTTTTATTCTTTGTCTTCTTATATCCCTTTGTGATTAATTTCCCTCTGTGAATCCAATCCGAACTTTTCTTTATGGCATTCCAGCAGCTTTACTTTTGCTATTGGCCGTTTCTTTTTGGAGCACAAAACATCTTGCGGCTAAGAAGAAAAATGAAATGTCGTTAGGGTTGAATGCGGAACCTGCAACGCTCAATCCACTACAACAGCCAGATTTAGCGTCAGGAGCCGTGATGTCCATGCTTTACAATGGCCTGCTCAAGCAAAATGAAAACCTCGAACTGGTTGGAGACCTTGCTCAAGAATGGTCCATCTCTCAAGCAACAACGACGCCGATTATTACATTCAAACTGCGACATGATGTGCGTTGGCATGATGGAAGACCATTCACTGCACGCGATGTGATTTTTACTTACCATGCCATCATGGATAATCGTCTTGTCTCTCCATTGCGTAGCGACTTTGAAAAAATTGCCTCACTGGAAGCACCTGATGATTGGCAGATCTTGGTTCATTACCGTGTTCCTTTTTCACCAGCTCTGCTTAGTTGGACAACTGCTATTTTACCAGCACACCTTCTTGAGGGAATTAACCCCATCGACTGGGCAGGCTCTTTTAATAGACATCCAGTAGGAACAGGTCCTTTTAAATTTGATACTTGGAAAAGTAATGAGTACATCCGCTTAAAACGAAATGATGCTTATTTTTTAGGGAAGCCATGGCTTGACTCGATGGTTTTTCATATTTTTCCAGACGCTCTCACCATGCGCCTTGCTTTTGAAACAAACCAAATTGATTTTTGGGATGCACCTCCTTCTGCAATCAAAAGTTTTAGCAATAACCCAAGCTACGAACTCCTCGATGCTCCAAGCAATCTCTACACTTACGTTGGCTGGAACTTACGAAAAGATCTTTTCAAAGATCTGAAAGTTCGGCGCGCCTTAGCACAAGCAGTCAATATTCCAGAAATGATTCATTATATTCTCTACGGTCACGGTCTTGTCTCAACTGGAATCTACAACCCACAGCAATGGTTTTTTAATTCCAACGTCCGCCCTTTTTCCTACAATCCAGAAAAAGCAAAATCCTTATTGGATGAAGCCGGCTGGAACGTAGGCCCAGACGGTATTCGACGACGTCATGGAAAGCGCTTTAGTTTTACGCTGATGACAAACAATGGAAACGATATTCGAAAAGATATTGCAACACTTGTTCAAGACGACCTCAAAAAAATTGGCATTGAAGTGAAGATTGAAGTTTATGAATGGGCTGTCTTTTTAAAGCAAGTGCGTTCCCAAGACTTTGATGCCGTCGCCCTCGGATGGGGGCTCCCTAATAACTACGATCAATATGCTATCTGGGACTCAAGTCAATGCCATCCAGATGAAATGAACTATGTCGGATATAAAAACAGTGAAGCAGATCGCCTCTTGTTAGCCTTACAGCAAGAATATAATCACTGCAAAATCACTCAACTCGCTGGCGAATTACAGCAACTTATTTATGCAGATCAACCCTATCTTTTTCTTTTTGTTCCTCAAACGACCTCCATCATACGCCAAAACTCCTATCGTATCTGCTACCCCACTGACCATGGTTGGATCGACAGTCCTATACAAATGACAAAGGCTGGTTGGAGTTATAATTTAGAATGGTTTTATAGAACGCACGATAGCGCATCAAATTGAAACGAGTTCGTTAGAAGCGCAAAAAAATTTCTTAGGACAAGGCCGAAAATCAAAGCACCATCTGAAGATAGGGTCAGATTTGAAAACAAGATCTTAAAAAAAATAAGCGCCTTTAAGACGCACCCTTTTCAACTTAATACGCTATTAATTCTAACATCGGCGCTCTTGATTACTGTGCCTGATAAATGACAAGGGCGCCCAGCAAAAGGGATCGGAGTATACCTAATCAACCTTCGAATTTGTTTTGATAAACTCTTCTAAGTTTTTAGAAGCTGCTGCAGCCATATTAGAAGCTGTTGTGCTGCTCATTGCTAGCATCATCAATCCAAGAACTCCAACAGAAACAGGATTTGGAGGAACTCCAACCGCTACTGTAGTAGCCGTAATGATTGCATCAGGATGACTCATCAAATATATTCCAACTTGCTCTAATGATTCTGTGGATATTTTTTGAAAAAGAGAATTAATCAGCTCATCAGTTGCTCCAACGGTCGCATCAAGAGGGTTCTCTTTTTGAGTAATCTCGTGAAATTGAGCCTGGCTCTTTTGCTGCAGATCAAGAGCCACAGCATTGAGAAAATTTTGAATTTCTTGAGGTTTTGAATTTTTTGATAATGCAGGGAAGGTAGTGCTCATATTGGTTATGCGGTTGAATCCTCGGAAGTATTAGCAGAAGTGGTAGAACTCGAAGAACCTGAAGTATATTGATAAGCTAAAGCACAGGCTCCCCCAACGATGATAGCAGTAGCTGCTATCGGATGTGCAGCAATAACAGCGGTAACAGTAGCTGTCGCGGAGCTCAAACCATGAGGCACCATTGCTGTAATGTAATGAGGCAAGAAAGATGTTGAAGCAACATGTGCAGCCGTTGTCGAGCCTACAGTTGAAGTTGATGAAGCAGCACCAGCCGTTGCTGTTGTTGTGACTGCTGCCGCGGTAGTAGTGGTGGTTGCCGCAGCTATTCCTACTGTTGTTGTCGCAGAGACTGGATTAGCAACACTTGAAACACCTGACGCAGAAGCAACAGCCTTACCAACGGAAAACAAGAACGTTTTCAAAGCACGGCCAATAGCAACAGTGACTTCAGGGTGAGCCCATAAATAAGCACCTAATGCACCATCTCGGATAGTATGGAATGCATTATGTAGGAGACCTTCATCAAGAAAATTTTGTCCTGCCATGCCACCAATGATGGCACCTATTAATAAAGCATGTTGAGCAGGAGGAATAGTAGCACAGGCAGCGCCAATCATACCCGTTGTAATCATCATGATTTCATTTTCAAGATGCCTCATACGATGTTCTGCTGCTGTAGCTTGTATCTGAACTCTTCGTGCCACGAGCCAAAGACGATGAGCAACAGCTCCTGCAATAATAAATGTAGCTATAGCAGGCGCAGCAGCAGCAATACTCGCCTCCACGGCAACAGCAGAAGCAGTAACAGTCGTAGCACTACCCATGAGAGCGGCGGCGGCTGCAAGATGAGTTGCAGGAAGACTTGCTGCAACGGCATGTCCAGTTGCAAGGGCCGATGGAGCGGCCGCTCCCATCATTGGAAGAGCTGCGCCTTGGGGTAAAGAAGCGCTAATTGTTGTGATAAGATGCGCTAGCGCAGCATTAGCTTCCGGAGTAGAAAGATTAGCTACTAGTCCAACGAACCCAGCCCCGCCAATCGCCAAACTGGAAGCTGCCAATTGCTCTTGCAACGCACCTTGCTCTTCAGGAGAAAGTTGCTCGACAATTTTATCAGCATAATCGTTAATCGCCCTGGCAAGTTGATTAATGTTTTCTTGAGAAGTTTCTTGGTCACTATTAACACCCTCTCTCAAAACTGAGCTATCTTCATTTTCTGCTGCTTGCTTGATGACTTGTTTAATGGTATGAGCACTCCAGGTTTTTCCTGAAACTTGTAAATCATGAAAAGCTGCCTCAACGAGCGCTGCTTGATCTGGATATTTCTCGACTAGAGCCTGTTGAAAAGCTTCTTTTGTTCTGACCTGATCTGGATCTTCTGCAGGATTTCTTTCCACAATGCGGCCTTCAGAAATACCGATATTGGTAGCACCAGGATTGTCCTTAATAAAGCTTTCGAAAGTTTCGAGTGAGAACGAAGAGATTGTTGGAGCAGGAATGTCCATGGCCGGTATGTTATGGAATTTTTACTAAGTGACAATGCTTTTTTAACATAGAAATTAGTCCTGTATTTTTTCCTGTAACCTAAAATCTCTAGCCTATAACCTGCCGCGATGCTCGCCTTTATTCTGCGCCGACTTGGTCTCAGTATTGTTTTGCTTTTTCTCATTAGCTTTATTTCATTTTTCATCATGACTCTCACACCAGGAAGTCCTTACCCCTGGGGTGAAATGAATCCTAAAATTTCTCCGGAGGTGAAGGCCGCCTTTCGCAAAAAATTTCACCTCGATCTCCCCCTGCACCAACAGTACAAAATGATGCTGCATGATCTTTTCACGGGAGAACTGCGAAGCATGAAGGATGATCTTCCTGTCATGAAAAAAATCACAGCTCGTCTTCCTGCTACCTTGTCATTAAACATAACAGCGATTCTTTTTTCGCTCTCCTTTGGCACATTGCTTGGGCTCTACAGCGCGCTCTATCGGAAAAACTGGCAAGCCATGTTGCTTTCCTTATTTTCATTTCTTTTCATTGCACTGCCAGGATTTTGGATTTCCTATTTACTCATCCTCACACTTATTAAATATAGTGGCATTCCCATTTTAGGAACTCAAAGTTACGGCATTGATTTTCCGAATCATCTTACTTTGTGGCTTGATCGACTATGGCACTTAATGTTGCCTGCGATTGTCCTCTCCCTTGCTGGCATTGCTACTCAATCACGCTATCTTCGCTCCAGCATGATCGAAACATTACAAGAAAATTACATTCTTACTGCACGCGCCAAAGGCCTCTCCCCTACAGTTGTTCTTTATCAACACGCGCTTCGAAATTCTCTTCGTCCTCTGATCACTGGGCTTGGAATGCTCCTTCCAAGCCTCATTAGCGGCTCCGTCATTATCGAAACAATCTTTGCTTATCCTGGAATGGGACAACTGGGATACCAAGCTGTCCTCGAACGAGACTACCCCATTTTAATCACTCTGAATATGATCGTTGCCACGTTGGTTCTTTTAGGAAATCTTTTCTCCGACCTACTCTACGCCTTAGTAGACCCGCGAGTTAGACTTGAGTGAACATGAATCAATTTATTTTTGAATCTCCTTCGTTGCGCCTTTGGAAGCGTTTTTATAAAAATAAAATCGCTCTCTGCGCACTTGGCGTCATTCTTTTTTTAATAATTCTTGCAGTTATAACGCTTTTTTTCAGCCGGCTTGGACTGCCGTGGCCGATGAATCCTAATACTACCAACCTTGCTCAAAAACTACTTCCACCTAGCCGCCTTCATTGGTTAGGAACAGATCATTTAGGCCGCGATGTTTTTTCGCGAATGCTTCATGGAGCCCCAATTTCACTAACAGTTGGGTTCACTGCTGTCATTGTTTCGCTTTCAATTGGTATTGTTATTGGATCGATCGCAGGATATTTCGGAGGAAAAGTGGACCAATGTCTCATGCGACTTGTCGATGCCTTTCTCTGCTTTCCAACTTTTTTTCTCATTTTAACAGCTGTTGCTCTGCTTGGTCCAAGCCTCTTTAATATTGTGGCTGTTATTGGCCTTGTAAGCTGGACAGGAACAGCGCGCCTGGTTCGCGGAGAATTCCTCACTCTGCGAGAAACCACATATATTCAGGCCGCTCGAGTTCTTGGTCTAAAATCTTCTACGATTATTCTACGACACATTCTTCCTAATGCGATAGGTGTCATTTTGATTACCGCTGTTTTAGGAATCCCTGAGGCAATCTTAGCTGAGGCAGGTTTGAGTTTTCTTGGTTTTGGAGTTCAACCCCCTCAAGCAACCTGGGGAAATATTATTGCTGACGGAAAAACTTATCTCCTTGAAGCCTGGTGGTTGATTTTATTTCCAGGCTTTGCCATCTTTTTCACGGCTCTTGCTTTCTATCTCGTCGGTGATTCTTTGCGAGAAGCGGGAGAAAAATAAAAATCTCATGCAATTATCTTCTTCGCCACTTTTAGAAGTTGAAAATCTCAATATTGGATTTTCAACGGAAGGACACATTGTTCCTGCAGTGCGAAATGTCTCTTTCTGTTTACAACATGGCGACATATTGGCCCTTGTTGGGGAAAGCGGCAGTGGAAAAAGCGCTACTGCTCTTGCTATCACACGCCTTCTCTCTTCTCCACCTGCAGTTTATCAAGGAGGGACGATTCGCTTTGAAGGAAAAAACTTATTAGCACTTTCTGAAAAGGAATTACAAAAATATCGCGGCGGTCGGATTGCTTATGTGTTTCAAGAAGCCTCAACATCCCTGAATCCAGTTTATACGATTCGAAATCAAATGAGGGAGATGTTGCAACTTCATCGTCCAGATGTACAAGACTTCGATGATGAAATTATTCACTGGCTAGACATGGTTGGAATCACGCATCCCAAAGATCGCCTCAGAGCGTATCCTCACCAATTGAGTGGAGGCATGCAACAGCGCGTCATGATTGCAATGGCTCTTTCCGCTAAACCAGATCTTTTGATTGCAGATGAACCAACAACCGCTCTGGATGTCACGATTCAAGCACAAATTTTGACATTATTGCGTGAGTTAAAAAAAGAACTTGGAATGACCATGATCTTGATTACTCACCATCTTGCAATTGTCCGAGATCTCGCCAACCAAGTTGCTGTCATGCAACATGGCACCATTGTAGAACAAGGCCCCACAGAAAAAGTGTTACAAACTCCTCAACACCCCTACACCAAAGCGTTGCTCGCCTGTATTCCAACTCTTGAAAAAAAACTGAAGCGACTCCCCACTATCAACTCGATGTAAGGTGATACCACTTTTTAAGCAAATACAAGGTATGGACCAAAACTTTTCTTCTGTTACTCACCCTCCCTTCTTCTCCATCCTTATTCCAGCTAGAAACGAAGAGCAGCGTTTGCCACAGACGATCAAGCGACTTCAAGATTTTTTTCGACATGATTCACTAGAAATCATTCCCATTATTCAAGGAACGGATGCAACAAGTTCTTTGGTATGTGAATTGGCAGAAAGAGATCCTCGCATTAAACCAATTATTGATACGCATGGACGAGGAAAAGGACGCGCTGTTCGTTATGGCGTTGAACAAGCTCAGGGTGAAATCATTCTTTTTATTGATGCAGACTTGAGCGTCCCTCCGCATTGTATTGCTCAATTATTAGAACAATTTCAAGCCACCCCTTCTTACGACATCTTAATTGGAAATCGTCGACATCCCCAGAGCAAGATCATCCATCCGCAACCGTGGCATCGCCGCTTTTTAAGTCATGCCTTTAATTTTTTCTTACGCTCTCAACGCTTAACGCTATTTCATGACACGCAATGTGGGTGCAAATTATTTCGGCGTGATGTCGCTAAAATTATTTTTTCTTACTCTATGATCAATGGCTTTGCTTTTGATGTAGAAGTCCTTTTAATCGCAAAAAATTTTGGCTATCACATCGCCGAAGCTCCCGTAGAATGGATTGATGGAGGTCACTCTCGTTTTGGAATCTTGAGTGATGGTCTACAAGCCTTGGAAGATATTTGGAATCTTACCGAGTATGAATGAGCAGCTCTGCTGACGATCTAGCGTATTAGAGCATGTTAAAAATTTTATAGCCGTCTATTGCGGCCTCACTCCGGCGCTCGAAACCTCGCGTATGAGATATACACTGCGTTGCTGCGCTTCTCGTTCCTGGCACTACATCAGCTATAATATTTTTAAAACGCTCTAAATTGAAAAGAGTTCAAATTTCAGAAGCTGTCTTAAAATGCATTTTGGCAATCGTTGGTAAGATTGTCGTTCCATGAATTTTTACTAACTCACTGGCCGTTGTTTTAACCTTTGTTGAAACTCCTTTTGAAAGAACAACATTAAGTTCTTTTCCTCGGTATTCAAGCCAGTCGACAAATCCTTCACGAGCAAGGATAGAAGCTGCTGCAACAGCATAGTCTGACTCTGCTTTAGTTCGCTGCTCCATTTGAAGCTGCTTTCCTTTTTCTAACAAGGCTCGCAATAAGACCCGCTCATTCGCAAATTTATCCGAAAGCGCTCTTGGACAACTAGGGACTTTGATACAAAGATTTTCTAAAACCCGTGCATGTCCCCAAGCCAGAAGCGTATTAAGGTTGCCGATTTTTTGATAGAGCTGGTTATATTTTTGAGGCGTAATAACAATACGATCCCAGGGTGCTTTTGAATTTTTAATAGCAGCTGCAAGTTCACGAATTTTTTTGTCACTTCCAATACCTTTGCTATCTCGAATGCCGAGATCCTTAAATTTTTTAGCGAGTCGTTCATCAGTGTAAACCCCAGCAATGACTAGAGGACCAAAAAAATCGCCCTTACCACTCTCATCAACGCCAAAGTGAGGCGTAAACTGATGCGGAGCACTCACCTCTTCATATCCAAGCAAGGCTTGCCCCGTCACCTCAGGTTCTAAAATAAAGGTAATAAAATCTTCAATTCCGCGTCCCTGCAAGAGCAGCTTGGGTCCTTTTTCATAAACAGCAATATTGAGCCGATCTCTCTTGGCTGCAAATAGCGTATAAGGTTTGTTTTCAAAATCAAACCCACGCTCCTGTAAAATACCACGAAGCTTCTCAGCTTGTGCCAAAGTAAGTAAGATAGTATGAGAGTGAAGTGCCATAAGAAGAGCCTACTGTCTCGCTGCTGGAGGCTACAGAAAATTTTTAATTCTCTTTCATTTTTTGCGCTCTTTATCTTCTTTTGCGCTTACTATTCTATCATGCAACACACGCTTCTCACCTGGTTCAGGAAAAACGGCCGTCACGACTTGCCGTGGCGCCAATCTCCAACGCCTTATGACGTCTTGGTTTCGGAGTTCATGTTGCAACAAACTACCGTTGCAACCATTACTCCTCGCTTTAGAGAATGGATGAAACGTTTTCCTACTTTAGAACATCTTGCCATAGCTTCTGAGACTGAAGTTTTAGCAGCATGGCAAGGCCTTGGTTACTACGCTAGGGCACGCCGACTGCATCAAGCAGCGCAGGCCATCATGAACAAACATCAAGGAAAAATCCCTCAAGAACTTCCTGCTTTATTGGATCTTCCTGGCATTGGGCCTTACACAGCAACAGCACTTCTTGCTTTTGCTTTTGACCAACCGGCCCCCGTTCTTGATACCAATATCATGCGTGTTATTGCTCGTCTGCACAATATCACTGAACCCATTGACTCTAAAAAAGGAAAAGAAACCATTGTCTTAGCTCTCCAAAAAATTCTTCCTAAAAAAGGGGGGTATGCCTTTGCTTCTGCATTGATGGATCTCGGATCGATGATTTGCACGGCCGCTAATCCTCAGTGCCATCTTTGTCCACTTGCTCAACATTGCCTGGCAGAAACCCCTGCAACTCTCCCTAGAAAAAAGCCAAAACCAACAATCACCAAAAAAAAGGAGTCCCGCATTTTCTATCAACAAAAGGACTGTATCTATTTAGAACAATCAACAGGACCTCACTGGAAGGGCCTCTGGATCTTGCCTCTCTCCACTTCTGTTCTGTCACACAAAAAATACGTAACTTCTATCACCTACCCCATCACTCGCTATCGCATCACCATGAAGCTCTATCGAGAAACAGAAACGCTTCCAAAAAATCTTCATCCCTTTTCTAGCAACGAATTGAAAAACCTTGCCATTCCTTCACCGCATCGTAGAGCGATTGAAAAATTGGGGTTCAGCTCTTCTTGTTATTAAGATGTTGCTGCTTTTTTGAAGACCCTGGAGGTTTCTCTCCCTCGCTTGCTTAGACTTTTCGATCCAACTTCATACAAAAGAAAAAAATAGTAGCTTTTGAGTTTTTATTTTGGCTTTCATTTAAGTTCATACTTTTTAATGCGTTAAAAATTGAGAGACACCGAGAGCAATTCTCTTTTTTCATATTAAAAGTTAAAATTTCACGGTGATATCTCAATAACAACCTGCTAATCTACCGGCATGACTCCTCGCAGGACTAAACAAAAAGAAGCCATTACTTCTGTGCTGAAAAAAAAACATCAGCCAATCACGATTGAGGAAATTCATCACCTAGCTCTTAAAACAGTTCCCTCTCTCGGAATTGCAACTGTTTATCGTACGCTTAAATCACTGTTAGAAGAAGGGAGCATCAAGGCTGTAGAGCTTCCGGGACAGCCTCTTCATTATGAAGAAGCTCATAAAGGACACCATCATCATTTTTGCTGTAACGTATGCCAGGGAGTTTTTGAATTAGAAAAATGCTTGAGCGGCATTCATCAATTAGCTCCTAAAGATTTTCAGGTTACGGATCATGAAATTATTCTTTATGGCGCCTGCGCTAAGTGTGCTGTTTCATGAATACCGAAGAAAAAAATCGTTATTCTCGCCACCTTCTTCTTCCCGAAGTAGGTATTGAAGGTCAAACAAAATTAAAAGCTGCTAAAATTCTCTGCATTGGCGCAGGCGGGCTCACCTCACCAGCCGCGCTCTACCTTGCCGCAGCAGGAGTTGGACAATTAGGAATTGTTGATCCAGATCATGTCGCTATTTCAAATTTACAGCGTCAAATTCTTTATAGCACTGCTGATGTTGGCCAAAAAAAGGTATCACGTGCGCATAAAAAACTTTTAGAGCTCAATCCTGAAATTCAAATCAAAGAATACGATACTTTTTTGACCGCAACAAATGGTGCAACAATTGCTGCCGACTATGATGTAATTCTCGATGGCTCTGATAATTTTTCTACGCGTTACCTTACTAATGATCTCGCTTTTTTTCTTAAGAAACCATTGATCTATGGATCTGTTTTTCGCTTTGAAGGGCAATGCACGCTTTTTGAAGCCCATCAACAAGGTCCTTGTTATCGTTGTCTTTTTCCAGAGCCTCCTCCTCTAGGCCTTATTCCAAGCTGCAGTGAGGCCGGCGTCTTAGGAGTAGTACCAGGTATCATCGGCACATTGCAAGCAACAGAAGCCTTAAAATGGATCTTGAAAATAGGAACCTCTCTATGCGGTCGACTCTTACAATGGAATGCTCTTAATGTGACTTTTCGAGAATTTCAGCTACGGAAAAATCCCCTCTGTCCCCTCTGCAGCGCTCATCCTAAGATCACGCAACTAATTGAACAAAAAATTTCCTGCGCTATTTCTATGAATCAAAAATCTCCTTCAATCCCAGTAATGACTGTTGAAGAACTACAACAAAAGTTACACCAAAACCCCTCTATCAAACTCATCGATGTACGTGAACCTTCGGAATACGAAATTGCAAACATCGAGGGATCACAACTGATTCCTCTTGGAGAACTACTGTCTCGTTGCCAAGAGCTACCGCACGATCAAGAAATAGCGCTCCTTTGTAGATCAGGAGGACGTAGCGCTCAAGCTGTGCTGTGGCTCCAGAATGCTGGATTTTCCAAGCTTTACAATGTGGAAGGGGGAATCTTGGCCTGGATTGAAAAAATTGACCCTTCGATGACGGCATACTAAATGGATAAAACTCCGCACACTTAAGAACAGCCTCTTCTATCTCTTGTGTTCTTTGTTGTTACTCTTTCATTCAATATTTAAAAAATGCTGGCATTAAAAATGCATTTTCAATCACACGAATTTCTGGTTGCTTGCTTGCAATCACCTCGACTACATCAAATCGAAACGTAAGATCAGGAAATCCCAAAAGCCTTAACCAAGCGAGCGCTCCTCGTTGAATCAGTTTTCTTTTTTTGCGATCGACGGCATCAAATGGACGTGAATGAGCTTCACGACTGCGCGTTTTCACTTCAATAAAAACAAGCGTCTCTCGATCACGGCAAACAAGATCAATTTCTCCTCCATGTGGTCCACGGTAATTACGATAAAGAATTTTAAAACCGCGGCGCTTTAGTTCCTTGGCAGCAACTCTCTCACCCCAAGCTCCAAGAGCAAGGTGAGATGAATACTTTTTAAAATGAAAAAGTGATTTGATCCACTGGAGAAAAACCACGTCGATGATGCTTACAAGGGCCATGCTGCCGAAGTGTAGCTAAATGCGCAGCGGTAGCATAGCCCTTATGTTGCAAAAATCCATATTGTGGAAATTCGTTGTGCAATGCTTCCATCATACGATCTCGGGTCACTTTAGCAATGACGCTTGCAGCTGCAATACTCATCGAGAGCCCATCACCACCAACAAGTGCCGTCTGTGCTACAGGCAACTCACGCACTGGGAGACCATCTACAAGCGCATGTTCAGGAACAGGAGTTAATGCAAGTACCGCGCGTCTCATCGCAAGATGAGTTGCTTTTAAAATATTTAAATCACCAATTTCTTGAACACTCCCTTCTCCTAGTGACCAAGAAATTTCAGAAGTCTCAGTGATAATTTTAAAAAGCCCTTCTCTAACAGAAGGAGATAATTTTTTGGAATCGTTGAGTCGTTCCAGTTGCTGTAACAATTTTGGAGAAATTTCTCTCGGTAAAATAACAGCAGCAGCAATAACAGGCCCAGCTAAAGGTCCCCGCCCCGCCTCATCAACACCGGCAACCAAAGTGATCCCCTTGGAAAAGAGAGCGTGCTCATGCTCTAATGTTGGAGCTTGCTTTGCTAATGGCGACAATTTCTTTTCCATTGGTCAAATAGACACTACCAGCGTCTATTGAAAGTTTAAAGAGATAGCAAAAACCAAAAAAAACTCAGAGCTTCAAAACTAAGCTTATCAACAACAAGTTAATCAACGAACAGCTGAGTCCCTTGTCTTAGTAGAAGTTAGGCGTGATTTTGCTGTTGCTCTTTAACAGTCGTAGCAGATTTGCCTTTACGCTGACGGAGATAATTTAACTTCGCACGACGAACAGCGCCTTTTTTCTCTACTTCAATTTTGGCAATACGAGGAGAGTGAAGTGGAAACACACGCTCAACTCCTTCTCCATAAGAAATACGACGAACCGTAAATGTTTCGTTAATTCCTGTACCTTTACGGCCGATGACAATGCCAGCGTAAATCTGAACGCGTTCTTTTTCACCTTCAATAACACGCGTATGCACACGAACGCTGTCTCCAACTCCAAAAGGAGTGGTGTCTTTTTTCATGTGCTCTTGTTCGATAGTTTCAATAATAGTCATAGCCGAAGAAATTGGTCCGAAAGAATAAGGGATGTTAAGAATGATAGCAAGGTAAAAAAACGACTCTCCCTCCAAAAAAAGAAAGAGAGTCGTTCTCGTTGGTTTTTTAAAAATTTACCTCACCACTGTTGCCGTTGGCGTCGACTTTGTCAACTCACTTATTTCTTTTTCATAAGTAAGAGACAGATTCAACCTCTATTCTTTTTTTAGAAATTCAATTCTTTTTTACTGTAACCTAAAAACTACAACCTATAATCTCCTGACCATGCGTCTTGTTATTGCTGCTACTGGAGCGAGTGGAGCTCTCTATCTTCAACGCTTCCTCCACCACCTACAAGGAAAAGGTCACGACCTTCATCTTGTGATGAGTGGTTATGCAAAACAGGTAATTCATCAAGAATTAGGAAGCTTAGCCATCCCACCAGAAGCGCACCAATACCAAGATAAATCAATGATGGCTCCTTTTGCGAGTGGCTCTGCCCTCTTCGATGCGATGATTATTATTCCTTGCTCAATGGGAACTATTGGACGCATTGCATCTGGAACTGCTGAAACACTCATTCTGCGAGCAGCAGATGTTTTTTTAAAAGAACGCCGTAAGCTTATCCTTGTCGTCCGTGAAACGCCATGGAATCTAATCCAAGCTCGCAATATTGTCACTGTTATGGAAGCAGGGGCTTCTGTCTTACCTGCCATGCCCTCTTTTTACAGCAACCCTCAAACCTTCGAGGAACTCGCAGATACAGTTGTCTTTCGTATACTGGATCAACTGGGAATAGAGGCCCCCAACGCATGCCGATGGGGTATGGAAAATAATTTGCAGGAACAATGAGTGGCATGCTTAAGGTCAATCGCGAACGCATTCTTGCAGGACTTGCAGCACTGATAGCACGTTTGCTGTTCCGCACACTTCGCCTAGAAGTCATCGATAAATCCGGTTTTCTCACAACCCCCTCCAAGGAACCACTCCTCATAACTTTTTGGCACAACCGAATTCCAGCCATCGCCGTTACATTTTTGAGACACTATCCTCACCTCTCTCGTCGTGGTGTCGTTGTGCTAACTAGCCCAAGTAAAGACGGAGACATTCTTGCAGGAGTCATGGCCAACCTTGGAATGGGTGCCGTACGCGGCTCTAGCTCGCGTCGTGGTTCAACAGCATTGCGAGAACTGACTGAAAAATTGGAGAAAGGTTACGATCTTGCTATTACACCTGATGGACCTCGTGGCCCAAAATACTCATTAGGTCCTGGCGTTGTTTTTTTAGCTCAAAAAACAGGCTTCCCTATTTTACCACTTCATGCCTGCTATCACCGCGCTTGGCATTTAAAAACTTGGGACTCTTTTGCCATTCCTTGGCCCTTTTCCAAAATTACAGTGATTGCGGACAACTACATCTCGATTGATCCATCGCTAACCGATCTAGAGCCTGAACGAATCAAATTGGAGCAACTTTTAAAAACAAATGCCGAATCCGCTGATGAATATTATTGATGGAAAAAAAATTGCAACTCAAGTAGAACAAGCCCTCCTAGAACGTCTCGCTCTCTTAAAAAAACGAGGCATCGTTCCAGGCCTTGCTGTTGTTCTGATTGGTGAAGACCCCGCATCTCAAGCCTATGTAAGAAACAAAGATCGAGCCTGCCAACGTCTCGGCATGTTTTCTCAAAAAATTGAACTTCCTTCAAACACTACACAGAAGGAGCTTCTTCAGCTGATTGAAAAATTAAATCACAACCCTCTCATTCACGGAATTCTAGTGCAGTCGCCACCACCTTCTCATATTGATGAGCAAGCTGTCACTCAAGCCATTGATCCTCGTAAAGATGTTGACGGGTTTCATCCCGTTAATGTTGCTAAACTAGCAATGGATGATGAAAGCGGCTTTGTACCTTGCACACCACTTGGCTGCCAGCATCTCTTGATTAATCAAGGGATTGAAACACGCGGGGCTAATATTGTTATTGTTGGGCGAAGCCTTATTGTTGGAAAACCAATGGCTCTACTCCTCTTGAAAAAAGGATTAGGAGGAGATGCTACAGTAACCATTGCTCACTCTCGCACTCGCCACCTTGCTGAAATCACCCGTTCTGCTGATATTGTGATTGCAGCACTCGGACGGCCACACACATTAGGCAGGGAGCACATCCGAGAAGGGGCCGTTGTTATTGACGTTGGCATCAATCGCATCGCTGACTCTTCTTTGTCAACAGGCTATCGACTCGTAGGTGATGTCGACTTTGAAAGTGTTGCAGAACACTGTACTGCCATCACGCCTGTTCCTGGAGGAGTTGGCCCAATGACCATTGCCATGTTAATGCAAAACACTGTTATGGCTTGCGAGAGACTGACAGGAGCGCGTTAACTATTTTGAGATCGGAAGGATAAGTTACCTTGATATTAGGCTCTCGATTTTCAACAAGGTAAGTTTCTTTTTTATGTTGTAATAAAGCTGAAACTTCATCCGTGGGACCTTTTTGACTCTCCTGACTTTCTAAACACATGAGATCAACCTTGCGAAAGACTTGAGGTGTTTGCATGGCCCAAAGATTTTCTCGATTTACAGTTGTCTCCGCAAGCAAATCTGCAGAGGCTCGATGAAGCGTGTCTGTAACGGGAACAGCTAGTGCAGCAGCTCCATGTTCGGAGGCTTTTTCAAAAGCCAGATCAATCATAGGTTGAGAAATCAATGGGCGTGCCCCATCATGAATTGCAACCCATTCGATTTTTGAAGGAAGAACTTGGAGGCCTTGCCGCACCGATTCGTAACGATTTTTTCCGCCAGAAACAATCTTGATTTTCTTTCTCAACTCTAGAGGAAGCATTTCCTCTAGCAGCTGAAAAAAAGAATCTTTACGATCCTGCGCAACAACCAGAACAACTTCTTCTATTGAACAAATGCCAGCGAACGCTTCAAGGGAATAAATGATCAGCGGTCGCCCTTGAACCAGGCTCATCAACTTGTCCTGACCAAAACGCTGACTTGATCCTGCTGCGACAATGATCGCGGCTCTTGAAAACATGCCTATTGCAAAAGCTGCTGCACAACAGCACTCAACTGTCGACCATCAGCACGACCTGCAGCCTTTGCTTGAGACGCCTTCATGACAGCTCCCATTTGAGCTTTTGACGTGGCACCTACTTCGGCAATTGCTTCTTTCACGAGAACTTGAAGCTCTTCTTCAGACAGCTGCTGCGGAAGATAAATCTTGAGAAGAGCTATCTCAGATTTCTCTTTTTCTGCAAGTTCTGGCCTACCACCCTGTTCAAAACTGAGAATTGCATCCTCTCGTTGCTTGACTTGTTTACGGATAACAGTCATGGCATCCGCATCTGAAAGTGTTGCAGAAGCTCCACCTTGCTCAATAGCACTATATTTCAACGCAGACTTAAGCATGCGTAAGGTTCCAAGTTTGAAAGCATCACGAGCTTTCATTGCTTCTTTAAGATCGTGATCAATTTGTTCGGTCAAGTTCATAGAAATTTATTCTTAAAATTTATTAGCGAGGATCATTTATCTTTTAAAAATATCCTCAACACTATCAGCCACAACAAGGTTCTCAGCCCATTGTGCAAGCGTTTCAAAATCTGCTTTGTTGATTAAATAAAGATGCTGCGCTGTAATATCTTTCGGAAAACGGCGCCTTAGTTGTCGATCCAAGGTAGATCGCAAGGCTTCAAGCTTACCCTTCTCTACGCCCTGCTGCATACCCTGCTGCATACCTTTTTCCATACCCCTCATAATTCCAACTTGCTCAAAAGTGCTTACATAAACTGGATCCCAATCCATCCATGATTCTTTTCCAGCAATTTCTACAATTTCTTTTTCGAAAGTTTTCATATGCTCTGAATTTAGCTTTATAAGCCAATCAATAAACTTATACAAGTTGGAAACATCTTCCTTATTATAGCCGCTATTAAATAGTTTTTTGGCAAGAGCTAATTTATGCATCCTTCTCAGATCCTGATTGTCCCGAGCGTCCATGATCGCTAGTTGAGCTAAGATCACTAAAGAAAAAATATTTTTTTCTTTTTTTAGCGCCCCTTCTTTACCTTTATAATCAACAATCTTTAGCATATTAAAAGAAAAGTGATGATAAGGTGTTCCAGTAAAAGGATCATCTTGTTCAAAAGAACTAGGTCTCCAAGAAAGATCATCATCTAAAAAAATAGCCGTACTAATGACAGGTTTTCGATGTTTTCTATAAATAGTCATGTTATAGCTTAACATTCGAAATGCAAAATCGTCTTGTTTCTGTCCTTGAATTTCAAAATGTAATTGCGCAAGACGCTTCACCCCGTTTTTCATTTCGATTTCAAAAAGCATATCACAAATCTGCTTTCCTTGATCTGCAGGAAATTCTCCCTTAAGAACCTTATAAGGAATATTCCAGTTGATCTTTTCAACCCAGTGCGGAAAGCAAAGTTCTACGAAAGGCTGAAAAAAATGCTCCAACACATCCTGCCACGGCCCATCTGTTTCATTGTATTGTTTTTTTAAATTCATTTTTGTAAAATTTGCCGACGATAATCAAAAAATGATGTCATTGAAAAGCCAAAACGGCTTCAATGATCCTCTCTCACCCTATTTTTTCCATGTCTTCTATTCGCACTCGTTTTGCTCCTTCACCTACAGGCCTTCTTCACGTTGGAGGTGCGCGCACCGCACTTTTCAACTGGATTTACGCTCGAAAGCACGCTGGTACTTTTGTCCTTCGTATTGAAGATACCGATCACAATCGCAACACACGTGAAGCCGAAGAAATTATTTTCAAAGGTCTTCATTGGCTCGGCATCGACTGGGATGAAGGCCCGCAAAAAGGAGGCTCTTATGGTCCTTACTACCAAAGCGAGCGCAATGCGATTTATGAAGAATATTTAGAGCGGTTACAAAAAGCGGGCCATCTCTATGAAGATCAAGGAGCCATTCGCTTTCGCTCACCTCGTGAAAAAGTACTCGTGAAAGATTTGATCTGCGGCAATATCGAATTTGATCTTACTAATCCTGGAACCCATCCTGATATGACCTTGCGCCGTCCTGATGGCTCGTGGATTTTTCATTTTGTGAATGTTGTTGATGATATCACGATGAAAATCACCCATGTTATCCGCGGCGAAGATCACCTTTCTAATACGCCAAAACACATGGAACTCTATCGAGCCCTAGGCGCAGAGCCTCCTCAGTTTGCACATATGCCGCTCATCCTGAATCGTGACGGAACAAAAATGAGCAAGCGTGATGAAGGTGCGAGTGTCGGCACTTATCCCGAAGAAGGATATGCTCCAGAAGCGCTTCGCAACTACCTTTGCTTGTTAGGCTGGTCCCCCAAAGACAATCGTGAAATTCTAGATATTCAAGAAATCATCCAACTTTTTGATCTTCCCCAAATCAATCGTCGTAGCGCTTCCTTCGATAAAGACAAATGTTTTTGGATGAACGGGCAATATTTACTGCATATGGATCTTGGGCGCTATGCAGAGCTTGCCGTTCCAATTTTAGAAAAAGCAGGTATTCAGTGTGACGATTGGAACTATGTCGAAAAAGTTCTTAAAATCGTAAAGCCTAAAGTCAAAATGCTTCAAGACCTTCCTGAGTGGGTTCGTTGCTTTTTTACTAATGATTTTCCATTCGATGAAGCAGCTGTTGAAAAATCACTACGAACTCCTGGCGCTGGAGATCGCTTGAAAGCGCTTGCTGACTCATTCAGCACCTTAGAAGAGTGGATTGCACCTATCATAGAAACCAGCCTTAAAGAAACGGCAACTAGTTTAGGCGTTAAGACTGGTGAACTCATCCACCCTGCTCGCGTTGCCGTTAGCGGACGTTCTGTTGGCGCTGGTCTTTATGAAATGTTTGAAGTGTTGGGTCGCGACAAAACAGTAAGTCGACTTCGTGATGCCATCGAAAAAATAGGTTGAAAAAAGTGGGGGTGTCTCATTTTTCCTTTGCTGATCTCGCAGATCCTATCTCTTTACTACATCGCCTTGAGCCACAACCTCGGCTTGCTCTGTTAGGCATGCCTGTAAAGGGCTCCAGATCTCCGGAAATTCATAATGCACGAATCAAACAGTTAAATCTTCCCTGGTCCTATGTTGCTATTGATGTAAGGAGCGAGGAACTTCAAGCTGCCTTTGATCTGCTTCGAAAAAAGCATTTCCTTGGATTCAATATAACCATGCCTCACAAGCAGGAAGCGCTCTCTCTTGTTGATCAAGTCACAGAGCACGCTCGCTTGTTAGGATCAATCAATACGGTAGCGATTCGCAATGGGAAGTTTTTTGGAAGCAACACAGATGGACCTGGTTTTGTTGCAGCATTAAAAGAAGAATGGAATTTTTCTCTTCGTGATCGCTCCGTCCTCTTGCTGGGAGCTAGTGGTGGAGCCGGTCGCGCACTAGCAATGCAAGCGGCTATGGAAGGCTGCAGCCAACTTTTTTTGTCTAGCCGCACCCCTGATATACTTCAACAGCAAACAAGACAACTTTTGCAGCTCAGACCTGGTCTTCTTGTAGAACCTATTGGCCTCGACAAAGCTTCTCTTCAGCGGGCTATGCCTGCTGTTGATCTCGTTGTCAACGCAACACCCATAGGATTTTTGGATCAAGATGCTACTTCACTTATTCCTTCAACATTTTTTCAACCGCGACATTATCTCTACGATCTTGTTTATGGGAAAAAAGCGTCACCACTAATCCAAGCCGCAAGAGCTTCTGGAGCTCATGCAGCTGATGGCTTCTCCATGCTTCAATTACAGGGAGCTCTCTGTTTTAAAACATGGCTTGGCAAAGACTCATCATCAATCGTTCCCATGATTTCCGGCGTTTGAATCTCTTGAGAAAAAGCATACTTAGAGATAACAATCACTCTCAATAAAGTCATTTGGTCTTTTAAAAGAAGAACTTCATGGAACTACAAGCTCGCAGTTTATTGTTGTTATTTACTGCAACAATTTTTAGCACGTATCGTTACTACGAAAGTTGAACTACTAGCGACCGTACATTCACCCGTAGGAGCTGCTTACTGCAATTGGCCACGAGATTTCAATTAGCGCTTCTTTATTCTCTTGCCTGCTCCTACTACAATTTACGGCATCGCAAATTCTGAGTGAACGTATTAATTTTTACTTTCTACCATTGTTTGGAATGCGATTGTAGGGATGCTCTCTCGTACGCTCAGCCGTGTTTCTCTCCCATTCCCATTCAGCAAAAAATTTTTCGATTTCATGAATACTGCTTATTAGTTCACTCTCACCCTGACTCCTTTGATCTTCTTGATTTAAATCGTACTCAATTGCTTTTATTAAACTAGGCGTCAACGGTGATCCCATCGTCTTTTTAAGACGAACAGAAAAACATTGCTGAAAACGGGCTCCTTTTTCAGGACCATAGCTCTGAGAAATTTTATTAACAGCTTCTCGAGATTGAGCACGCTCTTTTAAAGTACGTGAGAGTGTCCTGACAATTGTCTGCAGAATACCTGTTGGGCTCACATTATTGCTCACATATTTCCCCGTTGATTTATCGTATCTGATTTCAGCACCAGGTGCCCAGCTCTCTAATATGTCCTCTCGCATCGTTGCCTCTATAGGTTTATTTAGAGCAGGAATGCTCATGGCAGTAGTATTAAAAGATCCCTTCCTCAGCCCCATTCTCTGAACCTCATCTTCCTGTTGATCGTCTGTTATTATGCCACCTTGATAGGAGATTTTCCCTCGTAAACTTGTCTCTTTTTTTGTCTGTTTAGCATTCTCCAGGTTAAGAGGTTGACCAACTAAACTAGCGCTCTTGCTTTGTTGATGATCAATTGTAGGTATATAAGCTTTGGCAACGGCATTCGCTGCATTCACAGCTTCACGAGCTACTTTAACTAAACACTCTAACAATTCAGTATTTTGCTCGCCTGTTGCTTTATTTTTTTCAATCAATAAAGAAGCCTTGTTTCCTTGCTCAAGCCAATATTCTATGTCACCTGTTGTTTCTTTCAGGAGCCCTTCTCCATCTTGAGGACTTAACTCCATGATCCTTAAAGAACGCTTGTTCCATTTTTGTATCGCCTTCTGAGCCTCTTCAATCAACTGTTGAATTGAACGGCCATCAACATTTGACGACAACTCTTGTTGCGCTCTTGCTAACATCGGATTGTCAGTTGCTCTTTCACTTGAAAGATCTGATGTCAACGTTGCATCAGCTAGCCTGCGATTCATTGCGGTCTGTTCTGATGCACCCAGATCACCATATGTTTCAAAGAAATTGTCTTCTTCCTTTTTGTCAGAAATTGGAGTGTATCCGCCTTGCCACATAGGAGGGAACGCGCTCACCGTGCTAGTAAAAAGAGAACAAACCAACAGAAACCTTTTAAATTGAATCATAAAATGGGATAGGGGGAGAAAAAAACTCCAAAGGTTCGACATTGAACTGCATGTCTAGATCAAAGGCAACCCTGAAAATTTTTGCTTCATTTTTTATAAAACTCTTTTCACGAAAGCTTCCTTCAAAGATAATCCTGTGATGATTGAACGTTATAGCTTACCTGAAATGCGTGCTCTTTGGTCAGAACAGCGCAAGTGTGAAATTTGGCTCGAAATTGAAACCCTCGCCTGTGAAGCGATGGCAGAAATTGGAATTATGCCCAAAGAAGATGCTAAGGCAATCCGTGAGCGAGGTACTTTTTCGCTAGAAGCCGTCAAAGAAATTGAAAGACGAACAAATCATGATGTCATTGCCTTTTTAGAAAATGTTGCGTCTCACGTTGGCGAACCTGCACGCTGGATTCATCGTGGCCTTACTTCTTCTGACTTGCTCGATACGACCCTAGCAGTTCAAATGACAGCTTCCATTGACCTTCTCTTACAAGACTTGAACGAGCTTCAACAAGCTATTGCCAGACAAGCGAAGGAGTACCGGCTCACGCCGATGATTGGACGAAGCCATGGTATTCATGCAGAGCCAATCACTTTTGGGCTGAAATTAGGGCTGATGTATGATGAATTCAGTCGTGCTATTGAACGCCTTCAACAAACACGGCATCGTGTCGCTGTGGGAAAATTGAGTGGCGCTGTCGGCACGCATGCTCACCTCGATCCGCAAGTTGAAGCTTTTGTTTGTGAAAAATTAGGATTACACCCCTCACCTCTTTCGACACAAATTCTCCAACGCGACCGCCATGCTGAGTTTGTCACGACACTTGCCCTTATTGGCTGTAGCATTGATCGCTGGGGAACGGAATTTCGTCATTTACAACGAACAGAAGTCCTCGAGGTCGAAGAGCACTTTCATGAAGGCCAAAAAGGCAGCTCTGCTATGCCTCACAAGCGTAACCCTATCACAGGCGAGCGCCTCTGCGGCCTGGCGCGGGTCTTGCGCGGCAATGCTCAGGCAGCCATGGAAAATGTAGCTCTCTGGCATGAACGAGACATCAGCCATAGCAGCGTTGAGCGAATCATTCTTCCCGACTCATGCACGCTTCTAGACTACATGTTACACCTCCTCACTAAGCTCGTAGAAGGACTCCATGTTTATCCCGAAAATATGGCCCGCAACATGGAAATCACCCGCGGCCTTTATGGAAGCCAAGCTGTTTTATTAGAACTTACGGATCGTGGTCTCGCCCGCAAAACAGCCTATGAAGCCGTTCAACGAGCAGCCATGCGGACTTGGAAAGAAGGCATACCCTTTGCAACATCCCTCCGTGAAGAGCCTGAGATTAGCACTCACCTCTCCCCTGAGGAGTTAGAAAAAATCTGTGCTCCAGAACGACACTTCAAGCACGTGGAAGCCAAGCTACAAAACGTGGGCGTCTTATAACTCCGAGCGTTTTAGTCTAGCTTTTTCTGTCGTCCAAGCACTCGCTGTAAGGCTGCTATTGTTGTTACAATTTCCTCTTGTGTCGTTCCACGTCCCAAAGAAAATCGTACGGCTCGCTGTGCTTCTTCTACACTAACTCCCATCGCCTCGAGCACATGTGAAGCTTGTATTGAACCAACCATGCAAGCAGAGCCACTGGAAAGACAAATTCCTTCTAGGTCAAGAGCCATGAGCAGCGTCTCTCCATCACATCCCGGAAAACTGACGTTGAGCGTGTTACAGAGGGTCTTTTCTGGAGAACCATGTCGCATAGCTTGAGGATAAATTTTTTGAATTCCTTCCCAAAGATTTTCACGTAGTGCTAGCTCACGCACGACTTCTTTTCCCTCGGCAAGTTCTCTCAGCGCTACTGCTGCAGCCGCAGTCATTCCAACTACTGAGGCTACATCTTCTGTCCCTGGACGCCGATCTCCTTCCTGAGCACCGCCATGGTGAAGGCTTTGGATTGAGGTTCCAGAGCGCACCCAAAGCAATCCAATTCCTTTTGGCCCGTAAAATTTGTGAGCTGCTATCGACCAGGCATCAACGCCAAGCGCATTTGGCAATGATCGAATTTTTCCAAAACTTTGAACAGCATCGGTGTGAAATAAAACATTTCTTTCACGGCAAAGCGCCGCACATGCTGCAATCGGCTGGATCGTTCCCGTCTCATTATTGGCCTGCATGATCGAAACTAAAATTGTATCCGGACGTAAAGCTTCACGAAGTTGCTCAGGGTTGATCAAACCATCGTGGTCAACAGGAAGATAAGTCACTTTAAAATTTTCGTACTTCTCCAGAAATTTCATTGCATGCAATACGGCATGATGCTCTGTCGATGCTGTAATCAGATGTTGACCGTGATGTTGATGCCGTCTAGCCAGCCCAATAATTGCAAGATTATCACTCTCCGTTCCTCCACCTGTAAAAATAATTTCGTGCGATTTAGCGCCAAGCCAATGAGCCCATTGATCACGAGCGTCGTCAATCGCAGCACGAGCAGAACGTCCCAACGCATGAATACTTGAAGGGTTTCCATAATTTTTTTGATCTGGCTGCAACCAAGGAACCATCGCTTCCCAAGACTCTTTGCATAAGGGTGTGGTGGCATTGTAATCGAGATAGACCATAAAAAAGTAATGAGTTATGAGTGATAGATACGATATAATGTTATCGACTTTTGATTTTTTTATTTTAACAGAATGGCATCTTAGAGAAATAAAACTTTTAAAAATAGCAATCACTCCATTACTCATTACTTCATCCTTCAATCATGTTGACCTACTTTCAAATCCTCATTCTCGCTATCATCCAAGGAGCTTGCGAACTCCTTCCCGTTTCGAGTTCTGCTCACGTCATTGTTGCAGAAAAATTAATGGGCCTTGATCCTTCGGCTCCTACAATGACCCTACTTCTTGTCATGCTTCATACAGGAACAATGTTTGCTGTAATTGCGTATTTTTGGAAGGGATGGAAACGGGACTATTTTTCCTCTTCAGCAACGGCATGGTCTTTTGCAAAGCAAGTACTCTTAGCGACAATGTGCACTGGCATCGTTGGCCTCGGATTAAAAATTATCATCGAAAAAATCTTCTTACGCGGCACTCCTCACGCTGAAATTGAAATGCTTTTTTCCAATCTTCCCTTGATTGCAACAGCACTTGCAGCAATCGGTCTCTTCATGATTTATGCGGGAAATCGCGAAGAGAAAGTAGCACCATCCTCCTCTCTCTCTTCCAAACAAGCTTTTTTGATCGGACTGGTTCAAGGTCTCTGTCTTCCATTTCGTGGCTTCTCGCGCTCTGGTTCTACTATTTCAACAGGATTACTTCTTGGTCTTTCTAAAAAAAAGATTGAAGAATTTAGTTTTGCTCTCGCTGTGATTCTCACTCCTGTTGTCATTGCAAAAGAAGTACATCGACTTCTACACGCTCATGTGTTCAGCAGCGACGGTCCCTTGCATCATCTCTTCTTCCAAAGCCTCGTCGGTATGGTCTTTAGTTTTTTTGCAGGGCTTCTTGCCTTACGCTGGCTCTCTCGCTGGCTCGAAGGCGGGCGCTGGAAGTTTTTTGGATTCTACTGCCTTACGGCATCTGTCTTTATTTTTTTCCTCAACTATTTTTTCCTGTAACCTACAACCTGTAGCAAATACGATCTTTTGAAGAATAAAATATGAAAAATAGTGCTGCTATCACATGCCCAGAGTCTCATTCAAACACGCTACTGTGAATGCAAAACAAGAAATAATAAAGCAGGTCTGCAGCGTGTGCATATGAGCATCCTAACACGCCGTAGCGACACGGCCCTGTGCCTCAAGAGTAGCATTTAAAACGAGATTTTATGAATACCGAAACTATTTTACCTGACCTTCAAGCAGCTCTTCTCTGCGAAGATGTGCGCGCCGAAATGAGCGGACAGCAAACATTGGTTGGCGTCTTAAGTGCCATCCCTACCCCAACAGTTCCAATCGGTTTTTTTAAACTCTGCTTTTGGACACGTTGGTGTGGCGGGCTTGGCAATTTTTCTCAACGCACAGTTATTGTCGACACCGAAGAAGAAAAACCGATTGCAGAAGCCTCTGTTAATTTTAGTCTTCAGCATATGAGTGCTAACGCTACTAATGTTCACTTTTTTGGAAGCCTCCAATTTCAACGCTTTGGCGTCTACCACATTGAAGTGTACCTTGATCAGCAATTGCAGCTCCGAATTCCTTTGCCCGTCATTAAAATTGATCCTCCCAAAAAACCTCAACTTCCATCTCAATAAAGAACTTGACATGGTTTCATTTTCGTCTACCTTATTCCCTCTTTCCCGTATTCCGTAAATTTCAATGAAGACTTTCTCTGCAAAAGCTAATGAGGTGAAACGCCAATGGTGGATCATCGATGCTAAAAATCAATACCTAGGCCATGTTGCTGTCAAAGCAGCCAATCTCCTTCGTGGTAAAAACAAAGCTATTTTCACTCCTCACGTTGATACTGGTGATTACGTTATCGTGATCAACGCAGCTGAGGTTCAAATCGGAGGCAAAAAAGAAACTCAAAAAACTTATATGAGCTTCTCGGGATTTGTTGGAGGCCATAAGTCAGAAACATTCCGTCAACGTCGCGAACGCCGTCCGGAACTACTTATCGAAAAAGCTGTCAAAGGAATGATTCCTCACAATCGTTTAGGGGCAACAATCTATAGAAAACTTCGCGTTTATAGCGGCTCAGAGCATCCTCATGAGATGCAAAATCCACAAGCAGCTTAAACATCCCTAAACTTTTTTCTTTTTTCCCATGTCCGAAAACACAGCCACTCCTTCTAAAGCTCCTAAAGCTCTCACTAAGGCAGATAAAATTACTACTACAGGCCGACGCAAAACTGCAGTAGCAACCATTCGTCTGACTAGCGGCTCTGGAAAAATCCGCGTTAACGGTCGTGATTTTTCTGACTACTTCACAACAGTTTCAATGCAGAATAAAGTTCTGAAGCCATTTGAAACAGTGAACGCCATTAAGACTTACGACGTTGTGGTTAAAACTCATGGTGGTGGTCTCAATGGCCAAGCAGGTGCACTGAGCCTTGCTATTGCTCGCGCTCTCAATGAAATCGACGCTGAGCACCGTCCTATTTTAAAACAGAATGGCCTCCTAACCCGCGATCCTCGTCGTCGTGAGCGTAACAAACCAGGCCGCGCTGGTGCTCGTAAGCGCTTCCAGTTCTCGAAACGCTAAACTGTATATAAAATCTATCAAAAAAGCGAAGGACTGCATCATTGCAGTCCTTTCTTTTTTTAGTACGATAGCTCCTTAACTTAAAGAGAGCATGTTAGAAGCGCCGACATTTTTTCTTAGGACAAAGCCGAAGATCTTACGTTATCCGAAGATAACGTAAGATCTGAGAACGCAGTCCTAAGGAAAAAGAGCAAGCTTATGGCGTGCCTTTTTCAATTTCATACACTATACGACAACTCCGAAGACAACGCGTTACCTCTCATGATACTGTGATGTAATGAGAACACAGCTAGTTTGAACTATCAGCGAAGCATAAAAGCGAATTGTTTTTAACTCAATCACAGCCAAATTACTTGGAAATTGCGGAGTTTTTCACCTACCAATCAGATCCATACCAAGCTGAAAAACTCCAGTTGTCGCTTGACTGATTGAATGACTGCATCCAACTCCCCCAACTTTCTTGAGGATGATAAAATGCATCTTTTGTTGGTGTTGATCCCATCAATGCTTTTGCAATATTAAGTGTCCCTCCGGTAATAATTTTTCCTTTAAGAGCTGGCACGGGAGTAACATTTCGAAGAAGACGTGCAATGAGCTCTTGATAGGATTCATTCGGAAATTGTGCTTGTAAAAGTGCCAACGCCCCTGTCACAAAAGGAGCTGCATAAGATGTGCCACTTCTCACGCTACAAGCAGAGTCTGATTCATTTGATGTCGACAGAATCCACTCTCCAGGAGCCGCCAGACCAATCGTAGCAGGTCCAATATTGCAAAAGTCACAAAGTTCACCTTGTCGAGAAAGAGCTGTCACATTCACAATATTGTCAAATTGATAATCACAAGGATAATTAAGAACCTCTGTACTAAGATTGACAGGCCATTGGTTACCGTTTGAATATCCTTCTAATGCAGCACAGACAACAATCAAACCTGCATCATGAAGGCGCTTGTAAACTGCATATTCAGCCCAACTCCAAAACAAACTACCAAAACTACCATTAATGATTTGTGCTCCATGTATGCGCGCATAATCCAGAGAGACAATTTCATCTGATATAAAACCACTTCCAAATTGATTCAAGTATTTGCAAGCCATGAGCTGCACCTTCCAAGCAACTCCACACACTCCAATACCATTGTTGCCAACAGCTCCAATAATGCCGGCATTACGTGTCCCATGACCGATAACTCCATCATCCATCGGATCGCCATTATCATTGACAGCATTCCAACCATGAAGATCGTTCTTAGCAGAAGGAAAAGGATTATTCCAGATATTGGCTGCTAAAGATTCATGAGTGTATCGAATACCTGAATCGACAATAGCAACAATAACTGAAGAGGCATCAGTTCTAATACGCCATGCGGCTGGAGCATTGATTCCATAAGCAATAGAAATCTTATGCCAAGGAGGAGGAATCGAAACACTTCCATCAGTTTCATAAACTTGATGCTGTAAATAGTCGCGATCTCCTAATAGAGCCCATTGACACGCATAGAGTTTATTATTAGGCGTAACCGTCGTTGCGGCATCTCTTCCGTGAATCATTAAATCAGGCTCCCCTATTCCACAAGCCAGCTGATCGCTTTCCTGTAAAGCCTCTGGAAGCCCTTGCAACGAGGTTGAAGCAAGGTCAACACGATAAAGCAGCGCTTCTTCGCTGATTCGTGTCATCGACGCTACTCGCTCTCCCATTTTACTAAAAAAATCTTTAGGGTCTTCACTTGGAGCCAATGTCACCAAAAAATGATCAGCTGCCATCTCAGCACGTGAACAGACACTATCATTTTTTGTATCGATAATTTCCTCCGTTCGAAGCAGTGGATATTTGCTAGGAATTTTTAAAAGGCGTATTCGTGTTTTTTGTCCTGGTTCTGGACCCTCGACCTCTGCTGATTCCAGCACCTTTGCTTCATGAAAAATCAATAGTTCTTCCTCTGATGGGCGATTAAGAGGAGAAGGAATGCGTGCAAAGGAGCGTGCTGACCGCTGCTCATCATTTTTTTGTTTTGTCGGCAACACCCCCTGCGTTAAGTGAGCGATTACCGTATTACTCTTAACACAGTTGGTTTTCTGCTGAACATCATGGTGCCCTAAAGTCGAGAACTTATACCCCATTAACGAGACAACAACTAAACTTAATAAGAAAGGTCGTTTCTCTAACATTAAAAGTATTCCTGTGCAGCTCATCGATCTAATAGATGCAAATGGACTTTTTCCCTCCACTATGCTTCTAAACAAGCATCATTCGCAGCATTGAGGTGCAAGCGTCTTTTCTGAAAATAATCATGTAACCATGATGGATTCAGGATAATTACTGAGCGCAGCTTCACTTTAATCATACTGGCATTTTGAAGCTTTTTTAAAAGTCGTGATAAGGTCTCACGCGAGATAGCAAGTGTCGCTGCTAATTCTTTCTTTGTTATTTCAAGAAAAACTTCTATAGCCTCAGTTGATTGATGTGAAGAGACATGCTGCAAAAGCCAGTGAAGTAATCGCAATTCAACATCTTTAAGTTGTAGCCCCTCTAAGGTCGTTACCAGAGAGCAAAGATGTTTATCGATAGAAGAAATCATCCCCCATGCAAGATCTGGACTCTCTTTTTGGTGCTGTTTAAATTCCTCACTTGGGATGACAATAACTTCACTCTCTTCTACTGCACGAGCATGAACAGGGTAACCCGAGAGCGAGGTCAACGCTCGTTCTGCAAAAGATTCTCCTGGATGAATGAGGTGAACAACCTGTTCTTGCTGATCGGCGTTGATTCGATGCACGTTAACAAGGCCTGATCTTACAATGAAAAATCCAAAAACAGGATCATGTTGGCGAAAAAGATATTCATGCCGCGCCAAGCCACGAAGAGTTGTATAGCTGGCAATACGCTCTAAATCAGCTGGCGGCAATTGCTGAAAAATCAAAGCTTGAGAAAGAGAATATTGAATAGCCGCTTTTTTAAAATCGATTACAGCTTCTAAAGGTCGAGTCATTATTGATAAATGTTGCCAATTTGTGATTTAAGTCACAATTGAAATTTCTGAATCTCGTCACTGTGACAGCTTTGATTGATGATCTTTTATTATGTTAAAAGCATCAACCATTGACCTGATTAAAGCCACTGCTCCTGTTTTACAAGAACATGGAGAAACCCTAACACGACATTTTTACAAAAGAATGTTTGCTCATAATCCTGAAGTGGCTCCCTTTTTTAACCCTTCCAATCAGCGAGCAGGTCTTCAACAAAAAGCATTAGCGGCTGCTATTTGTGCTTACGCAGCAAACATTGATCACCTAGAACTCTTAGGAGGAGCCGTTGAACTCATCGCACAAAAACATGCTTCGTATCGCATTTTACCAGAACACTACCCAATTGTTGGAGCAAATCTCCTTGCGTCTATAAAAGAAGTCTTAGGCGATGGGGCAACCGATGAGGTTATCAATGCTTGGAAAGAAGCCTATGAATTCTTGGCAGAAATTCTCATTGCTAGGGAGCAACAAATTTACACGAGTCAACTTGAAGAAAAAAACGGATGGAAGGATTTCAAATTTTTCCGCGTTGTTCAAATAGTTCCAGAAAGTGAAACGGTCTCTTCTTTCTACCTAAAACCAGCCTCTGGCGAAGGCGTTCCTTTATTTAAGCCAGGACAATACCTAACAATAAGAGTGCCCCATCCCAACACGGGAACAACAATGCGTAATTATAGCATTTCCAACATGCCAGGAGAGGATCACTTCCGCATTAGCGTTAAAAGAGAATTAGAAGGCTTTGCTTCCAATATCCTTCATCACCAAATTAAAGAAGGCGACATCCTTGAAGTAGCGCCTCCTTGTGGAGAGTTTATTTTAGACAACTCAAAATCCGAGACGCATCCTCTCGTTTTTCTTTCAGGAGGGATTGGAATTACTCCTATCCTGAGCATGCTCCTGAATTCAGTTCAGCAGTATCCTCAGCGCCCCATTTATTTTATTCATGGAGCCTTGAACGGTCAAACCCACGCCTTTCGAAAACTTGTTAATGACTTAGGAGATCAATATCCCGCTATTAAAATTCATTATCGTTATAGCGAGGCAACTGCCGAAGACCGTATAAGTCGCCCTCATCATAGTGAAGGTTTTATTGATGCAGCTTTATTAGAGGAATTATTACCTAACCATGATGCCGATTATTATTTTTGCGGCCCCAAGCCCTTTATGGCTCACATCTACCAACACCTTCTAACTTGGGGCATCCCAGAAAGCCAGATTCATTTTGAATTCTTTGGCCCTAAACAAGAATTAGAAATCGCTGTTTAATAGCATCCTGGTTTTAGCATCCTTTCTCAGCGCTCCTAGTTGATCCTCGGGCTAACTCTGAAAGGATTGCTATAAAAAATTTTCAGGACAAAGTTCCTTCTCTCATTCTTGCAGTAATGTTTTTCTTTTATGTTAGAAAAATCCTTCAACCTTCTTACCGAAGCTTAATGTGTTGAATGAAAGAGCGTCACTCCCGCTAAGAGAAAAAATGACTATTTTCGCCTCTATGTGCTTTTAACGCTGCAACTCAATGGATGGACTTGAATAAGTAAAAGCTCTCCCATAGCATGCCTTTTATGCGCTTTGATCTTTTGATTATCTTTTATCTCACATTGAGCCTCCTCTCTTCAGCTCTATTAGCAGCTCCCTCTTCCGAAGCAACACCAGCAACAACTGCGTCGGGTATTTCCTTAGCACCTACAAAATTTAAAGTTGGCGCTTTTTCTTTCACACGCCCTGCAACCTGGAAATGGGAAAATCCGACATCCTCGATGCGCAAGGCACAATTAATAGTTTTAGGAAAAAATGGGACAACGGCACTCGTCACTTTTTTTTATTTTGGACCAGGTCAAGGAGGAACAGTACAGGCCAATGTTGATCGTTGGGCGGCTCAGTTCACTTCAAAAGATGGCACCCCTGTAACAGCTGTGACAACTTCTCAAAAGGCAATGGAAACAACAATCACCTTTGTCTCTGCTAGCGGTACTTTTGCTAACGGAATGCCAGGGGGACCAACAGAATCTTGTCCTAATTATGCTTTACGTGGAGCTATTCTTGAAAGTCCTCAAGGTGACGTATATGTCAAGATGACAGGTCCAGAAACACTAGTCAAAGAGGAGACAGCAACATTTGACAAGATGGTTACGTTGCTTTACTAGCAAAAAAAAATACCCCGCAATGCCGTTAAGGATGCTAACCCGTTCCGTAAAGGTAAGGTGGAAACTGTCACTCGAATTGCTGAAGTCCAGTAAAGGCATGTCATTAACTCGATTTTTAAAGCTTCCGTAAGTATGTTACATAGGTTCAGGAGCAATAATACCGGTATCTCGGACATCACAGGGCGCAATGAATGTAGCTTTAAAAAAATAAATTTCAACCCTCAATTCTCTTCACTCTTGATATTCGACTAACTGTCGAGATTGAATCGTGAGCAACGAAACGATTGCAAGCATGGCAAAAAAACAAATGTAAAGAGCGGGAATCCACACAAGACCGGTTACTTTGACTAGCCATGTTAAGAGCATCTGTGTGCATCCAGTAATGATCCCAATGCTAATATTCCAAACGATAGCAACTCCTGTGTAACGCACTGAGACAGGAAAAAAGGAACTTACTAGCACAGGAAAACGCCCACAAAGCACCCCAACAACTAATAAAAGAAGGCTATGCCAGAAAAAAATTTGATGAATGCTTAAGACACTATAATTCAAAAACAGCATCAATGAGGCTCCGGCAATACCAATAAAAAGAACCAAGAAAACTTTTTTTCCCAACCATTGATCAAAAATTCCAGCGCATAGCGAGCCAATCATAAAAATAAAGATGGTGTACGAATTAAACTTCATCAATTGCTCCAAAGGGAAATGATAGAAGGTCGAGAGATAATTCGGGATATAGTAAGTAAAAACGGCAATGCTACTCGAAAAAAGAAAACCAATCCCAATGAGCTGCAAGAGTGGCTTTTTATGTTGTTGGAAAAGCAGTTTTATAGGAACAGTTTCTCGCTGAAGAAGTCGCTTATATTCCAAAAATGTGGGGGTTTCGACAAGGGTGCGACGCAAGCCATAGCTCACAAATCCCAATATTCCTCCGAGCGCAAAAGCCAAGCGCCAACTCTCTCCATTATTCCAATAAGGCTTCATGAGAACCATACAAACAAGGGACGAAGCTAAAAGACCTATATTTGTCCCCATCACGATCACCGCCGTATTGAACGCCTTACGCTCTGAACTTGAAGCCTCATACCCAAAAATGACAGAACCAGGCAACTCGCCTCCTAATGCAAGACTTTGAAGAATGCGCAATCCTATCAACAAAACCGTCGCCCACGCTCCAATCTTGATGGCACCGGGAATACAAGCGATTAAAAATGTTGGAAGAGCCATTACCAAAATAGTGTAAACAAAAGTATGTTTACGCCCACGTGTATCACCAAGATGAGCAAACACAACACCTCCCAAGGGGCGAAACAATGCTCCAGCCGCAAAAATCGTATAACTTAGCAACAAATTAAGCCACTCATTGCTTGCTGGAATGAGGCTCTTTCCAATAAAGGGAGCCAAATAAATAAAAATCCCAAAATCGTAATATTCTAAAATGGAACCCAACGTAATGAGAAAAAGAATGCACCTCGCCTGCCCCCGCGAGACGTTCCCTGATGGGGCTGACGACAATTGATCCGGTGGCTGCCACACCGCAGGTATGCTTTTGCTGTCGAGTCTCATTTCTACAAACTATGCTGAAAGCTCTTCCCAAAATTGCTGAGCAGCCCTCTCCCAGTTGCGTTCACTCACACGTGCACGTGCAGCAAGGCTCCAAGCCTTTCGAAGTGGCTCATCATCGACCAGACGTTGTATTGCTTGAGTCAGCACATCCAAATCAAGAGCCTTTGTAACGAGTCCATCTTGCTCGTGTCCTACTAGATCTTTTGGCCCTCCAACATTGGAAACAATCGTAGGAAGACCGCTGGCTTGAGCCTCAATCACCACATTGCCAAAAGTATCAGTGGTGCTCGGAAAAACAAAAAAGTCAGCAGAAGCATAAGCTGTTGCAAGTTTTTCCCCCTGCAAACTTCCCATAAAAATTCCCTCTGGCAGGAGCTCTTTCATCGTTGAAAGATAAGGCCCATCTCCAACAAAAAGGGGCCGAACTTTAACTCCACGTGTTAACAGCCTTCGAAAAGCAGCGGCGAGGAGATCTAGATTCTTTTCTCTCGAAATGCGCCCAACGTACAGCGCTCCTACTTCTCCAGTTTTCAATCCTCTTTTTGTCCAAAAGTTCAGGTCTCGTTTTTGGGGATGAAAAAAGACCGTGTCGAGTCCGCGAGGTAGGATACGAATTTTTTCTTCAGCAACGCCTCGCTCCATCCAACCACGACGATAATGATCTGAATTGACATAAATCAAATCCATCTGCGAATAGAACCAGTGCATAAAGTTCCATGTCAGAGTCTCCATGAATCCATCTTCAGTTAACATCCGCACATACTGAGGAAAATCAGTATGATAAATAGCGATCGTTGGCAGCCCTAGTAATTTAGCTGCGAAAAACGCGGCAAGGCCAACAGGACCTGGAGTACTGATGATGACTTCTGTAAACTTTTCGCGTTCTAGGTAATCAATAATGGGTAAGATTGGCGGAAAACTGAGGCGCTGCAATTCATATTCCGGCAATTCAAACGTGCCAACAGGATCAAAATTTTTACAGGGAATATTTAAATCAGCAACCTGCTCCCGAGAAACCATCACTGTTAAATCATAGCCAAGCGCTGTGGTGGCAGAAGCCATCTTTTGAATAGTAGTAGAAACGCCATTGATATCATCGAGCGTGTCGGTAAACCAAGCCGAACGGCGATGGCGCAACGTTACAGGAAGATCGCCCCTCAAGGCCCTTCCAGCTTCACTCAAACGCCGCAGAGGAGCACGATGGAATGCATAAAAATAAGGGCTCAACATTGCTAAGAGTGGCACAACGGGACCGACCATCTGCAAGCTTTCCATGAATTTACCTTCTTTCAATTGCGCGATGAATTGCATCACAAAACGGTAAGCTAAGCGACTTGCCAAAAGATTAGCTATTCCAAAAGCGCGTCGACTTGGATCATCAATCCCTTCAATTTGACGTGCTAACTCTGCTTTCATTGATTTGGTGGAAAGTGACGCTGAGAGTTCTTTCCAAAGCGAGCGATTTCCGGAGCGAGCCAGCTCAAAAATTTTTCCACTCATGACTCCATGCAAAAGAAAATTCCATTTTTCACCAGCTGAAAAAACCGTAGGATCACGCCCTTCTATAAACCGTTCAAAAGCCTTTGAAAGAAATTGAAGGCCCAAACTATCAGTTTTTCCTCGCAAGCGGTCTTGTCCGAAAGAAAAAGCAACTTGATACGTATCCAATGCCATAGCTAATGGCGTTCCGTCTTGTCCATGAGGCGTCCCCTGACCTCGTTGGAATTGTTGAAAAAATTCAGCAGCTGTTGTCGCAGAAGGAACAATAGTGTAAGCAGCTCCCATCATACGGCCACTATGATCATCAGAGCCTCCAAAAAAGTATTTTTTCCAAGGCTCTAAATGCGTTGGAGCCATTCCTGTTTGTGCAGCAAAACGCTCAATATCAGCAGCAGTTAGCGTGAAGAAAAAACGAGCTACTTCATTTAATAAAGTTGGTCGGCGCCCATTAATCCCTTCAAAATGTTGAAAAAGGAGTGCCAGTTTCATCAAATGAGATGGCTGCAATTGATCAATTAATCCCACAGCAGGGGCTGCTACTCCATGAGCGATCTCTTGTGCTGCTAAGTATTGCTGCAACTCATAAATATTTTCTTTGAGCTGCTGAATCATCCGATGTTGCTCTTCTGTAATATTCCAAACAAGCAATGTTACGTGACATCCATCTTCAGGAAAAATCGTGCTCACTTGTTCGCTGAGGAAGACTCCATCAAGATCGGCAATCTCCAGACATCCTTCAATCGAGTCATAATCAGTAAAAGTGACAAAATCCATGCCTGCTCGGCGAAGTTTTTTGTATAACTCGCGTGGCTCGGACATGCTAGCAGGAACGCCCAACCTTCTCAAAAGCCATTCTGAAGAACGCTTGCTGTGTAGCGTGTGAAGATGAAGGTCAACTTTTGCCATAGTTATAAAAAAAGAGATTAAATCATAAAAGCGTAACAAGCAGAAAAGAAGACGCTATATTATCTGATCCAAAATAATATAGTTCAACATATCTCTGGTGGGGTAGAGAGAGGTTACGGGGTGAGAGTCCAACAGGCAATGACCGTTTTTCAATCTCCTCCCCTTGTTTAAAGCAAGCAAGCCGACTTCGCACCTTCGGCTTTCAGGCGCTGTTCGTTCAGATTACACGGAGTAACATTTTGAAAAGCAATTTTGGAGGACTCCACTACCTACTGTTATTGCTATTGTTAAAAAAAGTTAGCCTACGCCCTAGCTTTGACTTAACTTATGCGCAACAAATGAAACTGAAAAACTCTCTCCTTCTTCTTTTTTATTAACGCTTTTGTCACTAGAAGAAATATCTGGAATGCCTCTTCGCTTTGACCCAAAAAATGCACCAGGAAATGCACCAGAGGAAGCTGAAAAAGTTCCTCAAATAGACAAAAGACGCGACACAGACAACTCCAATCTTTCTCAAGAGGACGGCCAGGTTGGGCTAGATGAGGAGCAAGATAAGCCTACAACCGTAGAAGGGAATCAAATGGTGCCATTTTCAACAGGCAGAATTTGTGCTGCAGCAACTGAAAACAAACTCGCCGAAAAAAGTGGCCTAAACCCAAGATTTTTTGAGGCAAGATCATCCATTCTTACTGTAGACAATGGCCCAAGCCTAGAGATTGTCAGTTACCTTTGGAACCATAACCTAGAAGGAAAAAGAGCAAGGTATGAGCAGGAATCCAAACTGAGTTGCAATGAAAAAGTGAAGTTAGGATTAGCTGCTGCCATACAAATTGTGCGTCATGCAATTTCTTATAAAGCAGCTTTTATAGCAGAACAAACTAACATACTGGCAAGGAAACAAGGTTCTATTCCTACGCCAGTACCTTTCGAAGCTGCGTTACGCTTGAATGAAAATGCTTTTGTTCGTCTAATTACAAAGCAGATGCCCATTGTTGAAAACAACATTAGCAAGCTTATGCAACGAGCTGAAAAGGTCAGGGACCTTTGTACACACCTAGGAACTCTAGATGCTCTGAACGAAAGGTCCCAAAACAATCTAGCTACTGACATTGAAGAAACCCTACAAAAGACTAAAGAAGCTATTAGTGACGAGGTCTCTTATGCAGAAAAAGTAGCAGAGGCAAAATTTGCTGAAGCAAGACTCATAAAAACAACAAACTCCTACTTAGGAGCAATATATCAATATGCTAATACTTTTGAGCGAGTTTATTTAGCTTCTGCCAACAATCCTGAACTGGCTACCCTTTATCATCAGGCAGCGGAGAGAGCTTCTTGTGCAGCAGAGATGTTCAAAGATGCAGCTCAGCGTGACATATCAAAAAATGAAAAAGAGGCCTGGACTCAATCAGGAAACCTTTACCTTCAGAGTGCTACTGCAATAGCAAATGGAGTTCCTGAAACGGCTAACCGTTATGCGGAAGCAGCACAGAAAGCTGCTTGTGCAGCAAGGAAGTTCAATGCGGCAGCTCAGCGTGACATATCAAAAAATGAAAAAGAGGCCTGGACTCAATCAGGAAACTTTAATCTTCAGAGTGCTACTGCAAGAGCAAATGGAGATCTTGAAACAGCTGAGCGTTATGATCAAGCAGAACAGAGGGCTTCTTTTACAATAGATCTCTTCCTGGAGGCAGCTCAGCGTGGCATATCAGAAAATGAAAAAAACGCTCTCATTCAATCAGAAAATTTGGAAACTCAGGCCGTTACTGCTACTGTAAGAGAACGTGAAGAGGCTGACTCTTATGATAAGGCTGCATGGAATGAGCACTATGCAGCATGGAAGTTCAACAGGGAAGCAAGCAAATCCTATTATAATCAATCAAAAGAGCTCTTCTTTAAAGCTGCTAAGCTGAGCTTGGTGATGCTAAGTCTGATTGCACTCATCAAGTTTTTGATTTCATCATTTTTTTAAATAAAAAATGAGCAACCCAACAATGTTAGCTATACTGCACAGTTAAATTTTGCTCATCCACTTTTGATAAGTCATCGGAACACGCTTGATCATGGCTCTGCTTACAGCCGCTAAGGCGTGCTTCCGAACTCGAGAATGCGTCCAGTCTGGAGGATGCAATCCTATCCGAAGCAGTGACCAAGCCTGGCGCCCTGCAAGACGAAATAAGATTTCATTCCAAACGAGGCTAACGCATCTTCTCCAGAAGGAACTAACACTATAAACCATGCTTTGAGTGCGATAAAAAATGATTTCGCTCGAACGCAAGTCAACCACCCCATGAAGCCGCGTCGTGTAAGAAAATCCTTCTTGAGCAACGGCTCTTTCTGCTTCATTGCTCAACAACCATGCGGGAGCAATAAAGCCTGAAATTTTTTCCAAGTCAAAACCTGCTTTTTTAAATTCTTCCTTTCCCATTCTTAATTTAAAACAAGCATCCTCATAACTCAGATCATAAAATTCTCCCTCTCCACGAGTATAGTGCTGCGTCATTAAACGCTTCCACAAGTTTTCCCCCATCTTCGAAGGACGCAGATGAGACCATCCATGCAAGACTATTTCATGCCCTTCTATTTGCTTTTCGTGCAGCCATGTTACAAAAGTTGAAGCTGCCGCTAAGGATTCTTTATTGTGATAGTGAGGTACTACGAGAAGCGAACAGCAAGAAACTCCACACTGCTTTAAATCATTCAACATCTCTTGCACCACGGCTTGCGTACTAGAGGTAACATCATGAATGGAGAGAACGAGAGACTGTTTGACTATTTGCATTTCGACTAGATTTCTTGTAACGTTGAGAATCTAAACTAATGTCTAACCTAAATCAAAACCCTTCTCTCAACAGCAATCCTTCTCCAAAAGGAGACAAAGATCCTAATGATGCCATAAATTGGCGCGGACTTGTCTTTATTGTGATTGCAGTGGCCCTCATTGCAGGAGCCTTCTTTTTCCGTGGAAATAACTTCACTCCAGCCGAAGAAATCACTCTCCCTAAATTTGAAGAGCTACTGAAAACAGGAAAAATTATTTCGACAACAGACAAGCCCCTCGAGCTTTTAATTGAAGAAGGGAAGAATACTCAAACGCTTAGTGGGTTCTATCGAAAACTTGGAAAAACGAAGAACGAAGAAGTTGCTTCTCCTTTTAAGACCACCGTCTACATGCCTTTCAATGGCACAACACTTGATAAAGAACTCACAGCAGCAGGCATTACTGTAACACCTCGTTCAGAGTCCAATCTCTTCCTCTCCTCTGTAATGAGCTTTCTTCCGATTGTACTTTTCCTCCTAGTCCTCTACTTCTTTTTTCGATCTCAAATCAAAATGGCAGGAAAGAGCGCCATGGGCTTTGGAAAAAGCAAAGCAAAGATGTTAGCTCGTGAGAAAAATAAAATTACTTTTAAAGATGTTGCCGGTGTCGAAGAGGCTAAAGACGAAGTTCAGGAGCTGGTTGAATTCTTAAAAGATCCTAAAAAATTTCAAAAACTAGGAGGTCGTATTCCTAAAGGCGTCCTCATGATTGGCGCTCCTGGAACCGGCAAAACCTTACTTGCTCGCGCCATTGCTGGTGAAGCTGACGTTCCCTTCTTTAATATTAGTGGTTCTGATTTTGTAGAAATGTTTGTTGGCGTTGGTGCTTCTCGCGTTCGCGATATGTTTGAACAAGGACGGAAATCAGCTCCTTGCCTTATTTTCATTGATGAAATTGATGCTGTCGGGCGTCATCGTGGACATGGTATGGGAGGTGGACACGATGAGCGCGAACAAACGCTCAATCAGCTACTCGTTGAAATGGATGGTTTCGATGCACAAGATGGCGTCATCATTATCGCTGCAACAAACCGTCCTGACGTTTTGGACCCCGCTCTTTTGCGTCCAGGACGCTTTGATCGTCAAGTCACTATCAGTCTTCCTGACGTAAAAGGCCGTGAAGAAATTTTAAAAGTCCATGCAAAGAAAGTGAAACTCTCCGAGAGTGTTGACCTTTCTCGTATCGCTCGCGGCACCCCTGGATACTCGGGAGCAGAGCTTGCTAATGTGATTAATGAAGCTGCTCTCATGGCTGCACGCAAAGGATTGAAAGCGATCGCTCAATTTGAACTCGAAGAAGCTCGTGACAAAGTTCGCTGGGGCAAAGAGCGCCGTAGCATGGCCATGACTGAAAAAGAAAAAACATCAACTGCCTGGCACGAAGCAGGACATGCGCTCCTTAATGTTGTTTTAGACCATACTCATCCGCTTCATAAAGTCACCATCATCCCTCGCGGTCAATATTTGGGAGCAACAATGTACCTTCCCGAAAACGACCAACATTCCATCCAGCGCAAAGAGGCGCTTGATAACCTTGTCATGACGATGGGAGGCCGTATCGCTGAAGAGATGTTTACTGATGATGTTTCTAATGGCGCTTCTGGGGATATTGCTCAAGCTACACAAATGGCCCGAAAAATGGTTTGCGAATGGGGAATGAGCTCTCTTGGTATGATTCGTTTTACGGAAGAGAGTGATTATCATTTTTTAGGTCGCGAAGTTTCAGGCAAGCGTGAGTATAGCGAGGCAACAGCTCAAACTATCGACTCTGAAGTCAAACGTTTGATCGATGAAGCTTATGCAAAAGCTAAATTAATCCTCGAAGAAAAGCGGGATAAAATTGCTCTCATCGCGCAAGCCTTATTGGAATTTGAAACACTTGAAGGAGCTCAAGTTGAAGACCTCATTAATCTTGGACACATGAAAAACCCTCCTGTACCTGAACAAAAACCGCCTCCATTACCTCCAACACCTATGGTAGCGACAGCAGAAGTTTCTAAGCCAACGTTACCAGAGTATCCAGCGGGAGGGCTGGCAGCACCTATTCCGGCATAATAATCACAGCCATAACGAGAAAATTGTCATTTTTTGTGGCAGTTATTTATTAGCAGCTTTGAAAAAGGTTCTTCACTCTTTCCTCTTCATTCTCACCCTGTTGGTGCTGCTTTGTAGAGCTGAAGCGGAGCCCTCTGCTGAAGAACTTCTCAAGGAGGCGCGCCTTCAACCAACAGCTCACCCCATCACTCTGAGTGCTGAAATTCGCGGCGGTGAAGAACCATTGCCTTTGATTTTTAAAATAGCACAAGGCCAAATCGCATACTTACTGCAGGATCCCGAAGAAAAAATTATTTTAACGTTACGGAAAAATCAGACTGCCCTCACCGATACTCAAGCAGGAAAAACAGATTCTCTCTCCAACGATCAACGTTATCAAAACATCCGTAATACTGGCGTCACCTATGATGATCTTTCGCTGGGATTTCTCTATTGGCCTCACCCTCACTTAACAAAAAGCGAACAACTTCGCGGAACAAAAGCATTCGTCCTAGAGCTCTTTCCTCCAGCAGATGACCATGGACCTTACAGTTCCGCACGTCTCTGGCTAGAAGCAAATAGTGGAGCCCCACTCCGTATGGAAGGCTTTGACAAAAAAGGAAACCTTTTAAAAAGATTTGAAGTCATCTCTGCTCAAAAAATTGACGACCTCTGGATGCTCAAAGAAATGCGCATTGAAACTTTTGATCCTCAAACACACTCTATTACGCAGCGGCGATATCTTACGGTTCATTCTTCTAAAAAAGGGGTCAGTCCCTGATATTGCGTATTTTAGTGCCACTCTATGATATTTTGGGGTCAGTTCATGGTATCTAGATATATCATGAACTGACCCCAAAATACGCAATATCAGGGACTGACCCCTTTTCCTTTTTTACTCGCACCTCAATGCTTTTACAGGATCCATCCGTGAGGCAATCCATGCTGGGATCAAGGCTGCAACAGAACAAATAACGAATGCGCTGATACAGATTAAGATGACATCGGTGGGCACGATCTCAGCGGGGATTTGGGAAAATTGATAGACGGAGCGTGGAAAAATTTCGACACCTAAGATGGAAGAGAGGGTATCGCTGACTTCGTTGCGCCAACGGATGAGCGTCATTCCTAGCGCGAGTCCTGTCACAACGCCAATAAATCCCACAACCATTCCTTGCGCGAGAAAGATGGCAATAATTTGGGAGGTGCGAGCTCCAAGAGCTTTAAGAATACCAATTTCACGCGTTTTTTGAACGGTCACCGTGATGAGGGTATTCATGATTCCAAAAGCGGCAACAAGGATGATAAACATGAGCAAAAAAAACATCACATGTCGCTCCATGGCAATTGCGTCAAAGAGTTGTTTGTTTGCATCCATCCAAGTTGTCACAGAAAAATCTTCTGGCAGCTTATGTCGTAATGATTGTTGAACGAGACCAGCACGGTCAGCATTCTCTGTCCAAACAGAAAGCCCATGAACGCTATCTCCGAGGCCGTAGAGTTCTTGCCCGATATGCAAGGGAACTAGCAAAAATTCGCTGTCGTACTGGTAACGTCCCGTCTCAAAAATTCCAGCCACTCTCAGCTCTGTTGGTAAAACCAACTGTCGTAATAAATCAATATTCGCGTTTTCTTTTCCATTTTTTACACGATCAAGCTGTTCTAAAATTTGATTCACGTTGTGTGTAGAGTAAACGGTGATTTGATCACCCACTTGAATCCCCAGTAAAGAAGCCATTTCAGACCCAACAAGAGCAGTGTCACCGTCTAGGTCGAAGGTCCCTTCTTTAATAAATTTTTGAAGATTCACTTCTTTTTCCGGGTCAATACCGCGCATGACTGGCGTAAGGCGACGATGTTGAAATTCGAGAATGACTGGCCCTTGAACAAATGGAGCTACTTTTTTCACTTCTGGAGTAGTGATGATGGGCTTCCTCATTTTTTCCCAATGATCAACTAGTCCATCTCGAGCAATGGTAAGATGAGCATCAAATCCAAGCACCTTGCGCTGAAGTTCACGCTGGAATCCCGTCATAACGGAAAGCACTAAAATTAAAACAGTCACTCCGAGTGTCACCCCTAAAACCGAGACAAGTGTGATCACTGAAAGGAATGCCCTTTTCGGTTTGAGATAACGAGCAGCAAGAAAAAGAGAGGCCATAGAAGCTTGCAGGCTACAGAGTATAAGTTACGGGTTGAAGAAAATTCGCGAGAAAAAAATTTTCTATCTTCAATAACAAATACCACAACATGTTAAATGAAGTTATGACTGATGCAGTGCGAAGAAAAAAAACACAGCATCTCAGGAGGCCCTTGAATGGATTGCTGTCAGAAAAACTCCTAGGGCCCAGCCTAGCGAAATCGATCAACTTCAAAAAGCCTCATGCTCTATTTTCATATTCAAGAATGCAAGTACTGGAGCGATCCTCGTTGCAAAACAAACTTTCGTTAATATCCACTCAAAACTTTATCTGCTGTTAGCTTGAGCATCTTGCCTACACCCTGTAACCTGCAATGTGAATCCTTGATCCTCATGTCTTCTCCCACCCACTCCATCTTCGCTGACCCACGCGGCCGGCGACGACGCTGGTTACAAGTGACACTATTGTTAATAGTGACTTCGCTTTTGGGAGCTTCCGTCTATTTTATTTCGAGTTTGCTCATTGCTCCTAAGCTTTATCTACCTCCGAACGTTCGCGACTACAGAGCTCAACTTAGAGCAGCTTCTTCTATTCCTTCTCCTCTCTTTGAAATGAAAGAGGACTGGCATCATCTATTATCAACAAAACCAGCCTTCCCTTTTACTCCTAACGTAACGCCCATCAATCTTCCAATCGGCCCTCTGAAAACACCTGGCGTTTCAGCAAATGTAGCCCCCTCTCTTTTTCCTATTCGTCTTGCTTATGCCTCTTCGTTTGATAACGCAAGTGATGTTTCTCTCAAGCACCACAGCGATCTCTTAACACACATTGCTGTCGATTGGTTCACGCTTGTTGGCGTTGAGCAAAAGCTCCATGAAGAACCGAATGAGGCAATTACTTCTTTTTGTACTCACAAGGGATTAGCTCTCCTGCCAATCTTGCGTAACCTCGATGGAAATCAATGGCAATCTGAAGCCGTTGAAAATCTTCTTAAAGCCTCTCCCGAAACACAGGCTGTTTTTTTTGATCACCTTTTTCAGCGCTTACCGCCAAGCGCCATCGGCATTCTCGTGGAATGGAGCGAAATTGATGTGACTTATCGTCCCGACTTCACTCGCTTTTTAACAGCTTTTGCGGCTTATTTACATGAGCATCATCGGGAGCTTTGGGTTACAATTTCAATGGGAAAAGAGCAGTCTCTCTACGACATCGAAGCTCTAAGTAATGTTGCAGATCATCTTGTCGCTACGTTCTATGATCAAAATTCTGAACCAGATGATGCTGGACCACTAGCTTCAATGGAGTGGTTTCAGCAATCACTTCAACAGCTCCTAACTCAAGGAAAGCCAGAAAAATGGGTCGCTACTCTTGGCGCCTATGCCTCTGATTGGAACAACACCAAAGAAACCCTGGAACCACTCAGCTTTATCGATGTCATGGCACGAGCTAACTTAGCAGAGGTTAGTTCGCTCTCGGTGGAACCTCCTGCATTCTCACCCCATTTTGATTATATCTCTCAAAATGAAAAAAATTTTTCCTTTTCCATTTCGCCACCTACAAACTCCTCACCGCATAATGAGCACGAAATTTATTTTTTGGACGCCATCACGTTTTACAATCAACTTCATGCTCTAAAACCATTTCGTGCCGGCGGTGTTGGAATCTATCGCTTAGGTCAAGAAGATCCTGGCATTTGGAAAAGTTTACAACTTACTCTCCGCATTGAATCCGAACAACGCGAGACTCCAACAGCAGAAGAACTTCATGAATTAGAGACGCTCGATTTTAAAAATGAAATTGCTTCCATTGGCTCTGGTGATTTTCTTTCTGCTGGTGAAGTCGCTAGCAAAGGCTCTCGCAGTGTCAGCCTGGGAGAGGATGATTTTCTTGTTGAAAGCTACACACAGTTTCCTCGACCTGCCTGTGTTTACCGCCAAGGGGTAGCAGCTCCGCATCAAGTTGCAATCACCTTTGATGATGGACCTGATCCAACATGGACCCCTCAACTTTTAAAAATTCTTAAGGAAAAACATGCCCCCGCTGCCTTTTTCATCTTAGGAAGCCAAGCTCAACAGTTCCCTGATCTTGTTCAGCAAATACAACGCAGCGGTTATGAATTTGGGAATCATACTTACACTCATGAAAACTTAGGGGAAATTAGTGATGAAAAAATTTGCTTAGAACTCAATGCAACAACACGTCTTTTAGAAAGTATTACAGGCCATTCAACCTCACTCTTCCGTCCTCCTTACAATGGCGATGGGAACCCCTCTTCTTCCGGTGAATTACGAGCTTTACAAGTTGCTTCAGAATTAGGCTATCTCACCGTTGGCGAATCAATTGATCCAAATGACTGGGAGCAGCCTGGTGTAGAAGCCATCATTCAGCGTACTAAAACTCAACGCGCTCAAGGAGGAAGCATTTTATTGTTACACGATGCAGGCGGCAATCGCTCTCAAACAGTAGCTGCACTGCCAGTCCTTATTGATTATTTTCGAGCACGAGGCGATGAAATTGTTCCTCTCTCAGCAATCATTGGACTTCCTGATGATATCTTGATGCCACCTTTGCGCCAGACTGATATCACATGGGCGACACGTTATGTTTATGGCAGCTTTGCTACGCTTCGTTTTTTAGAAATGGTCGCTTGGTCGTTGCTTGTGATCGCAACACTCATTTCTCTAGTTGGGATTTTATTTTACATTGCTTGCGCCATCCGTCATCGAAAAGTTGAAAAAGAAAAACGCTTTAATCTTCCAGCGACTCCGACTCTTCCTCCAGCAAGCATTATTATTGCTGCCTACAATGAAGAACGTGTGATCACTTCAACACTTGAACATCTTATCAATAGCAACTACGACTCTGCATTGCAGTTAATTATTGTAGATGATGGATCTCAAGATCAGACCATTGCAGCCATTGAAACTTTCATTGAAAAAAATCGTTTACGAACGAATAGAACTTTTCTATTAATCCGCCAATCCAATTCAGGCAAAGCAACAGCATTAAACCGAGCCATTGAAGCAGCCCAACACGAAGTGATCATCACTCTCGATGCTGACACAATGGTCACTCCCAATGCGCTTCGAGAGTTGATTGTTCCTTTTTCCGATCCCAATGTTGGTGGCGTTTCAGGACATATTCGCGTCGGTAATTCTCAGCGATGGCTTGGTCGTTTTCAGCAAATTGAATATGAGTTTGCTTTTGAAGTAAATCGCCGTGCACAAGATCTTTTAGAATGCATTACCGTTCTCCCTGGTGCGTTAAGTGCTCTTCGCGCAACAGCCTTGCGTCAAGTAGGTCCACTTCCTATGGAAACATTAGCAGAAGACACCGACCTCACTTTACAGCTCCAGAGATTAAATTGGAAAATTACGTATGCCCCATTAGCCTTAGCAGATACTGAGGCCCCACATAGTATTAAGGCCCTCCTTTCACAACGTTTTCGTTGGTCCTTTGGGATTTTACAATGCCTCTGGAAGCATCGCCCACTCCTCTTCAGTCCTGGCTCTAGCTGGCTTGGCTGGTTTGCCCTCCCTTCCATTTGGGTCTTTCAAATTGGTCTTATTGCTCTTACACCTCTCCTTGATTTCATGGTTATTTGTTCATTGTTCTGGGGAAGAGGAAGCGCCATCTGGCCTTATTTCTGCCTTTCTTTAGCGCTCGACATGGGACTTGCTGCAGTCGCAGCTCGCTTTGCAGGACGGAGTGCCTGGTCTGCTTGGAGGGCTCTTCCCATGCGTTTTCTTTACCGCCCACTCCTTGGCTATATCACTTGGAAGTCCCTCATTAAAGCTGCTGGGGGAAGTTGGGTCCGCTGGAGCAAACTAGAAAGAACCGCTGCAGCAATTCGAGAAAAAGGTATAGCTCATTAAAAAGAGCTTGTTGGAAGCACTGAACAGACTTGAATACTTCCTTTGCAGGTGCCGCAAACAGCAGCACAATGCCCATGAGTAGAAAATCAGCGAAAGCTTATAGGGTCGAACTTAGTGCACACTGTCGAACAAAAGAAAACCTAACATGGTCAGTGCTAGGCTCTCAAAAGCTATCCCAACACTGACAGATATAGTGTATTAAATGGAAAAGGGGACGTTAGAAGCGCCGACATTTTTTCTTAGGACAAGGCCGAAGATCGAGACGCTATCCGAAGATAACGTAAAATCTGAGAATGCAATCCTAAGGAAAAAGAGCAAGCTTACAGAAAGAAGCGTAGGAATTTTTAGAAAAAGCAAAACTGAAGAGTAAGGGCTATCGTTAATGACGAGAGCGGTGCGATCTCTACTTTTTTCAATAATCTCCAAGTAATTCAGCTATGAACCACAGGGACACTTCTTCCATATAAGAGGACAAGCATTGCAATTATGGAGACTACCACAGCCACAATGAAGCGATTGTGCCCTTACCGTAGGTGCTTTTGCGTTCTGAGATCCTGAAGATGATACTTTATTGCCCAACCACTGCAAAAATAGTTTTTGACTTTGATCGCTCACAAAACAAATAGGAGCAGCTTCTTGTCCTAATGCAACTGAGTAAGTATATCGACCAGATGTGACTGAACGAATAATGAGGGCTGGCGTTTGACTCGTGCCTCCCATTTTTTCGTCAAATAGTCCATTGGGGTCCTCTGGTGATGCTTGTTCATTGAGATATTCACAGTATTCCGCTGTCGTAACATATGAAGCTGAGCTAGTCACATCTGCATTATCAGAACAAGCACAGGCAATGATACCTTGAACTTGAAACAACAGCGTCATCAAGAGAGAAAAGGCCACTAAACAAGCATTATTTTTCATCGTTTTAAAAGGTTAAGTTTTCAACAGCCTTATATAAAACAGAAAAAATGTTAAAGAAAATTTTTTAACGGTCAGCAAACCTCGTTTGATATTAGGTCCGTTAGCACTAGCTTTTCGTTTTTTTTAACGCGACTGTTCTTTTTTAAAAATCCCCTTCGCCCTCTCCACATCTTCTATAATTTGCAATCGTAGTTCCTCAATACTGGAAAATTTCATTTCCGGACGAAGATAAGCGACTGGCTCCATTGTCAGCTCTTGCCCATAGAGATCACCCTCAAAATTAAAAAGGTGCACTTCTACCGTCTTTGGAAAAGGAACATCATGCAACGTTGGACAATGTCCGATGTTAGCAACTCCTTGGTACTTTTTTTCTTTGACCGTCACCCAAGCTGCATACACACCATCCGGCGGCAGCTGTACCGAAAGCAGGGAGAGGTTTGCTGTTGGGAATCCAAAATCTCGCGCTTTTTTATTCCCCTCAACGACTTTCCCTGTCAGCGAGTAAGAATGACCTAAGCAGGCCGCAACCTCCCCTAATGCTCCTTGGGCAACGTCCCTACGAATACGTGTACTACTAACAATGTCTCCGTTGATCTCGATTGGTTTGATCGTGATCACTGAAAAGTGAAAAGCTTCTCCCAATTTTTTTAACAAATCAAAATTTCCCTCTCCTCCTTTTCCAAACGACCAAGAAGCTCCAATGACTATCGCTTTTAAATGCTGACAAGCATTCATTAGTTGAGTGATAAAATCAGTTGCAGAAGTTTCAGCCAAGGCTTGGTCAAAAGAGAGGAGCAAAACAGCATCAACTTTTAATCCTTGAAGCAGTCTCAACTTTTGTTCTGTTCTTGTTAAAAGCATCGGCGCGATGACTGGTCTTAAGACTGAGGCTGGATGACGATCAAAGGTCATGACGACCACGTTCCCATTAATCCGTTGCGCCTCTTCTTGAGCACGCTTGATTAAAGCTTGATGGCCTATATGAACACCATCAAATGTGCCACCAACAAGCACAACAGGACCTGACAATTTTTTTAAATCCGAAATAGCATTGAACAGATTCACAAAATTAAAAAATCACGCACCTCTTAAGCGAGAGACCTCCGGAAGAGTTAATACTTGGCTTAACAAAATATCGCGCGGGGTTTCTTTTAAGCGATCAGCTGGAAAAGCTTTTTCAACGGAAAAACGCCCAGACTTAGTGCGGCGCAGTGCTTGCAAATGAGCACCGCAGCCTAATTCTTGACCAATATCATAAGCATACGTGCGGACATAAAAACCTTTGCTGCAGACAACACGAAAGTCGATTGTATCAGGCGTTGTTTTCAAAATTTCATGTGCGTAAATATGAACAAACCGAGGCTCGCGCACGACCGTTTTTCCTTGGCGCGCTAGTTTATAAAGCGGCACTCCATCTTTTTTAATCGCAGAAACCATGGGAGGCGTCTGATAAAAATCGCCATCAAACTTAGAAAAAGCAGCTTCCAATGTAGCAGAATCAAAAGGAGAAAAACTTTTTTCTTCGACAACTTCTCCGTCCGCATCTTGAGAATCTGTTGTCACTCCTAACTTCATCGTTCCAACATATTCTTTATCTTCACTCATCAAGAGGTCTTGAATTTTTGTCCCGCGACCCAAGGTCAACATGAGGAGCCCTGTGGCGAGAGGGTCAAGCGTTCCGCAGTGCCCAATTTTTTTAATTCCGAGAACACGTCGCGCAATGGCTACGACATCATGAGAAGTCATGCCACTAGCTTTATCAATGAGGAGAACACCATCCATAGTTAGTTAAAGTAAAAAGTTGAAGTGGAAGTAAAGACGAAAGACTTTCTCATTTCAAACAACTTCGCTCACTCCTTAAAAACAAAATAAACTAAGCAATGGTGCAACAACGATCGTTTTCTGCTGCTTGCCGAGCTCTGGCTAGAGCATGGTTTTGAAGCGTTGTCCATCCTCTATGTTGTTCTGCTAGAGATCCAGCTATTCCCGGATTGTGATACATATTATCATTTTCTTGCTGATGATGTTCTATGGCGCGCATTTCATTAGCAGCCCGGTTCACAGCTGACATCCAATGCAAGTGAGCCCCATTCCAATTTCTCCTTCCTTCAGCAGTTTCAGCACTATTACGATGAAATGTATATGCGCTTAATTGAGTATTTGCCCCACCCGTAATACGTCCAATAAAATGCTGCAACTGAGGATTGTTTTCAGCCACTGCATTTTCTTGAGGGGCTAGTGGAGGGGGCGTAAGCTGATCAACCGTTCCTTGTGAGGAACCTTGAGATTCTTCTTCAAACACCGCTTCAGGATGAGTTGCATTGCTATCATCTGAGTCACTATTCCTACGCACCTCTACTTGCTGTTGAATTAGTTCTTCTTGATCATGACGAGCTACTGGGAGATTCGCTCTTAAAAATTGAACAGCTGCATGAGCATTGTCTAAGGCCGCTCTCATCTGGTCTAAAACTGTATCAAAATTTACAGGCATCTCTGCTTCTTTAGATTCCTTTAGCTCTCCTTCTTCTTTTGTTTCAGGTTGCAATGTGTTGCTTGAAGTAATTGCTTCTAGATTATCACGATCATCTTCCAAGCTTTCTTTAAGTTCTCTTAGATTCTCAACAGGCAACTCATTTGAATCATCAAGAAGTCTGATCAGCGAATGATGATTCTCATTTATTGTCTCTGCCATACGACGAATCATTGTCTGCTGATGCTGAGCATCAAATCCTCTCAAATTTCCTTCAAAACGAGCACGATTCACCGCTGTGCTTGTTTCAACTTGCCGCAATCTCTCTTCTAAGGAACCCCCTTCATGACCTGCTACAGAAGCAACTCCAACATAACCGGCATGAACTTCGCCACTATCACCCAAAGCATCGAATAATCCAGCAATACCACTTCGAACTGCTTCTCGAGTGTTATTATTAGTTTGCTGTTGGTGTTGACTACTAAAACTAGCAGCAAGATGCTCCAGACTTCCTCCTGCTTCTATTCCTCCCTCTCCGACAATGAGCTGAGAAGAGGAATCAACATGATCTTCCGTTGCATCATAACCTCCAATAGAAATTGCAGATTCCCCCAAAGAGCTGAGGCTTGAATGTGATGGTATTCTCTCCATAACGATTTTTTATGTTGATTTTTAATAGGCTGATTAAATTTTTTCTATTTTTTTCCGCTTCTTTCAAGAAGCATCTCTCTGAAATCATCAGCAGCATCTAATCCAGATTGGATTAAAGAAAGGGTATCAGCAACAGCACTCTTCTTAATATCAGAAAAAAGGACAGGAGGTTCAGATCTGGTTTTTTCTCTGGCTATTTTATTGAGAGCTTGTCTTTTGTTACGTGCTACTTTCATTTCTTCCGTGAGTGACTCTATTGAAGCTTGGCAAGTTTTTTCTTGCTCGTATGGTGAAATACTCAACCAAAGGTCTCGCTTAGCGCGAATACATTCTTGCTCGTCACAAAAGAGAAAATAATCTCTATCAGACTTCTGTACTTGAGCTTGATGAAGATCCTTTCCTATTTCCTCTGGATCTTGTTGCTCTAATATTTTTTTTAATATTTTTTGTGATGCTTGAAGATTCTGAAAAGCATTATTGGCGGCTCTAATGGAAACTTCATCTTTGAAATCTTGACTGGGAAATTTATACTTTTCATGCACCTCAAAATGAGTCCTCTCATAAGGAACATCAAAAGGCTTTTTTGACTTATCAGTCCATTTGTCCCTTTTAATAGGCTCAATTTCATGAGGTGCAACCGTCTTCGATGCTATTTCAAGTACCTTGACTGTAGCATCAGAAAGAACAGCAGCGGCAAGTTCATGTTGTCGTTCTGGATTTTCTTGAATCCAATTGAGCATGTGTTGAGCAATCTCGCGAGCTTGAGGATAGACCTCAGCATAGAGTTGCGCTATTTGAGTCAGCCTCACAGGATCAGTCTCTGACATTGCCTTTAATCTTTTCAATTCCTGCTTAATTTCTGTGCGTCTTGTTAACGTTGCAAGATCACCTTCTGCACGCAAGTTATTCAACTCTGTTTGAAGTTGTGTTTGCTGAGCTACTTTCTGAGGATCAGTTGAAATAGCTCTTATCCTTTTATTCAGCTGTTGTTGCAATTTTGCAAAAGCTGCTGAGTGTTCTTCTATCTCTTCCTGGCCAGGAAAAATCTGCCTACTCAACTCTTGAACTGTTGCCATTTCATTTGCATCTACATCTTTTTCTTCAGAATCCTCTAAGTGAAAAGCAACCATCTTAGAAGATTTTTCGGACTCTTCAAATTTCGGAACACTAGAGCGCATGCTATTTTTCAAATAAGCTGCCTGTCCTCCTTCCAGTGCAGGAGCAAGCGGAACTCCACTTAAATTTCCTTGCTGAGGATTAGAAGAAACATTTTGTCTCTTCGGGCTACTAAAAATAGAAGGAAGACAACCAAAGGTTTTTCTTATCCGATCCATAAAAGAAATACTACGACCCGAAGAGCTTAGCTGACAAGTTTGTTCGGCTCTCAACTCACTCTCAGCAATAAAGGAAGCGTTCCCCTGAGTGGTCCTATTCTCCTGCTCCCCTCCCATAGTCCCTCTGGCAAATTGGCTGCTATCATCTTCTTTGTCATCGTTATCATTCGAAGACTCCTCCCCCTCCTCTTCTTCTCTTCGATTCGCAGCAGTAGTTTCTTCAACAGTTTGACGAGGTTCTGGAAGATACGCCCTATTGAACTTAGGAGGCATCGCCCCCAATCTACTCATAAAAAACAGAGAGCTGATGATTAGAAAAAACTTTTGCACTCTCAAAAACTAAACCTCTTTACACAATTTCGCTAAGACTTTTTTCTCTATCTCTTCAATAGAACCTTGTAACGTAGCTCCAGCGGCCATCCGATGACCACCGCCTCCATACTTCGAGCAGAAAGAGGATGCATCGAAAGTTGAATCTTTTGCGCGAACACTAATACGAACTTGGTGATGAACAAGTTCTTCAAGAAAGATAGCCACCTTAACACCTGCCACCGAGCGTAAATGATCAACAATGCCTTCCGTGTCTTCGGGAAGTATCCCAAGCACTTCAGCCTGTTTTTTTGTCAATGCAAAGCTAGCAACACGATCATCAGAAGAAAACTTGCTATGCGAAAGCGCATACCGTAACAATTCAAAGCGTCGTCGTGGTTGCTCTCCATACATTTTTTGAGAAAGCTCTCCAACATTCACTCCAGCTTTGACTAAAGCCGCAGCAATCTCAAAAGTTTGTGCTGTTGTACTGCTATATTGAAACGACCCTGTATCCGTTGAAATGGCTGCATAAAGATTACAAGCCATTGCGGAAGAGATCGTGATTTTTTCTTGAAGAAATCCTTCTGCTAAAATTTCTCCGGTTGCCGGAGAAGTTGGAACAACTAGATTCTGATGTGCAAACAGTTCATTGCTCACATGATGATCAATTGCAAGCCAAAGAGGAGCACGAGCACTAGCTAAAACTTTTTTTCCCAATCGTTCTTTGGTTGCTGCATCTAAAATCAAGATTGCATTAAATTCTTCAATTTCTTCCGAGGGTTTTGTAATTAAGTTTGACTCAGGAAGGTAAGAAAATTTTTGAGGCACTCCATCTTCATTCCATGCAGTGACACGATGCCCCTCTTGTTTTAGCCAAAGTGCAGCAGCTAGTGTTGACCCCAATGCGTCTCCATCAGGGCGCGCATGGCTCACTACAAGGATGTGATGAGCTGAGCGTAGCGCTTGGTATATTTCTGAGAAAGAGCTTTTCATGCATCTTGCTCTTCTTCCAGTTCATCCAAAAGCGCAATCACACGTGAGCCGCGTTCAATCGATTCATCCAGTTTAAAATGCAAAATAGGCGTATGCTTTAAAATCACACGCTTTGATGTTTCGCGTTGAAGGAAGGGACGGTTTTTTTCTAGAAGTTGTAATACTCCTTTTTTTTGAGACTCCGATCCAATCACGCTGATATACACGTGAGCCTGTTTAAGATCAGGGGTAATATCAACAGCACGAATGGAAACCAGAGGCGCTTCGAACTTGATCTCACGCGAAATCAAAAGCCCCAGTTCTCTCTTTAACAATTCACAAACTCTGATTAAACGATGACTCATATTAGGAAATAGAAGATGGAAGCTAGAATAGCAGATTATTTGAAAAAATACACCTTGAACTAGTTTCTTGAAAATTCACGGCTACGAATAACGAGCAAGACGCCAGGAGTATAGATGCTGAGCGTATGTTAATACGTGAAGTGTCGAGCAACGTAGCAACGCGGCTCTTGGGCGCAGGAGTAGAATTTACAAGGCACTAGAGAGTTTGGGCAATTTTTTCGAGAGTATAACACTCAATAATGTCCCCTTCTTCGTAATCATTGAAATCACCCAAACGAATACCACATTCAAGACCAGCTCGAACCTCTTTGACGTCTTCTGTAAAGCGCCGCAATGTTCCAATGCCACCATCGTAAACAGCTTGACGGCGACGCAAAACCCGCGCACGTGCTGTTCGGGCAATGCGCCCATCGCTCACTTGACATCCTGCGACAATACCTCGTGTTAGTTCAAAAACTTGTTTGACGGTTGCATGTCCAATAACTGACTCACGTAGCTCAGGATCAAGAAGACCAGCCATTGCTTCACGAAGCTGATCAATTAATTCGTAAATAATGCTATAAAGTTTAATTTGAATGCCTTCTCGACGAGCAATAGTTGCAGCTGTATTTTCTAGCTTCACGCTAAAACCGATAATAACTGCATCAGAAGTTGTTGCTAAAAGAACATCAGACTCACTAACAGGACCTACGCCTGAATGAACAATCTTCAAGTCAACTTTATCTTTTGGAATCTCTCCTAAAGCTCCAATAATAGCCTCCAGAGAGCCTTGCATGTCCGATTTCAAAATAATATTCAGGACCTTCTTTTGTTCAGCCTCTAAATTTTTGAATAAATTTTCTAAAGTGGCGCGTTGAGGCGCTGCTAATTTGGTACTACGAAGATCCTCCAATCGCTCTTCACTTAACTGGCGTGCTGCACGCTCTGAATCCATGACGATCAGTTCATCACCGGCATTCGGAAGGCCACTCAACCCGAGCACCTTGACAGGCATAGCAGGAGGCGCTTCTTTAATAGGTTGGCCTACATCATTGATGATCTGTTTCAGTTTACCCCAATAATTTCCGCAAATAAAAGCGTCACCAAGCTTCAGTGTTCCATTGGTGATAATAACTGTTGCTGTTGGACCTCGACCAGCTTCAACTTGAGCTTCAATCACACTTGCTCGTGCTGATTGAGCTGGATCAGCTTTTAATTCCAACATCTCAGCATGAAGCAACATCATCTCTAAAAGATGATCTATTCCTTTTCCTGTCATTGCTGAAACCTCGCAACAAACAGTCTCTCCACCCCAATCTTCAGGGATTAAACCTTGTTCTTGCAACTGGGCTTTAACACGATCGACATTAGCTGCAGGCAAATCAACTTTATTGATTGCAACCATAATCGTTACATTGGCGGCACGTGCATGGCTCAAAGCCTCTAACGTTTGCGGCATTAATCCATCATCAGCAGCAACTACTAAAACAACAATATCAGTAATATTAGCACCTCTCGCTCTCATTGCCGTAAACGCAGCGTGACCTGGCGTATCAATGAACGTAATAGGATGCCCATTCTTTTCGATCATGTAGGCTCCCATACGTTGGGTGATACCTCCAACTTCGCCAGCAGCAACTTTTGTTCGACGAATAGCATCGAGCAATGAAGTCTTACCGTGATCAACATGCCCCATAAACGTAATAATTGGGGCACGTGAGGACAACTCGTTATCTGTTGTAGCAACAGCAGAAGGAAGGGGAGGCTCAACAATAACAGCTTCTGTTTTATGGAGTCCAGCACCAGCAACTCGTTTCTCACGCTCAAAGATAAATCCATAGCGCTCACAAAGCTTTGCGGCCACTTCAGGCTCAACCGATTGGTTGATATTGGCGAAGATATTCATCTCCATCAAATCATGAATGACCTTAAATGACTTGACTTCCATTTGAGCAGCTAGCTCTTTAATCATGATCGGCGGCTTAATATGAATCACCTTTCGATCTGTTACATCTTCATTGGAAGGGACTAGATTCTCCTCAACCTCCTCAATAGAAACTTCAACTTCAGGCTCTACTTCTTTAGTAGCGCCGATGCGTGGAAGAATTTTTCGGAGCGGAGCTGTGCGTGGAGACGATGGCTTCTTTTCTTCAATGAGAGAAAGTGTAGGGAGAACTTTTACTTGTTCACTCTTGAATTCTTTTTCGGCATTGCTCGTCTTTGCTACTTCTTTTTTTTGCAATAAAGAAGCCCCTAACTTTTTTCCTCCTTTTTCCTTAGCACCTCGAGACAAAGGGCCCTTCTCTCCTACTCTTCCTTTGCCTTTGTTAGAGAAGATGTTGGAAGTGGAGTTTTTAGAAGATTTGGTAGATGTGCTTTTGGAAGTGGTCATTTATTTCAACTCTCAGCATTAATGAGAGCAACTTGCTCTAGTGAAGGTATATTAAGATTTTTAGCTGTTTTTAAAATTTCCTCTGCACGCTCTATGCTGCAGCCCAGGAGATCTGCGATATCGCTTGGATCAACAGTAACGACGACTTCTAAAGAATTCATCCCTCCATCGGCTAAAACCTTAGCTTCCGCTTCAGTCACGCCTAATGCTGAAGCAAGCTGATGTGCTGCTCCGGCCATTTGCTGCTGAAAAACTTGAGCCGCTGTGCGATCTTCCTGAATATCAAGATCCCATCCCGTTAGACGCGAAGTGAGACGGGCATTTTGACCACGTTTTCCAATCGCAAGAGCGAGATCTTCTTTATCGACAAAAAGGCGCAATACATGCTCAGCTTGATCAACTTCAACATTTTTAATGCGCGTTGGCTTCAAGGCTTCTCGGATAAATTCTTTAGGGTCTTCGTACCAGCGAATAATGTCGACTTTTTCATTGTTCAATTCACGAACAATGTTTTTTACACGAGCACCACGCACTCCAACGCAAGCCCCAACAGGGTCAACCTTATCATTAGCGCTATAAACAGCAATCTTGGTGCGAAAACCAGCTTCTCGTGCGATAGAGCGAATTTCAACTGTATGGTCGGCAATTTCACTCACCTCAATTTCAAAAAGGCGACGAATAAAATTAGGGTGACTCCGCGAAAGAATAATTTCAGGTCCACGGTTTCCATTTTCAACGGCCACTACATAGGCACGCAACCGATCTCCAATGTTATACTCTTCGGTGCTGACACGCTCTTTGGAAGGCATTACTGCTTCAAATTTCCCAAGATCGATAACTACATCCGAACGATCAAAACGTCGCACGGTCCCATTGACAATTTCACCAGCACGATCTTTGAATTCATCATAGATCATGTTTTTTTCAATTTGACGAATTCGCTGCGTAATGGCCTGGCGCGCTGTTTGAGCAGCAATGCGACCAAAGTCAGAGGGAGTTACTTCGATTTCAACATCCTCACCAACCACTGCGTCCTCTTTTATTTGCTTTGCGCGTGCGAGGCTAATTTCTTCTTGTGGATTTTTTACGGTTTCAACAATGAGAGGCCTTGCAAAAGCGCGAATTTGCCCATTTTTCGGGTTGATATCGATGCGAACTTCTCGAGAAATAGAAAAGCTTTTTTTGGCAGCAGCGATCAATGCAGTTGAGATCGCCTCAACAAGGGCCTCGCGCTTAATACCTTTTTCGCGCTCGAGATAATCAAGCATAGCGATAAATTCAGAGTTCATAACTTATAAAAATTTTGCAAAATAACTAATTCCAATCAATGATCGGATTGATGAATATGAGGCTCTCAAAGCAAATGGTCAATAATGGAATCATTTTCTTTAAAAAAGAAAATTATTGTCATTGATAACAAGTAATGAGTAATGAGTTAAATTCATGAATTCTCCACAGCGCGCTCAACTTTTTTCCAAAGCATTTCATGAGCTTTATCCCGATGCTCATTGCGAACTGCATTATAACAATCCCTTAGAGCTTCTCATCGCAACAATTCTCTCCGCTCAATGTACTGATGTGCGAGTTAATCAAGTGACCCCAAAGCTATTTCAACGTTGTAAAACAGTGACTGACTATGCCTCAATCACACAAGAAGAATTAGAAACCATTATTCACTCCACTGGGTTTTTCCGCAACAAGGCAACCGCTATTCGAAAAACAGCCACAACCCTCTTGGAAAAGCATCACGGAACAATTCCAAAGTCACTAGAGTTGCTCTCAGCGCTGCCCGGCGTAGGAAGAAAAACTGCTAATGTTGTTTTGAGCAATGCATTTGAGATTCATGAAGGCGTTGTTGTTGACACTCATGTCAGCCGCCTTTCTCAACGCCTAGGTCTAACACAATACCACCAGCCTCTTAAAATCGAACAAGACTTGATGAAAATTTTCCCTCAAAAAAAATGGGGCATCTTAAGCCATTGGCTTATCTCGCACGGCCGCCAACGCTGTTATGCACGACGTCCTGATTGCGAAGATTGCGAATTGCGAGCTTTGTGCCCGAGCGTAGATCTACCAAATAAATTTTTAATTAAAAAGTAAGCAAAGGGGTCAGTCCCTGATATTGCGTATTTTGGTGCCAGTCTATGATATTTAGTTCCAGTTTATTAGCACGCTAAAAAAGGAGTCAGTACTAGCTAATTCATAAGCACAGCTATGAATTTCAGGACTGGCCTCTTTTTTACTCAAAATAGAAAAGAGAGTTCCAAGCAATCCGACCATTAAAACCAGACTCAGCAATCTTTGCGTGAAACTCGAAAGCCAACTTTTCTTTGCTTTAGAAGAACAACAAGAAGCACCTCTTCTCCAAAAAAAAGTTTGTCGTACAGGTTCCAGTTGCAGCATCTCAAGGAGAAAAAAGTTTTCTGTTTCTATCAAACCATCTCCTTCAAAGCTAGGAAAAATCAGCCTTCCAAGCCTGATTTAAAAAACTCATGCACTGGCACTAAATATCATAGACTGGCACCAAAATACGCAATATCAGGGACTGACCCCTTTTCTTTAACGTGATGTCATCCATTCTTTAATAAGACATATTGCCTCTTCAAGTACATCAGACAATGTCTCTTTTGTTGCATAATATTCTTTATTTCTCTTTTTATAATTCCATGCACACACTCGAACTATAAATCGTGCTAATTCTGGTTGAAGTTCAATACCAACTTGATAAGAACGGCCATGCGCATCATTTATCTGAGCCGACCGAACTTCTACGCCTTTATATTGCGTATATAAATGAAGCCCATGCTTAAATCCCCACTCTTTGATTATAGAATCAATTTCAGTATAGTTCATTGTAAAGGAAGCCCCTGGCTAAAATTTGAATTAGGAATACTATCAAGTAATTGAAATTGCTCGCCCCCTCCTCTCATCCGTCCAAATTCAGGTGCTGCAAGTGCTCGAGAACGCTGCAATCGTGTTCCTGCTGGAACTAAGACCTCTTGCACAAAGTTAGCTGTATTCCCTGGAGGCAAAGCTAAAGCTTCTTGGGCAAATGAAGAGCTTCTTGGTTTTACAGCGGTTAAAAAGGCCCCTTGTGGATTCTCAGAAAAAACACGGTAGTAAGTTCTATCTGCCTCTTGAACAAATGATCGAATAACACCACCTGCATTTGGTACTTGAGAGCCCTGCGTTAGCAATGGGGTTTCCACAATAGTCTCCACCGCACCCCCTGCCTTCATTGCACTGCCCCAAGCTCTTAATCCACTCACAGCCCCTCCCACTTCAGGACCAAACATAAAGCTTCCAGCTGTTAGTGAGCCTCGGGGAACTCGAGCAATATCTTCTGCAAAGTCGACTGTTGCATTGATACCATTTCCTACAGCTCCTACTACTGCATTAACATCTCCTGCAGCCGCTCCAGCAGTCCATCCTAGGTTATAACCAAGTTGGCTGTTAGCTTGTGAGGAATCATACATTCCTGCAAATTGCCCTTCCCCATTGCCCCAGCCGGCTGATGCACCTTCAGCGCACCTCCCATCTGGATCCAAGCCATTAACCGGATCGCCATTGCAATAGGAGTACAGATCTAAACTAGCATCATGACCCAGTGGGTCTGGGCTTAGGAATCTTCCTGCTTGTGGGTCGTAATACCGAGCTCCCATGTAGTAGAAGCCGCTCTTATCAAGGTAATGCCCTCTCCATTGCGGCTCCAAGTCATGATTAACCTCAGAGCCTGGCATGGGTCCGTAGCTGCCACTTCGGTCCGGGTTAAAAAAGGAAAAGAGAGTTCCAAGCAATCCGGCCATTAAAACCAAACTCAGCAATCCTTGCGCAAAACTCGAAAGCCAACTTTTCTTTGCTTTAGAAGAACAACAAGAAGCACCTCTTCTCCAAAAAAAAGTTTGTCGTACAGGTTCCAGTTGCAGCATCTCAAGGAGAAAAAAGTTTTCTGTTTCTATCAAACCATCTCCTTCAAAGCTAGGAAAAATCAGCCTTCCAAGCCTGATTTAAAAAACTCATGCACTGGCACTAAATATCATAGACTGGCACCAAAATACGCAATATCAGGGACTGACCCCTTTTCTGAGCCCTTTTCCCTTTTTCTATTCTGGCCCTTTTTACGAATTATCGGGGACTGGTCACATTTTCTAATGGTTTAGAAAACTCAGTCCAATATATCCCTCCTCCAGGATGATGATACCCCCTAACAACTACATATGAAGAATCTTGTATTTTATCTATGATATATTCTTGTCCAGACACTAGGCGCTCAGAGGTCGGAACTATTGTATCATATGCTCTACCTTTGGAGCTTGGTAAATAAACAACCTTATCGCCAGTTTTAAATGGGCACGATTCTAGCATATTAATGAGGTATTAAATTAGGTTTAGAAACTGTTCCTGGCTGAGTTCCCATAGGAAACTGTACTTCTGGAAGTTTCCCAGGTTGGCCAAATAATGGTTCAGCAACTGGGTTTACTCTAATCAAACTTCCTGCATTAGGAGTGATTGTATAAACTGCATTAGGAGGAATAGCATGTCTCAGTGATAATCCTGACTTAGCTTCTGGTCCACTCAGACCTTCAATAGTTGTGGCGTAGCCTCCAGGTTGCAAGCCATTTTCGAAACTTACTGCATGTTCAGCATATCCATAATGAAAAAATGTTTCACCGTCAGAAGTGTATCTAAATGTACTAAGAGCAGTTGAGGTATTTTCTACAGCACCCCCCGTCTTCATTGCACTGCCCCAAGCTCTTAATCCACTCACAGCCCCTCCCACTTCAGGACCAAACATAAAGCTTCCAGCTGTTAGTGAGCCTCGGGGAACTCGAGCAATATCTTCTGCAAAGTCGACTGTTGCATTGATACCATTTCCTACAGCTCCTACTACTGCATTAACATCTCCTGCAGCCGCTCCAGCAGTCCATCCTAGGTTATAACCAAGTTGGCTGTTAGCTTGTGAGGAATCATACATTCCTGCAAATTGCCCTTCCCCATTGCCCCAGCCGGCTGATGCACCTTCAGCGCACCTCCCATCTGGATCCAAGCCATTAACCGGATCGCCATTGCAATAGGAGTACAGATCTAAACTAGCATCATGACCCAGTGGGTCTGGGCTTAGGAATCTTCCTGCTTGTGGGTCGTAATACCGAGCTCCCATGTAGTAGAAGCCGCTCTTATCAAGGTAATGCCCTCTCCATTGCGGCTCCAAGTCATGATTAACCTCAGAGCCTGGCATCGCCCCATAACCTCCCACAACTCCTTCATACGGGGCTGGGTTATGATATGTTGGCGCAATAATGCCAATCGTATCCCCAAAGTAGTTGTTGATTGTGTTGTATTTGAAGTCGCTTGCTTCTTGATACGCCGCTTCTAATCCTCCTATCCCCTGCGCTCCTCCGTAGCTGCCACTTCGGTCCGGGCCGTAGAGGTTCCATGTCCGGTTTCCATTAACGTTGTGGCCAATCTCTAGAAATTCCACCTCGGGATCGTAGTAGTAATAAACAACGTCATCTCCTGTGCTTGTTTGAATGCGCCTTCCAAGGCCATCGTAAACTGTTGTGGAATTGATATTGCTATTTCCTCTTTGGTTCATTGTTACTAAATGGCCAAAGCTATCCCAGGTCAGTTGTTGTGTGGTGGTATCTTCAATTGAGCGTGTGATCACTTCTCCTTGCTCATCGTAGCTTATTTTCCATGGATAGTAGTACCAACCGCTTGAGTAATTAATTTCTTCTTCTACTTGCGCAACGTTATTTTTGATTTTAACAGCATCTCCTGTTGAGCCCTCTAAATTTGATCCTGTCGGGCTCACAGAGGCTGATATTCTGCTTCCTAGCTGGTCAAAACTATAGAGAACGTTATGTGTGCCGTTGGAAAACACACTCTCATTGAGGGATGCTCTCAATACATAGGGCTCCTTGGTAAGATGGTTCCTCTCATCGTACTCGTAACAACGTGATTCCATCGGCATTCCCAGTCGGTTGTTGAGAACATTGTAACTTTTAAGCTGGCTGTTAGGGTTCCAATCAAGATGCTCGCTTAATATTGTTCCTGCGGTACTGTATGTATTCAGGTTTATCAATCGTCCCCGTTTATCCCGCATGAAATTTTCACTCGTGTTGGGGGTGCTTTTAGAAAGCAGTAATCCTTCGTCCCCATAGTTGTAATGACATGTTCCTGTGATGTTGCTCACGGATACGGGAAGGCCCAGTGCGTTGTAGCTAAATTGATACTGAGCTCCTTTGCCCTCGCTATCTAAGTTCCAATGAAGAGCATTTCTTCTTCCAGCTCCATCCCATGTTTGATCCCAAGAGGAGATGACTTTCCCGTTAATGCTGGTTGCTTCAGAAAGGAGTTGATCGTAGGCGTCGTAGCTCCTAGAAACCTCTGTGGATGGACCTGTAGAGGCATCATTATAGTGTTGCTCAAGGGAGGTTGCTTGACCGTTTAAGTTGTAAGCATAGGTGGTCGTTTGATTTTGCTCAGGAACGCTCGATCCTTCAGAGGTCCTTTTAATGGGGCGCTGCCAAGCATCGTAATCAATGGTTGTTTTAAAACCACGAGGATCATTAATCAAAGAGAGAAGGCCATTTTGATATTGGTAAGTGTAGTTACGCGTTGTGGCTTTGTCAGAGCCAATCAAAACGGAAGATGTCTTTTGACCTGCGCTATTGTAGGTGTTTTTCTCAACGATGTTTTGAAGCATGTTGCGCAGTTCAAGTTCTCCGACCGCATTATAAGTGTAGTTGATGACCGCTCCGTTGGGGAGTGTTGCTGAAGCGAGATGGTTTAGCCCGTCATAGGTGTAGTTTGTGGTTTTTCCTTGCTCATCACAGAAGGCTATTTTATTGCCGCATGGATCATATGTATTGAATTGATACCTTCCATCAGCCCCTTTAATCAAAAGTGGCCGCCCCGCAGTATCGCTCAAGGTTGTTGTTGTGATAGCGTGAGTACCACTCCCGACTGTCGTTATGAGACCGTAATGATCTGGGCTATATTGGTTGCTAATCGTTTTTGCAATGCTTCCATCCGCGTTAAAAACAGTTGTTTGAGTCATTCTGCCAAGAGCATCAACAAGAATGTTATTCGACTCTCCTACTCCGTTAACAATCGTGACACAGTCCGGGCGTGGATATTCATAGCGGGCACTTTGCTGGGTAGCGTTATTCGAAGGCCCTTGCCTTGTTTTGATGCGATTTAGGGCATCGTAGGTCATGGCCCATTTGTTGTTATTTCGATCTATCTGCTCAATCAGATTACCTCGAGCATCATATGTTTTGCTTTCAACGGCAAGAGCTGCTCCTTGAGCATTACAAAAGGCGCGCGTCACCTTCTCGCCACCATTGTCATAGCTTGTTTTCCAGATGCTACCATTTGGGAGTACTTCTTCAGCAAGACGTCCAGCAAGGTCGTAGTGATAACTTGTTGTGGTTCCATCAGCATGAGTAGCACTTGCGATTTGGCCTAGTGATGTGTAAGAAAATTTTTCTTTTCCATTTAAAAGAGTCGTATGCTCTGTTACGTCTCCCCCTGCATTGTGAGAAAATGTTTCGTTCGCTGCTCCACTGCCGCTGCTCCGTTCTGTCATCTCTCCAAGTGCATTGTAACTCATGGTCGTTGTATGACCGTTAGGATCGGTTATCGTTTTTAAATTTCCTTGTCCATCATAAGTACAACTCGTTTCAGCAACACCTCCATCAATCACGCAGCTCCCGTCAGGGGATGCTTGTGCTAGCCAAGTTAGTTGATGAATGAGATGTCCAGCGCGATCATAGTCGCTGTAGCGATTATCGGCTGGATTATAATGAGCACCCTGTTCCCAAGTGATCTCTCCGTTTCCATTATAAAAATTGAAATGAGCATCGACTAGTTCGTTGTGAGCATCGTAGATTTCAACACCTGTGCGCCTTCCTAGATTATCGTAGGAATATTTTTTGATGCGACCAATGCTATCGGTTTCTGAAACAATTTCTCCACGCCGATTGCTCTTGTAGGTGGTTGTTATTTGAGGATCGGCTGTTCCTGTAGCTACTGTTTTCATTGCAAGGAACCCATGTGCATCGTAGCTGTAGCTAGAGGTGCTCCCGTCTTGAACGATACTGGAAATGAGTCCACAGGCTCCTCCCACATTGGTGTACTGTAGTTGCGTGGAACTGATATTATGGCCTGCTGCTGATACTGTAACTGTTGTTGGTTGTTGGCTTTCGTTATAAAGATAGGATGTTATTTTTTCTAACGTATCGGTTGCTGCAATTAATAAATTGTTGTTGTAGGTGTAGGTTGCCGTTGCAGTCTCGCTTCCACCATGACCTGTAAGATCACCAGTAATACTACGACTGATTAGGTTTCCTGCAGCGTCGTACTGATATTCCGTAACTAAACCACGGCGGTCTGTTCTTTTTTTGAGGCTTCGAGGATAACCATCGCTGCTGTACCATTCTTGAACAATAGTAGGAGCAACTCCTTTTTCATTTTTCGGATAAGTAGTGCTTGTCGTCTGGCTGTTCGCATACATGTAGGTGGTTGCGTTACCATTGATATCCGTAACTTTGGTTGTTCCATTAAGCGTTTTGTCCGTATTGATGCTGTTTGCATAAGCAAACGTAGCGCTCGTTGTTGGAGCTGGACTTGTGCCAACAGTCGAAGCTTGGCTTACCACGCGGCGTTGCGAGTCATAGCTGTTGCGCAGGACACGTCCGCCTGGTGTTTTTTCTTCAACTAACAAATGCGTTGAATAACTTTTCTTTCCAGAGGGGTTAGGTTTCTTTTCATAGTCATAAGTAATGATAGAAGCATCAGGCAGCGTGACCTTGGCTAGATCTCCTTGTGAACTGTATTCATATTTCAAAAGACGCCCGTCATTACTAATCGCCTCGATGATGTGTCCTTTGGTGTCGTAGTGAAAATGAATACTATTTCCATTACTCGATGCAATTACTGTGAGTTCTCCATAATCAGGAGATGTCGTATCATTGCCAAAAGTAAAGTTGTAACAATTTCCTTGCGCATCTCTCCAACTCTCCAGATAAGGCCTTGTGCGGGTGAGGGTACTAGATCCAACAACGGGAAAGGACCGTGTCCTAAAGATCCGCGTGCTCCCATCGACGCCTTTTAATGTGTAAACGAGCACACCATCGATTGTTTGTTGCGTAATGCGATTATTGAAAAAGTTTTTGCTGGCGCCAGGTGATCCATCGGCCAGGTTGATCAAATTAGGATTATCAACCGCTTTGGGAATCCAAATATTTTCGCCTGAAGTTCCAGTGGCATCACGTCGATATGCGATAACTGAACCATCCATTTCCGCCGCATAAATAAAGGATGGCTTTGTGTCATTATCGCTAGAAACCATAAGGTATGGAAAGTAGCTGAGCTTCCATCCATATCCAAAATTGTTGTTCGCTTGATTTTGGGAGCTGTAGCTACGCCTGATTTCCAGAGGCATTGGGCCGTTTAACTTTAAATCAAGCGCATTGATATAAAATTCTCCCGTCACAACACTCACTGGATCATAAACAAAATTGGAGCAGAAAGATCCAATGCTACTATAGAATGAAGAACTCCCAGTGTCGCCTCGATTAGCTTGCTCTTCTAAAAGCTCTGCTGCAGCCTTTCCGGAGGTGCCTATATTTTGCTGAGGAGCTGCTGCCACACTACCACTCGCAGGATTATTCATCACAAAGCCTCCCTCACTAGGATTCCAATTATCACTCTCTCCATCCTGAAATGGCTCTTGCTGGCAAGTGCTATCAACGTTTTGTTGATATGCACCAAGATTGCTTTGCTGCTGAGGATCTAATTGAAGACTCCCCTGAGCAACTTGATTGTTGCTAGCATCAAAGTTATTAGCACTTCCACTATTGTCATAATAATTCACGTCTCCATTATTAACCACGTTGGATGCAACGTTGTTGTAGACAGCGCCATCGTCAGTCAGGTTAAGAGATCCACCACTAACCCAAACTGGTGGAGGGTCATTCCCGGGGACATTGTAATTAACAGCTCCTCCTGACCCACCATGTGTTACAATCATATTTCCTGAGATGTAAGCTCCGTAGCTCCCCATTCCAAGAACCATGGCTCCTACCCCTGTGAAAGGTTGGCCTTGCTGACCACTTGCAGTCACAGGTGTCGGAGTGATAAAGACGGTACTGAAATCGGGATTGTAGACTCGGTTTTCAAAAATATCCTTGATGGAACCCCAGGTGCTTTCATTCCACTCAGCAAGCTTTCGATTTGCAGCCTGCCCGTAATAGGATCCGTTGTAGCTTTTGTCTCCCTCTCGAAGATAATTTTCTTTTGTAAGCTTAACAACACCACTTCCAGGATGTGCAGCAACTCCCGTTGTTGGTGTCCATCCTTGTGCAATATCGAGCAGTCGAACTGTAGAAATTGCTGCATCTTGCCCAAAAAACTCATTAATGATTCGATGTTCATTAGCCGATCCATCGCCAATCTCCAGTTGCATAGCGTCAAGATAACGAAGATCCGTATCTCCTGAATCGGGATGCATCATGCAGGGATTGACGTAAGCAACATCTTGAAAAGACATATCAACATTGGGATAGGCCAGCTTCAAATCGGGATGCCCATTCACATTGATAATCACTGGCGTTCCATCAGGATTACGCGCTGGACTTAATTTGGTAAATCCGTGAGCAATGGTTGTAATACAACGAACTTTTAAAAGCGGTTCTAGAAAGTCGTGAAATTGCGTTAGCTTGTAATAATAAGATTGTCCCATTACTTGCAGAAGCTGTCCTGTAGCCACTTCTGGGTTGATAGGAGCTTTAGGATTGGCGGCTACATATTGCTGATAATTCCAATATTTTTTCGCTTCAAACTCCTGCATCTTCGGCGTTACTCGTCCGTAGTTAAGGTTGAGAACAGCCATGTCACCTTTAAGAAGCGGCCTGCAATCTTCAATGATTGTCGTTTCACCAACACCAGGAAATTGAAAAGGATATGTAGTGGCTAAGTAATCAAAGATCACCTGCCTAGAAGAGTCCCCAGCGTTGAGCTTGCTTTCAGCTTGTGCTTCTTTATCAAGAAGGGCCTGTGCCTGCTGATGTCGAAGATGCCTAATGTTGTAGCGAAGATAATTGTCATTGTTGTTTGGATCGTTGCTTGTTTGCAGTATTGCAAAAGCTTCTTGATGGCTTCGCAAACTACCAGGATCAGGGTGTGCACCTGCATTAAAGCTATAAGTCTCTGTGTCAGTACTGGAAGGGGTACTATCATAACTTTCAAGCGATAGAATCATTTTAAAAGTTCCATTCGACTGCGCTTCATGGCGCAGGAGAAAGCGGCGACTGTGAAGATCGACCATCCGCAACACTCCCGTCTTAATAGTCGGATCTTCAGGAAGTGGATCTTTAATAACTTTGTCCCCTCCGAGTAGTTGGACCTTATTGCCTCGATCACTAAAAACAGTAATTTCCAGAGTATCAAAAATATTTTCAAGCGCTGATGCAAGCAAAGGATTATTTTGATGAACATCCAAATTCTGAGCTAAGTTTTTTTCTGAAATGTTTGGAGTCTGCCATGGCTGAGGAAACTCTTCCCAGCTCGTGTAATTGTGGCGCCGATTGACAACATGCATTCCAACGTCATCAATAGTAAGTCCTGCTTCTGCCAATTTATTTTGAGCATAAATAGTAAAGAGCGCTCCTAAATTATCTTTTTTGCTTAATGACCGTATTTCCGGATTGTTGAGAAGATATTGAGTCAGCCACTGCGCTCCCGTTTGATATCCATCTGGAAAGTAATTAAAAAGATTTTTCCCTTCACTTATGTCGGTATCTTTGAGCCATGGAAACAAATGAATCCATTTCCCATTAACATAAGTTGCAACCCATGGATAGTTCACGGGTATCAACTCATGAACTTCAGAGGCTGTCTCCCCATAACTATCTTTTATGCCTCGAATTTGCATCTGCAGCAATTTACTGAGCTGATCATCTAACATCAGCATTCCATTATGTTCAGGAAAAACATAAGCCGCTGGATAGCCAGCTTTGCGCAACAAATAAATTAATAGTGCACATTGCTCCGCGGGTGAACCTTCTCCCTCCAAGTAGGTGCCAAGAGCGTCCCGGCTGACTCCCTGAGGATTAATCGAGGTATCACGAAGCTGACCTGCTACGTTATACCCTATGGCGTCGCTAAGCTCGATCTCGTTAAAAACGTAATTAGCCAAGGCCATCGGATCTCCTCCATAGTCTTCAACAAGGCGGTCCAACTCAGGATGACTTTTTAGCTCAGGACTATTGTCAAGTGCTCTCAAATCGTATTTAAGCTGGGTTGGTAGCGGCAGGGTGTCAACAACACCATTCTTTTGATGCATCAATTCTTCTATGCTTTTTCCTTGATAAGAACTTGGAAGAGCCACCCCTTGAAAATGGGGCTGATTCAAAAAAGTTGCATGCCAAGGCGCTGGCGCATCAAAGTCTAAAGTATAACTCAGATTGTAAGTTGGAAGAGTTCCTGCGGCATTTTTAGCCATATCCACAAAATCATGACTCTCCCCAAGGTGAGTTGCCCCCATCACACTGATTTTAAAATAAAAATCATCACACCCTGCACGATGCGTTAGCACGAACGAGTAGTCACTATTGTTTCCCCAGGTCCCAGGCTGAGGCACGTACTGGATCTGAGTGTCAAAATCGATTGTCTTACTTCCATAAGGTTGCAAAATACGAACTTCTCGGTTGAATCCTTCAGCATTAAATCGATTCCAATTATTGGCATCACCAATTCGTGGAAGAGAAATAGTCTGCGTATAAATCGGCGCTACATTGTTGGCCCCTCCTAAAAATTTTCCTTTGTCATAAACTTCTATTTTAATGTCACCATTGTTAAAAAGTTGCTGACGTTGCCCTCCAGCATCGATTCCAAAACGATAGGCTTGCCCGACAAATAATTCTTTTCCCCCACCTGCTCGCCCAAATGCTACCATCGGAGGCGCATCACCTGTAACCTCTCCATGCAGCATGGGAATTTTGTTAACTGCCGTGCTGTAGCTGATGTCCTTGTCTTGATCAACCAAGAGATGATGACACTCTTCTTTAGGAGCACCTGGATTACTCGCTGTTCTTAAAAACCAGGGATATCCTTGAGGAAAGAGCGTTGCAAAATTGTTATTAGGATCAATTCCATGAACAGGATAACTTTCTTCTAACCACTTAGGCCTCTCATCAAGAAAAACTCCTTCCTCAAAATCCAATGCTTCGATAACAGAAAAATAATTATTCAAAAGACTCCAACCACGTCGATATTCTGTAGGCGGAAGAACTTTTATCTTCAGTATTGCGCTGGCTTGCTCTCCACCTTGGTAGATTGCTACAGCTTTGAACTCCTGTTCCCCAGCGGTTAAGGCGCCATTGGGCAATACGCCTAAGCAATTAAAAGAAAATCCATCCTCATGAAACAACTCATTAAAAGCTGCTGCTACATCAACCTGATAGGGAGCTTTGTTCACACTTGCTAGGAATACTTTTTGATCACCCCAATAAAAATTAATTTTTACTAATTTTTCTGAATGGGTTGGATGAGCCACTAATTCAATATTGGCCGGCTCGCGATAAACCCCCGATGATGTTAGCACGAGGGAAGCGGGATTTTCATCAGGTGAGCTCCATGTGTTTTGAGGACTAGATGCTGCCCCCATCATTAAAGGAGAAGATGCTGACGAGCCTCCTCCATTTTCTATTCCGTGTAATACCTGATTTCCCCAAGGTAAATCGAACGCATTTGGACTTTTTTCTTTTTTGATGCAACGGCCTCCTTCTTGCTGCGCTTGCACAGCAGGCAACATTCCCTCATTGGAAATAAGAACCTCTACTTGTTTTTTTGCATCATCACTCTTCCAGATACTCCCATCATCACGCCTCGCTGTAACCGTGGTACCATCATAATCAATACCGACAACATGCTCTAATAATCCGGACTGCGTCTGAAGAGGTAACGCCTCCGTTGCTGACGTCTTACCAACACCCAACTCACCATGCACATTTTTTCCCCATCCCCAAACAGTCCCATCTTTTTTTAAAACAATGGTAAAGCTCTCCCCTGTGACGGTATCAATAACTTCCGGAGCGTCATCGCCCCTCAAGGAAGATCCCATCAACACTAGAAAGCCAATCATGAAAATGATGGTCTTCTGAAAAAAGATTTTTTTAATCGGAGCTAGCTTGAGAAAGAAACCGCTTTCAAATTTTTGCATCATCCTACCATGCAAAATTATAAGCACTTGTCAAGAAAGTTGCCCTTTCCGTTAATAAAGTATGGATTCCGCTTTACAGGTGTGATTCCAGTCATCTTCACCCACTCAAGAACTTTCTCAACATTGGATTCAATCACCGCTCCCGCTTGCTGCGTTACTTGATCTTCAAGAGCAATATCAAAGTCAGAAGCGCCCCATTTCAAGGCTGCAGGACCTTCAGCGCCTTGTGTTAAAAAAGAAGCGCGAATGATAGGAATGTTATCGAGATAGAGGCGACTGAGCGCAACTGCTTTCAGATACTCATCGTTACTGATACGTGAACCACCGAGGGCTGTATGATCAGATTGGTATGTCCAAAGTAAAAAACTACTAAATCCGCCTGTTTTGTTTTGTAAGGCACGAATATGTTCTAAATGTTCGATCCGATCCTCCCAATTTTCTCCAAAGCCAATCACCATCGTAGCTGTGGTGCCAAAGCCAAGCTGTTGAGCCAGCTCCATTCCCTCTAGGTAATCTTGAACAGAATATTTTAATGGTGACAACTTGTTGCGCCAAGCATCGGTTAAAATTTCGGCTCCACCTCCTGGAATCCAATGTAAGCCAGCATTCCAGAGCCGCTTTAATGCTTCTTCCAAAGAAATACGAGAGCTTCGTGCAATAAAAATAACCTCCACAATTGTTGGCCCATAAATTTCAATTTTATTTCCATACCGTTCTCGTACGGCACGAAAAAGATGTTCGTAGTGATCAATTTTTAATTTTGGATGAAACCCTCCCTCCATTGCTACAAGGGCACCTCCTGCGGCCAGTAAATCATCAATTTTTTTAAAAATGGCTTCGTTGCTGAGAATATATCCCTCAGGATCATTGGGGCGCCGATAAAAAGCACAGTAACTGCAATTTGCCACGCAGATATTGGTGTAACTCACAATCCGCATAATGAGGTATGTTGCTTCATCACCTCGTAAAAACTGGACTCGCTTAGCATGAGCTGCTTTTTTCAGGTGTTCTGAATCCCCCAAAATAAGATCTAGTGCGGATGACGGCGTGAGAGAGTTCATCGTCCAAAACAAGTTGCTAACAAAAATAAAATTCCAACTACCACATTAGTCTGAAAAAAAGCTCGATTGATCTGATCAACTTGGAGCGTTGCTGCAATCCGATGTTCATACCAAAGCAGGCAAGGAAGAGGGAGTAACAACAAGTAGTAGGCCTTGTTTTGTCCCGTCATGATTCCGAATCCGACGACGCAAAAAAGCAACATGACATGCAACAGACTCGCCAATTGCAAAGCTCGCGGGACACCAAGCCAGACAACCATCGAATGTAATCCTTCTTGTTGATCGATATCTACATCTTGCGTTGCGTAGATAATATCAAATCCTGCAACCCAGCAAAGAACGCCCAATGCTAACATTAAAGGTTCTAGTGCGATTTTTCCGGTGACCGCTATCCAAGCTCCAACTGGAGCCACTGCCAAGGCTGCACCAAGAAAAAATTGTGCAAAAGAAGTATATCGCTTCGTGAAAGAGTATCCAAAAATGAGAGCCAATGCCACGGGCGATAAGATGAAACAAAGCGTATTGATCATCACGGTGGTACTGATAAAAAGGAGTGCGCTAACACCACAAGCCATGATCGCAACTCGCTTATCTACTAATGTATGACGTTGTGCAGTACGAGGATTGCGCTGATCAATTTCCCAATCAACAATGCGATTAAAGGTCATCGCTGCTGTTCGCGCAAAAACCATGCATGCAACAATCAGCCCAAAAAGAAGCCATCCAGGCCATCCGCGCCCAGCCACGATCATTGAACCAAGTGCAAAAGGCAAGGCAAAGAGGGTATGGGAAAAACGAATGAATGTTAAAAATTGTTTCATCCTTACTCCGAAGCGCCAACAAAGGCTATCCTCTCTGCTTGGCGTTTTAAAAACTCAATTGCTAAGGCACGATAAGCAGCAGAGCCAGGGCCTCTGCTATCATATTCTAAAATAGTTTTTCCAAAACTTGGCGCTTCGCTCAATCGAATGGAGCGAGGAATCACAGTGTCAAAGACCACTTCTTGAAAGTGCTCCCGTACGTCTTTAACGACAGCACCGCTCAAATTGGTGCGAGCATCAAAGAGCGTCATTAATAAACCACTCATTGTAAGATTGGGATTAACCCCGCCCTGGCGCAGTTGTTTCATGACACCAACTAATTTCCCAAGTCCTTCGAGGGCATAGTACTCACACTGAATTGGAATCAAGACTTCATCGGCTGCCGTTAGTGCATTTGACATTAAGATTCCAAGCGAAGGAGGACAGTCGAGAAAGATAAAATCGAATTTTCCTGACGCTTTGAGCGGAGCTAGTCGCTGACGAAGCTGTATCAAATGATCTTCTTGTCGTGCAACATCGATCTCAGCACCAGCCAATTCTAAATCGGTTGGAATGAGAAACAAGTTGGGGAGCCTTGTTGAAAGGACAATCTCGGCCATCGCTATTTCTCCAATTAAAGCTCGATACAATCCTCCCTCTGCAACCTCGTGCGCTAAAAGGACTGTTGTAGCATTAGCCTGAGGATCGAGATCTATTAGCAAAACCGATTGTCCTTGCTCTGCAACAGCGGCAGCCAGATTCACTGAGGTTGTTGTTTTTCCAACTCCTCCTTTTTGATTCGCAATGGCGATGATTTTAGTCATGCCAGCAGGTTACAGATTACAAGCTATAGGCTACAGGAAAAAATCAACATTATGACACACAGCTTGTCGCCAACACAGCGAGAATCAGCGAAATCATTTTCTTCCTTTTCATTTTTTACTTTCCATAATAATTCGCTATCCCCTGTGCAACAGCACCGGCATATTCACGATAGAGGCTTGGCAGGCACTTAGTTCCAACCTGACGACGCCCGTTGTAATCTCCTAACTGAACGCGCTGAAAAACTTCATGATCGTTCATCACGTAGGCCTCGCAGTAAATGACAGGAGCTTTGATAAGACGGGTAGCAAGAAGATTACGATTCCAAAGATAAGGATTTTTAGAAGCTGGACATGCCTTAGCTGGGTTGTGATAGGTGAAAGGAGGAAGTCCTGTATCAGCAACAAAGGCTTTTGCCACAGAGTCTGATAGTTCCACCACTTGATGATGGGTACGGCCTAGCAATTTTTCGAGCATGGTATATCGCACATCTTCATTAATGAGCTCTCCTTCTGTGAAATCACCGGAAATTAAAAAATGAAGCCGCTGTTCATCAAAAAGTTTAGGCCGTTTTGCATTCCCCCATTCTTCGGCATCGTAATGAAGACAGATGACAACATCAGGTTTTGCTATTTTATTAATCCAATCAGCACGATGATGAATTTCGGCCACTCGATAAAACAGAACCTCTTCCATTTTTTTGAGACGATAAGGAGTTATTTTACTTTTTCCTTTTTTTAACTCTTCAAGCGCTGCTCTTCGAAGTTGCCGTGGACGAAGAGGTGTTGTTGGGCGCAATTCATAGCGTGTCATCTCAACTTCAGCACCTAAAGCTTGCAAAAGCTTTGAGAGACATTTGGCCGTCATGAGAGCCATGGTTCCCTCCTCAACCGGTTTAAATTTGCTAATTTGAAACCACCGTTCTTCCATTTTTGCCCACTTGCCTCCTAGATGGCCAGGATCGAGGACAATTTTCAAACCTGCCAGTGGTTTGTTTGGAAGTGGATTAGTTTCTGATTTTCGCTTCCAGTAACGTGGGACCATCTTACAATCAGCCTCAGACGAGGCTAATGGCAAATGAATATTTTGTTCAGAAGGAGCCTCAGGATAAGGCTGAATAACTGCTTCTTCCGGTGTGATGGTCAGCCACTCTTTCCAAGAACCATCTGGAACGTAAACTTCTTCAAGATCTTTGGTCAATTTTTCTGCTGTGATGGTCTTCGCATAACGCTGCAAATTTCTCCAATCAGGCTTAGCTGCAAGAGGAGTGCGCTGTTGGGCGGAAGCCGTTCCAACCATAACGGCCATTCCTAAAAAAATAATTCTTTTGATCATATTTTAGTTTGATTACTTGAAGTGTGAGTCAATAAGGCTTGGCAACACAAGATTTTAAGAATCCTGAGTTGAGCGCTATTTTTTCCTGTAGCCTGCAGCCTCTACCTTGTAGCCTTTGTCCCATGCTTAATATTCTTTTTTTAGGAGACATTGTCGGAGAGCCTGGCCGCCTTGCGGCTATTCGAACAGCAGAACTTTATCTTGAACGTGGGGATGCTCATTTTGTCATCGCTAATGGAGAAAACAGTGCAGCAGGAAGAGGAATTACTCCTAAGCTTGCTATTGAGCTGATGCGGCATGGCATTGCAGTCATTACTACGGGCGATCACATTTGGGACCAACGTGAGATCGTCCCCTTTCTTGAAACAGAACCACGGGTTCTTCGTCCCATCAATTACCCACCAGGAACACCCGGATCGGGAAGCGTCGTTCTAGAAACAAATCAAGGCGCTGTAGCAGTCTTAAACGTTCAGGGTCGGACCTTCATGAACAATGCCCTAGAAAATCCTTTTTTAGCCGCTGCAGCAGAAGTCGAAGAACTTCGTAAAAAAACTCCCATCATCTTCGTTGACATGCACGCAGAGACAACGAGTGAAAAAATTGCCATGGGGTATTACTTGAATGGCAAAGTGTCCTGTGTCATTGGAACTCACACTCATGTTCCCACTGCTGATGAAAAAATTCTATCGGGAGGAACGGCCTTTCTTTGTGATGCAGGGATGTGCGGCCCAGAAAACTCTTCCTTGGGACGATCCGTGGAACCTGTGATTGAGCGCTTCCTTACCTCACGCCCTCAAAAATTTCCGATTGCCGAAGGGCCAACAATGGCTTGTGGCGCGATTGTTACTATTGACCCTGACTCTGGAAAAGCTATTGCCATTCGAAGAATCGTAGAGCGATTCAAGTAATGAGTCATGGGCAATGCCTATTTTAAAATCAAAATTTTATTTATTTTTCGGAAACATGCTTAAAAAGTAGCCTTTAATCATGGTGCTCCGCTTCAGCGACAGCTACTCATTGCCCATTACTTTGCAGCTATGCAACTTCAGCACACTCTTGAAAAAATTCTTCGCACCTCGGGTCGTGCACACCGCTCGTTAAACACTGCTTGGAGGCGGGTGACACGGCAGCCACGTACGATCACGGAAGCCCCAAACTTATTGCCGACGTTAATCAAAGTTTTGGCGGCCTTTACTCGAACTGATGGAGAAATGCTTGAAGAGGAAATCGACTCTATTCTCGGTTTCTTACGATACGATTATCCTGAAGCGGTCTATTCGGGATTGCGCCAACTTTTCCGTCATGCACTCGAAGAAAAACAAGATCTCTCTGTCATGGCAGCTAAGCTTTCAGTGGATTTGAGCAATGATCGAAAAATTTTTCTCGGCGTTCAACTCTACGATCTCATTGCGCGCTCTGGGCTGAAAGAAGATCAATTAAACGCTTATCATGACTTTCTTTCAAAGCTTGGCATGTCAGAACAAGCTATTGAAATTGTCCATCAGCTCAATGCCAACGAGGAAATTTCGAAACCTCCTTCATTTGATAGCGCTTCTCAACTTGAAATCTTGAGCTTTGGCGACCCTCAGCATTGTGATGTTGCTCTGCGCCATTTTCCAACAGGAGAATTCCTTCTGGCTTACCGCTATCACCATTTCATCATTTTAAAAAACAAGAGCCATCGTGCTCTGATGGTGCAGGGTCGCCTGCTAAAGCCTCAGGAGTTTTGTCGCATCTATCCAGGCCAACGGATCCTTGTAGAAGAAGAGGTCATCACAAGCCAAGATCTCAACTTTTATTTTAATGCAAAAAAAAATGTTACATTGCCTCGTATCTTTGTCGCCATCAATAAAGGCGAGGTTCGCTTAGATAAAGAGCGCAGCCGTGACAGCAGCCTCGAAGTTGCTTTCGGCCTTAAGGTCACAGTAAAAGCGTTGCAAGATCTTTCTGCTAACCTCAATGGCATCTCACTCAGCAAAGGGACCACGGTGCAAGCGCACCTCGACGATCGGATTCTTTTTAGCAACAGTGGAGAATTAAATCTCAACGATCTGCGAAAACGCGTTCGCTCTCTTGGCGGTCGTTTCCCCTTGAAGGCATCTAAATCTGAGTACCTTGTTTCCAACAATCCTGGGCTCTTGGAAGAAAATGACATCCTCCTTTCTCACGGAAGTGGCGGTGAAGTCTTACTCAAAATCATCTGCAATTACGAAGATCGAACAGGCATTGTTGAGGTATTGCAGGCTGATCGCCCGATTATTGTTCATGAGCTTCCAGTGCGCAATAGCGCTACGCTAGTCGATGGAGACACTATTGGAATTAATCCTGGGCAACTCTTACGCTGCAATTTTACTGATCGTATCATCGAGGAAGAAAGAAACATCATTCACAAGCTTGAAATGAGGGATGTCATTTGTCGTTTCCCGAATGGCGATGTAGCGCTCGATAATTTAACATTTTCTGTGGAGCGAGGTGAAATGATTTGTGTCATGGGAGCCAGCGGCTGCGGAAAAAGCACCTTGCTTCGGGCCCTTGCAGGTGAATTTAAACCGGTACAAGGAGAGGTGCTCCTTAACAACCATTCGCTCTATGCAAATTACGAAGCTCTTCGCCAATATCTTGCTTACATCCCTCAGTATGAAGCCTTCGACGAACAACTCACGATTGAGGAGAATATCGGATTTGCCGCAGCGCTACGAGCACCTCATCTCTCGCGTCAAGAACGCCTTCGTCGCATCGATAGTAAGCTGGCAGAGCTGGGGTTGAATGAACGTCGCAAACACGTTGTAGGAGCCATTCATCAAAAAGTTTTGAGCGGAGGCGAGCGAAAGCGCCTGAACATTGGGCTCGACATGATTGGCACAGCTGACATCTACCTTTTTGATGAGCCAACATCAGGTCTTTCTTCCAAAGATTCCGAACATGTTATTGAAATTATTCGTGGGATTGCTCACAACAAAATTGTCTTGGTGACCATTCATCAACCGACTTCTAAAATTTTTCAGATGTTCCAAAAAGCACTTCTTCTCGACCGTGGAGGAAAATTAGTTTTTTTTGGAACTCCTTCAGAAATGCTTTCCTATTTTGCAGAGGCAGAACATGAACAGCTCTTTGGAGAAGAGTTAGGCGGCTGCCAAGCTTGTGGTGCGACGCGCCCCGAATTTATATTTGATGTTTTAGAAACACCTCTACGTGACTTAAGCGGCGACCTCATCTATCAAGAAAACAATCGTGGGCAACTGGTTCCCGCTCGTCGTTTTTCACCTGATTACTGGCGTGATAAATTTGAAACACATCGTCTTATCAAAGATGTTCAAGAATCGGTGGGAACTCGAGGCACCTTAACTCCCACACTAGAAACGCCACCTCCGCCACTCCCCATCATCCATGAAGAGTATCGTTGGCGTGAAGAATTAGCTCAATTTTTTATTCTTCTTCAGCGTTCTTTCATCAGCAAACTACGCAATCGCGCCAATCTTCTAACAACCTTAGTTGAGGCTCCTATTTTGGCTTTCCTCATCGGCATTGTCCTTCGCTACTCAGAGAGTAGCACGTATGATTTTGCATCTGCTTTTCATATTCCAACTTATCTTTTTCTCTCGCTCGTCGTAGCAATGTTTTTAGGACTTACCAATAGCGTAGATGACATCATCCGTGATCGTCCTGTGCTGTTACGTGAACGTAATCTCAATGTTCGCTTGGGATATTATTTATTTGCAAAGGCCATTACACTGGGACTTTTTGCTATCGCCCAGTGTCTTTTATTCACTTGGATTGGCAACAGCATGTTGAGCGTGCGCGGATTTTTTATCATCGAATTTTTTGCAATGTTCCTCACTGCATTCAGCGGCATTTCACTAGGCCTCTTGATTTCCTCTGTTGTTGCAGAAGGAAAAACAGCCGTGAATATCATTCCCGTTGTTTTGATTCCTCAAATTATTTTAGGAGGAGCGCTCATTAAGTATGAGGAGATGAACCGCAACCTTGATTTCATTTACTCCATTGAACAATGGTTTCACCACCATCCCGATTCTGCGATGGAACCACGAAGTGACCTTCAAGTTCCATTGATTTGTGAATTTATGCCGATGCGCTGGTCCTATGAAGCTTTAGTTTATGCACAAGCAAAGCTCAATCCTTTGACTGTACGACAAGCAAGAATTCAACAGCAAATTAATCAAGTTGCTGCCATTAAAAATCCTACTGACCGAGAACTAGATCGTCTTGACGATCTCAAAGAACTCTTGGCAATCCTCAGTGGTCTAGAAGCTCCAACCTCCCCAGATCTCGATCATCGCTTGCACCTCATTGATCGTGTCATTCATGGAGCTCCTCTTGATCGCAATGCCATTGTTGGGTCAACCGACAATCATGGAACTGCTCGCGTGACGGCAGAGCAATTATATACCAATCAAAAAGTCATCGACCTCGTTTCCAAAGCAGAAATGGAGCAAGCCGATTATCGCGACAAAATTCATCCGAATGTTTTCTTTGGTCCTATTAAATATTACTGGGGCATCACGTTTAATATTCTCGCCTTTAACATTGGAATCTTATTGCTCTCTACAGGAGGCATCTTCTGGATTCTTTATCTCATCTTGCGACGGCAAATTAAAATTAGAATGGATTGAAAGACAGCCTGTAGATAAAAACCACGATTATGAAACTGGAAGCTTTTGAGGACACTTGGCGTGACATCATTCTTAAAGCAATACGAGGGCAACAGGTTGATATTGCCTCGCTGAAAGAGCTAAGCCCGTTAGAAAAGGCCTCCCTTCTCTCACTCATTGAAAAAGGAATATTCCATAAAAAAGCCTTACTGCTCCTTGCTCCTCTCTTGCACCTCCATCCACAAAAGCTTCTTCAGATAGCGCTTCACCCGCATCAGCAGAACATTCCAGCGCTTAGCCCAAATTTCAACCGTTTTACTACTTCTTATCACGGCATGCAGGTCAACTCCTACCTTGTTTGGAGCGAAGAAAATAAAAAAGCGATCGCTTTTGACACAGGAGCAGATCTTACACCATTGCTAAAAACATTAACCCGGCATCACCTTCAACTCTCAGCCGTTTTCCTCACACATGGTCACGGCGATCATATTGCTCAACGACAAGAGTTGAGGCGCCTCACTGGCGCTACGGCTTGGATTGACCAACACGATTTGGTTGCTGATACGCACCCTTTCCCGCCCCATTACTACTACCAACTTGATAGCACAACCAGTATCGAGGCCAGACCCACTCCAGGGCACTCCCCAGGCGGCACCACTTTTGTGATTCATGGAATCTCTCCACTGATCGCTATCGTCGGCGATGCTCTTTTTGCAGGCTCTGTTGGTGGGATCCCTCCAAGCAGCTACCACGCAGCCCTAGAAGCAATTCGAAAAAACATCCTCTCTCTTTCAGACGATACCATCATCGCCCCAGGCCATGGCCCACTAACAACCGTGGGAGAGGAAAAAAGAAACAATCCTTTTTTCCACTCACTTCAATAAAATATCAAAAGCCACAGGAGCTTGACTTTCTTCCCCTACTCCCCGATCATTCTTCCCCCCAATCAAAATCAGAAATTGCCTTTAAATTCGCAGTCTTAGCTGAATTTAAAGACCATTTCCAGGAAGTAGGTGAATATTTATGCCAGAAGTCATAGTCCGCAAGGGCGAACCGATTGATAGAGCACTCAAACGTCTCAAGAGCAAACTCGATACCGAGGGAATTCTTGATGAAGTGAGGCGTCTCCGTGCGTTCGAAACCCCAACGCAAAAGACAAAACGTAAAGCTAAAGCAAACGCAAAACGCGCAAAAGCTAAGCAACAGCGCTTTAACGTTCATTAAAAATTTAGAAACCTTATGAGTTGTTCTAACACTAAGGATTCTATCATCATTGTGGGCTGTGGCTTTCTTGGGAAGGCCACAGCTCAACTTTTTTTGGGAAAAGGGTATCACGTCACTGGCATTGTTCGTTCCGAGGCTTCTCAGAAGGAGCTGCGTCAAATGCATCCTAACTTTGAAACCATCACGTGCGATGTTACAGACTTAAAAGCTGTAGAAGCAATTTTCCCAAGACTACAGGCCGCTTCCCATATGATCTATGCGGTTAGCTCAGGAAAAGGAGGCGTCGACGCCTATGCAGCTGTTTATCGTGATGGCTTGGAAAATGTCTTAACAGGCTACGGGAAAGGCCGTGAAAATAAGCCCTTTATTTTTGTAAGCAGCACCTCCGTCTATGCCCAGTCCGCAGGCGAATTAGTCACAGAATCTTCTCCAACAGAGCCTGATCGCGCCACAAGTCTTATGCTCCTTGAGGCAGAAGACGTGGCTCTTACCGCAGGAGGAAACGTTGCTCGCTTCTCTGGAATTTACGGACCTGGCCGTTCGGTCCTTTTAAAAAAATTTCTTAACAACGAAGCAAAGCTTGAGGATGGAGGCCATCGCTGGATCAATCAAATTCATCATGTCGATGGAGCTCAAGCCCTCTATCACCTGACGAGATTATCAGTCTCTTCAGAAATTTATAATGTTACAGATGACAGGCCTGCCATGCAGCGAGAAGTTTATCAATGGATTGCAGATGCTCTTGGCAAACCTCTTCCGCCAGATGGCCCTGCAGATTTGAATCGTAAACGCGGCTGGACTTCCAAACAGATTTCCAATAAAAAGCTCCGAAAAGCAGGATGGTCGCCTCAGTTTCCGAGTTATCTCGAAGCCTTACCATCGCTTTTAAACATGGCATGATGAAACGAACCCTCCTCATCGTTGATGATGAAAAACATACTCGCGATGGTTTGAAAGAAGCCATGAGCGACTACTTTGAAGTGTATACTGCAGCCACCATCAAAGGCGCTTTAGCGGCTTTGGAAGCTGATCCTCCAGAGGTAGTGATTACTGATCTCAAACTAGGAGGAGAAAGCGGCATGGATCTTTTAGAAAACATTCTTTCGCGTCCCAATCCTCCTATTTGCATCATGATGACGGCTTATGGCTCAGTCGACACAGCTGTAGAAGCTATGCGACGAGGTGCTTATGACTTTGTTACAAAGCCAGTCAACATTGAACGGCTTGAGATGCTCGTGCGGCGCGCCTTGCGCGAGCAGGCTACGGAACAAGAAAACGTTGAGCTCAAACAGGAGATCAATCAAAACCATGGCCTAGAACAGATGATTGGCAACTCTGCAGCAATGGTTTCTGTCTTTGATACCATTCGCCAAGTTGCTCCTTCCAAAGCAACCGTCCTCATTGAAGGAGAAAGTGGCACAGGAAAAGAAATTGCTGCTCGTGCTATTCATACACTAAGCCCACGCTCCAAAGAGCGCTTTGTTGCCGTCCATTGCGCTGCACTTTCTCCTCAGCTGCTTGAAAGCGAATTATTCGGTCATGAAAAAGGTGCTTTTACTGGTGCTACTGAACGCCGTATTGGCCGATTTGAGCAGGCGAGCGGAGGAACCTTATTTTTAGATGAAATCGGTGAAATTGATCCGAGTGTGCAGGTAAAAATTTTGCGTGTCCTAGGAGAACGTACCTTTGAGCGCGTCGGAGGCAATCAAACATTAACTACGGATGTACGATTGATTGCAGCAACTAATCGAAATTTAGAAAAAATGGTTGCTGAAGGAACTTTTCGTGACGACCTCTTTTTCCGTCTCAAGGTCGTTCCAATTGTGATGCCACCACTCCGCGAACGAAAAGAAGATATCCCGCTTCTCGTGGAATCCTTTCTTGTCGAGATGGCTAAAGAACATCAAAAAAACTATCGTCCTTTTTCCTCCGAGGCTATGGATCTGCTTCTTAAATACTCGTGGCCTGGCAATGTGAGAGAACTTCGGACAGCAGTAGAACATGCCATCGTTTTAGGACGCCAAAAAGAACTCCATGTTCTCGACCTTCCCCTCACCCTTCGCAAAGAAATAACGCCAACATCATTTGCTCCTAAAGAGCCAATTGAAACTGGCCTTAACTTGGAACGTATCACCTCTAGCCTTATCGAACGAGCCCTTCAAGAGTCGAACGGAAATCGCTCTCTAGCGGCAGAGAAGCTTGGCATCAGTAGGCGCACACTGCATCGGCGCATTGCGACTGGTCGACAAAAAAATTAGAATAAAAAACTCTCCGCCTCTTCCTCGTGTATAGTTTATTACCTTGCAAAGGAACCGTTAGAAGCGCAGAAAATTTTTTCTTAAGACAAGACCGAAGACCAAGCGCTATCTAAATGAGAACGTGATGGGATGAGAACGTTGCCTGTTTCTAAAAAGATCACGTCACTTTTTTGCAAAAGCAAAGTCATTGGACTATCACGCACTGTAACAAGGAAATGTGATTTCTTTGAGAGCAAATTTGCTTTTCCTGAAAAGCTAATATACCCTGAACAGCTTGATTACTCTTTCAGTTATGCATTCATCTTTTCTAAAACCTCTGTTCCTTCTTTTGCTTTTTGGCTTCTTTTTTGCTTCGCATTTTTCATTAATTGCCGATCCAAGCAAAGCAGACGCAGTTTCTCAAAAAAATGTTATCTTTCTTTATCAACAAGACGGTAGCTTTACGCGGCAAGGAGCTGCAAAACCAGAGAAACCGCTTGTCCCCATTAACGTGCCTCTAGGAAGTGTTATCCAAATTAATTTATATGGAACTGAGATTGAATGGCCCATGTCAGTCACAATAATCTCATGGTATTTTGATCGTGAATTTACTGATTCTTCCTCTACAAAATGGGATTATTTTTTGAATCAAGACATTCAGCCAAATCTTAATCCTAGTGATTCTTCAACTTACCCCTACATTCAGACTAAGACATTTACTTTTGTTTTCCAAACCGTTCAAACAGGCGAAACAAAACTTCATTTCGAACGACGAACCACCGATAGCCTTGATCACTTTCATCCTCATGGCTATGACAATCTTCTCTTTGATATTCACGTTGTCGAATCAGCTCCTTCAACACAAGACTAGAACCATTGAGTAAATTTTGATTTATTCAATTCCTATACCGCACTAGCCAACAACGCCTTCTCTTTAAAACTTAACTTGACCTATCACAAAAACTTATGTCTATCTGCTCCGACTATTGGATTCGTAAAATGTCATTAGAACACAACATGATCGAACCGTTCACTGAACAACAAGTTCGCTCTAATGAAAGTGGTTCCCTCATCAGCTATGGCCTCTCAAGTTATGGCTATGACCTCCGCGTGGCCGATGAATTCAAAGTTTTTACAAATGTTTTCAACACTGTTGTTGATCCTAAACAATTTGATGATCGCTCTTTTGTCGATATCAAAACAGATATCTGCATCGTCCCTCCTAACTCCTTCGCGCTCGCTCGCAGTATTGAATATTTTAAAATTCCTCGCAATGTTCTGACTATCTGTGTTGGTAAATCGACTTATGCACGCTGCGGTATTATTGTAAACGTAACACCGTTTGAACCTGAGTGGGAGGGGCACGTTACGTTGGAAATTTCTAACACCACCCCCCTTCCTGCCAAGATCTATGCTAATGAAGGGCTCGCTCAAGTCATCTTTTTTGAGTCACAAGAAGCATGTGAAACAAGCTATGCTGATCGTGCTGGAAAATACATGAAGCAACGCGGCATCACCGTTCCAAAGGCTTAAAACATCTGCCTGTTCAGACGAGACCACGAAAAAAGCAAGTAAAAATCTAGGACCTCAAAAGATTTTTTTTAAAAAAAAGAAGAAAGTTTATTGACGAATCACTTACTTTTTGGGATCTCAATAGTGCTTCGTTTTTAAGAATTCGAAGAACAACATCAACTAACAAACCCAACTAACCTTTATGAATAAAGCAGAACTCGTAGTAACCGTACAAAAACTTCTCGGAAAAGATGTCAGCAAAGCTGCTGCTGAAAAAGCAGTTAATGCTGTTATCGATGGCATCAAGACTGGCATCAAGAAAAAGAAAAATGTTCAACTCATTGGCTTTGGAACTTTCAAGATTGCTAATCGTAAAGCTCGTCTGGGTATCAATCCAAAAACTGGTGAGCAAATTAAAATTAAAGCATCCAAGACCGTTCGTTTTGTGTGCGGAAAAGCTTTAAAAGGTTCTTTATAAGGCTTTCTAGAGTTTAACTCTATCGAGGAGAAAAGAAGTTCGTCTTCTTTTCTCCTTTTTTTTGGGAAAAAAAAGATTTCACAAAAATGGAAGCAATAGAAGAAATAACACCATCTTCACGAGTTAGTTGAACTATAGGACGCAGAGATTTCTGCGTCTGACAAGACGGAAGAACTAACGCTACTTTTTGGTAACGCGCGTGAGCATAACGCCAACAAGAACAAGTCCAACAGTCCAGATAATGAAGGAAGACGGTATAAAAAGACTTTTTTTAAATATTGAGATTGAGATTTTTTAGATAGCTACCAAAATCGTTAAAACTCTTTTTAGAAAGAGCTCAAAATTTTAATTTTATTTTTCCCATTTCTTTAAGCATTTCCATCCTTGTAAATTCTTATGTCTAAAACTCCCATTATCGTCTCAATTACTGGTGCCGCAGGTCAAATCGGTTACTCTCTTCTCCCACGCATTGCCTCTGGTGCACTCTTTGGCCCTGATCAGCCAGTAGCACTCCGCCTCATTGAGATTGAGTCCGGCATGAAGCCACTGGAGGGTGTCGTCATGGAATTACAAGATTCTGCCTTTCCCTTACTCGAATCAATTGAGACAACCTCTGATTTAAACCACGGCTTCGCAGGAGCTAATTGGGCGCTCCTTGTTGGAAGTGTACCGCGCAAAGCTGGTATGGAGAGAAAAGAGCTTCTCGGAATCAATGGAAAAATTTTTGTCGGCCAAGGCGCTGCTATTAGTAAGAATGCAGCCTCTGATATTCGTGTTCTTGTTGTTGGCAATCCTGCTAACACCAATTGCCTCATTGCTATGAATAATGCTCCTGACGTTCCGAAAGATCGTTGGCACGCAATGACACGTCTAGATGAAGATCGGGCCCGCAGCCTGATTGCAGGACGTGCTGGTGTTCATGCAAGGGATGTAAAAAAAATGACTATCTGGGGAAATCACTCTAGCACTCTCTACCCTGACTTTGAGCACGCTACAATCAACGATCGTCAAGTGCCCGAGATAATTCAAGATCGACCATGGCTTGAAACCGATTTTATTAAACAAGTACAACAGCGAGGTGCTGCTATCATTGCCGCCCGTGGCCTCTCCTCAGCGCTCTCAGCTGCTAATGCAGCAATTGAAACGGTTCGTTCCGTTTGCGAACTCACTCCTACTGATACTTGGCATAGTGTCGCTATCTGTTCCGATGGAAGCTATGGAATTGATCGTGATTTGATCTCTTCCTTCCCAACGCGTTCCGACACAAAACAACTCTCTATTATTGAAGGCCTCAGCATCAGTCCCTTTGCTCAATCAAAGATTGACCTCACCATTCAAGAACTGCGTGAAGAAAAAGCGATGGTTGCTGATCTCTTGCCAAAATAATACTGTTTAGGGGTTCAATCTACTGAGCTATGCCCACTTCAATTTCCTCAACCCCACTCACACTAAATGATTTTCAGAAATTTTCTGAACAATCAGCCGTCAGCGAAAATGTTATTGTTGGAAAAAAGTTTTTTGGAAGTGGGCTTAAAGCTGTTTCGTCTTTAAATTTTCAACGGAGTTTTGGAGGAACTTCCGAAATTGTTACTGATTTTAAAAAAGCGCTATCGGCAAAATATGGAGCTGATATTGCTGGTTTTGTTTTTTCACCTGAGACTGAACGCGTAGCTTTATCTCAAGGCCTAAGCAAAAAGGCCATTGCTACTGTGTTAAAGAAAGCTGAGCTTGCCAATAACTCTGACTTTTTTTCCTACCGGGCAGCTATTGATAGCAGGCAAAAAATTCTTGAAAGCCGAATTAAGGAGCTCCCTGATCATTCTCAAACTGGGGCTAGAATGGCTTACGTTAAGATTAAAGATAGTTGGGAAAATTGTATTAATTTTTTCAACACATCGTGCTCTAGCGATTCTGAATCAGCAGCAGAAACCTTAAAAGCATATCTTCAGCAAAGACTAGAAGTTGTTGATCAGGTCACAAGAAATATTCTTACCGAACACCAACCACTATCACTGAGCGAATCAACAGCAGAAACAGCTAAGGAAACTGCTGTAGCAATTTTTCAAAAATACTTAAACCAAACCGAACCGGAAGCCCAAGCATCCGTGAAGAGCTTGGAACAAGCTTTAGGAAAAAAACTCTCTACTGAGCTCATGGACAATATGTCTCGGCAACGTCCATTGCTTCATGCATTAAACGAAAGAGCAACAGAGATGCTTGCAGTAGAGAGGGAAGCCAGGACAAGCCTAGATATTGGACCGGGTAACAGTATCACAACTAGAACTTCTGATAACAACCAAGGCTCTAACTTTGGCGGCACATGGCAAAATATTGATGACTCTCCCAATCTCCAAGAACTACAAGAGAAGCATCCTCAGCTAAAACAATTTTTAGAAAACCTCACAGCTATTCCGGAAAATTTAAAAGAACGTACAACCCATCTTAATGAACAACTGAAACCTTTTGTTTCTTTCTTATCAACTGTTGCTTCAGAAAGTTATTTTTATATTGATCAGGATTCTTCTGTTTCTATTCACTCTCTCCATGTTGAGTCAGCTTCTGCTCCTAACATAGAACAGCAACAAAATGCTGCTGAGCGCTTTTTTTCTGCTTTAAAAGAGTTTTATGGTACAGAGTTCATTGACTCCCTTGTTTCCGAAGACCAACAAAAACAGCCTCTCAGCATCAAAAAAACCCATGAGGTTTTAGAAAAAATTTTTCAAACGATCGAAGAAGTCAGCGAGTTTTTCAAAGAAAATCCCATTTTTATCACTCCCGAGTATCTTATTGCACTCTCTCATGATCAAGAAGCTGCTGCTGCTGCCCAAGAAAGTCATCGTCAATTAAGCACCGAAGGCAATACTTTTGTTCAAACTATAAGAGAAATAGGAATCTGTGGAATAATTTTATCAGGAACGAGGTTAGGTCTGGCTATCGCAGGTGTCTCCACAACAGCACCAGCTTCGATTGCAATCGCCCTTGGCGCTGCTGCAATTGAAGGATATCTTGTGGGCCGTTGGGTTATACGAGAGGAAGGATTATCTGCAGATATCCAAAATGAAGCTGGGATAATTAGCTCTGTCTCTACAACAGGAGCTGCTTTAGGGCTTATAGGAAGCCACGCCCTGCAACCTTTTATAGGAGCTTACGTCCCTGACATCATTGCTAGCAATATAGCAGAATACGGTGTGAGCATGGGTGCTACTTTATTGCACAACGCTACTCGGCATGGATTAAGAAGCGCTGAAAATGAGCTTCCTTCTCAAATGGTATCATCAGAAAATTCCCAACTAAACCCCGAAGAAGCAGTTTTTTTTGAGCCAAGACTCATTCGATTTTTCGGCCTCCAACCTTACCTAGACAATTTAATAGGAGCCCTAGGAAATATTTTTATAGCAAATCCATCGCTGGCAAATAGCTCTCCACATAGAATAAGGACGCAACCCATTTGAAGCATTCAGAGAATCTGCATCTTCTTGATTAATGAAGTTGTAGATCGCTCCTTAACAAGAGGAAGAATATAAACTTCTGCTCCAGCACGCGTTAAAGCTGAACGCTCTTCAGCATCAAGACTCTCTTCTGTGTAGTCGCCTCCCTTAGCATAGATAGCTGGTTGTAGTTTTTTAATGACTTCAGTCACACGCAGCTCATCAAAAATTGTCACATGGTCAACACACCGCAGGGCGGCTACAACTTCTGCACGATCGTGTTCTGCGTTAAGTGGGCGTGTAGGACCTTTTAATTCGCGAACTGATCGATCACTATTCACAGCAACCAACAAGACATCTCCAAGTGCTCGTGCCTGTTGGAGATAACGAACATGCCCTGTGTGCAAAAGATCAAAACAGCCGTTGGTTAAAACGAGCTTCTTTCCTTTTTGGCGATAAGATTCTCCTAACAAGGTGAGTTGATCGGCGCTAACAAGATATTCCATAGCCTTTAAAAAAACAGAAATAGAGATAAAGCAAAAGAGCTTTTTGGAATATTTCATCCAAAAAGCTCTTGAGCATTTTTTAAATTTAAAAAATTATCCAGCTATATCAGAAGCCACAGAAGCGTCTGTCGTCAAAACATCGACAGATGCTGCTGGCTCTGTTACCGGAACATCAGCAGGTGCTGCTGGTTCTGTTACTGAAACATCAGCAGGTGCTGCTGGCTCTGTTGTAGGAACATCGACGGGTGCTGCTGGTTCTGCTACTGAAATATCAGCAGGTGCTGCTGGTTCTGCTACTGGAACATCGGCAGGTGCTGCTGGTTCTGCTACTGGAACATCAGCAGGTGCCGCTGGTTCTGTTGTAGGAACATCGACGGGTGTATCACTTTTATTAGGGGGCGTTGTTATGTTAATCACTTGTTGAGCACGCCATTCATTAAATTCTTGTTGAATTCCCTCTGAATAAACAGCAACAATCCGATCTCGCTCATGACCAGGAATAACCTTATAGACGTATCCAGGACCAGTTAGATATCCACGACTCCATCCTGTGCGATAAATCGCTGCATTTTTAGAACTGTAGAGACCACAACTCGTATTCATAAAAGAGCTGTCATAATAAGGAGATTGAATCCAGACACTGTCATTACCAGCTTGGTCATTGAGGTAGTGACAATATTCCACCGCCAAAACAGGAATAGCATTGCTGCCAATCGGATATTTATTTTTTACACCAAGATCCGCCGTCCTGGCAGTAGGTGTAAAAAAAAGGCTCAGTAAAAAAAGAGCCACGAGTTGAAGCCGAGTCATAATTTTTTTCATAATTTTTAGTAGGTTTGGTTTATTTATAACTAACTTTTTTAAAATTACTGAGGTTAGTGAAAAAGAATGCGAACCAGCTCAGCAGCAGCGAGTGTATAAAAGCACTTGATGTCATGATTGCTAGCGCGACACAACTACTCACTGTATCAGTAACTCTGAAACTAAGACTGCGGAAAAAACGTTAGTACCTATTTTTCCTATTTTAAAGAAAATACTTTTTAGCTCTTTGGAAAGTTGATTTTTCCTTCTATTTTTTAATAATCTCTTACTACTGTGTCTTTCTCTTCCTTTCAACAATGGTGGCACCACTCACGAGTCGCTCAACTACTAACAACCTTAAACAGTTGTCATCATTGTCATCATCCTCATGATCACTCTGAAAGAGAAGAATGGCCTTTTCTTTTTTTACTTGCTGGCTCTTGCTTTTTCTTCGGAATACTCGGTTTGTGTTCCGAGTTCTATTTTCATTCTTCCTTGGGTGCTATTGCTTGCTATGTTGTAGCCTATATCACCGGGGGTTGGGATGCTGCAATCAGCACCTGTCAACGGCTTAAAAAGAAGGAACTCGATATTCACTTTTTAATGCTCGCTGTGGCGACAGGCGCAGCCTTGATTGGATCATGGCGCGAAGGAGCTTTGCTTTTATTCCTCTTCTCTGCTTCAGGTGCTATGGAGCATTTTGCAATGGGTCGCACTAAAAAAGCGATCGATGCTTTGTTTCGAGGAACTCCCAAAACAGCTCGCGTCCTGCGTGATGGAAACGAAGAGCAAATTCCCGTTGAAAGCTTAATTCCTGGCATGATCGTTCTGGTCACCACTGGAGAGCAAATTCCTGTTGATTTAGAAATCATAAAAGGCGAGAGCGCTTGCGATGAGTCCAATCTAACGGGAGAAGCAACCCCCGTCAAAAAAACTCCAGGTGAAACGGCGCTATCAGGAACCATCAATTTATGGGGCGTCATTGAAGGACGTGTTTTGCGTCCTGCAAGTGAAAGTTCCTTGCAAAAAATGATGAATCTCATTCAAGAAGCTCAAAAATTAAAGGCTCCCTCTCAACGTTTCACTGATCGTTTTGGCACAAGTTATACGCTCCTTATTTTAATAGTTTCAGCATCGATGTTTTTTATCTGGTGGTTGCTATTTAGATATCCTCCTTTTTTGAGCAGCCATCATGTCGAAAGTGCTTTTTATCGAACCATGACACTTCTTGTTGTCGCTTCTCCCTGTGCTTTGGTCATCTCAGTCCCCTCTGCCATTCTCTCTGCCATTGCTAGTGGGGCTCGACGAGGCATCCTCTATCGAGGCGGTGCTGCCATTGAGACATTGTCGCAAGTTTCTGTTGTTGCGTTAGACAAAACAGGAACAATCACCTCGGGAAATTTGACGTTATCGAGCATCAACTGTTTTCAAGGAACTGAAGAACAATTAAAAAATATCGCCTACAACCTGGCACGACTCTCGGAACACCCTCTCTCACGAGCCATCCGGAGGACTTCTGCCACTTGGAGTATTACAACAAAGGAAGTGGAAAAATTTGAAACGCTTCTCGGTCTCGGTGTCAAAGCTACCATTGATAACACTCCTTATGTCATGGGAAGCTCTCGTTTAGTCGAACAATTAAATTTACCTTCCACAGCAACATTCCATTTTGAGTCGCAAAAAACAGGAAACGGAGCCGTGGTGTGGATTGCAGGCGATCATTTATTGGGACGAATGATTTTTACTGATGATATTCGTGAAGAGGCAGCAGTAACATTACAACAACTTCATCGCGATGGACTTCAAACCGTGATGTTAACAGGAGACCATCGTGCCGCCGCTGAGATGACAGGAAATAAAGTGGGCGTTGGAAAAATTATGTCAGAGCTTTCTCCTGCTCAAAAAGTTGCTGCGGTTGAAAAATTCAAAGAAGGAGGCAGCGTTCGCGTTGCAATGATTGGAGATGGCGTTAATGATGCTCCGTGTCTTGCTGCTGCTGATGTTGGCGTCGCCATGGGAGCGCGCGGCTCTGATGCTGCCTTAGAACAAGCTGAGATTGTGTTGATGAATGATCGCCTTGAAAATTTTCTATTGGCACGCCACATCAGCACCAAAGCACGACGCATTATCTATCAAAATATCACCGTAGCGCTAGGAACAGTAATCGTTATGGTTGCTGCTGCTGCCTTGATGCCTATTCCACTGACTTTAGGCGTTGCAGCCCACGAAGGAAGCACCCTACTCGTTGTCCTCAATAGCCTTCGCTTGCTACGCTTAAAATGACCAAAGTAATTTGACTATAGTGTATTAAATTGAAAAGGGGACGTTAGAAGCGCCGCCATTTTTTCTTAGGACAAGGCCGAAGATCGAGACGCTATCCGAAGATAACCTAAGATCTGAGAACGCAGTCCTAACGAAAAAGAGCAAGCTTATGGCCTGCCTTTTCCAATTTAATACGCTATATAAACTAGAAGCGTGAATGAAAATGAGAAAAATTTATGTTTTATAATTTCAATTTTTCTTCTGCGAAAATATCCTGTTTCATCTATGCTTTTTAAAACGAAATTAAAACTGCCCCTCCTTTCTTCATTCTTTTTTATAGGCTTACTCACAGGATCTTCTTTAACACACGCAGGTAGTCCAGATCCCATCCCAAGCTCTTCTCCACTGAGCCCCTCCTCGTCTCATGGGAAACTCATTTTTGCTGTAGACCTTATCCGCCACGGAGATCGAAATCCCTTAATAGACATTCCTACCGTCTCTCATATCTGGAAAGAAGGGCTTGAACAGCTCACTCAACAAGGCATTGATCAAGAATTTGCTCTAGGAAGACAATTAAGTGATCGTTATATCACACAATTTCATCTCCTCCCGGATCATTATACTCCAGAAACAATGGAAGCTCGATCAACTGGGTTAAACAGAACCATCATGAGCGCTAACTCTGCACTTACTGGATTATATTTTGGAACTGGCGCTCTTAGCATTTCGGAGTGCCCGATCATTCCAACTCATAATTGCCCTAGAGCTCAGGAAAACTTACTCTTTCCTGACAATAATTTAACTTTTAATTTTGATCAGTTACTACAATCAGCTGTTACCTCTTCACCTGAATGGCAAAAAAAAGAAGCTTCACTCAAAGCGAATTTTGAACACTGGAGTCAAGCCACAGGAGTGCCTATCACTCATCTTTACGACCTAAGAAATTTAGGAGATGCATTTTTTATTTATCGGCTGAAGAAAGTTCCTATTCCAGCGCTTTTAACTGATGCCGATGTCTCAGCAATTATCGATGCAGGGACATGGGCTACTTGCACCACTTTCCAAAATAAGAGTATTGCTCAGACAGCAGCGGCTAATCTTCTTCAAGAAATCTATCAATCTTTTCAATCAGCAACAGCCCCTGCTCAGACACTCCGCTATCGACTCTATTGCGCGCACGATAGCACGCTGCTAGTGCTTTTAGGAGCTCTTGGTGCAGCTACTCCATTAACAGATATTCCTCCTTATGCTTCTGACCTCAATTTAGAACTCTTCGATGAGGGAAATAGAAATTACACCGTTCAAGTAACCTTGAATAATGAACCAGTAATCTTAAGCTGCAGCGGAAAAAATACATGCACCTTAGCCCAATTAAAATCATTAAGCGACGAGGCCACTGCGCAGCTCAAGAAAGTTCAAACTTCCCAGTTACATTAATTTTTTTCCACAACGATCTCTGATTGAAAAAGTTCAAACCAGGCCTCTCCTGATTGCCATGCATCAACAGGAAGGCCTGCTTTCAAGGCCAGCTGGGAGAGCGTTTGAGGCAAGTTCCAATGAAATTCGATTGGTACTGAAGGGAGAAAAACAGACTGTTCTTTTCCTAAATGAAAAATAATTCCATCACGCCCGAGTTGAATCTCTTCACGTGAAGCAATGCGCCTCGGTTTGGTCAGAATATTAATTTCTAATGTGATCTTTGAAAGTTCTTCTTCCCTGACTGGAGAAAATCGAGGGTCGTATAATGCTGCAGCAATAGTGTTTTTAATCACAGCTTGATACAATGGCTGTGCTGGAAGGATGGTACCGATACAGCCTCGTAACATTTTTGCCGCTGAATTCATTGAATACAATGTGACAAAAGCTCCTCTAGGCTCTTTCAGAAAGGAACTCAAGGCCATATCGAGCGACTCGGGGGACGGAACAGAATGATGGTGTACGCATGCTTTCAATACAGCGCGAGCTAAGATAAGTAACTTTTTTTTATCAATTTCAGAAATCATTTTTTGAAAAAGTAATGGCCATATAGCTCACGGAGTGCTCCAAATCATTCTTCACGACATCTTGAGAAGTGTAATAGGAACGAAGTGAGGTTTTTGATTTTTGTGGCAACAGTGCCAATAAAATTGCGATAGGATAAAGACCACAAATAGTCACGCCGCTCTCTTGATAAAAGCGAAGTAATCCCGAGGGATCAAGCTGCTGCAAGTGGTAGTAAGCTCTCGCATCAAGCTCTTGAATTTTTTCCTTCCTCTTTTCTAAGCAAGGTGTAAAGCCAAACCGAGGTCCATAGTGCGTAAAGTCAGAACTAGCAATAATCAAATCGTTTTCTTGCAGATGAAATTTTATCGATCCAGCAACCTCATCTACTTCGTTCTCGCTTTGCAAGTTTCCAACAACCATGGGGACAATGGGTGCGCTTGGAAAAAGTTTTTTGATAAATGGAAGCTGCAGTTCAAGTGAATGCTCGACTGCATGAGTTTCTTCTTGTTCTAAAAAGTGAGGCTGTTGTTTCAACATACTTACGACTTCTTGATCAACAGGCAAATTTCCAAATGGCGTTTCAAAAAAAGGTGCTCTTGGAAGTGCAACCCCAGCGAAGCGAACATAATGACTTGGCCCTAACAAAAAAACCCGACTCACTTTTTTATTGATCACCGTGTTATAAGCAGCCGCTGCAGCCATTCCTGAATAGGTATAACCAGCATGAGGGGCGACTAAGGCAAGGATGCTATTTGGAGTATCAATTTTTTGCTGAGTTAGCTTGAGACGGTCAAAAAAAGAATCGATCTGTCGTTCCAAAAAAACGGGATCAGCTTCATACCAAGAACCTGCATAGCGAAGAGGACGCGTTATCGTTTTCATTCTTGAATCACCACATTTAGCTTGAACCTTATGTTCTTGCAAAGATCCTTTCTCTCATTTTTTAGGATATAGTCAAATTACTTAGCAATTACAGGAAAGCACGTAGAGATTTTTAGAACAGGCGAGGCCGCAGATCGAGAGTGCATCTCATCATAACGCAAGATCTGAAAACACCGCCTTAAGCAAAAAGTGCAAGCTGATACCGCGCCCTTCTCAATGTAAGGCGCTCTATATTGCAGATTGCTCTCCTGATTTCTAAAACTAGCTTGGCCGCAACCTGGTTTAAATCGCTTCAAGTAATATTTTTTGAAGCAGGTCATATTTAACAGGAAAAGAAAATTTTCCTTCCTCAATATGCGCTTCTCCTATTTTTTTTAGTAAAACAAAATGAGGCAAACTAGCCTTTGATTTCTTATCAAGCCTAAGTTGTTCTAAAAATATTTCCGTATTGTGAAAAACTTTTGTTTGCAAGGGCAGTTGATAAGCCTCCAATATTTTTTTAACTTTTAACAATTCTTGCTTTCGAAAATAGCCAACAGCCTGTGCCAAGCTGGCTTCCACTAGCATTCCTATTGCCACGGCTTCTCCATGAGAGAGGCGGTAGTTTTCTAAAGTTTCAATTGCATGTCCAATTGTATGCCCAAAATTAAGAAGCTCTCTCATTCCCGATTCTCGTTCGTCTTGCTCTACTATTTTTTTCTTAATACGACAACTCTGCTCAATGAGATTGAGCAACATTTCATCATCCTTGAATAAATTTTTTGCCGAGATCTCAAGTTGCTCAAAAAGTTTTTTATCTGCAATACAAGCATGCTTGATCATTTCAACAACACCATTACGCCATTCTTGTGGAGGCAAACTTTGCAAAACAGCAACATCTGAAATAACGGCAAGCGGAGGATAAAAGGTGCCAATCAAATTTTTCCCATGAGGTGTATTGACCCCAGTCTTACCACCAATGGCAGCATCAACCATTCCCAACAACGTCGTGGGAAGAGCCACCCAAGGTACTCCGCGGCAGTATGTGGAAGCCAAATACCCAACAAGGTCCGTGACCATCCCACCACCCAAAGCTAAAAAACAACTGTCACGGCCAAATTTTTTTTCTAAAAGCTGATCTTCCAATTGCTGCTTGGTCTCTCTCGTTTTAAATTTTTCTCCAGAAGAGATCGGAAAAATTTCCACTTCCATTTCAGCTTCTTTCAAAACTTTTTGGATCTCATGTGCAATCGTGCCACTTAATCTCTCATCACTCAAAAGTGCTAAGCGTTTTTTTTGTTCTAAGCAGAGTTGTACTAAGCGAGAGTTGGTCAGCAAATTTTTTCCTAAAAAAATCGAATAAGAAGGATTCGTCTGAATCTCTATTATTTTTTCTTTCATAGTCGTGCACATCTATTCATTAAGAGCGCATCTGCAATCACCAAAGCGCACATCGCCTCCACCACCGGCACGGCGCGAATTGCTACGCAAGGATCGTGGCGTGATCCCTCGGGAAGCTTCATGATCACAGCTTCTCCCTCGTGCGTTAATGTTTCCTGTGGCAATGCAATGCTTGATGTCGGTTTAAAAGCAACGCTCCCTTCAAGCAACATGCCTGTTGAAATACCGCCAAGTATGCCTCCTGCATGATTGGTCTCGGTTTCTATTTTTTGATCTTTCGTAATAAACGAATCATTGTGTTGAGACCCGCTCATCATGGCCGCTTCAAACCCTCTACCGATTTCCAATCCTTTGCTCGCTGGCAAACTCATCATCGCTTTCGCTAAATTAGCTTCTAACTTTTCATAAATCGGATCGCCAAGCCCAACAGGCAAACCTTGTGCTAAAAAAGCGACAATGCCTCCGAGAGAATCTCCTACAGAACGTGCCTCTTCCATTTTTTGAATGATGGCTTTAGCAGCAATAGCATCGGGGCAAAAAATAGGACTCTCCAAAGTGCGCTGGCGTAGCTTTTCCACATCCCCCTTCTCAACCATCGCCTCGATAAGTCCAACATGAGTGAGGCAAGCGACAACTTCTATTCCATAATGGCGTAATAATTTTTTTGCAACAGCTCCTGCAGCCACACGGCAGGCTGTTTCACGAGCAGAAGCACGCCCCCCTCCTCGATAATCAAAAATTCCATACTTAGCAAGGTAAGTAAAATTAGCATGCCCTGGTCGCAACGTATTTTTTAGGGTCTCATACTTACTAGAATCAGCATCACGATTAAAAATCACAATAGAAAGGGGAGCACCTGTTGTTTTCCCTTCAAATACTCCTGAAAAAATTTCAGGACGGTCTTCTTCACGTCGCGGTGAGACATGACTATTTCTTCCAGGAACTCGCAGTACCAATTCCTGGTGAATTTCATCCTCCGAAATTTCCAACCCTGCAGGACAACCATCAATGACCACACCAATAGCCTTCCCATGAGACTCGCCCCATGTGGTGATGCGAAATACATTTCCAAAAGAATTGCTGGCCATGAAAGCAGCCTACAGTCTACAGCTTACAGCCTACAGGAAAAAAATTTGTTTTTTATCATCCCTTTCATCGCTTTCATCTTTCTGAATGATTTTCCGAAATTCCACTTCATCAATCACGCGTACTTTTAACTTCTTAGCTCGTTCCAGCTTACTTCCAGCCTCGTCCCCTGCTAAGACATAAGTGGTCTTGGCGCTTACACTGGAAGAAACTTTCCCGCCTGCTTGACGAATCAATTCCGCAATTTCATCGCGTGACTGACTCAAGGTTCCGGTTAAGACCCACGTCGTGCCTTGTAATGGCCCTCCGACAGAGGAAGCAATGAGATCTTTTTCACCAAAATGAAGACCTGCTTCTTTGAGTTGTTTTAAGAGCTGCATAACGTTTTCCTCTCGCAGCCAGTTGTAAATACTCTGAGCCATGATCTCGCCAATCTCTTCGATTGCCATCAACTCTTCAATGGTTGTAGCTTGCAAGTGCTCCATCGTGTGAAAATGTTCTGCTAAAGTGCGAGCTGCAATCACACCAACATGAGGAATGCCAAGCGCCACAAGTAGCCGCCAAAAAGGTCGTTGACGACTTTCCGCAATAGAACGCAATAAATTATCGACACTTTTTTCCCCCATCCGCTCGAGCGGCAGCAATTGCTCAGCATGAAGCCTGTAGAGATCGGCAACTGATTTTAATAAACCTGCCTCGATTAGTTGTGCCACCACAGCCTCTCCCAAGCCAGCAATGTCCATTGCTTGCCGACTCGCAAAATATTCAATCTGTCTTTGGAGTTGTGCAGGACACTGCATATTGGAGCAACGAATGGCAACTTCTCCCTCTTTTTTAATCACAGCGGCACGACAAACAGGGCAATGGCAAGGCATTTTAAAAGGACGTTCTGAACCTGTCCGTTTTTCTTTGATCACGCCGACAACAGCAGGAATGACCTCGCCTGCTTTTTCGATGATGACATGATCTCCAATCCGAAGGTCTTTGCGCAAAATTTCTTCTTCGTTATGCAGCGTTGCCCGGGCCACACGGCTCCCAGCAACAACCACCGGCTCTAGCTCTGCAACTGGCGTCAGAATTCCTGTGCGCCCCACTTGTACGGTGATATCAAGCAAACGCGTTTCAGCCTGTTCAGGCTCATACTTAAAAGCAATCGCCCAGCGAGGAGCTTTACTCGTAGAGCCAAGAAGCCCTTGTTGGGACAATGAATCCACTTTCAACACAGCCCCATCCGTTTCAAAGAGATAATCATGCCGAATTTCTCCAAGTTCATGGATGGCGCTGAGAACTTCTTCTGTTCCATTTGCTTTCCATGTTTTCTCATGAGTAGGAAGTCCCCATTTTTTCAAAGCATCAATCAATTCCAATTGTGTATTGATTCCATCCCCTTCATAAGCACCACATCCATAAAAAATCGCAGAGAGTCGACGTTCTTTGACAATCGCAGGGTCAAGCTGCTTCAAGGAGCCAGCAGTTGCATTTCGCGGGTTTGCAAAAGCTGGCAGCCCCGTTTCATCACGTTCCTCATTGAGTTGTGCAAATATTTTTTTAGAAAGATAAACTTCACCACGGACTTCGAGCAACTTTGGCACTGCTCCATGGAGTTGATGAGGAATTCCTGAAATGGTTTTAATATTACGTGTCACGTCATCTCCCATGGTGCCATCCCCGCGTGTGAGGCCACGAACTAATCTTCCATGTTCATAGAGCAATGCAATCGCCACACCATCAACTTTTGGCTCTAAGGTCAATACCACCTCTTGATTAGGTAATAACTTTTGAAGCCTTTTGATAAAATCGAACACTTCTTCCTCTGAATAGGTATTGTCCAAACTCTGCATCGGAACCAAATGAGATGCACTTTGAAAGCCTTCCAAACGCTCTTTAAGACGCTGAGTGGGAGAGGTAGCAATAAGAAGCGCTGGATATTTTTTTTCTAGTTCTACTAACTCACGATACAATCGATCATATTCGCGATCAGAAATCTCCGGCGTTGCCTCATTATAATAGAGTTTGTCGTGATACTGAATTTGGCGACGCAACTCTGCGACATGATGTTTTACTTCTTCAGAAATATTTTCTTCTACTAAAAAATCGAGTTGAACTTGATGTGCTGGCATACCGCTTCAAAGCTAGCGCGTGAGGGCGTAGAGATAAAGATCTTCGATGTTCCCTTTACGAATAATTCCTTTTTTTAAAAGAGCTTCTTTTACGAAACCATTTTTTTCGAGCACTCGTTGTGATCCCAGATTGTGAGGGTGAGTCTTGGCTTCAACACGAAGAATTCCGAGTTCTTGAAAGCCTTGTTGTAGGCCTAACATAACAGCTTGCGTCATGAAACCATGGCCCCAATATTGCTTCGCAGAGACATACCCTAACTCAGCAATATGTCGAAAGTCCCCTGATTTTTGTTCTAATGTCATCGACCCAATCACCTTTCCATCGACAATAATCGCTTGAAACCAAGGATGCTTTTCCACCACATTTTTAAAAAAATCTTCTGCTGCTACACGCGAAGTATAAGGCTCCCAGCGGAGATGGCTGGTAACGTCTGGGTCTGTTGCCCAAAGCATAAAGGAATCAAGATCAGCAAGACAGAGAGGGCGTAATCTCATATTAAAATAGCTTCTTCTTGTACTAAGCTCTCCCACGTCTGGCGTCGTCGTACAAGCTGCATCCTGCTCCCTTCTACCAAAACTTCTGGCGGCAACGGCCGAGCGTTATAATGAGAGGCCATTGTGAAACCATAGGCTCCTGCACTCATGATAGCGAGGACCTCCCCCTGCTCCATGCTAGGCAACAATCGATTTTCAGCAAAAAAATCACCTGTTTCACAGACGGGGCCAACAACATCAATTTTTTCCAAGACTCGATCTTCTCTGCGTTGTAGCGGCACAATTTCATGGTGACTCGCATAAAGTGCAGGGCGAAGAAGGTCGTTCATCCCAGCATCAACAATCAAAAATTTTTTTGTTGGTGTCTCTTTTTGATACAGAACGCTAGTTAATAATACACCAGCATTACCGACGAGAAATCTTCCTGGTTCAAAAAGAATCCGAAGCCCCAGCCTCTTCAAAGGCTCCAACACTTGCGCTGCATATTGTTCTGGAGTTAATCCGCTTTCTTCATTCTCTAAAACATGTTGATAGTTAATACCAATGCCTCCACCTAAACTAAAAAACTCTAGGCCATACTGCTGTTTCATTTTTAAAATTAGAGGCGTCAACTTTTCAAGAGCCGTTGCAAAAGGCTTTGCATCGAGGATTTGTGAGCCAATGTGCGTTTGCAAGCCGCGAATCTTTAAATGAGGCAAAGCCGCCGCTTGAGCATAAACAGCCTCCGCACGAGCCAAACTAATTCCAAATTTGTTTTCATTCTTCCCTGTTGAAATATAGCGATGCGTATCGACATCAACATCAGGATTAATACGCAAAGCAATCGGAGCAAGACAATCTAAACGAGCTGCTATTTCATTAATCGTTTCTAATTCTTGTTCTGATTCTACATTGAAACAATAAATCCCTTGTTGAAGCGCATATTCAATTTCGTGAGGTAACTTTCCAACTCCTGCAAAGGTACACTGATCAGCACGCCCTCCCGCTCGAAGCACTTTAAAAAGTTCCCCTCCTGAAACAATGTCAAAGCCAGCTCCTACCTGCGCCAAGAGCTGTAAAATTGCCAGATTGCTATTCGCTTTCACTGCATAACAAACAAGATGATCAAGCGAACGGAAAGCTTGTTGAAAAGTCCGAAACTGATTTTTAATGGCACCTGCAGAATAGACATAAGCGGGGGTGCCTATACTGCGAACTATTTGCTCAAGAGGAATCTCTTCACTATAAAAAGTGTTGTCAACGTAATGAAAAGGATGCATAAGAGTCACGAGTAACGAATAACGGGTTTAAGAACAACTTCTATCTTTAAAATTTTTGTTTTTCTTGGCCTTATTGTCATTTATTAGAGCATGTTAAAAACATTATAGCCGATGTAGTGCCAGGAACAAGGAGCGCAGAAACGCAGTCTATATCTCATACTCGAGGCTTCGAGCACCGAAGTGACGCTGCAATACCCGGCTATAGAATTTTTTAACATGCTCTAAACAACCTTATCTTATGAATATTGCACCATTGCTAGGAGGCCTTGTAGGAACTGCTGTTATGACCTTGCTTCTCCAAATTCCACAATGGATTGGCATCGGAAATATTGACATTATTCGAGCGGTCGGAGCGTTAGCAACCCATAAGCAAGAAAAAGCTTTTTTGCCGGGATTAATTTTGCATTTTAGCGCAGGAATCCTTTTTGGTTATGGATATGTTGTTGTGCTTTCTTATTCTCATATCCCGGTCAATCCTCTTACAGGATTATTCTTAGGAGGCGTTCATGGAGCTATTATCATGCTCCTCGTTTCTATTGCGATTTTAGAGCATCACCCCATTGCTTTTTACCACGAGCGCGGCCCTATGACAGGTTTTGCACAACTTTTAGCCCACATGATCTACGGTTTAATTGTAGGAACAGTGGTGCATTTGATGGCATAAAAAATGAAGTTCTTGCAGAACTCTAATGTGTCAACCTCCAGCCGCAATTTGAAGAATTTCAATACTGTCATTCTCGACAAGCATTGCTTTTTCTAATTCATGACGATGAAGCGCAAGCCCATTTTGCTCTACTAAAACAGTAGCAAGAGGAAGGCTTAATTCTTCTAGGAGTTCTATCAGAGTAGTAGCATGAACTTTTTTTGCTTCGCCATTAAGTTGAATTGTTCTCATTATTTTTGCGTCTATGCTTTTTCCAAAATAGATTTATCCCAATCCTTCCAAACGGGCTCCAATCCTAAATGTTGTAGAACAGATGCGACAACAGCAGGAGATCGTTGATCTGCAATCTCAAATTGTTCCGTTGCTTTAGTTCCAGAACAAGAAGGAGCCACTATTTTTCCTTTAATGGTTTGATGTAATTGATCAGCAGCTTGTCCTGTGTACCCACCAGGTTCTGTATGACTGCCCGCACTCATCATAGTAAATCCAAGCGGCGCTAAAGCATCCCTTAACTCTGCTGACTCTCGGGTACTCATGACTAAATGAATGTGAGGGAAGGTGAGCCTCAAGGCAAAAACAAGTTGGGCAAAATCACGATCTGAAAATTCATAACGTGGCTTAAACCCTCCTGCCGCAGGCCTCAAGCGTGGCAAACTGAGAGAGAGTTGTGCTTTCCAACAATGCTTTTGCAAATAGAAAAGATGTGCGGCCAAAGCCGTTGCTTCCGAACGCCAATCAGCAAGGCCAAATAAAACACCTGCTCCAAGGCGCCGAAACCCAGCTTGATAACCACGTTCTAAGGCATCCAGTCGCCATAAAAAATCTTTTTTTGGACCTGCTAAATGCAGCTCTTGGTAAGTTTTTTGATCGTAAGTTTCTTGGTAAATAATGAGTCCTTCAGCTCCAGCTCTGACAAGAGGGCGATATGCTTCTGCTTCCATCGGTGCCACCTCCAAAGCAATCGCAGGAAAGATGCCTTTGAGTCGCTCGATGCATCGCTCCAAATAGCCATTGGAAACAAATTTAGGATGTTCTCCTGCTACAAGAAGAATATTTCGAAATCCTTCTTGAGCTAGATATTCAGCCTCTTTTGCCATCTGCTTCACATCCAAAGTCACTCGCAATATGGGATTTTCACGTGAAAAACCACAGTAGGAACAGGAATTAATACACTCATTAGAAAGATAGAGCGGCGCAAAGAGTCGCATTGTCTTTCCAAAGTAACGTCGCGTGGTCGCCACAGAACGCTGGGCCATCTGCTCCAAAGTAACATCATCACACGGTGCTAAGAGCTTTTGAAAATCAAGCAACGCGTTAGATGGAACTGCAAGATAGTGAAAAAAATCTTTAGAAAATGACATGCTTCATCAAATATAGTCAAATTACTTAGAAATTACAGGAAAGAACTTAGAGGCCTTTAGAAAAGCCAAGGCCGAAGACCGAGCACTATCTCAACAATAACAGCATGAGATGAGAACGCTGCTTGTTTCTAACCAAGATCAAGTCAATTTATTATAATCTCTAAGTATTTTGACTATATACTCTCAGCACTCTCTTAAGTGCAACATTACTTGCTGAGCAATGTGTTTCATCTCTTCCAATGTTGGCGTCGGTCCTGCAGTGCGGCAATCTTCACTAAGGTCTCTTCTTTTTTTCAAAACTCCATTTTTCCAAATCCAGGATTCATCAGACCAAGGACCTACACGCAATGGATCACTCCAACGATGAATCGCTAATGTTGCTTTTGGTTGCAAGGCTGCAGCCAAGTGCATCGGTCCGCTGTCAGAACTCACAATAAACGTAGCTCTTCGGAATATTGCTATCAGCTCCAGAAGTGTCGTTCGATTACTCCAATCAATAACATTCGTGGGAAGGCCTGTCATGGGGTTCCCTTTTCCTACCAGCACAACAGGAATATTTTTTAGATTTTCTGCAAAGGTAGCAACTTGCTCTTGAGTGAGATCTTTTCCACTTCCGCGAGCATAAGGATGCAACACTACAAAAGACGGAGACACAGAAAAGTCAGGCGGAAGTTTTCCTAATGGAAGAATAAATTGAGGCTCATCAGGTCTAGAAAGCTCGAGTAAATCAAGAATCGAGAAGAGCTGATCAACAGCATGCTTTTCTTTTTCAACCTTGGCACTCGATGAGTAAAAAAATGAAGCTCCTTCTCGCGCACTGCTAAGTCCAACAATTTTTTGAGCTTGAGAACACCGCGCCATCAAGGCACTTCGCAGCAACCCTTGCAAATCAATCGCTAAATCAGGACGCGCATGTCGCAAGGAGCGTGCCCAGCACAATGACTTTATCCAACCTTTCCAACCACGGAATTTTTCTCGAGGAAAAGAAATGATTTCCGTTACACCTGGATGTCCCTCCACTAATTCACGCCATGCAGGTTGAATCAACCAGTGAATCTCCGCCTCTGGCCATGCTTTGTGCAGCACAGCTACCACAGGAAGAGCATGTATCACATCTCCCATGGAGCTTGGTTTAATAAGAAGAATGCGACGAGGCGGTATCATTTCAAAACAACTACTTTTTTGTGACACAGCAGCTCGCAAAGCGAGTGCCAACATCTTTTCCAGCTAACACTTTTGTTATTTGTTTTTGCTTTCTTCCATCGACAATAAAAGTTTCTATCCCTGCTTTTGTTGCCGTTGCAACAGCCTGCAATTTGGTCATCATGCCACCGGTAGAATGCTCTCCTTTTTCTGAAGTCACATACTGAAAAACCTCGGCAACATCAGCCACGACAGGAATGCGTTTCCTTTTTTCTTTATTTTGGAGCCCATCAGAACTTGTTACTAAAATCAGCGATTGTGCTTCCATCATGATTGCCACTTCAGCAGAGAGTTGGTCATTGTCACCTAATTTTAATTCTTCCACAGCCACAGAATCGTTTTCGTTGATAATGGGAAGAACATTGGAAGAAGAGAGCAGTTTCTTCAATGTTGCTTGTGCATTATGTCGTCGAGTTTCAGTAAAAATATCGTCGTGCGTTAAAAGAAGTTGCGCTGTGGTAATGCCATGGCGCAAAAAATACTTTGCATAAGCTGCCATCAATGCCGGTTGTCCAACTGCCGCACAAGCCTGCTTTCCTGCTTGATCTTCTGGCCTTTTACTAAGACCTAATGTGTGTACCCCAGCTGCAATAGCAGCACTGCTTACCATAATACAAGGAATCCCTTGTTTTATGAGGGCAGCCACTTCTGTAGCGATACGCCGAAACTGCGAATGATCAATCGCGCATCCGCCAGGAGTTGCTAAGACACCTGTACCAAACTTGAGGACAATACACTTCATAAAACAAATTTTTATTTTTTTAGCTGTAACAAGCCAAGAAACCCTGCTTCAAGCGCCAAAGCCTCTTGTACACCGCCTTCTAAACTGTTTCGCAGTTTTTCTACGAGCTCTAATGCACGTAACAGTGGTATGGCCTCGTGCTGATTGTGTTCTTGTGAAATAGCGCGCAATTTTTTTCCAAAATAAGCAGCCACAACATCAATTAATAAAGAGCGCTGAGCTAAAACAGAAGCTTCTGCACTTGCTTTAAAATATTGTTCGCGTGCTCCCTCCCAATTTCCTTCAGTTGTTTTTCCGAAATGTTGCTTTTCTAAATGAAACTCTTCTTCAGCAAGCGCTATTGCTTCGGAGCGAATGGTTGTCAATAGCTCTTGAAAATGCCGCGCTAGCTGAAAAGCTGCTGCCACATCATAAGTTATCTCTCCACTAAAAAACGTTTCCATCCATGCTGCAGCTTTTTTTTCGTGCTCTCCCTGTGGAGGCTCTTCTCTCGTGTAAATGGCAAGTCGAATACAACGCGAGCGGATTGTTTCCAGCAGCGCTTCAGGCAATGATGTTGTTAAGAGCAGCAACGTCTGATCAGGTGGTTCTTCTAATGTTTTTAAAAATGCATTTGCTGCAGCTGGCATCATCCGATCAGCATCATGAATAATGGCCACCTTGTAAGAGCTCTGCTGCGGTTTGAGGTGCAAGGCCTCTTCTAAATCGCGCATTTGTTCGGTAAGAATCTTACGTGATTTTGATTCTGGTTCTACCATATGAACATCAGGGTGTAGCTTTACCTCAAGCAAAGAACAGGGAAGCACTATTGATGCCAACTCTTCTGCAATGGTTTCCATGCCATCGTGGAAAGCTCCTGTAATCAAGTAAGCATGCCCAAGACGATTTTCTTCCCATGCTTTTTTTAAAAGAGCTGCAATTTGATTTTTAGAAAAAGCCATCTTAAAAAGTTAAGGAATTGAAAACTGGAAAACCGAAAGAAAAATATTGCTCCATTTGAGTCATGATTTTCTTACTTACTTCTTCTATACGGTCTGATGCGTCGATCACCATAATTCGCTCAGGCTCTTTTGCTGCAAGCTGAAGGTACCCTTGCCGAACAGCTTCATAAAAATCTTCTGCCTCTTGCTCCATACGATCTAGAGTCGTCGCAGTAGCATTGCGCTTTTTCATTCGCTCTCGTCCAACAGCTACCTCCATATCGAGCAAAAAAGTCAGGTTAGGAATGATGCCTCCCGTTGAAAAATAATTTACTTTTTTTACCTGTTCAGGATCGAGTGCTCGTGCCACGCCTTGATAAACGGTCGTCGAATCAAAAAAGCGATCGCAAAGCACTATTGCGCCTCGTGTTAATGCAGGCTGAATAACTTCTCGTACTAATTGTGCCCGACTCGTAGCAAATAGAAGCAGTTCAGCTTCTGGAACAATGCGCAGGGAAGGATCCGAATGCTGGAGCAAATGCCGGAGTTGCTCGCCCAAGGCGGTTCCACCAGGTTCTCGCAACACAATTATTTCACGATCAAAACATTGTTCACGCAACACTTCTGCCAGACGTGCCAGTTGCGTTGATTTTCCACAACCTTCTGAGCCTTCAAACGTAATAAAAATTCCAGATCTCGACGAAGACATCCGCTCATTCTAGACTGAGTTTTTCTCTTTCACAAACTCTTCTCACCTCTTCCATGAAAAAATCAACATCTCCTTCCTATTGGCTCGTTAAGCAAGAACCAACAGCGTATTCCTGGTCTACATTTGTTCAAGATGGCACAACAGAATGGACAGGCGTTCGAAACTTTCAAGCACGCAATAATCTTCGCTCCATGCAAGTAGGAGATTTAGTGCTTTTTTATCACAGCGTTGTTCATCCAAGCGTTGTTGGCGTGGCACAAGTCACTCAATCTGCTTATCCTGACCCAACAGCCACAGAAGGAGACTGGAGCGCTGTAACAATCAAACCGCTTTACCCTTTAAAAAACTCAGTTCCTTTAGTTGACATCAAAAAAGAAGCTCAACTTGCTAATATAGCTCTTCTTAAACAATCTCGGCTTAGCGTCATGCCTGTTGCAAAAAAGGAATTTGAGATCATTGTTCAAATGGGCACTAATTGACTATGTTTCTTCAATACTAAAGGAACTCCCAAAAGAAACATGGCTCCTAAAAAATAAGCACAACCGCTTATCGCAATGGTTAGACTCATGCGGCCAATCGCTGAAGAAGAGGCTCCGCCATATGTTGCAATAGCTCCAAGCAAGAGCGGCCCCAATGCTCCACCAAAGTAACCACAAGAAACAACTAAACCAGCAGCGCTCCCTCTCACACTCGGCTCAATATAGTCAAAAAGAGCTCCAAAAATTCCTGCATCATACCCACTTTTACAAAGTCCAAATAAAACCATCATCACAGCAAGCAGTGAAAATTTTGTTCCTAATCCGATAGTGACAATGACAAACGTTCCCACAAGTAGCGACATCACTTGAACTGCAAGTCTTCCATGTTTCATCTTTCGCGAAAGCCAATCTCCAGTCCAACCGCAGAGAGGCGCGCTTAATGCACTTGTTAGCTGGATAAAAACAACAGAATAAAAGCCTGCTTGTGCTAGTGTCATGTTGAATTTTTCATAAAGGAACGTCGGCATCCAAGTTAGAAAAATCATCGCCACCATATTCACGCAAACAAAGGCTGCAATTAAGCAGAGAAGCTCAGGGCGCTTTATTAAATGAAAAAAGGTCACAGCGATCGGCCGTTGTGATGATTCAGTCCGACGATGAGATTGATCCGATTCTTTTAAAAAGAAAAAAAGTATCATTGAAACAATAACGCCCAAGCCTCCAAAAAAATAAAATCCATACCGCCAACCATAATGCTGTGCTAACCAAGCTCCAAAAGCACTTCCAGCAATAGTACCAAAATAAACACCTGATTGATGACACGAAAGAGCTGTTGAGCGATGAGCATGTTCGTGATAGTCAGCGATCATCGCATTTGAAGCAGGAAAGTAACAAGATTCTCCCAGTCCTTCTAATCCACGTACGGCTAAAAATTGCCAAAAAAGAGAACACCACCCAGTGAGCATGGTAATAAGACTCCAAAACAGACAACCCCCAAGAATCAAATTTTTCCTATTTACGCGATCGCTCACTAAACCCATAAATAAAACTATGGAAGCATAGACCCACATAAACATGGAGCCAATCATGCCAAGTTGAAATTTTGAAAATCCAAACTCTCGTTCTAGCGCAGGAAAAATTCCTGAGAGAACTTGGCGATCTGCATAATTAAGAAAACAGACCATCCAGAGCATAGCGACAACAACCCAAGCATATGGAATACGTTTTTTAAATCGTAGAAAAGAGCTCACCATCTTGCCATGATGCTGATTTTTTGTGCTAAACAAAATGGTAAAATGCAGCCATAAGAAATAAGACTAATACCATTTTTATGAATTAGCTGGGTTATAGGACACAGGCGTTTTGCCGTCAGACAAGGCAGAAGAGCGAACGCTGCCTTCTGGTAACGTGAGCGATGCCAATGCTGTCAGGCGCCAATAAGAACAAGTCGGATAGTCCGGATCATAAGTGAAGATGGTATAAGCAGCTGGGAATAGCACGAACTCTTAAAAGGAAGAACCATGCTAATTGCTCCAATATACGAAGAAAGCTTGTCCTACTAATTTAAGGCATGCGAGCTATAGCGTATTGCGGCTTGATTTCGGACTCGGGCACTCGAGCATCAGAGCACCTCATACGGAGGGGGTGGGATTCGAACCCACGAAGGCTTTTACACCTCTCCGGTTTTCAAGACCGGTGCAATCAACCACTCTACCACCCCTCCTAAAAGTAGGTTTGAAGGTTACAGAGAATGCCTTACAGCGTAAAGCAGGAAAAAACAAGAAATCCTATTTTAAAACGCTCTAGAAGTTAACCGTAGCACGCACTCCAATCACCAAGGCATTTCCAACTTGAGAAGTCGCTCCTGGATGGATGACATACTGCAAGTCTGGTTGAAGCGTCATTGATGGTGTTATTTGAGCTACATAACTTGTTTCAAAAGCAATCTCGTAATTAAGCGCGGTGGCAGCAGTGTTGGGTGGAGTAAAAGTAGGATCACTACTCATGTCAGCTTGAGGAGATCTCATTCCATTGCTGACTTGTCCATAGGCAACAGCAATCCCAAAAATATCGTTATGTCGCGTCGGGATGATTCCTTTATAATCCAGCCCGGTATCACAATAAAAATCTATAAAATTCCTGTCTGATGGTTCATAAGCGACACGCCCAAAAACGCCTAAGCCTTCATCATTTAATTTGTGGCATTGTTCATGACAGCAAGGAGAACGATAGAGCATTTGATCCACAATGCCATAGTAGCCCGTATTTCCCCAAACGTTATTATTAGGATTGCTCACACTTGGCAAACCACCTGAAAAAAACCAAGCCCCTGCTTTCACTTGTCCAGGCATTTCATGTTCTTCATAGTGATAGCAAGCTTCACTCATATATAAAAATCCATTTTCTGGACTGAGGTTCCATGTGAAGCCGTGGTTGTTGACATTTTGTTCCAAAACATTTCCTTGATAGGCTGCAAATTTTAAGGTCAGCGGTTCAAGCGGTTTTAATTTTAAATAAACACCAGGGGCTCCCACTGGATAGTTCGGACCACCATTAGGAATGCTTGTATAAAGAAAAGCAGGCCATCCAAATGTTGAGTTAATAAAAACAGCGCCATAATCTGAAATGGCAAAATCAGAATCAGCTTCGAGCTGTCCAACACGGAGCGCTATTTTTTCATCAAATAGTTTTTGTTCAACCCAAAGATCAATATTTCGAAATGTGCTATAGCCAGCAATATTTGATACTGTAAAAATGTTACCAACAAGATTTGAGGAAGGTTCTTGTCCGTAGAGATAGAGCCACCGCGAGTAAAAGCTAGCCCCTTTCCATCCCATTAATTTTTCTAAATCAATCGAGGTAGCTCCTTGTAATAAAGATGTCGTAACACAACCTGACTTGATCCCTCCCATCGTGTTTCCCCAAACTTCATTAATAGTAGAACAACCAATATTGATACCTCGTTCCTCAAGACTCTTCCCATAGCCAAACCAATTTTCTGTCAATGTCTCTGACTCTGTCCATGGCTTAAATTGGCGAACGGTTAACTCAGGCTCTGAAACTAAAATAGGATCTGCATGAAGAGGCAAAATAGAAAATAAAAATAATAATGGGATAATGCCCTTCTTCATTTTTTGACTACTTCTGTAATGAGATAAGCTACAAAAAGAATTCCAGTAATCCAAAAACTAGGCGGCCAGTTAGTGAGACATGCTAATAAAATCCCACTCCAAACAGTTACAAGCGCAATCGCAATAGATCCTAAAAAGCCACTCCAGAAATAACGTGTCACTCGGATGGCAATACTTGCTGGGCCAATCACTAAAGCAAAGACGAGAAGAATGCCAACAACTTGACTTGCAAGCGTAACAGCAATAGCAATCAAAAGCATAAAACTCATCGACAAATAAGTAAGAGAAACTCCTTTTGCTTCAGCTAAATCAGGATGTAGGCTCGCAAAGAAGAGCCTGCGTGATCCGATTAATAAAAGTGTCACTGTCATTAAAAACAAAAATAGCATCTGAAGGAGCTGTTCTGTCGTAATGCCAAAAATATTTCCAAAAAGGATACTCGTCGCTTGCCCAGAAAAGCCTTGATAGAACGAGAGAAAGAGCACGCCAACACCTAAGGCCACGGAAAGAACCATCCCAATAGCCACATCGCTGCGCTGCAACCGCTCTCCTATTGCACCCATAGTTACACCTGCAATAACAGCAATAGCCAGCATTCCTTCGAGAGAACTCCAACCTAACATTGCTGCCCCTGTTGCACCGGTAAAACCAATGTGAGCGAGCGCATGAACAGCAAAACTGACATGTCTTAAAATAACAAAGTACCCAACAATAGCTCCAAGGACAGCAGCTAAAGAGCCGGCAATAAGAGCATGCCTTACAAATTCGTAGTGGAGGTAAGAATCAAGCATGAGAATGATGACAGCAGGTTGTTTCAATAATATTACTAGCTGCGTTAACAATAAAAATGCGTCCCTCGGCTCGAATGACATTCATTGCAGAACCATAAAGGTGACTAAGAACGTCATTTGAAAGAATTTCTTCCACAGTACCAAGCGCTGCTTTCCCTCCGGCCAAATACCAAATACGGTCCATGATATGAAGAAGCGGGTTCATATCATGTGCAATAAAAAGAATTGTTGCTTTGGTAATTTTTTTTACACGATCAATAATGGAAACCAGTTGTTGTTGATGATAAGGATCAAGACTTGCCAAAGGTTCATCCAATAAAAGTAACTTTGGTTTTCCCAAAAGTGCTTGTGCAAGCTGTACGCGCTGCTTCTCTCCTCCGGAAAGCTTGCAAAATGGAGCTTCTGCAAGGTCATGAAGTTCAACAAGACTCAACACTTCATCAATTTCCTGATGCGCTGCAGCATGACGCCAAGGCAGTCCCCAACATTCTCCTGATTGAACTGCGGCAATCATTGCACGCACGCTTAGCCCAGCCGTGTCACCAGTTGTGATCGTTTGTGGCATGTAACCAACAAGACGAGATCCTTTTTTAATTGGCTCTCCAAATAATGCAATTGTTCCAGTAGCAACAGGAGTTAAGCCTAATAGCGCACGAACTAAGGTTGTCTTTCCAGATCCATTAGGGCCAAAAATACCAACGAATTCTCCAGAGCGAATGGTGGCATTGACATTTTTGAGAATTTCATTTTTCTGAATTATTAAAGAAACGTCAGAAAGAAGAACAACTGGATCATGCGTCTTCATATTATTTTTTTAAAGCATGCTCAATTTCATTGAGCTGTGATAGCATCCAGGCTTGATAAGTAGGTGCGTCAAGCGGCTGCAGTTCAGTGATTCCAATCATAGGAATATTATTTTGCTCTGCTATGCGTTGCAGCTGCAGCGTAGAAGGGTTTGTTACTTGCCTATTATAAAAAAGAAGTCTTACCTTTCTATTTTTGAGACTCTCTTGAAAATTGGCAACTTGCTGAAAGCTCGGTTCTACCTCATTCATAATAGACCATTGGTAGTCTTCATGAAATACCTTCCATCCTAGTTCCTCTGCCATGGGAAGAAAAAGAGGTTCTGTAGCTGTTACCGGAAGGTTCGGATATCGACCTTTTAAGAATTCCATTTTTTCAAAGAGAGGTTGCAGCTCTTGACGAAAACTGGCGGCAGACGAAGGCATTTGCAGAATTTGGGCTAATCTCTCAGCGAGGAGCATCATAACGTTGGGATTATACCAAAGATGAGGGTTGCTTCGTCCTTGCGATTCTCTTTTCACAATGCCTGCAACATTAATCACGATGCGGTTTGGATTGCCCTTTGTCGCAATCAACTTATCAATCCAAGAATCATAACCAAGTCCATTTTTAATCACGATATCAGCATCAGCCACTTCTTTTGCTACTCCTGCCGTTGGCTGAAATTCATGAGGGTCTTGACGAAGATTATTCATGATACTAACAACGACGACGCGCTTGCCACCTATTTGCTGCGCAATGCTTCCATAAAAGTTTTCTGCTGCAACAATCCGGATGACCGCAGAAGAGGAGCTACGATTATCTGCAGCATGAACGCTGCAGCACGAGCATTTGAATAATAATAGGAAGGCAATACAAAAAAGGGACCTCATTTATTGATAAATAATTATCAACACCCCTCCCCTTGTCAATTTTTTAAATTAAGCAATCTAGAGCGCTTTAAAAAATATTATAGCCAATGTAGCGCCAGGAACGAGGAGCACAGAAACACAGTGTATAGGCTTCTAGCGCCGGAGTGACGCCGCAAGACGCACCTATAGAATTTTTTAAAATGCTCTAGAATGAGTGACCACCGAACCCCATTGTATCAGGCTGCTCGGTGAGCACCTTGTCTAAAATTCGACCAGCGATAGTCATTGCTCGCATCATTGCTTCTAGTCGTTTCAATTGCTCACGATCAACTTCCTTTTTCATCTTCTCTTCCGTTTGGCGGCGTAACTCTAATACTCGATTCCGAAGCAGAGTGCGATAACTTCCATTACGATCATTTGTAAGATGCTTGCCCATATCTGTCAGCTGCTTCTTTTCGGTATTCATAGAAGTGAGTTTTTACAAAAAGAAAACTCCTGTGTCAATAAACTCCAAGTTGAATGAATCTCTTTTAGAGCGAAGTCAACTTACTGGCCCGAAATAGGGATTAGCCTTTTACTTCCTTGTTTTCCCAACTCTATTCCCTTAGTGGTGATCGCCTCTACCGTATATCCATTCCTTACTTTTGCCCCAATAAAAATATGCTCTCCATTTTGAAGTACAGCATAAGGAAAGGAAGAAATTGCAACGGAAACGACAGGTGCATTTAAAAAAACTTGCTGTTGTACCGGCGTAGGGCTGACACGAACTAAGTTAGCAATCTTCACCCTGTTTCCAAAAGTTGTCTCTAATTCCTGTAACGCTGCTTTCCAGCGGGGTTGATCTCCTTCAAAAACTGATCCTGTTAGTGTCAAGTTACTTCGTTCTGGCGTTACAACAATACCTCCGAATTGGTTTTTCATGAGAATGTTCATCGCTGTTTTAGAAGCTTCCTCTCCTAAAATAATATGATACGTATTGTCTGTAATAGCTGGAATGTCCCTTGCAATCTGCTCCTTCATTGAATCGAAAATTTTTTGAGTAGGCACATATCCGGTCCATGTTGCTCTTCCTTTTTCATCCACAGTAATTGAAACAGAGAGGTTCAATGCCTGCATCATGGCTATGCCACTGTCTGAAATGTCATCCATACTGATGAGAACACTCACAACAGGCAGATTTTTTTTATTAAGAATCCTTCTGACCTCGTCATACTCAATTTGATTTTTCGTATAGATATAAAAAACAGTTTGCCCATTAACGTTTACAGGCTTGATATAAACTTTAGGAAATAATTTCTGAAGAGTTTGAATAGCTGATTGAGTGACTTTTCGCTCTTCGTTCACATCTACTTCTTCTTTTTTTTGAAATGAAGAAGGCTTAAATTCTGTTTTGCTTATCTTAAGATTTTTATGAACCAAAAATTTTAAAAAAGAAATTCCTAAGAATAAGAATCCTCCTACAAGGATCAGCTGCAGCATAGACTGACGCGAAAGCGCTAACCTTTTTTTTGTGATATTGGGAGGGACTGGCATCAACGCTGTTTTTGGCGCTTCTCCTGAGGGAGCTGGAGCGGCTTCTGCTCTCACTTCCTGAATAGTAGGAATAGTCACCGGAGGCCATAATTGCTCACTGGGGCCACCAGTGAGATGCGTGCTTCCTAACGTAAGAACATCGCCTAATTTTATTTTCCCTACAGCTTCTTCTAGCTTTTTGCCATTAATAAAAACAATGCCCTCTCTAGGAACGACCTCAAAAGCATCTTCTTCCCCTTTTTTAAGTTGGCAGTGAATTGAACAAATATGAGGGTCGTTGAGGATGAGATCACAATCAACAGAAGTTCCCATCGTCACCTCCCCTGAAACTAAAATTTGTGCTCCTGCATTAGGACCATTGAGCACTTTAATAAGCCACGGTTTCATAAGCAGGCTACAGGCTACAGGCTACAGGCTACAGCTTGCAAGTCATCAACTCGAAAATATGACATACTATTTTCAGGAGAGCACATTGAACCCTCACTAGAGAACAATACGACCGAGAGGCTGAATGTTAATTTCCTCGGTCAACTCTTGGTGAGATAGAACATTAAGATGAGGAATATCCAGCTCTATTAGTTTTTTCATGTAACGTCGCACATCCATCGAAGTGATCAATACGGGAGGTCGTTCTTTTGTAGAAATATCACCAACTTGACTCTTCACATTATCAATGAGCCTCTTGCTTGTTGCTGGATCCATTGCCAAGAAACTTCCAGCTGAAGTCTGGCGGATTGACTTTCTAATTTGTTCTTCAGTAGCCGGCTCTAGAATATAGGCTACAAGAACATTCCGGCCTCCACTGAAGTGATAACTAATATAACGTCGCAGGGCGATACGAACATATTCTGTCAGCAGCAAAACATCCTTTTCTTTAGGAGCCCATTCTATCAACGCTTGGAAAATAATGCGCAAGTTGCGAATGGAAATATCTTCTTGAACAAGACGCTGGAGAACTTCTGCAATTTTTGTTGGCGGCAAAACACGCTGCACTTCTCGAATAATTTCTCCATTCTCCGCCTCCATTTGAGAAAGCAAAGTCCGTGTTTCTTGTAACCCAATAAAATCAGCAGCGTATTTTTTAAGAATTAAGGAAATATGAAAACTGAGCAATTTTGCTGAATCCATACCCGCTAGTCCAATCTGTTGAAGTAGCCTTTGCTCCGATTCAGCCACCCAGAGCGCAGGAGCTCGATCAGGAGGGTTTTCAACTGGTTCAAAAGGAATATGAAAAGCCAACAAATGCTCTTGGCTCTCCTTCACATAAAGATATCCAGGCCTTAAAACACCAGATGACATTGGCACTTCTTGAAGAAGCAATTGATACTGACCTTGCTTAAGATTTTCATTAAATCGCAAGTGAATTCCTGGAAAAGGAACACCCAAGTCATGATAAAGAGCTCGCCTGACATGAATAAGTTCATCATTTAAAGCATCAGGCGAGATTTTTTCCTGAATCGCTGCATCAACCTCTAACAACACAGGAACTGTAATTGAAAAATCATTCTCCTTTGAAGATTCTTCACCAGGACGCCCGGCACCAGCAGAAGATCCACCAGAGCCCCCCCCTACTGAAGAGGCTCCAGGCGTTTTGCCCGGCGATAATAAAACAGATCCTTTTTTAAGCAGAGGTTGTAACGTTCCTCGTTGCAGCATATATCCAAATGACAAAACAAAAACAGCCAAGATGCCAAATTGAATTTTGGGAAAACCAGGAACCACAACAAGAAATAATAAAATACTTCCTGCAATAATCATGGCTTTCGGAACAGCCAACACTTGTCCAAAAATATCCGTACCAAGACCGGCTTTTTCCTCTGAACCAGTCCGAGTAACAATAATACCTGCTGTGATGGTAATCAAAAGGCCAGGAATCTGTGAGACGAGAGCATCACCAATGGATAGAATCGAATATGTCTGAACGGCAGCCCCGATTTGCATTTTCTTTTGCAGAACACCAATTGTAATACCTGCAATCACGTTAATAGAAACAATGATTAATGTGGCAATGGCGTCTCCCTTAACAAATTTCATGGCACCATCCATCGCTCCAAAAACTTGACTCTCTTTTTCAACGTTGCCACGTCGGCGCTGGGCTTCTTTGATGTCAATAACACCGGCTCTCATATCGGCATCAATGCTCATTTGTTTTCCTGGCATTGCGTCCAAGGTAAAACGAGCAGCAACTTCAGCAACACGTTCAGAACCTTTGGTGACAACAATAAATTGAACGACGAGTAAGATTAACCAAACGACAACGCCAACGACAAAATTTCCTCCAACAACAAAATTTCCGAACGCATAAATCACTTCTCCTGCATAACCATCGAGCAAGATCATGCGTGTGGAGGTGATATTAAGAGACAATCGAAACAGTGTTGTAATAAGCAAAACACTCGGAAAGGTCGAGAACGCCAAAACCGTTGGCACATAAAGAGCCATCATGATCAAAATAATGGAGATCGTGAGGTTCAATGAAATAAGACTATCCAGCAGCCAAGAGGGAATTGGTAAAATGAAAAGGGCGATAATCGCAATAATCAAAATTGCGATATAAAGATCGCCAAATTTTTGTGCGCGCCCTACCAAGCCATGAAGTTGATTTAAAATTTCATTCATGTTTTAGGGCGATACTTCTAAATATTTTTCCTGAAGAAATTGATAGGCGGCTGCCCCAGAATCTTCTGATCGCTGCAGCCTCCAAAGCACGCGACTTAAGATCAAAAAAGTTGCGGCTCGTTCTTTTGGCGTCATTTCTAATTTAAGGCTCTCTTCTAAAATTTCCTTAGCACGTGCTGGATCTCCTGATTCGAGCTCACTCCTAGCCAAAGCCCTTAACAAGCGGCTTTCACTAGGACGAAGCTTCACCAGCAATCTTAAATAATCACGAGCTCTCTCTGGTTTTCCATAGATCATGTAAAGATAGCTCAATACATCCAGGAGAGCGTGCAGACGTTCTCTATTCGTAGGGTGTAGCTGCCGATTCATCGATGATGAAAAACCGTGATTTGTCATAACATTCATGCTATCCACCAAGAAGGGTACGACGAAATGCTGACAACAACTCGTGATTGACAATCTCTTCTTGGAGTAATTCCTGAACACGAACAATATCATGCATCGGCGCAATACCTCCAGCGGCTTCAAGAAGAGAAGCCATATCCGTAATCAACGACTTGAGTGACTCTTTTGATAAAACCTTAAGCGTTTCTGGAGGAAGATTGAGTGAACTGGTTTCCAACTCGTCAAGCTGATGCCCCTTAAAAAGCTCTCCTAACTTACTTACTGCAGGAGCCTCACCTAAGGCTGGTGGAGAGGGGCTTTCTTTCGGCAAAGCAGCAGAAGGAACAAACTGGGTAACAGTAATAACTCCTGACGTAAAATCAAATGGCGAAAGACCCTCGACGGACATGGAAAGAGAGTAGCGAGTGAAAGACAAAGAGTGAAGGGTAAAGAGACACTATTAGCTTAAAAATGAGAATGAGAGTGCATGCTATTTTGCAAGAAGTTACAGCGTCTTAAGTTGAGAAAGCTGCGTTATAGTCAAACCACTTAGAAATCACAGGAAAGAACGCAGAGATTTTTAGAAAAGGCAAGACCGAAGACTGAGCGCTATCTCAACGATAACGACGCGGGATAAGAACGCTGCTTGTTTCTAAATAAGATCAAGTCAATTTATTGTAATCTCTAAGTAATTTGACTATAGAAGCAAGTCTTACAAATCTTCATCCTTTTTTTCACCCTAAAGCCTTATCCATCTCGTCTGTTAATGCATCTAAAGCTTGAGAAAGCAGGGCTGCTGTTACTTCATTCTCATTAAAAAGATGAAACAGACCCAAGACATCCTCGTTGAGTTGCGCATGAAGAGGATAAAAGTGCGACTCTTTGTAATGACACATTGCCAAAACTTTTTGTGCACTGAATAAATAAGGATTTTCAATCTTACGAGTTAGTCCAACGAGCAATTTGTTTTTTTGATGGAGAAATTGAAGGTCACCAATTCCTTCAATAGAAAGGCGCAGCTTCCCTCCTTCTTCCATAGAAACGCCTTGAAGACCGTACTGTTTACAAAATTCTGAAATAACGTCGGAAATCATGTGAGCAAGTTAAAGATTAGGGGCTGTAGATTACAGGAAAAAGTGGTCAGAAAAAAATATTTGGCAGCACGCACTACGCGACTTCACTTTCTCTCGCAATGGCTGCATCTAATGCATGTTGAATAGCTGTTAAACAAACCTCTCGGTTTTTCCCACTTGGAAAAACGCGTTCAGGAAAAAGACGGACCATATCATAAATTCTTGTTAGAAAATGGATGGAGAGTTGCAACGGCGGAACGCCAAATTGTTGAGCCACTTTGATAAAATCCTCATCGCTAATTTTATCCTGCGTCACACGACTTAATATTTCATTAATCAACCGTGATGGCTTGATAGGAACAGTCTGGCAATCCTTATTCATTTTAGTCAGCATGTCTAAAAATGAACGATAGGTATTGCGAAAAAACTCCATTTCACACAATCCATCTAAAACTTTTTTCAGCATACCTGGCTCTAAAGAAGGTTTGTTAGATGTTAGTTCTGCTCCCAATGACTTCATCAAAAATTCTAAGGCTTTTTCTAATCGTACCTGCCCTTCCGGACCATCCACTTCTTCTGACACATACTGTTGTTTGTTCTTTTTTTCCTTCTCTCTTTTTTCTCTTTCTATTTCATCAGGAAAATCGTTCATGATAGCGTGATAAGTATCAATGAGGCTTTGATCGCTAAAAACAACCTGGCAGTAAAAATCTCGAAGTTGAGCAATAAGATCTGTTTCCCCTTTAACAATTGATTCAGCAATATGCGACACATTATAGCCAGCTCGCACTTCGGCTCCGCTACTATCGAGAAGCTCTTTGAGGATTTGTTGTAATAGTTCTTTGAGCTCTTCTTGATCTGGTTGCACCTCCAGCAGCTTGATAGCACCGACCAGTGCAGCATGCTTCAATGTTGGATCATCAAAAGTAGTATCTAAAGCATCTTTAATTTCTTGATAGCTATCACTCCGTTGGCCCTTGCGTAATTGAGCCATGAACTTTTTAAATTCGGGAGAATTAGCGAATTCTTCAAAGTCTGGAAGATTCTCTTGTTGATCAGAAAACGCTTCTTTTTCGCGTTCCTGAAATTTAATTTTTAACTCACCCTTAGTACTCCCTGATGACTTCCCCTCCTGATCATCTTCATCTGCATGAACCCCAAAATCAACATCATCACTAACCTTCGATTTTTTAATCTCTTTTCCACGATACACCCCGACTCCCTGCAAGTCAGAGGTGTCTAATTCTCCTCCTACTGGCATGGAATAACGGGATGTTATTTTTGGATTAAACATGACGAGATGCTGCAGGCTGCAAGTCGTACGCAGCAGAAAAGGTTGTTAGAATCATTGTTACGCTTTGATCTCAAGCGCCACTAAAAACTTTAGTAATTTGGACAGAGGGGTGCTGATCCACCGTAATAAGCTGAGCTTCAGCTATAGCCTTTTCTTGAAGAAAGAGCGTTACTTTAAAGTCAGTCTCACTTAACGCTATGATTTCCCCTTCTTCAAGAGTGCTTAATGCTGCCAAAGCAAGCCGCTTGCGCCCCAATACAAAGCTTACTTCCATTTCCAAGCCTGCTTCTGGAAGGTTTGCGGCAATCTCTCGTTTAGGATGAGTGGCTGGTGGCACCGCTAAAGATACTGGTACAGCCGTGGCGACCATTGAAGCTCGAGCTTCTGAATCTGGCCCTACAGCTTGATTTAATGGGCTTGGAACAGCTATCCCATGTTTTTTTAACTCCACTTTTTGAAAGGGAGCAGGTACAGGCGAGGTCTCCCCCAGCAAGGGTGCTTGAGCAGGGGCTGCTGCAATACTTTCTTCTGTCTCTTCTGGCAACTCAACTTTTGTTGCAAGTTCAGGAACCACTTTTGATAAAGATGCTGCCTCCTTGGATATTGGAGAAGGCTCTTGTTCTGGCTCTGTTTTTTTTCCTTCAAGATCGGGCATCTCCCATTCATAACTAAAATTTTAAACAAGGTCAATGAAGGCTACAGCCAGAGGGGCTCCCTACAAGGCTTGAGAATGCTGGGAGCTTTTTCCAATATTTTCTCGCCGATATCGTTTCCAAATAGGCAATGTTTCGAAGCGCTGCTTATAATGCATATCTGCATAAATCCAAAAATAGCCATCGCCATCGCTATAGCCTTCGATATTTCCCAAAACTCGATGGTAATAACGAACAAGTCGGTCAATTTCTAAATGTTCAGAAGAAGTTCGATGAACAATTTTTTGTACACACCCTCCTAACCACTGAATCTCGGGGCAATGGTAGTGACAGAAGGCACTAAATTCCATGAACCCCAAAAGCGGAGAACTCATTTTTTTTTCTTTTGTTTCCCTGTCAATACGACAAACAAGGATGTCACTTGGCGTTGGCTGTCGAAAAATAATAGTGAGACCTTTCATGCAAACTTTTGAACCCAGCCAATCCTCATCAGTATAGTCACCTTGAAGAGGATAATTTTTCACTTCGTATCCATGGGCCACTAATGCCTTAGCCATTGGACTCTCTTGAGGATTCTTTCGAAAATAAAACTCGTCAAAACGTCCTTTGATTTCTTGCCCTCGAGCACATACAGGAATGAGATCTTTTTCTTTGAGCATGAATTCAGACTACAGACTGGGAGTTAAAGGCTACAGGAAAAATTTTTGTTAACTTTTAATAAAAAAGAAACTACCGCATGCGTTATAACAGCCGCTTCATCATGAGAGCATTTGAAAGAGTTTTATTCTGCAACTCTTGGCGGCAATGTTCTTACCCATCTCAAAATTTCTGTCACAGGACCCAATAATTCTTTAGGAATAACATCCCCAATTTCTAATTCTCTGTACAACGCACGCGCTAAAGGAACATTTTCGACAATTGGAATATTTTCTTCACGAGCAATCGCAATCATGCGCAATGCAATAAACCCCGTACCTTTGGCCCTCAAAATAGGAAGCATGATTTTGCCTCGCTCATAAAAAATAGCAGCTGCATAGTGCGTTGGGTTGGTAACAAGTACTGTCGATTTTTTCGTTGCTGTTGAGTTGTCTTCAAAAATCATTTCACGCTGCAACCGACGTCGGTTCCCTTTGATCATTGGATCTCCTTCCGATTCGTGCATTTCACGCTTTGTTTCATCCTTCGTCATCATCAAATCTTTCATAAGCATTTTTTGCTGCAAAAGATAATCTCCAACGGCGATAACGAGGTAACACAGCATGAAAGAATTGATAAAATTGAGGAGCATAGGCTTCACAACACCCACCCCGTTAAACAAGGTAGCAAAAGGAAGTGTGACCAATGGCCCAATCGATTTCGCAATGATGCTATAGAGCAAAATACCAAAGATAGTTATTTTGACCGTTGATTTAACGAGCTCCAATAATGTTTTCGTTGAAAAAATTTTTTTGAACCCCGACATAGGGCTCAATTTACTAATGTCGGGCTTCATTGATTCAAAAGCCAAAAGAAATCCAAACTGCCCAACATTAGCAATGACCACAGCAAGGGCAGCCACAATACAAACAGGAAATATTGCAGAAAAAAGAAATGTTGGCATCATCCCAAAAACATCAATAAGCGCGTTAGGCATCGGCTCTGCCATGGCTGCAAAAACAATATCAAAATAATTAGTAAATCCTTTCCATGTTGAAGGAAAAGTTATCAAAGTTGCTGATAAGACAAAAAAAGTACAAACCGTTGTAACAACATCTGTACTTTTGACAACCTGGCCCTTGTTTCTCGCGTCGCGCAGACGCTTCGGCGTGGGTTGCTCCGTTTTTTCTCCAGTTGGTTGATCAGCCATTAAGTTATTTGAAAATTGTTTTTAGAAAGGCATCTACTCCTGATTGTGTGAAAAGATCTTTTTTAAAACCTTCCATCACATAGCTCATGTAGTACGTCATAAAAACAAAGCAAATACCACTTTTAATCGGAAGAGAAAGGAAGAAAACATTTAGCTGTGAAACAAAACGATTTATTAAACCCAATCCAAAATCCATAAAGAAAAAAATAATAAGCAGTGGAGCTGCATAAAGAATTCCTAATTCAAAAATATCGGTTAAAAACGGAAAAACATGCTTTTGCCATCCCATTAAAAGAGGAGGAAGAAAATCTCCAACTGGATACAATTGATAGCTCGCAAAAAGCACACCTAACAAGGAGACAAAACCACCAATAGAGAAAAAGACATATCCTGCAAGTCTCAAAAAAAGCCCTCCCATAGGCGATTCTTGAGCCCCCAACATCGGATTAAAAATTCCTCCAGCTGTCGTTCCTCGCTGTAAGTCAATTAATTCTCCTGCAATTTCCAGCCCCCAGAAAACAATAGAAATAAAATAAGATATCAAAGTGCCAACAAAAAGTTCTTTGAGTACCAGCACCCAAGCATAAGTTGGACTCATGTCTCCCTGTGGTAATGTTGGCACTACCATCGGAACAATAACGGCAACGAGCATGATTAATAAAGCCTGACGAGGCATTCCGCTAATTAAAAAAATAGGACTAATTGTCAGAACAACACCTGCTCTTGTTGAGCCAAGGGCAAGAATGAGCGGAACCTCAATAAAATATTTTTTAAGCTCGTCCATATCTGCTGTGCAGAAGTTTGAGTACTGTAGTTTGAGTGGTTAGAACATTTATCAAAAAAACCTCTGGCTCTCCTCATCCTAACAACGTAACCAAGAATCAGAACATGTAAGAAGTTAGATTTTGAAGGACCGGCCTGATGCAATCGTGTGCCACAGGGGTAGCATTTGAATAGCCACTATTGGACCATATGAGGAAAATCACGAAAGGCAATAATTGTAAAATTTAAAAGGTCTCCAAAAACATAATTCATCGCATAAACAATCACTAAAAACGTTGCGATAATTTTAACAGCAAAGGGAAGCGTCTGGTCTTGAATTTGAGTGAGCGCTTGAAATAAAGCGACCAACAATCCAATAGCGGTTGCAACAACAATTGGTGGCAGCGAGGATGTTAAGACTAATAACATCGCCTGAGAAACGAGATTAACAGAGGCGTCTTGCGTCATAGATTTACTTAAGAAATGCGATACGTCATGATGAGACCATCCATGAGCCTTGTCCATCCATCGACAAAGCAAAATAGAAGAAGCTTAAAAGGAAGGGAAATCGTCGTTGGAGAAAGCATCATCATTCCAAGGGCCATCAAAATATTTGAAATCACGAGATCAATAATAATGAACGGCAAATAAAGAATGAACCCAATTTGAAAAGCTGCTGTTAACTCAGAAACAAGAAACGATGGAATGAGAATAATAAAATCTGTTTTAGAAACAGTGCTTCCATATTTTGGTGGCCAAAGCCGTTTAGCGGTAACGACAAAAAACTTTTGGGTCGAAACCCGTGTGTTGTTATTGAGAAACGTTTGTATCGGTTCTTTAATCGTATTTGCTATTGGTACTAGGCTCGATAGAGTTACATTTTGTACATTTACTTTTTCTGCTAGTTGATAGGTGTCTGAGAGCACCGGAAACATCACATAGAAAGATAAAATAAGCGCTAACCCGTTAAGGACAATATTAGGAGGGCTCGATTGCAACCCTAGCCCGGTCCTAACTAAACTAAAAATCACAATCACTTTCGTGAAGGACGTCATGAGCACGACCATAAAGGGCAGTAAGGCAACTCCCATTAAAATGAGAATCAACTCGAGAGGATTTCCTGTGTTTAGATGCATAAAATTAATGTTGCGAATAAAGTTGTGTTACTACCAATGCATAGTGCCCATTAATGTTAACAAGCTCTCCAGTACCAACGACCTGTTCGTGAATAAAAATTTTTAATGGCCGTAAAACCTGAACTGGTTTTTCAATTGTTTTGGTTTTATTTAGTTGAATGACCTCTTCAATTGCTAAGGAGATTACCCCACCGCTAAAGTTGAGTTCAAGCGGGATCGAAGGAACAGCACCTTTTTCTGGTAGATCGTATTGTTCAGTAACTGGAGGTATTGTCTTGAGTCCAGTTGGAAAAACGGTTTCGAGGGAAAGCACCAATGGTTTAAAAAAATCTGGCTTCACTATCATGGGCATGATTCCACTCTTTGGAATCAAACATTTTCCTTGTCCTGTTGTTAATGCAGAAGGTTCTTGGATCACAATAAGATCTCCTGGACGAAGCCGCTCCCAATCTTCTAGCAGCACCGTTGCACTGCCAAGAAGCACTTCGCCTTGCAAGATACTTCCAGTCACAGACTGATTTTTAACCATGGGAATTTTTTTTGCGGCATCAAGAACGCGCTCCAGCAGAGGCATGCTCATTGCAATACCAGCACGAGCTTCGCAGGCAGCATGTTCATTAAGAACTTCAAAATAGAGCTCTTTTTTTTCACAGAGCTCCTCTTGATCTTTAGCTGCATTCCATAATGTCACTGGAAGTTGAAAAAGATGCTCTAGCGCATTGATTATTTCTCGACTTGCGTATGTCATTAGCGCCACTTGAAACTCTTCAGGCAATGACTCAAGGCCACCTACCTCACGCAGACGGTTAGCCAAAGCTGATTCTGGTTTTAATTCAAGCGTGAGATCAACTCGTTGCTGACCTATTTTGAGCGCAAACAAAAAGTTTTTTTCAATAACACTTGGAGAATCAGCTTCGAAAAAACGAATTTTTTTTGAAGGATTTTTTGTACCAGTAGGCAGCAATCTTTTAGAAAAAATAAGCTCTCTAAAAATGTCGGCATCTATTTTGGAAACCTCACGAGGTTTATAAGGTGTCTTCATCATTGCTAAAATTTCCACGATTACCTTGGTCAAAACTTGCTAAATCATCTTGAGAATGGTCTTGTTCACCTCCTAAGTGAGAGCTGCTGCCAGAAGGTGTTAGCTGCGTTTGAATATTAACCACTTGCCCTGGACAAAGGGCGTTGAGGTGATTTTGTAGTGTTGTTAAATGTGTATTGAGCAGTCCATTACTTGCTGCATTGCTTGTTAAAAAAGAAACTTCCATTTGTTTTGCCGAGGAAACGATGTGAATATCGGTATCAGCGAGCACATCCCTGCGCAATTGAATGGTCATTTCCTTCCCATTATTATTTTCTAATCGAAGGCGACTCACTGTGGCCGTTAATTCATCTAGCAAATGAGTGACTCGTAAAGCAGCAGCTACAGGCTCAGAAAGTTTCGCATTTGAAGAACCTGCAGAGCCAGTGATGGGAGAAAGCTCTGCCTGAGCCATAAGAGGCTTAACAATGGTTGGCGCATTTCCTTTGCTCTCTTTTGACCCTAGGTTGCTCATTGCTTCATGCTCATGTTCCCTCAGCATTCCTTGAAAGTCGTCATGACCTCCTGCGTCATGATCAGTTACTTTTCCGCTTACTTCTAAATTCCTAATATCTCCTCCAGCTCCCTTGTTTTCATAAGCGCTAGTGCCATCTGCTTGTTTTTCAAGCTCCGTTTCTTGATCGGCATTTATTTCACTATGATCGGATGCTTGGGCTTGAAATAAGGAAGTCATATTATCTTCTACTTTTTCCTTTGAAATAAATGGCTCAACCAAACCTTCTAAAGAATCTTGATAGGAAGAGCTCACACTTTTGCTATCTAACAGCGCTTGACCATCATCACCCACATTCTCACTCGCCAAGATAATACCTTGCTTAGCTGCTGCTACAGGAGAAAGAGCTGAACCGTCTTCCAGTGAAAAAGCTGGAGGTGATGTTTGCGATGGTTTCATCGATGAAATCCATGCTGCCGCTCCACCAGCAAGAGAAGAAGGCGATACAAGATGATCTAAATCTTGATGAGCTTCATCTTTATTGAATGCACTGTCCTCATTTTTCTCCTCATAAAAATGAAGATGCTCTTCTCCTTCTTGGAATCTAGCATCGTGCCGAACAGCCCAAGAGTCTGATTTTTTTAAAATAGCAGGCTCCTTAACATGATGCGCTTTCTCTACAGGGAACAACTTGGCGTTATGTGAGCCCTCCCTCATAGGAGCTAAGGAAGAAATCATTTTCTCCTCCACTGTTTTTTGAGAACCCCCATGAGAAGGTGCATCTAAAAGGCTCTGTGCATGAGTGTGACAATGATCTAAGCTAGGATAACTAGTAGAAGTAGCATGTAGCTCCGCTAATTCTTTCTTGCTAAGGCAAGAAATTGTGGAAGGTTTTTGATCCAACAAATCAGAAGACCTAAGAATGGAAATTGGCTTTGCGGCAGTCATGGGTTCTTAGCTTAAAGCGTGTTGATGTTCGTGCATAGCGAAAATCGTTGCTGCAATTTCTTCTAACTCTGCTTCTTCATCTCGCTCTTCTTGGAGGGCCTCGTCTCGCAACCATATATCACGATGCTGATTAATTTTCCAGACAGCTTTATAAGCTTTTTCTTGCTCTTTCCGACAAGAAATCGTCTCTGCTTCTGCCTCTTGAAGCTTTTTTTTGGCTTCATCAACGGCAACAACATAGGTGGATTGATAATTTCTGTTCCATTCAATTTGTTTGGTAATATCCATAACCTTGTGAATCGGATTAGGCATTCCAACAATTGTAGAAAACAGGCGATCCGCTTCCTTTCTCATCCATTCCAAATAATCCCGGAGATCCTTTTCAGCATCTTGGACTTTTTGTCGTCGCTCTGTCTCAATAACACGAGCAGCAGCAAGTTTCCGATCCGCTTCATCTTGCTTGCGAATCCTAAGCGAACGAATGGCTTCGAGAGGATAACGATTCATCGAACAATATTTTCTAGTTTTTCGATGGTTTCTTGAAAAGTAGAGCGATCATCTTTTGCCTGACGAAGAAAAGTATTCATCCTATCTCGTTTTGCAATTGCCTCGTCGGTTAGAGGATCATTTCCCGCTTTATATTCCCCTATTTTCAAAAGTAATTCTGCATCTTGATACTTTGCCAGAAGCTCTCGAAATTTTCCTGCCGCATTGCGATGTTTAGGAGTAACAATCTGAGACATCACACGACTAACGGAAGCCGAAACATCGATTGCAGGATAATGATTTGCTGCAGCTAGCTTTCTTGAGAGAATGATGTGCCCATCTAAAATTGAACGCACTTCATCCGCGACAGGCTCATTCATATCATCTCCTTCAACGAGGACTGTATATAATCCAGTGATTGATCCCTTAGCTGCTGGACCAGCCCTTTCAAGCAGCTGGGGTAGCAATGAAAAAACAGATGGTGGATATCCGCGCCGCGCTGGAGGCTCCCCTGTGGCAAGCCCAATCAAGCGTTGTGCTCGTGCAAAACGAGTCACAGAATCCATCAGCAGCAACACTTTTTTCCCTTGGTCTCTAAAATATTCTGCAATAGCTGTAGCTACATAAGCTGATTTCAAGCGTTCTAGAGCAGGGCGATCTGATGTGGAAACAACCATTACCGTTTTCTTTCTGCTTTCAGGAGTAAGCGTCATTTCTAAAGTTTCACGCACTTCTCGACCACGCTCTCCTATAAGCGCCATGACAATCACATCAGCTTCAGTGTTGCTGACAATTTGAGCTAACAGCGTTGATTTACCACCACCTGCTGCTGCAAAAATCCCCATCCGTTGCCCTTCTCCACATGTCAATAGTCCATCAATACTTCGAATCCCCAACGAGAGGGGATCCTTTACCAGCGAACGTTCCAGTGGATCGGGAGGATATGCAATCACATCATAATAAGTTTCTGGAATAAATGGTTCCCCGGTGTGATCCATGATATTTCCGAGCCCATCGACCACACGCCCTAAAATTCCAGGACCCACACCAACTTGATGTACCTTTCCTGTTGCAATCACTTCGGTTGTTAATGATAAACCTGTAAAATCTCCCAAGGGCATGATTAAAGCACACTCTTCGGTAAAGCCGAGCACTTCTGCCTCTAAATTTTCTTTATATCCAGGACGCTTCAGCTCGCAAAGCTCTCCAATCCTACTTCCAGGAAGAATCGCCTTCACCAACATGCCAACCACCTCCGTAATTTGCCCCCTCAATGGCTTAGGCTGTGTCACTACGGCAATCGATTGCAGACGTCCTAAAAAATTATCGCTGTCATCATGCTGCGCTGTCAGCGATGGATTACCAGCTTGTTGAGTTTCTTGATTCATGGAAAATAGATCACGCGCTAGAAAAGAATATTACGACTTTGTCGCTGCCAATAAAGATCCCTCTAAAATCGAAAGTTGACTTTCAAGAGAAGCATCCACAAGCCCTAGCGGAGATTCTAAAACACAGGCGCCAGGATTGAGTTCTTCGTGCATCCTCACCTCAATAGTTGATCCAGCTGGCATCCGAGGTTGAAGCTTGGCAATGGCTTTTTCAACAGCTTCCTGATCCTTAGGATTAATTTGCAACGTAAGGTGAGCTTGCTTTTTGAATGCATCCAGCGCCTCTCCTACTAACTGATAAATACGCTCTTCTGGAGGCAAGTCCATAATGAGACGACGCAAGCAGCTTATTACTACTGTGACGAGCTGCCCCCTCGATTGTTCATAATAATCTAAGGAAGCTAATACTGTTTTTAAATGATGAAGCGTGGCCTCATTGCGTCCTTCTTGCAATCCTTGTTCCCGTCCAAGTTGTTTTTGTCGCTCAAATTCCTGCTGTGCAGCGGCCACTGTGGCAGCACCTTCCTTCCGTGCCTGTTCTAAAAGCACAACTGCCTCTCGACATAAAGCCACTTCCTCTTGGTGAATAATGGGACTTTTTGCCAAATACTTGGGCAAGGCTTTATCCCACTCTATGAGGGTTTGCGTGGAAGTTGGTGATTGTTGAGAAATCATTTTTAGAAGGCTATCACGTTTGTTGAGAAATAAGGTTATAGGTTACAGGTTACAGATTGCAGCAAAAATATAGTGTATTCAATTGAAAAGGGCACGTTAGAAGCGCCGACATTTTTTCTTAGGACAAGGCCGAAGATCGAGACGTTATCCGAAGATAACGTAAGATCTGAGAACGCAGTCCTAAGGAAAAAGAGCAAGCT
>CAYOAN010000001.1:0-466965 GCA_964402065.1 uncultured Chthoniobacter sp. | reverse complement strand
CTGAGCCAGTAGTAGCTCCTGTGAATGCTGATAAAGAAAGCACTCCTGCTCCAGCGGCTCCTGCTGACAAAACACCTGACGTTGTCGCTGCACAACCTGAGCCAGTCGCAGCTCCTGTGAATGCTGATAAAGAAAGCACTCCTGCTCCAGCAGCTCCTGCTGACAAAACACCTGATGTTGTCGCTGCACAACCTGAGCCAGTCGCAGCTCCTGTCAAAAAGCATAAAAAAAGAACCCCTGCTCCAAGTGCGCCTGTCAACCAAGCACCTGATAGCAGCAGTAATGACCAATCGATTGTGAGTTCTGGTGAAGCCATCAATCCAGCTAGTTCTCTTATTCCAGATAGCCAAAATTAATTAACTTCTTATCAATCGAGATACCGGAAGCATCCCTTCCTATCTTAGAAAAATGGAGCCTTCCCCAGAGGCTCCATTTTTTGTATACTTCTCCGGTGGGAATTGAAATCGAACGAAAATTTTTAGTCATAAACGACGCTTGGCGCCATGGAGCTGTTGGTGAAGAATATTGCCAAGGTTATCTTTCTCAATATCCCAATCCAACGATTCGCGTCCGCACTCAAGGAACAAAAGCGTTTCTTACAATTAAAGGAAAGGCAACAGGCATTGCTCGCCCTGAATTCGAATATGAGATTCCTTTTGAGGAAGCAAAAGAATTGCAAACTCTTTGCATTACCTCCTTCGTTATCAAAACGCGTTACAAAATTTTATATGAAGGAAAAACCTGGGAGGTTGATGAGTTTCACGGTGAGAACGAAGGTTTGATTATTGCAGAGATAGAGCTCAAACATCCAGATGACTCGATTAACAAGCCCTCTTGGATTGGTCAGGAAGTCAGTCATGATTCGCGCTATACGAACTCGCGCCTTGCTATCCATCCATTTAGAAAATGGTAAATTCAGCATTACAGCCTATTAAATTGAAAAGATTTTTTACTTTTTGTGGCCTTTAGCGAATTTCACGATTAACCTTTCTTCCTTCATAGCTTCAACCTCTGCAATTTTTTTCTCATGCTAACAGCATCCAATCTTTCCAAATCTTTCGGTGGACGCTCTCTTTTTGAAGAAGCCTCACTTCAAGTGAACCGTGGTGATCGTATCGGACTCATTGGTGCAAACGGTGCAGGAAAGTCGACTCTTTTTTCTCTTATTCTCAAAGATGCCTCTCCCGACTCCGGAACAATTGCTCTGGAACGCAATGTTAAGCTTGGCTTTCTCCCTCAGGAAAATGCAACCTCCGGAGATGAAACAATTTTAGAACTCGCTTGTAGCATCTCTTCTGAAATGGAAAGAGCACAAGCACTATTGCGCGATCATCCTAGCGAAGATGATCCCATGCACCACGAGGGCCAAGCTCTCTTTGCAGAAAATGAAGGACATTTTCTTGAAATCAAAGCTAAGAAAATTTTGAGCGGTCTTGCTTTTCGAGAAACTGATTTTAATCGGAAAGCACGAACCATGAGTGGTGGTTGGATTATGCGCGCCCATCTTGCTCGACTTCTTGTCATGGAACCAGACCTCCTCATGCTTGATGAACCGACTAACCATCTTGACCTTGAGTCGTTGGGCTGGTTTCAAAATTATCTCACAAATTATAGCGGAGCTATTCTTGCAATTTCACACGACCGCGAATTTCTTAATGTGATCTGCGAGTCTATGCTTCACATTGCTCATCGCAAGTTGCATCACTACCGTGGCAACTACGATTCCTTTTTAGAACAAAAAGCTGCTCGTGATGAGCAGCAATTAGCCGCTTATAAAAATCAGCAACGCGAAATTGCTGAAATTCAGCGTTTCATTGACCGCTTTCGAGCCAAAGCCAGCAAAGCAGCTCAGGCTCAAGATCGGATGAAGCAGCTCGCTCGCATGAAACGGATAGATCCACCAGAACGCGACGAAGCAACCGTTCATTTTAAATTTCCGCAACCTGTGCGTAGTGGCCAACGGGTAGCACGTCTTACGGACGTCAAACAGGCCTATGGAACGCATGTTGTCTATAACCATCTTAATCTTGAAGTTGAACGTGGCCAACGCACCGTGCTCGTTGGCCCTAATGGCGCAGGAAAATCAACGCTCTTAAAAATTCTCGGCCAAATTGTCCCGATTGAATCAGGTAGCTATGAACTGGGACATAATACCTCTATCGGCTACTTCGCCCAGCATCGCACGGAGATGATGAAGGTCCGTCATACAGTTCTTCAAGAAGCGATGGATATCCCTCATCCTGTTCCAGAGCAGACAGCACGGACCATCCTTGGCTCTTTTTTATTTCGAGGTGAAGATGTCTTTAAACCTGTGAGTGTGTTGAGTGGTGGTGAAAAAAGTCGCCTGGCTCTTGTAAAATTATTACTCAATCCTCCAAACTTCTTACTCCTCGATGAGCCAATGACTCACCTTGATATGCCGAGCATTGATGCCTTAATTGGAGCGCTAAAACAATATGAAGGAACATTGATGTTTGTTAGTCACGATGTCCATTTCATTCGTGCTCTTGCAACAACCGTGCTCCACATTAATGGAGGAAAACTCACCCCGTATGCCGGCGACTATCAATATTATTTAGAAAAATCAGGATCTTCTTCTGCACGTGCAGCCCTCGTTGCCCCAGGAAATGGACAACCACTCAGCAATGCTCAACCTGTTCAATCGGCATCTCCAACTGCTAACCAACCAAAAATGGGCCTCAAAGAAATTAAAGCCCAACGCAAAGCTGAAGCAGAACTGCGCAAGGCTGCTAATAAAGAGCGCCGTGATATGGAGAAAAAGATTTCAACTTTGGAAGCAGAGATCCTTGCTTTAGAAAATCATAAAAAAGATATCGAAGCCTCTCTTGAAAATCCGACGACCTATAACGACGGAACTGCTTTTGCCCTGAATCGTAAACTATCTCAGATCATGGAACAACTTGCTCAAAAAAATTGGGCATGGGAAGAGCTCTCAACGACTTTTTCAACTAAATAGTGTATTAAATTGAAAAGATCACGTTAGAAGCGCCGACATTTTTTCTTAAGACAAGGCCGAAGATCGAGACGCTATCCGAAGATAACGTAAGAGCTGAGAACGCAGTCCTAAGAAAAAAGTGCAAGCTTATGGCGTTCCTTTTTCAATTTAACACACTATAAGTACCCTGAAGCCATTGCACCAGAAAGCGAGCCAGCAATTGTTTAGAGGCCTGCGTATAATGCAACTCATTTGGGAGCATAATGTCGAAGCTGCCTTTTGTGGCAGGACCATTGGCAATCGAAGCATCCAATTGATATTTTGAAACCTGCTGCTGCGCTTTAGTACAAGCTTCTTCACGTGATCCTGAGACTTCATATTTCCATCCAATAAGACGAGCCTTAGGAAACCAAGTGCGTAATTTAGAAATGACTTTCAAACTCGGTTCTAATGTTAGATGCAGCGGACCAATATTTGTTGGAATTTTTTCCAAGTTAAGGATGGGTTCGTTTATGCCTGTAATTTTTGCAACACGATAGTCGCAGAGCGCTGCCGCATGAAAAACAGCCCCAATATGTTCTGTTGTTGCAAGGTGTTGAAAAATTGCTGCGAGCTCTTCATTACTTGAAAAAGGAATCTCCTTAATGTTTTTTCCTAAGGGATAGGTCGCCAGCCTGCTTCTTAAGCAAATTACTTCAAAACCACTATCCTGTAACATTGATGCTAAAAGGCTTCCAAGCTCACCTGTAGAAAAATTAGAAATAAAACGAACCTGATCAATAGGCTCGCATCCAGGACCGCAAGTAACAATAACACGCATTTTCGAAGCTTACATTCCCTCCTTTGCCAGGACAAGGGCTCATTTATAGACTGATAGCTCATTAAATTGAGAAGGACACATGAGAGCGCAGAAATTTTTCCTAGGAACAAAATGGAATCCTATAGCGTCTCCTTATCCATTAAATACGCTATGTAGAAAAATTTTTATGTTCTTTCTACTTTTTTATGACTAATCTCTTTCCTCTCTCGCTCGGGTGGCGAAATTGGCAGACGCGCTAGACTTAGGATCTAGTGGAGCAATCCATGAGGGTTCGAGTCCCTCCCCGAGCAAAGCTTCTACTAAAGCTGTGCTGCGCTGGCACCTCCTTTGTTCAAAAGTGACAATCACTGCCTCATACCCTCTTCATGAGTTAGTTGGACTATAAGCCTCAGGAGCTTTGGCATCTGACAAGTCGGAAGAATAAGCGCTACCTTCTGGTAGCCTGAGTGATGAGAACGCCGGCAGGCGCCAATAAGAACAAGTCCAATAGTCTAGATAATGAAGACTGAGGGCATCACATATCGTGACGTATTGAATTCAACAGAGCGCGTTCGTGGGGAGTTCCTGAAAAAATCCAGATAAACAAATGTTGGAGTATCATTTGTTGTTTTCCATAATGCGCTCTAAATTCTGTTACTTTTTCTCCAATATTTTTTTTGACCTGTGGAGATAAAAGAGTCCACTCAACTTGCAGCACATAAGAAAGCAAAAGCTCTCCTTCTTGGTTGGGGTAAAACCGACCTCGTTGAAAACAGCATTCGGTATTTACTATTGTTTCTAGAATATACCCCTGGTGACGCACCTCAAGGTGAACAAGCTCTTCCACGACTTCTTCTCCAGCGATTACAGCAGATTTTATCTCTTGCAAGAGCAACGAGCGATCACCTGCATGATAAGGAAACACAAGCAATCCAGCGCCGTTAGTACGAAAGCTGTTTCTAAACTTTATTAGCGAATTGTGCTCGCGAGGCGTGTTCTTCCAGGAAACGATATCGAACCATTCATCAGGAGCGATAGCAAGATGAGCCATGGGGCACGTGTATAAAGGATCTTCGAATGAAACAACTTGATAGTCTTTAACAAGATTCCCTAGTTCACTTTCGATTGCACGCTGAATAAACTCTTTTCGCATCGTGCCAGAGACTCCCTGACAAGTAAGATAAAACTCTTTTATTGAACCTCGCTGCTTGATGATATTTTTAAGAAGAGGAATTTCCAAAAGACCATTTTTTGCATCAACCAAATAGAGAGAACACTCTTGCTTCTCATTGCTAAGACGCCCTGAAAGCGTTGGCATCAAACGTTGCAACGTTGCCATGAGGTGTTCCTCATAAACTTTTGCATAGTCACTATGTTCCAAAAAAGCTTCTCTCTTTTTATTGTTGAGATCGAAGGGATCCATGTTTCCTCCTTTTCTTTTGAGCAGCTTGGACTTTTTTCAAAAGGAGTGGTTGTTTTTTTAATTCCGTAGTGAGTGACTCAATAGCCAATAATGTTGATGGGCTAATGTGATGCTCTATCCCCTCAATATCATGCTCTCGCACATCAGCAGGAACTCCCAAAAGAGTTAAAAAATCTGTTAACAATTCATGGCGCTGAGTGATAGCTTGAGCAACTACTTCTCCTGCTTTCGTTAAAACTAGACCACGATACTTTTCGTAATTGATGAAGCCTTCTGCATCAAGGCGCTGCAACATATTAGTTACACTTGCTTGAGAAATATTAAGGCTAGCAGCAATATCAACCACACGCGCATAACCTTTCGTGGTCATAAGCTCGAAGATCCTCTCAAGATAATCTTCTACAGCAGCTGAAGAACGTGATGTTACATTCATGGGCAAAAATTAGTATCTTTTTTAAAAGAAGAAAAGAATAATAGCCTCACTAAAAATAATTAGCCAAGGCTAATTTCTTTTGTTACATTCCAGCAATGGGTTTAGTTTCTGACAAAAGTCTTACTGAAGCACATCGCTCTGTCCATATTGCTACAGATGCTACTTTTTGGAAAAAGTTATTTGCTTTTATGGGCCCTGGTTTTTTAGTGGCTGTGGGATATATGGACCCTGGCAACTGGGCTACTGACTTAGCTGCTGGAGCTCAGTTTAACTATTCCCTGCTCTGCGTCATCTTGATTTCTAATTTGATGGCAATGCTCCTGCAAACACTCTCGCTAAGACTCGGTATTGTCACCGGTCGTGACTTAGCACAAGCATGCCGCGAACATTATTCACCTCGGATTAATTTTTTGCTTTGGGTGATTTGTGAACTTGCCATCGCTGCTTGTGACTTAGCTGAGGTCATTGGCTCAGCAATTGCTCTCAACTTATTATTTCACATTCCAATTCTCTGGGGCGTTTGCATTACCGCCCTCGATGTAGTCGCCCTTCTTTTACTACAAAACCGAGGCTTTCGCTATTTAGAGGCTCTTGTGATCACGCTTATCGGCATCATTAGCATTTCCTTTGGTCTAGAAATTTTTTTCTCACGTCCTGATATAGTCGAAGTTGCAAAAGGATTCATCCCTCACTCTCAAATCCTCACCCACCCTGGCATGCTCTACATTGCTATTGGAATTTTAGGAGCTACAGTCATGCCCCATAATCTTTATCTGCATTCCTCTATCGTCCAGACACGAAACTATCCCCTTACTCAAGTTGGAAAAAAGGAAGCCATTCGTTTTGCTAGTATTGATTCTAACATGGCCCTTTTTCTTGCCATGTTTGTCAACGCGGCAATCCTTGTTGTTGCGGCGGCTGCTTTTTACCGCTCTGGTCATATGGAGGTAGCCGAAATTCAAGATGCCTATAAACTACTCACTCCCATCTTAGGCGTTACCGGAGCAAGCACTCTTTTCGCCATTGCTCTCCTAGCAGCTGGACAAAATAGTACCCTGACAGGAACCATGGCGGGACAAATTGTTATGGAAGGCTTTCTCCGTCTCACAATCAAACCTTGGTTGCGCCGCTTGCTCACACGCTCCTTGGCCATCATTCCTACAATCATTGTGATCTGGATCATGGGAGATCAAGGAATGAACCAACTTCTTCTTGCTAGCCAGGTAATTCTCAGCATGCAGCTAAGCTTTGCTGTCATTCCGCTTGTTCAATTTACAAGCAATCCAAAAATGATGGGCGAGTTCGTCAATTCAAAGCGTATGAAAATAACAGCCTGGAGCGTCGCTATCATCGTTGCCGCCTTAAACGGATGGTTATTCATTTTAACAATCAAGTCATGGATTTTTTAATTCCCGATCAATGGCACGACTACGAGCTTCTTGATTCTGGAGATGGAATGAAGCGAGAACGTTGGGGCGATCATATTCTCATTCGTCCCGAATCCGAGGCGACGTGGCGGCGTCAAGATCTTAGCGCATGGGATGAGTGGGATGGTTGGTTTCATCCTACTTCAAAAAATAATGCTTCCACTTCAGGCCACTGGGTTTGGAAAAAAAGCCCTCTTTCTCCTGCAACCATCTGTTACAAAAACCTTCGCTTTTCAGTTCACCCTACTTCAACCAAGCAAGTAGGCCTGTTTCCAGAGCAGGCATGTAACTGGGATTGGTGCGCGCAGCAAATTAAAAAAAGAAAAAGTACTCCCGTAAAAATCCTCAACCTCTTTGGCTATACGGGAGGAGCTTCCATCGCTGCAGCAGCTGCTGGAGCCACTGTTTGCCATGTTGACTCTTCTAAAGCAGCCGTCCAGTGGTGCTCGGAAAATGCGCGACTTTCCAATATTCCTGATCATGCTATTCGATTTATTGTCGATGACTGCACTAAATTCATCATGAGAGAACAACGCCGCGGCCATCATTACGACGCTATTATTTTGGACCCGCCCACATTCGGTCACGGCAAGTCAGGAGAAGTGTGGCGATTAGAAGAACATTTAGAAAATCTTTTGGAAATTTGTTTTCAATTGTTAACGCCTTCCCCTCTTTTTCTATTGCTTAACACTTACTCTCCTCAGCTTTCTATTTCCGTTTTGGAAAAAATATTCTCAAGGCTTCTCTCCAAGCAAAAAACTTTTTCTTCGTACATTGCTCCTCTCGGTCTTCGTGGGACAGCAGGTCACAAAATTCTTGCCTGCGGAACGACGAGCAGAATTCTATGGAAAGCTTGATTTCACGACCAAAACTGCGACTATTTTCCATACCCATCTAAAATAAATTATTTTCTTATGAATACTCAAGGTCGCCATATTTCTGATAAATTTGAAAGCAGCCAGACTCATGCTAAAAAAGCATTAGAAACAACTGCTGCTGCTGCTCGTGAACTTGCTGGAACAGCGCGCTCCGTCGCTCAAAGTGCCTATCGTGATAGCAAAGAAGAGCTTTCTGCTGCTGCTCGTGACCTCGGAGATGTGGCCTACGCTAAATATTCCTCCCTTGCTGAACAAACAGCTAATATGACTCAACAGTATCGAGAAAAAGCTTCCGAACTAGAACAAGAAGTGACGGGCTATGTTCGTGCGAATCCAATCCAATCACTTGGCATTGCTTTTGGAGTTGGCTTGGTTCTCGGAGTGATTTTGAATCGTAAATAGCTTTAATATACCGATGCGGAATGAGTTTTAGAAAAATTATTCCTCATTGGTATAAAAAAGAAAATCACCACAAAGAGCATAAGAACGCTTTTATGTTCTTTGTGTTTCTTTATGTTTTGTTTTTCATCTTTTAGATTTTGATGAATTTTTTTCAACAATCACCCAATCATCCTAGCCTTACCAAACGATTTTCACGTTTGATCGCGGCTTTACTAGAGCATCTCTTAGCGCTCTCTTCACTTGCTTCCTGGGAAGCAAAGCAAGGCTTCAAAGAAGTTCTTCTTTGTCTTCTTTGCTTATGCTTTGCATTAATCATAGGATTTATTGGTTATCTTTTACTGCTCGCTATCCTCGTTGTTGTAGCCATCTCTTCATGGCATCTTAGCTTGCTCTTCACATTAAGTTTGATGGTACTGAGTCATTTTTTAATGCTCGCAATATTACTGCTCTTGTTTTATCGCAACCGCCCAACTTCTTTCTTAAAATTAACGCGCGATGAACTCTTACGAGACATCGAAATGCTCCATCATTCTTAAGCCTTATGAAATCCATTACGGAAATTCAAAGTACTATTCATGAAAGCCGCCGTTGCATTGCTGGCCATTATGTAGCCCTCAGCGAAGAACTCAATCTTAGCATGCGCCTTCGTAATTCCATTCGTCGCCAGCCTTGGACCTGGATGGGGAGTGCATTAGCGACGGGAATGTTTGTCAGTTTTTTCAAAAAAAGACGTTCTTCTTCTTTTGATGAAAAGAAGCCATCTCATTCCAAAAAAAATTCTTCCTTGATCAAACAGGTGGCTTCCTTTCCTTCTCTCTTCTTTGGAGAAACAACGTTAGCACTCGCCGCAGGAAAGTTTCTCCGTTTTTTATTCCCCTTGTTACAACCTATCATCACGCAGTATGTCACACAAAGGTTTCATCCCTCTGAGAAAGAGTATCCCATTGTTGACTTCAGGCCTTAATATTTCTTGAAAAAAAAGATTCCCAAGTCTTCTAGAAGTGAACGATGGATCGTTGCAGATCTCAGTAATACTACCTGCAAGTTCGCTCTTACAACTCCTCGTCGCATCCTTGCGATACGGCGTCTTGCAACGGCAGAACTGTCTGTACAAACATTACAAACCATCTTAGAAGGATGGGAGTTTGAACGAATGATTATTGCTTCGGTAGTTCCCAAAGCAACTCTACTCGTAACTCGTTTTATAAAAAAACTTGGAACTCCTCTCCTCAACATCAATGCAAGCAGCGACCTTGGGGTCACCATTCGTTACCCCAATCCCACTTCTATTGGTGCTGACCGCTTAGTTAATGTTGTAGCTGTCAAAAATCATTACTCACTTCCTTGTATTGTTGCTAATTTTGGAACAGCCATTGTTTTTGATGTTATTGATCAACAGGGAGCTTATTTAGGTGGAATCATTGCGCCCGGACTTTTAACCTCAGCAAAAGCTCTCCACCAACAAACAGCATTGCTTCCTCAAACTATCCCTACGCCTATTAAACAGGCCTTGGGAAAAAGTACAAAAGCCGCTATTCATTCAGGATTATTGCTGAGCGCTCGAGGGCTTGTCCGTGAAGTTGTGAGTAAGATCACTCAAGAAAATTTTTCTGGAACGCCCCCAACCGTTATTGGAACAGGAACAGATGCTGCTTTAGTTGCTGGAAAGGAAAAACTTTTTGACCACGTTGATCTTAACTTAACGCTGGAAGGAATTCGAGAAGTAGCATGTCGTATGATTGATATTGCATGAGCTGCTTACTTTGGAGTTGGTTCTTCTTGGTCTCCTTGACAACATTATTTGCAGAAGAAAAAATCCCTAACGATCCTTACTATCCCTTACAATGGGAACTCAAGCCTAGTCCTCGCACTTACCTTCCTTTTCCTAATGGAATCAATGCACTTGATGCTTGGAAAATTCGGACTTCTGCGGCCTCTGTTATTGTTACCGTTCTTGATACTGGTGTTTGTTACACACATGAAGACCTTATTCCTAACATGTGGCACAACGAGAACCCAACCTGTAATGACATCTATGGCTGCAATGCTGTTGAGAACTTTTCTTTAAAATCTACCAATGCTACGAATGACTTCACTGCAGCAGGAATCATCACTGCAACGGAAGGATCAACAACAGGGAAAACAGATTCTCCAACCAGTACAAGCTATAACATTACAGGGGATCCTATGGACACCATGGATCAGCATGCCAGAGGCCATGGAACGATGTGTGCAGGAATCATTGGTGCAGCTGGCAATAACAACATTGGTATTACAGGTATTGCTTGGGAAGTCCAGCTGATGGCTTGTAAATGCTTTGATTCATTCGGCAATGCTGCAGATAGTGATGTGATTACGTGTCTCGATTATGCCTGTAGCCATGGAGCAAAAATCATTAATTGTAGCTGGGGACATGCTGGCACAAATGTTAATGACTCTGCTTTTTTAGAAGCTTTAAAGCGAGCCCAGCATCAAGGCGTTATTATCGTAGCTGCTGCTGGTAATAGTGGTAGCAATAACGATCTTTTTCCGGAATACCCTGCCAGTTATGCTCTCGACAATATCGTTACGGTAGCCGCTACCGATGGCGACGATGCTTTGGTACCACAATCCAACTATGGCCCCAGAACAGTTCATCTTGGAGCACCTGGATCTTGGATTTACTCCACTTCTATTATCAGTAACGATCTTGCTCATCATCCTTTTTATGATCACATGAGTGGCACTTCAATGGCCGCCCCTCACGTAACAGGAGCACTTGCGCTCATGTTAGCTGAATTTCCCAATCTTTCTTATCGCGAAATTATTGACAAGCTCCTTACTGCAACTGATCCCGTACCTAAGCTTCAAGGAAAAACAAAGTATGGACGCCTTAATATTGCTAAAGCTTTAGCGCGTTAACGCGGGGTGTTGTTGATGATAGTCTTGAAGCGTAGAGCCAACACTTAAGTAGGTGTTGAGCGCAATATATAGCACATTCAAGAGCAATCTATTCCAGGTTAATCCCCCTGCAACCATTGTGATGCCTTTGCTGATGGCTTCTGTAACAGCCATTACCTCTTCAGCTCCGCTAAAATAATACCATAAAAATGCTGTCGGATATTCGAGAAGAAATGCTCCGCTCTCTACCGAAGCCATTACTAAAACTGTTTTCGCTATTGTCCAAGATATTGACTCCCATGAGTCATCTTTCAGATAAGGAGTTACCTCCATATTGATACCTGCAGCGGTAATAAGACTAAAAACACAATTCATCCCAATTCTTGGCCAAGTAAAAGGTTTCAAGCTCTCAATTCTGTATTCCCATGCCCACGGAAGTAACTTACTAGAGATCCATGAAAGTAAAGCCTCCCCTCCCTCTTCCAAAGATTCCAGCGTTGGATGGGTCTCAAGAGAACATGCATTCATAGCTATTTCTATGAGGTTAGTGATTATTTGTGAGCATGTCACATTCCACAATGACTCGAAAAACGAATAGACCGAATTTTGACTAGCGGCAGGAATGATCTCCTTAGCAATAGGCCCTACTTGCTCTCCTGAAAATGAATGAGAAAAGTTTGCTATTTGAGTTTGATTATTTGATGCAGCAAGCCTCATCCCTATGGTTGGGTAACACCCTGAAAAAAACAGCTCCTTAAAGGCCGTTGCTCTTTTTAACGCTTCTTCAGATTCTTTCCATGATCCACCTAAAGCTAAGTAAGCTGTTCCTTCCTCATTCATCATTGAGTTACTGCTCCAAACACGAACGTTTCCTCCAAGATCATAATGACCATAAGGCCCTGCTGATCCATCAAAAAAACCAACAGGTGTTAAATAAGGCTCCTCTCCTGTAAAGTAGGCTGTATATGATTTCCAGAGCCAATTATATTTTTCAACCGCTACATTAGCACCCTTTCTCTTTTGTTGATAAAAATCCCAAGAAGAATCTGTTGGCATCGCATTACTCTTAGTTGGGTAATCCCAATAACCAGCGCTCGTGCTGCCACCTTTGTAGTACATAGCTTTGTAAAGCAGCTCTGCTGTTGGCAAAGAGTAAACAGCTCCAACAATAGGATCTCCCTTTTTGCCACCTGTAAAATCATAAGCTCCATTTTCAGTCACAGCTAAAGCTTCTTCCAAGGTGCTTGCCTGAGGACATCCATGCTCACACCAATTGCAATAGCGCTTAGCATCATCCATCGTGATGTTAGTGATAGGAAACGTACCGCGGTTTCTTATTTTTTCTGAAAAAAAGTTACTGTTCAAAGAGCGGGCACAATAAGTTGCGCTCCGTTTACTAGCATTATCTTTTTCTTCATAGCAGGTCACTTGGAGTGAAGCATACTCATTGTCATCAGTACACATTTCCGAGTGATACAACCCACGCAGATCGTGTTGATTTGCTGGATCAACATAAACGCAATTCATAAAAAAAGCCCATTGATCCACCGTGATCGGATACTTACTGAGAAAGAACGATTCTGAAACAGCGCCATGTCCCGAGGCATCCGGCGCATTTCCTGGGTCAGCAACCAACACTAATTCAGGAATGAGCTTCGAAGATATTTCTTGATGACTACTCTCTGTTCCAAGAGCCACTTGTATTGTTAAAAATAAAAAAAAGAGGACTGTTGCTTTTAATAAAGGTGATTGCTTAAACATAACGGGGAAAATTTTTTTGCTAGAGAGACGAATTGTTAAAAAACTTAAAGTTTCAAAAATAAATCGGTAAAAAGAGCAGCACACTCCAATAAACGAAGTAGTGATTGCTACGTCCTTCACAAATCCTGATAAAAAGAAGCGCTAACAGCTTAATGTCGATAAGAAAAATCGACGCAACGGATTTGTGGAATAACACAATATCGTCGGCGTGCTATTGTTAGAAGACTAACAAAAGAAGCACCAAGAATAATCATCAGCGATATTGTGTTCATAAAAATTTAACTGCGGCGACAGTACAGCTCTCAATAATAAAGTGTCAAATATAATTTTGTAGAAGAGCTAAGAGTTTTTTCTATCACCGCTAACCTACAATCTATAGTCTATCCCAATGCCAACACCCTTTGTTCACCTCCATCTTCACAGTGAATTCTCGTTGCTCGATGGAGCTATCCGCTTTGACGAACTAATTGCTAAGGCAAAAGATTTTCAAATGCCAGCCATCGCACTTACCGATCATGGCAATCTTTTTGGAGCTATTGAATTTTATCAAACGGCAACAACTGCCGGCATCAAACCGATTATCGGTTGTGAAATTTATGTTGCTCCTGGATCGATGCACGAAAAAAAAAGCAATTCTCATGGCCGCGATACCGCATATCACCTGACATTGCTAGCGACTAATGATGTTGGTTATCATAACCTCATTAAGCTTTCTACTGCGGCTCATCTAGAAGGTTTTTACTATAAGCCTCGCGTCGACAAACAATTTCTTGCCAAGCATGCAGAAGGTCTCATTGCCTTAAGTGGCTGCCTCAAGGGAGAAATCAATTCAGCACTTAGTGAAAATGATTTTGAAAAAGCTCGAACACTCACCATTGAATATCGAGATATTTTTGGAAAAGAAAATTTTTTCATTGAGCTTAGCGATCACGGCATTGAAGCACAGCGCCGCAATCGCCCTCTCTTAATTCAATTGGCCAAAGAATTTGATCTTGGCCTTGTTGCCACTAATGATGTTCATTTTCTCGAGCGCGCTCATCACGAAGCACACGATGTCATGTTATGCATTGGCACAGGTGCAATGGTTGCTGATGAAAAAAGAATGCACTATGTTCCTGAACTTTATTTTAAGTCGGGAGATGAAATGGCCAAACTCTTCGCAGACTGCCCTGAAGCCATTAGCAACACCGTTAAAATTGCAGAACGGTGCAATCTTACACTTGAATTTAACCAATCCAAATACCCTGACTACAAACCTCCCTCAGAAAAAACACGCGAAGGCTATCTTCGTGAGCTTTGCGAGCAAGGATTGCACGCTCGCTTTGGCGAGAAAATCAGTGAAGAAGTGCGGCATCGCCTTAACTACGAATTGTCTATTTTAGAAAAAACTGGCTTCACAAGTTACTTTCTTATCGTCTGGGACTTTATTCATTATGCCAAAACTCATGGCATTCCTGTCGGCCCTGGACGAGGATCCGCTGTCGGTTCATTAGTTTCTTATGTTCTCGAAATCACCGACCTTGACCCATTAGAATACGGCCTTATTTTTGAACGATTCCTCAACCCTGATCGTATCAGCCCTCCCGATATCGATATTGATTTTTGTCAAAATCGCCGTGGCGAAGTCATCGATTATGTGCGCAAAAAATATGGAGAGCGCGCTGTCTCTCAAATTATCACCTTCGGAACAATGGGAGCGAAAAGTGTTGTTCGCGATGTTGGTCGAGTTCTTGGCTGGAGCTATAGCGATGCAGATCGTATCGCTAAAATGATTCCTAATGAGCTCAACATAACGCTGAAGAGCGCACTTGAAAAAAACAGTGATCTTAAAAAGGCTGTAGAGGAAGAACCCGCAACAGCTCAACTCTGGAATTACGCAACATTTTTAGAAGGCCTCACTCGTAATGCTGGAGTTCATGCTGCTGGTGTGGTTATTGGTGACCGTGACCTTTCTGAATATATTCCTCTCACACGAGGCAATGATGGTGGCATTGTTAGCCAATACTCCATGGCCCCCTTAACCGACTTGGGGCTTCTTAAAATGGACTTCTTAGGACTAACAACACTCACCGTCATGGATGATGCGATTAAATTGATCCATCAAAAACATCCAGAATTTTTGCTCTCAAAAATTGCAATGAATGATGCGGCAACCTTTGCCCTTCTCAACCGAGGTGAGTCTGTTGGGGTTTTCCAGCTTGAGTCTGGAGGTATGACCAATGTTGCTAAAAGAATGCAGATGGATCATTTTAGCAACTTGATTGCTTTGGTCGCTCTCTATCGTCCTGGCCCAATGCAAAACATCGATGAGTATATCGAGAGAAAAAAAGGAAATAAAAAAATTTCCTACGCGCATCCTCTTTTGGAAAAAATCTGCTCAGAAACCTACGGAATCATTATCTATCAAGAACAAGTACAACAAGCCGCCAATGCTCTTGCTGGATATACACTAGGACAAGCCGACCTTTTGCGCCGTGCAATGGGAAAAAAGGATAAGGCAAAAATGGCCAAAGAGCGTTTAGTCTTTGTTGAAGGATGTAAAAATCTGAACAAGATTCCAGAAAAACAAGCTAACGCCATTTTTGATTTCTTAGAAAAATTTGCTGAGTACGGTTTTAACAAAAGTCACAGCGCTGCCTATGCCCTGATTTCCTATCAGACCGCGTATCTTAAAGCCAACTATCCTGTAGAATTCATGGCAGGATTATTGAGCAATGCAGTCAACAATACGGACAAAATCACAACACTTGTTGCTGAATGTGGACGTATGGAGATTGCCATTTTACCTCCTGACATTAATGCGAGTGGATTGACTTTTTTACCCGAAGAAAAAGATGGGGGGCGAGGCATTCGATTTGGACTTGCTGCCGTAAAAAACGTTGGCGCTGCAGCAATGCAACAAGCTGTTGCAGAGCGAAAGGCTAATGGCCTTTTTAAATCACTAGAAGATTTCTGTGCACGCCTCGATTCACGCAGTGTTAATAAAAAAATCTTAGAGAGTCTTGTTAAGTGTGGAGCTTTTGATTTTGATGGCCGTCATCGCGCTGAACTTTTTATTGCAATTGAACCAGCTCTAGCGGCTGCAACCTCAATCCAGCGAGATCGAGCTTCAGGACAAGTTTCTCTCTTTGATAGCATGGAAGATTTTGCTCCCTCTAAAAAAGACAACAGTTCTTCTCAACCAACCATCACTCCTTGGCCCCGTGCAGAGCAACTTTCTTACGAAAAAGAGCTGCTTGGATTTTATGTCACAGGCCATCCCCTTGATGATTATCAGGGAACTTTAGAAAAAGGAAATTTCACGCAACTTACAAACCTTCAAGAAATCACCGAACCTAAAAAAGAAAAAGTAGCAGGCTTAGTCAGCACCTTAGAAAAAAAATTCACAAAAAAAGAAGGAAAAGCATTTGGCATTTTTCTTTTGGAAGATTATTCCGGGAGCATCGAAGCTACGATGTGGAATGAAGATTTTGCCCAATATGAATCCCTTCTAAAACCTGGCAGTGCTATTTCATGCACCTTGAAGCTGATACCTCGCGATGGAAACATTCGTGCTATTGCTTCTGATGTTAAAGCGCTTGCACCACTCCCTTCAAAAAAACCAGCATGCTTCCGAGTTGATCGAGAAAAATTAGACCCTCACGCACTACAGTCCATCAAAAAAGTTTTCCAATCTTATTCTGGATCACGTCCTGTTATCTTAGAGATTATTGACACTGCAGGAAATGTTCTGGCATTAAGAACGGATAAAGAATTTTCTATTGGTGATGAGCGTGCCGTAAAGCAAAAACTCAAACTCTATTTAAGCTAATAACGTGAATGAAAATGAGACGTTGGTGTAAGGCGGCTGGTCTAAAACTGATTGTTATAAGACCGCGATTAACCTGCACGATATAGTCAAATTACTGAGAAATTACAGGAAAGAACGTAGAGATTTTTAGAAAAGGCGAAACCGAAGAGCAAGCGCTATCTAAACGATAACGTGATGGGATGAGAACGCTGCTTGTTCCTAAATAAGATCAAGTCCATTTATTGTCATTTCTAAGTAAATTGACGATAAGGCGAAAGATGAAAGCGCTAATCTGAAAACATACTTCTAAAAAAAGAGCAAGCTTATGGCTTACCCTTTTAATTTCATACGCTATTCACCATAGACCTGTGGTTTCACATTCGTGCTCTCACTTTAGATCGGTTCACAGGTTGTCTAGCAGCTTCATCGAAGAGCCTTTCAGCCTTATGCTAGGCTTGTTTCTGGTACTAATCTCCACTGATAACTTTAAATATTCTAAAGTTTTCTCCATCCAGCACAGCAAGAGCTAATTAAATCATGGGCTTCTTCGGGACCAGAGGTTCCACTTTGGTAAAAGCAAAGATCATCGCTTGATTTTTGCCAGGCTTCTTCAATTGCATCGATAAACTTCCAAGCAGCGACGACTTCATCACTTCGTGCAAAGAGAGTTGCATCTCCATTCATGGCATCGAGCAGAAGGCGTTCATAAGCCTCTGGATTTTGTTTCTCAAAAGCTGTTCCGTATTGGAAACTCATCTTTACAGGTTGGATTTGCAGCATCGATCCAGGCGTCTTGGCAGACATACTCAAAGAAATTCCCTCGTCAGGTTGAATTCGAATGATCAAAACATTTTGATCAAGCTTATGTCCTAACGTACTGAAAAGAATCGGTGGCACAGTTTTGAAAAAGACTGCAATCTCTGTACAAGCTTTTGGCAAGCGCTTCCCTGCTCTGATAAAAAAAGGAACTCCGGCCCAACGCCAATTATCAATTGCGATACGCAAAGCGACATAAGTTTCCGTTGTTGAAGCGGGAGCTACGCCTTCTTCTTCGCGATAAGCAGTCACAGGATTTCCTCCAACAAGTCCTTCTGCATATTGACCACGCACTACATTTTTAAAAACATCATCCCCCTTGAGCGGCCGGATTGATCGAAGAACTTTTAATTTTTCATCGCGCACGGCATCGGCACTCATGCTTACCGGAGGTTCCATTGCCGTTAATGTCAACAACTGCAGCAAGTGATTTTGAACCATGTCACGTAAAGCGCCTGCTTTATCATAATAACCAGCTCGGCCCTCGACTCCGAGTGACTCTGCTGCGGTAATTTGAACATGCTGGATATGATTGGAGTTCCAAATAGATTCAAAAATAGTATTAGCAAAACGGAGAACCATGATGTTTTGCGCCGTTTCTTTACCCAAGTAATGGTCAATACGATAAGTGGATTCCTCAGGAAATGCCGTATGAACAAGCTCATTAAGTCGAGACGCTGTTGCTGTATCAACTCCAAATGGCTTTTCAATAATAATACGAGCCCAGCCCCCCTCTCCACCTGTATTTAAGCCACTCTCCTTGAGGTTGCGCAAAATCACTTCAAATTGATCAGGAGCCACAGCCAAGTAAAAAAGACGATTGCCTGGTTTTTTTGACAGACTCTCTTCATGCGCAAGTTTTTTAGCAAGTTCACAATAACCATTCAGATCATGAAACTCACTCTGGTGATAAGAAATGGATTGTGCAAAATGATTCCACTTAGCGTCATCAACAGGGGTTCTAGAAAATTTTTTAGTGGTGACTCCTAGCTCTTCACAAAAGCTGTCATCTGTTTTTGGGCGACGCGCAAAACCAATCACTTTAAAATTAGTAGGCAGTGCATTCTCTACAGACAAATGATAGAGAGCAGGAATGAGCTTTCGATGAGTTAAGTCGCCTGTGGCACCAAAAATAACTAAAGAGCAAGGTTCAGGAAGTGGACGATTTAATGGAGGGATAGAATTCATGAATAAAAATAAGAAATTTTGCGCAGGAAGTTGTCTTTAAAAACGGTTGTTGTACGGCCTTAGTTAGAGAGGCTTAAAAAGTCTCACACCTAGATCTCATACTATTGAGTCACTTTTTTAGTTTTTTATCTTTTTAAGCTTATGGAAGTGGAAAATTTTTAGTGAAGTTAACAACTTCTAGACGTAATTTTTTTAAGGCTTCGTCATTATGTCGGTTTTCTAACCCTTGATGTAAGAAATCGGCGACCTTGATCATCTCTGCTTCTCGCAAGCCTCGAGTAGTTACAGCAGGTGTTCCAATACGAATCCCCCCTGTCTTAGTGATTGCTTCAGTATCAAAAGGAATCGCATTTTTATTAACGGTGATGGCAACACGGTCGAGCACCTCTTGAGCTTCTAGTCCATTCATTCCTCGTGGTCGAAGATCGACTAACATCAGATGATTATCGGTTCCTCCAGAAACAATGGTATATCCCAGTTCTAAAAGACGTCCTGCAAGTGCCTGTGCATTGAGGACAATTTGACGTGCATATTGTTGAAATGCTGGCTGCAAAGCTTCGTGTAAACAGACAGCCTTAGCAGCAATAACGTGCATAAGCGGACCGCCTTGAACACCTGGAAATACCTGAGCATCGAGCTTCTTAGCAAATTGTTCACGACAAATGATGAGGCCAGCACGAGGACCACGTAAACTTTTGTGGGTAGTGGTAGTCACAAAATCAGCAAATGGAATAGGACTTGGGTGCACCTTACCTGCAACAAGACCGGCAATATGAGCCATATCAACAAAAAGATAAGCTCCAACGCGATCAGCAATATGACGCATTTTTTCAAAATCGATGGTGCGAGAATAAGCGGAAGCTCCAGCTGTGATCATCTTCGGCTTGACCTCTTGAGCCTGTTTTTCCAAAGCTTCATAGTCAATACACCCAGTCTCCTGGCTCACTCCATAATGATGGACTTGATAAAGCTTTCCTGAAAAATTAGCACGATGTCCATGAGTTAAATGTCCACCATGAGCTAAGTCCATGGTGAGAATCGTGTCTCCTGGTTGCAATGCTGTGAAATAAACAGCCATATTAGCCTGACTTCCACTATGAGGTTGAACATTGACATGATCACCGCCAAACAAGGCTAAAGCCCGCTCACGGGCTAACTCCTCTGCTCGATCAACATATTCACAACCTCCATACCAACGACGCCCAGGATAGCCCTCAGCGTATTTGTTAGTGAGGCAAGAACCTTGTGCTTCACGCACAGCTTGGCTTGTGAAATTTTCAGAAGCAATAAGTTCGAGATGCTCTTGCTGCCGCTGTTCTTCGGCTTGAATTACGGCAGCAATTTGAGGGTCGGTTTTTTTTAGAAAGGAATCGTGCATAAAAGGAAATCAGGTTACAGGTTAGAGATTACAGGTTACAGGAAAAAATAACGGCATTCACACTTCTACTTTTTCTTGCACAAAAAAAAGGATTGTTTCTAGCGCAGTTTTAATCACGTTACAGCATTCTTGATAGTCATGAAAGCCTCCCCCAATCGGGTCTGGAAGGTCTTCTTGTGTTGTCCATTCTGTCAGCAGCAAAACTTTTTCCTGATGCTGAGGGTAATGTCTTATTAAAAAATCACGATGCTGTTGTGTCATCGCAAAAATATAAGTAGCCCCTTCAATCAACTCTTGTCTCACTGGCTGACTTGTAAAATTTGAAAAAACAATTCCTTCTTCTTCAAGAACTCTCAGTGTCATCATGCTGGCTGGTAATCCCGGCATCGTTTGAACACCCGCAGAAGAACTCTCTATCTTTTCATTTTTTGGAAGCATTTTTTTGAACAATGCCTCTGCCATCGGACTACGACAGGTATTACCAGTACAGACAAACAGAATGGATTTCATATCACTGCATGATAGTTGAAGTTAATAGTTAAAGTTGAAGGTTCATGGAGTGTCAGCCTAAAGTCCAATAAAAGTTTTCATAGAGAAGTCAAAACTTAAACTTCCAACTTTTACTGCTGCGCAGCAGCTTGGCGGAAGGGGTGGGATTCGAACCCACGGTAGGTTTTACCCTACGCTCGATTTCGAGTCGAGTGCCTTAGACCGGACTCAGCCACCCTTCCTTCAACAATCGTTCAGGTTATAGCAACCTTGAAACTGTAAACTAGAGATTAGAAAGGAAAAGAAATTTTTTCTCGAACTGCCTTTAAATAAAAAAACAGTTCATTGAATATAAAAGAAGTTAAGTACCTATGAGCTGCTAGCTAAAAACCTGTTCCTTATCGCGTCCATTCTAAGGCACCTTTTTTAATTGCATAGAGGTAGCCAATCATAAGTACAACAACAAAGCTTAACATGCTTCCTAAAATAATTGCTCCATACTGGGCAATAAAATCACGATAACAAACAGCCCAAGGAATCATAAAAACAATCTCGATATCAAAAAGAATAAAGAGCATGGCGACGAGATAGAACTTTACGCTGAAGCGAGGTTGAATCGTCATTTTAGGCAGCATGCCGCACTCATAAGCTGAGTCCTTAACTCCCCGCGCTGTCCCAATGCGCCCTAAAAAAAAGCTTCCTAGCCAAACTGAAAGAGCAAAACCAATTGCTACGACAAGATGAATAAGTAAGGAAATAAAGGAGTCCATGAAGGTGAATGTAAAGAGTGTTGAATAAAGGGTAAAGCGCGTTTTCTTAGAAAATAGCAACCCTCAATAAAAAACTTTCATCAACAGATATCAGTTTTTAAAACTTAAAAAGACTTTACTACTTCTTTAACTGTGGCTTACTTGCTCCTCACTTTGCCTCTACTAGAGCATTAGCTAGTGAAACAAGACCTTTATATTTTTTTCCTGTCTTTTTAACCATCCCGCGTGAAACAAGATGTTGGAGTTTTTCGTAAGCGCGCAAACGAAGCATTTCCTCACCACCACTAGCAGCATTTCTTTTTTTTAGGCGCTCGTGAATAATGTCGAAGAGTTGCTTAAATTCAAAAGAAGTACCTTTTTTGGATAAAACAGCGACTAATTCCTCAGTAACGAGGTCAGGTAGTCTACGAGAGAAAGCGCTTTTACGTTGCATAACAATAATCCGGGACGAGGATGCTAGCGAAAAACTAGTGTGGTGTCACGATCATTTTTAACAAGAATGCTCTGCACTTTCTTCAATGAGATGCCCTGTTGTATCAACCTCTTCAGCAATTTCATCAAGAGATGCGTGAGTGCTTGAACGGTAGAAAAGATAGATCAGACCGCCCAGCAAGCTCCAAATTACTGACAGGAAAAAAGAGGTTAAGGAAATTAAAACTGCTAAGGATTTTGGCGTCCCATCAATAGTATTGAGCAGCGTTTGAAAAAGCCCTTCACGCACACCAATTCCACTCAGACTGACCGGAAGAGCACTGATTGTATTAACAATCGGAATCGTTTCAATAACTGTTACTATTTTAGGAGCGCCAGGCAGTGAAGCAAAAGCACAAGCTGCAAAAATTGTTGAGGCAAATAAAAACACATTTTGCACAAGAGAGTAGCAGAGGGCTCCAACAAGCGCACCTCGGTTGCGAGCATAGGAAGAAAAAGCTGTCGCGATATCAGTTAAAAAGCGATGGCCTGGCAACCAATGTGGAATTTTTTTCCAAAGATGAAAATGATCGACTACTAAGCTTGAAACAAGAAACACAAGAAAACCTCCAAAGACCGCTCCCACTGTTGTTAAAAGACTTCGTGTCATCAATGTCCTAGAAAGATCTGTAAAAAAGCAAACTGCAATGACGAGTGTAATCATCATAATCGCAAACATCCCGACGAGACGATCGACAACGATACTCAAAAAAACGGCTGTCTTTTTTTGAGGAGCCTCTCGCATTGTATAAAAAATCTTCACCACGTCACCGCCAGTCGATCCAAGCAGAAAAAGATTAAAAAACATGCCGATCATGACGAGCTGCCATGTTCTCTTCCAACCAAGATGAATCCCCTGCACGCCAAGCAAGAGAGACCAACGCCACGTGGTTGTCACGAGAACCAATCCAAAAGCAACAAAGCCTGGAACAAGCCACCATGGATTTGCATTCTGTAAAGCCAAAAACATTTGCTGCCGCTTTGCAGGATCATGAAAAATCCACCAGAGTAGCAACAACGTTACGGCTGCTTGCAATAATGTCATGAGAACTTTTTTGGACTTCATGGAGGTAGGCTACAGGTTACAAGTGGCAGGTTACAGAAAAAAATCTAGCCTTAAAAACGAAGTCGCTTCAAATAAAATTTACCCCCAGGTAATAAGGCTCAGTTCATGCGCCTGCAACAAGTAAGGATGTGTGGGAATAATTCTCAAACGAAGACCATAACTCCCACTCTCTGCTACTGGAATTTTCGCAGCATATTCATAAACCCCTTCCCCCATATTCAGCAGCGGCATGAAGTTTTTAATATCCTGAACCCGTGGTATCGTAATGATATTTTTTTCACATGCTCCAAAATAAACCTGCACCCGAACATGTTCTGGCCTAATGGAACCTAAGTGAACAATAGCTTTTACTGTAACTTCTTCTCCAACATAAAAAGCATCACGCTGTTCACTGGGTGCCAGCTGATATTGCTGAACTCGAACTTGAGGCCAAAGCAACATCATCTCTTTCTTCCACTGGCTCAATTCACAGGCATTTTTAAAACCGTCTCTGCCCATAGTTTCATAGGCTGCAGCTGCTGGTTCATAAAGAAAACGATCATATTCCTTAACCATGCGATGTGTATTAAACACCGGTACAATTGTCCGCATCGATTCTCGCATCGATTGAATCCAGGCTAAGGGCAAGCGCCCATCAGGTTTGGCATAGTAGAGCGGCACTACTTGATTTTCAAGCACAGCAAGAAGACTTTGGATATCGACTTCATTTTGGTATTCGTTGCTCCCACCAAGAATCTCAGCACCAATAGCCCATCCGTTGTTCCCATTAAAGCTCTCCAACCACCAACCATCCAAAACGCTTAGATTAATGCCCCCATTAAGCGGTAATTTCATGCCACTTGTACCGCTTGCTTCATAGGGTCTCAAAGGATTATTCAGCCAAACATCACAGCCTTGATAAAGACGACGTCCAATATTGATGTCATAATCTTCTACAAAAATAATACGCCCTTCAAATTGAGGGTCTCGGGAATAACGATAGACCTCTTGAATAATTTTTTTTCCCTCTTCATCTGCTGGATGAGCCTTTCCTGCAAAAATAAATTGTACTGGGTGCTCGCGGTTCGTCACAAGTCGTCTCAACCGTTCAGGGTCAGAAAAAAGAAGAGCACCTCGTTTGTAGGTTGCAAAGCGCCGTGCAAAACCAATCGTTAGCACATCGGTATTGAGGATTCTATTAACATGCCGCACTTCATCTGGTGTTTCTCCATTGCGCATTCGCTGCCGTCGAATACGCTCCCGCATAAATTCGATACTGCGCTGTTTTAATGTTTGATGTAACTGCCAAAGCACATCGTCAGGAATATCAATGACACCTCGCCAAAACTCAGGATCACTTTGCTGATCTTCCCAATCTTCCCCCAAATATTTTTTATAGAGATCATGAAACTCACCTGCGGCCCATGTTTTAGTATGAACTCCATTAGTGATGCTGGTAATTGGAATTTCTTCGATGGGGACATCTTTCCAAACACCTTGCCAAAGACGGCGACTGACTTCGCCATGAAGTTGACTTACTGCATTGCTAAAACGACTCGTTCGTAATGCTAAAATTGTCATACTAAAAAGTATTTTAGGATCGATACTTGTTTGCCCTAAGCGCAAGAATTGTTCCCAAGTCAACCCCACTGCACTAGGGTAACTGCCAAAATAAGTTTTCATTAACTCCTCGCTAAAAACTTCATTCCCGGCAGGGACTGGCGTATGGGTTGTAAAAACATTAGACGCAGCGACGACTTGTAAAGCCGTATCAAAATCAAGTGCACTTTGTTCTACCAAATCACGAATTCGCTCGAGAGAAAGAAATGCAGAATGGCCCTCATTCATATGACAGACCTTTGGGAAAAAGCCAATCGCTTTGAGCGCTTTTACGCCACCAACTCCTAGCACTATCTCTTGTTGCATGCGTAACTCTTGATTACCACCATACAACGAAGAGGTAATCAGCTGATCTGTTGCACTATTTTCAGACAACATTGTATCGAGCAAATAAATCTTAATGCGTCCCAAAGCTAATTCCCACACTCGAGCTAGCACCGATCGCCCAGGAAACTCAATAGAAATTCGGAGAGGTTTTTCCCCAAGTTTTACTTCACTGACAGGAAGGTGATCAACAACTTGATTGAGCCTAATAGCCTCTTGCCACCCCTCCTTATTGATCTGCTGTTTGAAATAACCATCACGGTAAAGTAATCCTACCGCTCTAAAATTCAGCCCAAGATCAGAAGCTGATTTACAGTGATCCCCCGAAAGAATACCTAGTCCACCAGAATAATTAGGAAAAGATTCGTGTAATCCATACTCTGCAGAAAAATAAGCAATAGCCTCAGGAGCATGGATGGCACCATAGGTGTCACTCCGATCAAGATAGCCTCGAAAAGCACGATACACTTTTTTAAGCTCGGTTAAATAACGCTCGTCACTTGCTACTTCTATTAAACGCGATTGACGACAAAGCTGCAAAACACGTACAGGATTGTGATTGGCACGTTCCCAAAGCTCAACATCAAGCTCTCTAAATAAGCGTCGCGCTGTCGGTTCCCAACTCCACCACATATTGTAAGCAAGCTCGCGCAGGTGCCCCAAAGATTCTGGCAACTGAGGAATTACATTAAAGGTCAGAAAAGGTTCCATAATTTTATGTAACGGGTAAAGGATAACGGATAAGGAGTCAATTTTTGTTTACGTAATAGTGACTTCAAATGAAAGTGTGATCTTATCTCTTCTTTGCCTCTCTCTCATTATTTTTGCTACGTCTTATTATTACCCTACTGCCAATACAACACGCCATTATCGAAGATGGTGAAGCCTCTACTAAAAGCTAGCTATCTCCTTGCTATTTCCATTCGTGTTTCCTTTTTGTCGTATCACTGTCATGGAATATTTGAAGATGGCAGCAGCTACTATTGTTCTAGGACCACTACCGCAAATCATTCTCACCCAAAAAACTTCTCCCTCAATTTTATTCTCTATCTTTTAGTGGCCGTTGACCTCTCAGCCTTGTTGAAACAACATATCGCCCAGTCAACAATGAGTAGGACTCTCCGCTTAACTTTTTTTCTTTTTAAAAAATAAACTTGCGAGTTATCAAAAATAAGCCCATCCTTGTCGTCCTTTAAGAACAGGGCAGTTAGCTCAGTTGGTAGAGCGGCTCGTTTACACCGAGTTGGTCGGGGGTTCGAGTCCCTCACTGCCCACCACTTAGATGAGAGAAAACTAAAAGCGCCGCTAAGCTTTTTTATTATTTTACATTCTCAGCAATCCATGGTTTTAAAAACTATTTTGTTTTCTAAGTAACCTTTACTGCAACTCGAATTTTGTATCCTGTTACCCTGCTAACATGAGTTTTTTGAGCACCGCTGATTTTCCTTTTCTCCGCCCTCTTGAAGAAGGTTGGGAGCAAATTCGAGCTGAATATGATGCTCTTGCTTCCGGAGCTATTCAATGGCACGAGCCTATTCACAATGGCAAATGGAACGTCATTGGATTTCGTTTTCAAGATCAAGATCTCCCAGAAAATAAAATTAAAGCTCCTTTCACTTCTTCCCTCTGCGATGCAATCCCTGGGATTCATACCTATGGATTTTCAATAATGGAACCTGGATGTGAAATCGCCCCTCATGTGGGCTATACTAGTGAAGTATTACGCGGTCATCTTGGACTCTACTCGAATTCAGCAACTGCGCTCCAAGTTGGAGAAGAAGCTCGTACTTGGAAAGAAGGAGAAATTTTTGTTTTTGATGATACCACGCTCCATTCAGCTTGGAATCGAGGTTCGAGCAAAAGAGTTATTCTTCTTTTTGACTTTTATCGGCCCTAAAAATTTTCTTCCCTTGTCTCTTGCTCATCTCCATGCTAGCATGCTTTTCTTTAACGGCGGGGTAGCCAAGTGGTAAGGCTGGGCTCTGCAAAAGCCCCATTCGTCGGTTCGATTCCGACCCTCGCCTCCAAACCAGCTGCAAAGCAGCATAAGGTCTAGTTTGGAGTTTAAAAACTGGCAAGAGCGCTCACCTTTCCAGCAACGCTAACAAGCTCATATGCTCATTGCTCTTGGACAAACCTTTTTTTAACCAAGAAGCGTCTTCAAAATTAAGTCTAATCTATTACGGCTTTCCGAAGCGCTATAACTTTCATCTGAGGTTCAGAGCGACCTTGAAAGGTATTTCGCTCAACTGTAAAAGCTATATCCCAGGGCAACTCCGGAAGTGGTTTAAGAGCTCCATTAAAAAAAATTGCTGAAAGAAGCCCTCCTTGTTTTGCTTTAAATTCAAAACGAATGTGTTTTTCTTTCAAAACACGTGGTTCTTTTGCTGTTTTAATGGCACGCACTAAAAAAAGCGGCTCAGAATTTGACATTCCAAATGGAGCTAGAGATTCTTGCGCTGAAAGCCACTCTTGATCAATCAAAGCAAGATCAACCTCTGCATCGAAGTGAAGCACAGGAAGCAAATCTTCTTCGCTCAAAATGTTGGCGGCTGTTTTTTCAAAAAGCAGTTTAAACTCCTCAAACCGTGATTGGTGCAGTTTTAATCCAGCTGCCATTGTATGCCCGCCAAAGCCCTCCAATACAGGAGAACACGCTTCCAATGCGGTTACTAGTGGAAATTTTGAAATACTTCGCCCGCTCCCCTTCCCAAAACCATTTTCATTAAATCCAATCACTAATGCTGGACGATGCCATCTTTTAACTAGGCGCGAAGCTACAATCCCAATCACTCCTTCATGCCAATTATGCTGGCCCACAACAATACTTTTTTGAGCTGTAAGATCGAGGTTTGCTTCGACCCACGCTTCAGCTTCACTGGTAACGGCTCGTTCAATCTCCTGTCTCTCACGATTAAGTAAATCAAGCCGACGTGCAATTGTTGACGCTTCCACGAGATCCTCTGTTAACAACAATTGTAATGCATCTTCAGCAGAAGTAAGGCGTCCCGCAGCATTGATGCGAGGTCCCAATTTGAAACCTACATCAATGGTTGAAAAAGGAGCTTTTGCTTCTGCAACATTGATCAGAGCCCGAACTCCAGGCCAGTGAGATTGTTCTAACTGCCGCAGACCATGCTTCACAAAAATTCGATTCTCTCCAACTAAAGGAGCAATATCAGCAACGGTGCCAAGAGCAACCAAATCGAGATAATGCCGTAAATCAATTTCACGATTGGGAAAACGCTTTAAAAAAGCATGACATAATTTAAAAACCAATCCTGCGCTGCAAAGCCCATGGTTCTCAGAATCGTCGCTTAACTTAGGATTTACCAAGGCTTCAACAGCCTGCAAGGCATTAATGGCAGCTGGTTCATGATGATCAACAATGATCAGCTCAACTCCCTGCTTTTTTAAAAATTGCGCCTCTAAAAAAGAATTTGTCCCACAATCAAGTGCGATCATCAAACAAGGTTGATGGGCTTTCAAACAACGCTCTAGTGCTAAGAGACTCAATCCATACCCCTCTGAGGCTCGTTCGGGAAGAAAACAATCCACTTCACTCCCTAGCTTTTTTAAAAATCGCTTTAAGATTGTTAATGAGGTCACCCCATCAACATCGTAGTCACCGTACAAAACAATTCGCTCTTTCTTCTCAATCGCATGCTGAATCCGCTCTACAGCGGGCCCCATCCCTGGAATTTTTTCTGGCGATTGCAAGTTCGCCAAACGAGGTTCTAAAAAAAATTTTGCCTTCTCTACGGAATCATACCCACGTTGAACCAAAATTTTAGCCAGCGGCAATGGCAAATCCAACTCCTTTACCAGCCTTGCAACCAGCTTAAAATCGACCTCTCGAGGTAGCGTCCAATTTTTTTCCATTGCGTAATAGAACCTCAAAACAAACTAAAAAGCATGTTTCAAATTTGCTGAGATGATTGGAATGTAAATAAAAGCTGCTTTAACTTCGCTAATGAAGTAGATCTAACAAAAAAACGTGCTCAAAATTGCTGATGTGGATGAAGAGCAAAGAGTGGCCGCTCACAGCATCTGAGTGTATATCTAACACTCGAGGAGAAGAGCACCGACGCGACGCAGCTCTGCACTACAGCAGTAGAATTTAGCGTGCGTTTTAAGCTTTTTCAACTTGCCAGTACTCCAACTCAACCGGTGTCTCACGCCCAAAAATACTAACCGAAACACGCAATTTACCACGTTCTGGATCAACTTCCTCAACAACGCCTTGTTGGTTTTGGAAAGGTCCATCAGCAACTTTTACCTTATCACCAACATCAAAAATAATTTTTTGCGTGATATTTTCTTCACGCTCTTTCATTTGAGCAAGCATTCCTGATACTTCTTTAGGACGCATTGGGACAGGACGATCTTTCGTTCCTGCAAATCCAATAACACCATTAGTGTCCTTGATAAAGTACCAAGTTTTTTCAACAAGTTTATCATTCTCATCAAAAAGATGCATATTGATGATAAGATATCCTGGAAAAAACTTACGTGTTGTTTCTGTTTTTTTACCACGCTTAATTTCTTGAACACGCTCTGTAGGAATCAGAACTTCAAAAATACAATCACCTAATTCTTCCGATTTAACGCGCTTCATGATGTTGTCATGAACTTTTTGCTCCTGGCCGGAGAGGACATGAACGACGAACCATTGATCTTTAGGAGCGAGAGGCATAAAAAAAGTTGAAGAGTTGAAAGGTTGAAGAGTTGAAGAGAATAAATATTTGTTGAAAAAAGAAAAGTTAAAAAATTGAGATAATTATTTCAACAGTGCTCCTATGAGCTAGCTTGCAAATCTGCGTGTAAAACTTGCTGATGCAGATAAAGAATAAAAGGTACGACGGCGCACAGACGAAGAGTGTAGATAGAAATACTCAAAAAACGAGCACCGACATGATGCCGTTCTTCGCTGCATCAGTAGAATTTTAAAGGTAGATTTTAGGGGTGAGTTAAAAAACCGACCACATTAACCGTAATAAAATCAAAAAAAGCAATGTACCCACCTATCAAGAGCATGGCAATAATCACAACCAAGCTAGAATTCCACAATTCCTTGTAGCGCTTGAAGCCATTTTCTTCAGGATTCCAAGGCCATTGAGCTTTATGAAGCTCTACTTGAACTTCTTTAATATATTTACTGATTTTGGAGAACATAATAAAGCCACTTTGTGGCAGTGAAAGTTAAAGATTAAAAGTTGAAAATTAAGATAAAGAAAGGCAACTATTACTTAAACTTTTAACTTAAACAATTTTTTTATTGATTTGAAAATCAATAAAAACTCAGGCCAGGAGGGAATCGAACCCCCAACCAACGGTTTTGGAGACCGCTACTCTACCAATTGAGCTACTGGCCTAAAATTTTTTTAAAGTTTGCTATTGCTTTTTATCAAAGTCACCGAGCCTCTGTTCAAGAGGCCCGATGATCAACATCAGCAAACTAAAAAGAATGGATAACTTTGAGTCTTTAAAATGGGAGAAGAGGTTAACTCTAGCCCCCACCTTAAATTTTTTATGACGTTAGTCAAGAATTTCGGAAACACGTCCTGCACCAACAGTACGGCCACCTTCACGAATTGCGAAACGGATTGTTTTTTCCATTGCAATTGGTGTGATGAGCTCAACTTCGATAGAAACGTTATCTCCAGGCATTACCATTTCAACGCCATCTGGAAGCTTAACGCTACCTGTAACGTCTGTGGTACGGAAATAGAATTGTGGACGATAGTTCGAGAAGAATGGTGTGTGACGACCACCTTCGTCTTTGCTAAGAACGTAGATTTCAGCCTTGAATTTTTTGTGAGGCTTAATCGAACCTACTTTAGCAATAACTTGACCACGTTCGATATCTTCTTTTTTAACACCGCGAAGAAGAAGACCAACGTTGTCTCCAGCTTCTGCTGTATCAAGAAGTTTACGGAACATTTCGATGTCAGTTACTGTTGTCTTTACAGTATCTTTCAAACCGACGATTTCAACTTCTTCCATTTTCTTAAGGATACCACGTTCTACACGGCCTGTAGCAACGGTTCCACGACCTTCAATATTGAAGACGTCTTCAACAGGAAGAAGGAATGGTTGATCTTTTGGACGCTCTGGAAGTGGGATATATTTATCAACCGCATCAATAAGAGCAACGATTTGTTTTTCCATTTCTGGATCGCCATCAAGTGCTTTTTTAGCGCTACCTTTAACGATAGGAATTTCATCACCTGGGAAATCATAGGATGTAAGAAGATCACGAATTTCCATCTCAACGAGATCAAGCAATTCAGGATCATCAACAAGATCAACCTTGTTCATGAAAACGACCATTGATGGAACACCAACTTGGCGAGCCAAAAGAATGTGCTCACGAGTTTGAGGCATCGGACCGTCCGCTGCACTAACAACGAGAATAGCACCGTCCATTTGAGCAGCACCAGTGATCATGTTCTTGACGTAGTCAGCATGTCCTGGGCAGTCAACGTGAGCATAGTGACGTGCATCACTTTCATACTCGACGTGCGCTGTGGAGATTGTAATACCGCGCTCTTTTTCTTCAGGAGCTGCGTCAATCTGATCATAAGCTCGTGCTTGAGCTTTACCAGTTTTTGCAAGCACTGTAGTGATAGCAGCAGTGAGAGTGGTCTTGCCGTGATCGACGTGACCAATGGTGCCGACGTTAACGTGCGGCTTATTGCGTTGGAATGTGTCCTTAGCCATTGTAGTTGTTGTTTTCTAGTAGTTGTTGATGTTGGGCAATGTTCCTCTGGAGCCCATGACCGGGATTGAACCGGTGACCTCGTCCTTACCAAGGACGTGCTCTGCCAACTGAGCTACATGGGCTAAATTAAGAACATCGACCAGAAGTCGTTTCCGTTCGCTTACAGTACCATGACTCACTCACATAAGCCAAGGTAAACCTAAAAACGTAAATAGCAGTGTTAATAATTTGCTCATACTTCTATTGACGTTTTTAGGTTTTGAGGCAGTGGTGCATCAAAGCCCGTAAGAAAACGGATGAATATCATCACCATCAAAGCCTCTTCTGTCAAAGTGAATTTTTAGATAGCTTCTTATATTTTTTCTTCTCAAGATACTTGAATTATGGATTACCTTCCTTTTTCAGATTCAGAAAACCATCGCTCCCTCGCCGACATGCGGCGTGACCACAGCCTTGCAACCCTGGAAAACACAGGGTTAGAGGACGATCCTACAAAACAATTTGACAAGTGGTTTAACGAAGCCCTCGCTTGTCAAGGAGTCATTGAGGCCAACGCCATGGTTCTTTCTACAACGAGTTGCGATCTAAAAATTACTTCACGGACTGTCTTGCTTAAAGGCTATGGTCAAGCTGGATTTCGTTTTTTCACCAACAGCACGAGCACCAAAGGAAAACAAATTGCTGAAAATCCTCGCGTTGCTTTGCTGTTTCATTGGCACTCACTTGAACGTCAAGTGCACATCAACGGTCATGTCACGCTCTTGCCTCGCAGTGAAACAGAGAAGTATTTTCAATCACGCCCTCGTCGAAGCCAGCTTGCAGCTTGGGCATCTCATCAAAGCGCTCCCCTTTCCAACCGCGAAGAATTAGAAAAATGTTTTCAAAAACTTGAAACTTGTTTTGAAAATCAGATTATTCCAACACCTGATTTTTGGAATGGCTACCTTGTCGTACCGCATGAAATCGAGTTCTGGCAAGGACGTAGCAATCGCTTACATGATCGCTTTTGTTATACAAAACAAGAAAATGGAAATTGGAACATTGAGAGACTCAGTCCGTAAACAAGACTCATTTCAGTTCAATGCTTGCTCTAATAAGCACAAATTAGACGTGAGCATTTTTTCTCACGGCACCCCCGCTTTCTTTCTTAATTAGCTCAAGCAAACATTTATTTACTGCTTGCAGTTCACTTGCTTTCCAACGCCTCTTTGAAAGCGCAACTTTTTTTAACACATCAGGAATCAACGTTCCATTGAGCATTAAGATCACGGATGCAACAATCCCATCCGTGGATATTTTTTCAAACGTTCTTCAAATTTCGGCGAGGTAAGATCATTCGCCGGAGGCTTGCTTTGATGAGCCAGTGGCTCTGTCCTGGTCACACCAACCCCATGCTAAAGGCACAGCCCGTTTCACAAAGAACCTCTCCCTCTTGCTCGTTAGCTCTTATAAAAATGATCAAAAAACTCGAAACTAACGTAACACATTTCGCGACATCAATAGCATGTTGCAAGAAGTCTATTCCATCCACTGCATCACATTAAAATTACATGCGACGGCGATAGCTGTGACAATGACAATCGCCATCAAAGAAAGAGTTAAAAAACGTGGCAGACCAAAAAGAATGCAGCGAATTTGCTGCTCTTCAATTTTAATTTGAGCTTCAGTTGGAGGAAGTGGATGAGGAAATTTTTCCATAAAAAACGATATTCTAGATAACATCTTTCTTCTGTCAATCTGGGACTAGCCTCCCAATCGATTTCCCTTCGCATTCCTTCGAAGCGGTTGCTCTTTTTTTCTTGCAGAACTTCCATCATAACCGCTGCGTCGATCTTGCTCTTCGCGAGAGAGGCGCCCTTGTAAACGCAATCTGATGGGAAGCCCCAGGAAAGGCCACTGGGCACGGATGCAATGATGCAAATATTTTTCATACGCATCCGTCATTAAGTCGGCATTATTGACAAAAAGCAAAAATTCCGGTGGATAAAAAGGTCGTTTCACTTCAGGAGCAACCTGTGTTGCGTAGAGAAGTTTAAAGCGTTTTCCTCCACGTGAGGGTGGCGGTTGATTTTCCCAAACATATTTGAAAAATCGGTTCAGCTCTCCTGTTCCAATATGTGTTTCAGCTGCCTGCCGAACCTCTTCTAATGCGGCCGCTAAGCGTTTTACGTCATGACCTGTTTTTGCAGAAAGACAAATAATTGGTGCAAAATCGAGAAAGAAAAGTTCTTCACGAATTTTTTGTGCCTCTTCTCCCTGTGCCATCCTACCGCCATCTTCTTTATGCATCAGATCCCATTTATTCAGGATAATAAGGCATGGCTTCATTGACTCTTGTAAAAGCCCTGCGATGCGTTTGTCTTGAGCCGTCACTCCTGCTGTTGCATCTAACACCAAGATACCGACATCAGCTCGACGTAAAGCTTCTTCAGATCGCATAGCGCTGAAAATTTCAACTGATGTATCCGGCCGTGAACGATGCCGTAATCCTGCAGTGTCGACAAGAATATAAGAAGTTCCTTGCAAGTCACATTTAACATCAAGCGCATCGCGAGTAGTACCAGAGATATCACTCACAATGCTCCTCTCCTCTCCAAGAAGTCTATTCAGTAGCGAAGATTTTCCAACATTGGGACGACCAACAATCGCTAGCTTAGGAAACGTCTCAACAACTTCTTCTACTACTGTTTGCTGTTTTTTCTTACTGACTTGTTCTTCAATTGTTTTAATTACATCTTGTAATCCACGACCATGAGCCGCACTCATTCCGAGAACTGTCTCAAAGCCGAGTTGATAAAAGTCATCTAAAAAGGGCTCATGCTGTCTCTCGTCGATTTTATTTACAATCAGCACCAACGGCTTTCCACTGCGACGCAATTGCTCCGTGAGCTCTTGATCCAAGGGCATTACACCAACTTGTCCATCCACCACAAACAAGAGCAAGTCCGCAGAGTTGATTGCTGCGGTTGCGGCAAGTTGCGTTGCCTCTGCAAACTCCGGATCGGGATTATCACCGATGCCTCCGGTATCAATAATTTCAAAGGGAATATTTCCCTGTTGGCAAGTTGCTGCCAAGCGATCTCGCGTTACACCTGGCTGATCATGTACGATCGCCAGCCTGCGGCCCAAGAGGCGATTAAACAAAGAAGATTTTCCGACATTAGGTCGGCCAACAATAGCGACACGATACATAGAATAGATTAAAATACTTTTTTATTAAGGAACACGATCTGCCGCATTGGGCCAATCTTGGAATTGAGCTTTTAAGCGCACAAAATTAAAATCGTCATAGGGCCACATTGCATTAGCTTCAAAAGGGACTTTGGTTAATTGATGCTTTTTTACACAATCTTGAAGAACAGTAGGAGAAACAAGGCCGGCTTGGATGCGTTCTTCGAGATTAAATCCATCAACAAAGAAAGCTTTTCCTGCACGAAAAGTTACATATGGTTCTGCCAATACATCACCAGGAGTAGACTGAACTTTTTTAATCATTCCCAGCATGCATTCTTCTCGCCAACGCGCTTCTTGCTTAAATTGAGATGAAAGTCCTTTTTTAACGAGCCTCATCCCAGGTGAAAGCAGCAATGGCAGCAAAAGTAGCATGAGAAATAAAACTTGAAATTTTTCTTTTTTCGTCACCACAAGTAATTGAAAAGCCATTCCAACAGCTAGGGCAACAGCTATCACAAACTCAAATAGAGAGTTAGAATCAACTCCACTTCCAACTCGCTGTAAAAAATGAACCCCCAATCCAAGCATCAATGCCATCAAAACAAGGGAGACATGACTCTCTCGACGATGCTTCCACAAAATAAAAAAACTTAGGGTTGCGGCAAGTGCCACACTTTGCAAATCAAGCAATGCTGCTATTTCTTGAAGGGGAAAAAAGCGGCGCGGTGTTAAAAAATTATAGAAAAAATGAGGCCCATAAGAGAAATAGCAGAGGGCGAATCCCGCTCCTATCAAACAAGCAGAAAAAATAAAATACTTTCCAAAAGTGAGAGGGCCTTTTTTAACCAATACCCACAACAGAGCAACAGTTGGAAAAGTAATAATATTTTGTTTAAAAAAACCTGCAACAACCATCATGGCAATGGGGAAAAAATATTTTTTGTCATTCCTAAAATCTTTTATAAACAACAAAAAAGCCCACATCATGATGGCCTGGGCTAATAACTGTGGATCATTCATTCCAACATAGCGCTCAAAAAAGAGCCCCATAGTTGCTACAAAAAAAGATGCGGCTATGATTCCAGCCAGACGTCCTTCGCTTAGCTCTTCAACAATTTTATAAATGAAAAAAGCAATTGAAAGGAGTGCAAAAAAAGTGGCCCACCGCCCCGCCAGAATGGGATCACCAACTGCTTTTCCAATAAAACCAATCGCGTAAAAAGAAAGCGGAGGATAATTATTTGTGATGAAGGTATCAGGACTAGGGTAGAGTTTTTTCCCGGTTACTGCAGCTTCTTGAAAATAAGCATTCCATCCCTCATTAGGACCACTGATCATCACATTCCAAGGAATACAACGTGCTGGATAAATAACAGAAAGAAACGCAACTAAAACAAGAACAAGAATAGCACTCGCAAGAAAAAAACGTTTTACCCCAAGACAATGAGCGGTCATAAAAAATAATTAAAGCTGTTTCTGTTCATGACTGTGAATCCTCAGCACTCCAACTCCATCCAGTATATAGCCAATACCACTCAAAAAAGTCATGATTCCGGCGATGATAACAATAATATTATAATGATGCCACTGTAATAATACCGTAGCAATTGTCAGCATTTGAAAAAAAGTCGTAACCTTGCCAAGGATACTTGGCTTCACCTCAACGTAATCATTAAGAAAGTAGAGAAGCATCCAACCAACGACAATAATAATATCGCGGGTGATTACAATAACCGGAAACCAAAGCGGCAGCGATCGATCCCAATTGCTAAGACTTAATGTGATGATCGCTGTTAACATCAATCCCTTGTCAGCAATAGGATCAAGCATCGCACCTAATTTTGATTTTAATCCACAAGAGCGCGCCAACCAGCCATCAATGCCATCGCTCACTGCTGCAACAACAAAAACAATGATGGCTCCAAGACGCAAGTGCTCATCAGGGAAACCTGCCTCGACGCTATGGCCATAGTACACAGCAAGCAAAACAAAAACAGGAATCAAAAAAATTCGCGCGATGGTAATTTGATTGGGCAAGGTCATGCAAAGCAGGTTACAGATTGCAAGTTACAGTTACAGATAAAAAGAGCTTTCCTACGATTGAGTGTTTGAATATTGAATTTATTTAGACAATATCAAGAAGCAAGACGATGATCTTTTTTAACTCGCTTTTTCAATCCAATCTTGCTATCGCCCTTTTGCTCTTGCCTGCAGCTAATCGCAAAGATGCATTTCGGTTTTATCATTTTTGTCACGATATCGATGAATGCATTGACCACTCATCACTAAACAACGAGGAAAAAGAAATTTTTTTAAAAAATGCTCTCACATCCCTCGAAGAACTAATCCAACTTCGCAAGCTTGATCATAACCTTATTGAGGAACTCATCCTCGGCATGCAGATGGATCTCACCATTAATCGGTACGCCACTTTTGAAGAATTACGACTCTACATATGGAGAGTTGCTTCTACCGTAGGACTTATTAGTGCACAGCTTTTTGGAACTGAAGGAAAATACGTCCAAGAGTATGCAGAAAATCTTGGTTTTGCTCTCCAACTCACGAATATTCTCCGAGACATTGCAGAAGATGCAGCTCAAAACAGAATCTATCTTCCACTCGAAGATCTCGCCCGTTTTAACGTTACCGAAGAAGAGCTTTTAAAAAACCTCCCCTCGCCTCAGGCAACTCATCTCTTCCACCACCAAGCAGAACGTGCTCTCTCTTATTTTGCCAAAGCTAATCTTGCTTGGAAAAAAATGTCCTTATCACAACAACGTGCCATGAAAGCAGGGCGTCTGATGGAAGAAATTTATCGAACTCTTCTCTACAAAATGCAATGCGACCGTTATGACGTTTTTCATCAACGCTATCGTGTTAGCTTTTTAAAAAAACTATACTTCTTACTCAGGTTTATTTTTCTTTTTAATCTAACGCCGTGACTAAAAATGAGAGCACTTACCGAATTTTTTCTCAATTTCGGCAAAAATAGTTCTTACCTCAAAAACTGATCCGCCCACTTTTTTACTGCAGGATCCATTTTAACCAAGTCAGGCCATCCACGCGTGTAGCCCTCTCCCGGAAGTTTTCGTGTTGCATCAAAGCCCATATGCGAACCCATGTTAGGAAGAGTTGGAGCATGATCAAGGCTGTCACTTGGATTTTTAATCATGGTGCTATCTCTTTGTGGATCCGTATTAGCTCCAAGTCGGAAGAGAACCTCTGAAGTATTTTGCACGTCGCAATCCTCATCAACGACGATAATATATTTAGAAAACATCATCTGTCCCATCCCCCAAAGCCCATGCATGACTTTGAAGGCTTGCCATGGATATTGTTTTCGTATGCTGACAAAAACAAGATTATGAAAAACGCCTTCAGCTGGTAGAGCGATATCAACAATCTCAGGAAAGTTCATTTTGAAAATCGGCAAGAAAATTCGAACACTTGCCTCGCCAATATAAAAATCTTCCATCGGGGGCACACCGACAATCGTCGCGGGATAAATTGCTTCGCGTCGATGCGTGATGGCCGTCACATGAAAGACGGGATAGTTATCCACTGGTGTGTAAAAACCGGTATGATCTCCAAATGGCCCTTCTGGCCTCATTTCACCAGGGTGCACAAAGCCTTCGATAATAAAATCACTCTCTGCAGGGACTTCGAGTGGCACAGTAAGGCACTTCACAAGATCAACTGAACGCTTTCGTGCAAAACCTGCAAAAAGGATTTCATCAATTCCATCAGGCAATGGCGCTGTGGCCGCCAAAGTTAAGACAGGATCGCCACCTAAAGCAACAGCTACCGGCATTGGCTCTCCTCTCTCGTAATAGCGTTTTCCATGGCGAGCTGCCACCTTGTGAATTTGCCAATGCATTCCTGTTGTTACACCATCGTAAACTTGCATTCGATACATTCCAACATTACGCACGCCCGTATCAGGATCTTTTGTATAAACAGTCGGAAGCGTGATGAATCGGCCTCCATCTTGGGGCCAGCATTTTAAAATAGGAATATCGTTTAAAGAAAAATCACTTTTATTCTGATCAAGACGATGAATCACTTCATGACATGGGGCATCTTTGACTATTCGTGGGCGAGCGTGAAGCAAGTCAATGCCTTGACGCAACAACGTGATACCTTCACGAAAAGATTGCGGCGGCTTGGCTTTCATTAAAAATTCCAATTGCCTTGCTAAATCGTCTACTGATTCACGCCCAAGAGCCATTGCCATGCGACGCTTTGAGCCCATTGTATTAATCGCGAGAGGAAATTTTGAAATTTTCCCATCAATTATTGGCTGCTCAAACAACAAAGCCTTTCCCCCTCCCAGAGACTTCATTTCACGATCAGCAAGTTCAGTAATTTGAAGCTCAGTTGCTATGGGAGAGTCGATCCGACGCAGCTCACCAGCCTTTTCGAGCTTGTTCAAAAATTGAGAAAAAGAAAAATACGACACCTAAAAACAGTAATAAGTAAAGAGTAATGGGTAAAGAATTGAAAAAAAAAATTCCTACTTTTGAAAAATAAGATTGCTCTGAATCAAAATGCGTGGATGATATTACCTCTCTTAGCACAACAAAGTGTTTTGAAGGAGTCGTAGCTCAATTGGTTAGAGCACCGCCCTGTCACGGCGGGGGTTGCGGGTTCGAGCCCCGTCGACTCCGGATATAAAATGGAAAAAGTAAAGAGCGTTTAAAACTAGCTCTATGATCTTTTAAAAGGTGCAGTTTTTTTTATCACATCACGTTCAGTATAAGACTTGGAACAATGATGCACCTACTCTTTACTCTCTACTAAATCTGCTTTTTCCTTGACGTCACAAAATATTGTGCCAACTCTTCTGGTGTTCTGTTTTTTCAAACACCATGTTGTGTCCTAAATGCCATTCTCTTGATGACAAAGTCATTGATTCTCGCCTTTCCAAAGAAGGCAATAGTATTCGCCGTCGACGCGAGTGTTTAGCCTGCAGTCATCGCTTTACAACTTACGAAGAAATTGAACATCTCGAAACTTTCGTTATCAAACGCGATGGACGCCGTGAACAGCTCGATCGCCAAAAACTTCTTGCTAGTTTTTTAAAAGCTTGTGAAAAGCGTCCTGTTTCTCTTGAAACAATGGAGGCAGCAGTCTCTGAAGTTTTGGGAAATTTAGATACTATTCAACAACGAGAATTTCCAACAACTTTTATTGGTGATCAAGTCATGGAGCAATTGCGCCGACTTGACCCTGTCGCCTATGTCCGCTATGCCTCTGTCTATCGTCGTTTCGAAGAGGTTGGCGCTTTTATTGAGGAAATTGAATCCTTAAAAAAAACAGTTAAGACAATTAGAAGTTTATAAACTAGAAGTATAAAAACTCAATTTTTAGAAAACATGAAAGAAACTGTTGGAATAATAAGCAAAGAATCTCATTCCAACAGACTCTTATGGCTATGTAACAAAAAGTACAGAACTGTAGTTTGTATGAATAAACGCGAGGACGCAGTCACAGGAGTTCATAGTCCGAGAGCTCAGCATTTGAATAAATTCTTATGATCGCCTTACTGCAGGGGCTACCATTGGTTATACTGCCCAATGGGCATGCTTTCTCATTTCAAAAACCATGGATTAAAAAGGCATTAGAAACAACGGCCTCGAGACATGGCTATGGCTGTTGGTGGTTTTCACGGGAACTCGCAGAAAGCATCGAACTTTACTTACGCCGAGAGTGGAATGATAACATTATTACCATCGCTCAACTAGAAAGTATTATTAAAGATCTTCTCCTTTCTCTTCGATTTTCTGATCTTGCAACAGCTTTCATTCTTCCTCCACCACCAACAACACTCTCGCTAGTTGAACTAGCAAAAGAAGCTGGAGAAGGTTATGAACTTCTTTTTTTTCAACTCCTCAAGCAACGCCTTGAAAAAATTGCTACATCTTCCTCTGAAGAGCTTAAAATCTATGGTCTAGAGGCTTCACTTCGCTATCTATTTCATCGCAAGCGTCTCGGTCGGGAAGAAACAAAAAGACAAATTGTCAGTTATATTCGAAATCTCTCTTCATCGTCAGTCAGAGCAAATTCATCACGCGCGCTTGAAGTGACAATTGTTTGAGAAAAGTTATTAGCTATTGATATTGACTTATCATTTAGCGATACTTTTCTCTCATGAAAACAACCATTCGCCGTTTCTATTCGTTGCTTATTTTTCTTGTTGCGTCACTTTGCTCACTTTTTGCAGAGACAACATTAAACTCCCTAGAAAACATCAAGGCAGAAAACTACTGCACTTTTTTAAACGCGGTTGAACCGTCTGATACTCATGGTTTTTATCATCCAGAAATGGCCTCTGACCAGATCGTGCGCTCTTTAGCAGAGGATGGTATCCATTTCACTTACTCACTTATTAATGATTGTGGCGAATTTCCAGTCCTTCATATTAGCCAAAGTGATGCTCTCTGCTTTTTAAACTGGCTCGATCACGGTTGCCCTACGGATGATGCAGTAACAGATGAAATGCTTTTCACACCACTTACTCCAAATATGGAGGCGTGCAGTGATGGTTTGAGCACGTCATCTCTCACTCCTGTAGTCAATGGAGCGGCACCGCTTCAAGAAAATCACGAACAAATTTATAAAAACAGTAAAGTATCTTATTCATCCTATTTTTATGATGCTTTAAAAGCTATTAGTAGCGCCACAGAATGGTCGTTCTGGAATGTAGGAGGTGAAGTTGTTGAAGCCATCGTCTTTCAACAAGTGGGCCTTTATGCGCTACTCCCCTACTGTGCCTACATGGGAGCAGTTATTTTTCATGAATACATATATCAGGAATATTATGAAGCAGCAGGAACGATTCTTCATGCACTCTTCGATATTGCTTGCATGTTGGGAGGAAGAATAGGCTTTGATGTTGCAGAAATTTTAGGAGCTGCTTTAGAAAAATGTGGGCTTAAATGCATCGCTGATTTTTTTGGTACCATTCATGCACAAATTGATTATTTTTTACACGCTCTTGGCATTGAACATTCGCATGGTATCGCAGTAGAAGAGACGGCAGCAGCGCTACCATTGCGTCAAGAAATAGCAAATGAATTAGCGCTTCCTTCAAAAAAAATTGGGACTGCTAAACATTCTGGCTGCGCCAATAAAAATTGTCGTAACTCACATCAGGGATTTGACCTTGATGCTGCTTATTGGAATCAATTTTCTACCACTTCTGATATTTAACAACTCTTGTGCACAAAAAGTTACAAACGTTGAGAAGACCGTAGGGATGTTGTCCAGGGCGTTAGAAAATTCGTTTATAGCCTATTAAATTGAGCTACTTTTTCCTGTAATCCGCAAGCAGTATTCTGTATCTCTGCTTCATGACGTTATTCGAAAAAATCATTGCTCGCGAAGTTCCAGCTACCATTGTCGCTGAAGGGCAAACCTGGATCGCCTTTCAAGATATCTCTCCACAGGCCCCTTTTCATGCACTCATCGTCCCCAAGAAACCAATCCCACGAATTTCCGAAGCAACAATTGAAGATCAAGAACTCCTCGGAAGCTTACTTCTCGCGGCAAAATGCGTTGCTCATGAACAGAAACTCGAAAACGGTTTTCGTATCGTTATCAATAATGGCCAAGACGGCGGTGAAGCAGTTCCTCATTTGCATTTGCATCTTCTTGGAAAAAGAAAATTAAATTGGCCGCCAGGGTAATCGCAAAGCACGACTTTGAGATTAATTTAAGGTTGAAGTTATAATAAAAAAACTTGTTCTATTAAGTCTTAACTTCACCTTCCTGTGATCGCGCAACTTGCGATCATGGCGACCCTAACGGGATTCGAACCCGTGTTACTCCCGTGAAAGGGGAGTGTCCTAGGCCTCTGGACGATAGGGTCACAAGAAGAGTTAGAAAATGTACTCACAAAACCAAGATATTTCAACTTTCTTTTTTAGTTTCTACAAATTTTGCTAAAAGAATGCAGATTTCATAAAGCACTACCATCGGTCCCCCCATCAGCAAATACGTCATCAAATCGGGAGATGGTGTGATAAAAGCTGCCACTGTAAAAATTGCTACAATAGCAACGGCACGTGCTTTACGAAGCGCATCAGCTGTTAAAAATTCTAACTTTACTAGTGCAAGCACCACCATCGGCATTTCAAAAGCAACTCCGAAAGCAACTAGAAACTGCGTTGTAAAAGAATAGTAATCTCTCACTGTCCACATCGGCGTCCAATGCATTGCTTTGGCATCTTTAAAAAAAAAGTCGAGTGTTCCTGGAAGCACAACAAAGTAACTAAAAAAAATTCCAACCAAAAAAAGAAAAAAACTAAAAGCTGCTACAGGAATAATTAATCTTTTCTCTGCATGATGGAGTGCAGGAAAAAGAAATTGCGCGATTAAAAAAATCAAAATTGGAAAAGAAATAATGATTCCAGCATAAAAAGAAAGCTCCAACGAAACCGTCATAGAGTCTGCTACACCTAATGATTGCAGGCTCCCAACCCGTGTTGGGTCTACATTAAAGAGAGGTCGCTGCATGAGAGCAGCAAGCCGATCGCGAAAGAAAAACGAAGCGATCATTGCCAACATAACGATGATAGCGATCTTAACGGCTAGTCGTCGCAAATCATCAAGATGATCTAAAAAAGGGCGAGGCTCATCATTGGCCTCTCGGAAGGAAAAAATATTACGATAATTCACTCGAGTAGACTACAACCTAAAAACTCGAGATTAAAGGCCGAATATTCTACGAACTATTTCAATAGCAAAACTACCTCTTCGAGCCCAGATGATGCTACTGTTAGCGGTCATTGCAACGTCAAATAATTGAATGGCATGCCCTCCGTACTGAGCAGATAAACTTCGAGTATCAGGCGGAGCATCTACGGGCGTAACGGGCTGTTTTCCCAATAAAGCTTTTATATTATTAGCAATTTTCCAAAGCTCTTCTTGATCTAAGTTAGCAACAGCTCCAGAGGATGATAATTCTGCTTCTAAAGAGGAATCGGCGTGTTGAATTCTTTTTGTTGTCGTCTGTTTTACTGCATCAAGCTGCTCAATTATGTTATCTAGCCTTCTTGAATTAGCCTCTCTAAGGCTATCAAATACGATTTGACTACTTAATCCAAACTGAAGAGCTTTACTTCGTACAGATGGAGGAAAAACTTCATCTGCGATTTGCTGGCCATAATTCTTAATGAGAGTTGAATAGTAATCAGTCACAAAAGAATCACTCTTCGTCAAAAAAAACTGTAATACTTTACCGCCTATCGTGGCAGCAATATCATCCTCTCGAATAAATGTTCCTCCATCTCCATCAATGGCAATTTCAGCAATTATTTTATTTTGATGGCTAGCAAAATGAAGATATGCATTCAGTGGATTTTTTCGTTCGGGAATTTCAAGCATATCCCATAGTGCTTCATGATCATCATTGAAAGGAGCATGACCTTCATTAGCAGAAGGGGTTGAGCAATCAGGATGAGCGTCATATTTCATGACAGTTTCCACTGTCTGTTCGCTTGGAAAAACACAAGAACCAGCGTCCTTCCTTGATAACGTCGACTCCCCTTCCTCTTTAAGCTGATGCTCTGTTATACAAGTATGCACCCTCTGCTTCTGAGAATGATTGCAACCAACTTCAGAAGAATGAACATCCATCGGTAGCGCTAAGAGAGGCTTTAACAAAATGAGTGTGCCCAGATAAAACAAGAAAGTAGTTTTTATTCTCATAAAAATTTTCTTTATTATGCATATGACATTTGATTACCCTCTATGGGGTCAGAGGCTATGAAGCGTAGACTGATGGACCCCGCCAGGGCAGGAATGCAGCAACGGCAATTAGCTCTTCACTGTCGTAGTCCTCTGACTTTTTAACAAAGAAGCTTATTTCTTTCTTTTTCCTGCAGTTGCAGAAGCAGAACCGGGAGCTTCCGAAGTTGCGGCTGGAGTGGCCTGTTGTTGAGCAGCCTGGTTCCTGTTTACGATTTCTTGGATAGCATTCTGAAGATCTCCAAGAGGAATCCAGCCAATGACGACATTTTGAGTACCTGTGGCCTTTGACGTCACAACCATACTATCCAAAATTCGAGCCATTCCTGTTTTCGTATTCCACTCAACCACGGTTGTCGTCGGTTTCCCTGCAATCATGATCGTTGCTGAAATACATTGAAAAGCACCATCATTACCAAGATCCCTGGAAGCATGACGTTGACAAGCAGTCAAGGCTGCTACAGCAGTCACAAAAAGAACAATAAAAGAAAAGGTGTTTTTAAATTTCATCTAGCCTTTGTATCAACTCACGATAAATTGACAAGCATACAACTCATGGAAAAAATATTGCCTCAGCCACCCCATTCTAACTTGTCACAAGGCAACGCACAACGCGATGAAGCATCGAAATTAGCTGCACTTCCTCTCGTTTTTCATGCGAGCAATATTACAGAGACTAACTATATCGCCACTCAAATTTTTCAACAGCTTGGAAAAAAAAATGTCATCAGCCTAGAAGGTCCGCTAGGGGCTGGAAAAACACATTTTACGAAAGCTATTGCCGTGGCCATGGGCATTCATGACGAAGTTACAAGTCCTACTTTTACCTTACTACAAAGTTATGGGTCTGCTGAAAATTGTTTGCATCATGGCGATTTTTATCGTCTTCAAACCGAAGCCGAGGCTCTTGATTTAGGCCTCCAAGACTATTTTTCAGAGGGGTTGACGATTATTGAATGGGGTAATAAATTTTCTAATGTTCTTCCTCAAAAAACGATTCGCATTGTGATCACGCCACTCGAAAATGAAACAAGAAAAATTGAAGTTTTCTTTCCTGGGCAGCGCCTTTAGCCTTTAGCCTCCAGCTCTCAGCCTTTTGTGAAAATTCTTGCCCTCGATTCTTCTACTTCAACTGCTTCCATTGCTTTTTTGGATGATGAAAAAATTCTTTTTGAATATCATCACCCGCAGCCACGAACAAATTCCTCCATTTTTTTTGAAGGCTTACAGCTGGCTCTTCATCAATGCGGAAAACCAGACCGCCTTGCAGTTGGCCTAGGACCAGGATCCTACAATGGCCTCCGGGCTTCAATTGCTGCGGCACAAGGAATAGGTGCTGCAGCAGATATTGAACTAGTAGGCCTCTCATCCGTTGTCAGCTTAGAAACCAAGCATGACTGTTGGGTTATGGGCGATGCTCGTGGCGGTCAATATTGGCTTGCTGCTTTATCATCAAAACAGGAATTATTAGAAAAACCATTTCTGTTATCACATGATGATCTTTTGCAAGAGGTAAAAAAACATCCCCACTTTCCTATTATCTCCTCGCAGGCACTTCCTGATCTTGCTTCTCTCCTCAACATCACGATCCAAGCACCAAATGCAGCGATTTTAGCGTATCTGGCAAAGGATATTGAGCCTGCAAATTCCGTAGAGCCGCTGTATCTGAAACAGCCTCACATCACCATGTCACGATCATGAGGAGAAAATTGCTTTTTCTTTTTGGCTTTTTTGCGGGAGCTATTTTATCGCTCTGTGCCGGCATCGACGAGCCTCTTGTCGAAAATCCAAAACCTACTTGGGAAACACAGCTACAGGCGCGAACATTCCAGTTTTCTGTTCCTGCACCTCGAGGACAGATCACAGATCGCTATGGAAAACCGCTAGCTCAAACTCGTATCAGTTATAATTTGGCGTTGCAATTTCCAACACCACTTTCGCTAACTAATGACAAAGCTCTGGCTTTTGCAAAGCAGCATATCACCTTCGCTCAAGGCTTACTCAAGCATCCTATTACTATCAGTGACCAAGCAATCGTTAATCACTATCGCAATCGCGGACTGCTGCCACTTGATCTTATCGAGGATCTCTCTCCGGAAGAATTAGAAATTACAAAGCGTGGGCTCTCTCCTTATCTTACTGTGCGCCAAACTTTTTTCCGCTATTACCCTAAAAATAGTCTTGCCTCACACCTGATTGGCTATACCGGCCGGCAAGCACCTCTGTCTACGCGCCTCATTGAAAATAAAGATTTTCTTTTTCCTGAGATTGAAGGACGTGAAGGAATCGAACAGGTTTTTGATAGTCAATTAAAAGGACATGCTGGAAGTTTTTTTGTTACCTATGACCAATCGGGCAAAAAAAGTTCTGAACGAACCTCTCAAACTCCCGTTTCTGGAAATAATGTTATCACTACTATTGACCAAGATTTACAGGCACTTTGTGAAAAAGTATTACATGAAAATTGCAAGCGCGGCGCCATAGTTTTTATTGATCCTAGTAGCGGAGAAATTTTAGCGATGGCCTCTCAGCCTGGTTTTAATCCCAATGATTTTGTTCCTATTATCAATCCAAAAACTTTTGAACAACTCACCAAAGATCCTGATGTTCCTCTCCTGCCCCGTGCCTTTCGTTCGGCTTATCCTCCAGGTTCTTCTTTTAAACCTGTTGTTGGTATTGCCGCCTTAGAGTCAGGTTTAATTGGACCTAGCGATACTTTTCACTGTCCTCCAACATTCGATGTTGGCAATGTCACGTTCCATAACTGGAAAAAAGTTGACGCTGGAAAGCTCAACTTTGTTCAAGCCCTAACTCAATCCTGTAACACTTGGTTTTATCAATGTGGTTTGAAAATCAAAGCCAAGCCAATTATTGAGTGGGCTCAGCATCTTGGTCTTGGACACCGTACTGGCATCCCCCTCCGCGCTGAAGTAAAAGGAAATATTCCTGATGATGCTTATATGTTGCGAGTGCAACATCGAAAAATTTTACCTGGTGACATCGCCAACATGAGTATTGGACAAGGAGATATTCTCATCACCCCACTTCAGGCTGCTCAGGAGATGGCGATCATTGCAGCTGGAGGAATCTTTCATCAAACGCGCCTCATTAAGCAAATTCAAACTCCAGATAACAAAGTCATTGTCGCCTATCCTGATCGCGTTCGCTCCAATCTCAACATGGATCCAAATGTTTTGTCCACGTTGCGTGAAGCTATGGTTGGTGTCACGGAAGATGCTCAAGGAACAGCACATCGGGCTCAGGTACCTGGTATTCATGTGGCAGGAAAAACTGGAACAGCACAATGGGGCCCCAAAAACAAACAACGCACTGCCGCTTGGTTTATCGGCTTTGCACCAGCAGACCATCCTCAATATGCCTTCGCTGCAGTCTATGAAGGAGAACCTGGCGATAACAATGTCCATGGTGGAAGCCAAGCTGCCCCCCTCATTGGAAAAGTATTACAACAACTTTTTGCAAAACAAAAAGAGACAACGCCTACTCTCAAAGCGATTCCTGTTAATGCATCTGATAATAATACCAATAATACGGATCCAGCTCCCTCGCCAACTCCAAGCAACGACGACGATTTCTCAGATTAAGCATATTTGTTTAGCACCAGAAAACTAATTACTAAACAGTGGCCGACCCAGCTGGCAGTGCAGGAGAATCCTTAAACCTCATGAGGGTTGAAGTCTGCCGCATGATACGAGCTACGTACGAGCGGCCCACTCGCAACAAAAGTAAATCCTTTGCGACGTGCAACCTCACCATAGAGATCAAACGTTTCGGGGCGGATATATTCCACCACTGGCAAATGCTGGGGAGTAGGACGTAAATATTGTCCAAGGGTGAGAACAGTAACATCGGCTTCACGCAAATCATCCATTGCTTGAAAAATCTCTTCTTCTGTTTCTCCAAGACCAAGCATTAAACCGCTTTTCGTTGACATCTTCCATCCTGCAAGCTCAGCAATCTCTCGAGCTCGTTTGAGAAAATCAAGTGATAGTTGATATTTTGCACGAGAACGAACAAGCGGTGTAAGACGCGCAACAGTTTCTAAGTTATGATTAAAAATGTGAGGCCGTGCATCAACGACTGTTTGTAGGGAGTCTTCCTTGCCATTAAAATCTGGCGTTAAAATTTCAATGGTAATGGCAGGATCCATCGCACGAATCGCCTCAATCGTTTTTGCAAAATGAAGAGCCCCCCCATCCTTAACGTCATCGCGTGCCACTGCTGTGATAACAACATGTTTGAGCTTCATGCGACGAATGGCCTCCGCGACACGTTGCGGCTCATCTTCCTCTAAAGGAAAAGGCTTTGCTGTATCCACAGCACAAAATCCACAAGCACGCGTACAACGATCTCCGGCAATCATGAACGTTGCTGTTCCTCCACTCCAACACTCCCAACGATTAGGACATTGCGCACTTTCGCAAACCGTATGTAAGCGGAGATCAGCAACAAGAGCTTTCGTTGAAAAGAAAACAGGGTTGGAAGGAAGTCGAACTTTAATCCAATCAGGTTTTTTTTCCTGATGGAGAGTGGGATCAATTTTAGCAAGCATTGTTATAGACTACAGGCGGCAGGTTACAGATTACAGGAAAAAATTATTCATATCTTCTTCGATTTGCTAATGCCCGCTGCAACGTAATTGGATCAGCATGTTCGATACCACCACCTACTGGAAGCCCTTGAGCAAGGCGAGTCAACTTGACTCCTTTTGGAGCAATCAATTCAGAAAGATAATGAGCTGTAGCCTCTCCTTCTACATCAGCATTAAGAGCCAAAATAATTTCTGATGGCTTCTCTAACTCAATGCGTTGTAAGAGTTCTGTGATACGCAATTGTTCGGGCCCTATCCCGTCTAGCGGAGAGAGCTTGCCTCCTAGCGCATGATAGCGACCTCGAAAAACACCAGTTCGCTCCAATGGCAAAATGTCGGTTACCATCTCAATAACACACAATTCGTTCCCTTGTCGTACAGGGTTAGCACAAAGAGAACAGAACTCTTGCTCTGTAAAAAATCCGCAGAGACGGCAGGTTGTTAAGTCTCGAACTGTCCGGGTGATCACAGCACCTAATTCTTCAGGACGAGCGCGAGGTGATTGTAAGAGCCATAGTGCAATCCTCTCTGCACTGCGAGGTCCAATACCAGGCAAACGACGAAGCTGCTGGATAAGTTGGCGAAAGGATTCAGGATAATCAAGCATTGAGGCAAATTACAGTTTGTAGGTTATACGATCTTCGTAAATTGGCATAGTTTATAAGAAACAGAGACTTTGTTAACAGAATGCAAAAAAAAGTTTCTTGTTTTCAAGAAATATGACCGACACCAACATGATCAACGCCCAATAAGAGCAAGTCAGATAACGAGCAAAAATGGTAGTGATCGGCTATGAGAAAAACAACCGAATATTCCTCTGTTAACTTTACAGAGAATCACCTTGCTGGAAGGCGCCGTTTTTTTCTACGATGAGCCAACCGTACTAAGCAAATAATATGGACCCTGCTCAAAATCTATTAGCGCAACTTCCAAACAATCCAATAACAGAAATTGAAACAAGCTCTAGTTTTTCAAATATCCATCATATTGGTAATTTGAATGGGCGTGCAATTGCCCAGGTTTCTAATTCGTTACAACGAACATTCAGCAGAGCCATTCAATCTTCTGAACCTGCTCGTCATTTTTTTAACTATCTTAGTGCCAATGTCCCCACTGTTCCTCTGAGGAATACTGAATCTATAATGTTCTCTATAGATAATGTTAGTCGTCAGGCTGCTCATATTTTTGTGGATCACGTTATACCAGGCGCAAGAAACATAGGCGACGCAGTTTCTCATTTTGCCTCTTCATTGGCACAGCAGCCACAAATTGAAATACCAACTGATGGCCTAGGACTAGAGACAAGCGAAGAAGATAACTACGTTATGATCAATACGCCGGGAGGAAGGGGTGAAACAGATGCATTAAGTAGATCAGAATTAGAAGATGAGGAACTAATGAAACACCATCGGAACGTTTCTATAGCTACAACGCAGGCTCATCACGAAGATAAGCTTTTAGGTCAAGCCGTCGCTCATGAAGAAAAAGAAGCCTATCAACGCATTTCTGCCGATATCGCCCAATATGGCAATAAGATTGATAGAATAGCACAGGAACTCGATTCTGATATAAAGACCATAGAAACTGGAATGAAAAATTCAGCTAAGCATGATCTCTAATTGATTCACTTAAAACAACCTGTTCAGGCGTAAGTGCATCAAAACCACGTCTAGCTCGATCGATTCGCTCAAGATAAAGATCGAGTGCCTTATCAGCAATACCAGCAATTCGTGCTGCCGTAAAAGCTTCTACAGCCTTATCCCATTCTTGCTCGCGGAAAAAAATAACACCTCTCCAAAAAAGATTACGACTTCTTTCCCGTTCGGCCGAGAGAGCTTGTTTTGGCGCCAGTGCTTCATAGAGCTCGATACGACGGCGCAACCCTTTTCGTTGCAAGAGATCAATTGGCCTAAACTCAATTGCATTTTCTGCCATAGCATATGTTTTAGGTCCCACCAATATCCGACATCCATAGTTATGACAAGCGGCACTCAGATAAGAAGCAAACTCCACTACATGACCAGCAACACTATAATGACTTAATCGTGTTCCGCCAAATTTCCCAACAATCATTTTTCCGGAGTTAATGCCAATACGAACATCAAGTCGTTGTTGCCAATGTAGGTCGCATTGATAATTAAGCTCATCCAGCCGCAGCATTAAATCGTACGCAGCCCTTACTGCTTTAACACCATGATTCCAGGGCCCTCCCGTTGAAAGTGGCGCTCCAAAAACAAGACGTAAGCTCTCACCAGAACATTCCTCAAGGTAGCCGCCTACTTCGACCAGAAAATCAGAAGCTGTCTGCAAATAAAGGTTTGTCATGGCTACATAATCCTCAGGTGGTAATAACTCCATCAACTCAGAGCTGTTATTGAGCGAACAGACGAGCAAGCTTCCTTCTGTACAATCTCCTAAAAAATTTATCCCAGTATTTCCATTAACTAACTGCGCTAATGAGGCACGATTAAGTCGCTTTCCAAATAATAATTGGAGTCGCGGATAGCGAGAGCCCAAGCTTGTTTTTAAAAACCCTAGTGACAGCAAATAACTAAAACCAAGCGCAGCTATCAAAGGAAGAGGACTCATTGCTACATGATAAAGTCCAAGCACTAAACTGCCAGTGATCAACAGAAGAGCGACAAAAAAGACAAACACCAGCCGCTCTTTACGAGCAAGTAAATGAATACTCACCCAAATGGTAAAAAAGGACACAAAAACTAAAGCAAAACCTTGTAACCACTCACTTGAAGGTGACTCAACTAAAGGAAAATGAAAAATTTTTTCCAAACCAATATCGAGCGATACAAAATACCCCCCTAATAACAACAACCAAACAAAACCACTGGAAAAAATTCCTAACAAGAATGCTGCCTTGAAATTTCTCATGGGGGTTGAGGTTACAAAAATAAAATTTTTATTTCCATCCTGATTTTTAAGTCTAGCATGGTATTTCGTTCTTTTGCCTATGAAAAAAAATTTAGCTTCTCATTCTCACCAGCCCGTCAGCGTTGTCACCGGAGGTGCTGGTTTTCTTGGATCTCATCTCACTGACCGATTGTTGAAAGAAGGCCATTTTGTTATTGCCGTTGATAATTTCATCACTGGTAGCCCGCTCAACCTAGAGCATCTTGCTGGAAATGATCACTTCAAATTCATTCGCCAAGATGTCACAGAATATATTTTTATTCCTGGTACCGTCGATTATGTTTGGCATTTTGCAAGCCCTGCAAGCCCGATTGATTATCTAGAACTTCCTATTCCAACGCTTAAAGTGGGTTCTTTGGGAACACACAATGCACTTGGCCTCGCTCGCGAAAAGGGAGCTGCATTCTTGTTAGCATCAACTTCAGAAACGTATGGAGATCCTCTCATCCACCCTCAAACCGAAGATTATTGGGGCAATGTCAATCCGGTTGGGCCACGCGGTGTTTATGATGAGGCCAAGCGCTTTGCTGAAGCTATCACGATGGCCTATCACACCTTTCATAAAATGGATACGAAAATCGTTCGTATTTTCAATACTTACGGCCCTCGTATGCGCTTACGTGACGGGCGCGTCGTACCTGCTTTTATCGGACAAGCTTTAACAAATCAACCTCTCACCATCTTTGGAGATGGAAGCCAGACACGAAGCTTTTGTTATGTCTCTGATCTCATTGATGGAATTTTTCGCCTCATGATGAGTGACTATCATTCTCCAGTAAACATTGGTAATCCTCGTGAGATGACCATCCGGCAATTTGGTGAAGAAATTTTAAAGCTCATTGGAGCAAACTCCTCTCTAGATTTCAAACCGCTTCCTATTGATGACCCTAAAGTTCGTCAACCCGATATTACGCGCGCAAAAGAAATTTTAAAATGGGAACCGAAGGTTGACTTTGAAGAAGGGATTGTTAAAACAATCGATTATTTTCGATCACGCGTATAACAAATTTTATTTTAGAAAGTTGTACTGCTTTCTAGAAAATTAGATCTCGCATGTTCTAGGAAGATTGAGTATCATCCCGACCATTTGCCAAAATGGTCACTCTTGCTCTCTCCCTAGAACTAACCTCGGCACGCTTCGTTGAGCTTTCGACCACGAATGGCAGCTTAGCCATTCAGCGCGAAGAGAAACACTTTTTTTCTCAAGCCCCTTCTTCTCGAAAAATTTTCATAGAAGAAATTAAAGATTTTCTCAAAAAGGTAAAAAAGAGATGGGAAATCCCTCCATCCTCCTTGCATTGTATCCTATCGTCTGATTTTTCACTTCTTCGATCAGTAAGCTATAAAAAAACCCCTCTCTTTCTGTCAACAGCACAGATCATACAACGTGATGCCCGGCAGTTCGTGCCACTGCCATTAGAAGAAGTAACCATTGTTTATCAAAAAATTGGGCACCAAAAAGCGACGCCATCTCAGACAGTAGACTATGCAGTGCTGAAAACGGATTTTTTGGAAACGCTGATGAGCGCTATCCAAGAAGAGGGATTTAAAATTGAAAAAATAAGCCTTATCCCCCTTTCCTTGCACTCATTGCTTGTTTCTCAAGAAACTGTTTTGATCCAGCTTGCTCATCACTCTCTTAATGCCCTTTGTCTCTCTTCTAAAAAAAAGCTGCACTGGTCTCACTTTCATCCTCTTGGCTATTTTAACAATAATTTTTGTGAACAAGAGACTGGACTGCCTCTGTTGTTATTCACTTTTTTAAAAAATGAATTCCGTTTTTTAAATATCCAAAGTTTTCATTATCCCTGTTGGATCATAAAAACTTATTTTTCAGACGATAAGCTTATATCGCTTTCTCGCTTTTTTAAAAAAGAGCTAGGTATCTCACTAGTTGAGGTAGATCCCTGTTTATTGCTCAATCCCATTTTAATTGAATCTGTTATTAAAAGACTTTTCAAAAAAATATGGCCAGCAAAGTTAGTTGGCTCTCACATTGCCAATACACTAGTTTCAAAAAAGCAGCCGCCAAAGCATTCTGTTAATTTTTTAGGAGATCGCATTATCCCTATTGATCAATTTAGCGCTCCTTCCATGAAAGAGCTCCATCGGAAGAAACAAACGCTTGTTGCAATTTTTACTTTATCTTTTTTAGCATTTCTCATTTCGATTCCGAGCCTTTTTTATAGCTATTACGAAAATAAGAAAACTACTCAAGAATCATATAAAATTTCCATCCATTTGCAGCAAAGTCAATTGGAATTAAATAAACTACTCCAAAAAGAGAAAGAACTAACAAAAAAAGAAGAGAGCAATAAAACAGTAAAAGCACTTCAAGCAGCTCATGACCAATGGCCGCTTCTCATTAATGAACTTCATAACTGCCTTCCTCAACGCGGCGTATGGATTACACAGCTCACACCTATTATTAGAGAAATAAAAGGAAAACAAGGGCTCACTGAAATAGCTGCTTTGGAAATTAATGGACTCTATTTAGAAGGATTAAAGGGCGAAGAACTTATTCACGAATATGCCAGAAAGCTGAACACCTCTCCCTTTTTTATAACACATGATAAAGAGGAGTCTTTCCTTTCGTGCTCCAAAGAAAGTGGCATGGCTTATGCCTACCAATTCCTTCTTCAACTTCAGCTCCATTCACCTATTCAACTATGAATATTCAAAAGCGATTAAGCATCTCTTCCGATTATTTGTTAATCAGTTTGCCCATTACTATTTTTATTTCTCTTGCTGTAACGGCGATGACTTTTTGTTACCTAAGATCTCAAAAAAGGAAGCTTAGTAACGTATGTTTACAGAAATTGTCTGCTATAGAGCAGGAAATTTTTTTAGCCAAGAAGCGAATAAACGAACTTCAACAAAATCCAGATCAGCGTTCCTCAGAACATTTGGAAGAGAGTAATGTTCTAGACCCTATAGATTTTGAAACTGAAGTTAAAAAAGATATAGCTCAGCTTCAATATCAGTCGGGTCTCAAAAAAGTCACTCTTCCTGTTGATGCTTTTTCAGCATTTGAACGAAAGTATTTTTTATCTAAAAAGCAAAAAAAATGCACTCAATACGAACAAAAGCAATGGATTTTATTAAAAGACATTTTTGAAAAAATACTTCTTTTCCCAAAATCGAAAATCGAAAAACTTGAACTGACCAAAGAGCAACCCTGCAATCAACCTAATAATACTCCGAACTCAACACTAGGAACTCTTGTCATTAACATCACAATGCGAGAAGAAAACTTCCAAAAATTATTCAATGCCATCGCGTGTTCTAAACATCCTTTTATCATTTCTTCAGTAAGTGTCTGTAATAACACCCCCTCTCCACCTCTCCATCATTCTCTGTGCACAAAAGATAGACTCTTACCAATTTTAGGCAATGAAACAATCAGCGTAATATTATGGATCAACTTACTTGATACCACCTGCCTAACCACGCGTGTCGACAGCAACAAGGAATGGATCACTCCTCCCTCCAAGCAATTACTATTTATTTCCCGCCATTATGCAGTACAAAATCAGAAACTCATCGATCCAATAGAACTCCCCCAAGCACTTTGCCCTCCCATACCAAATGAATGGATCATCTATAACAATTTAGACTACACCAACCCTAATGTTCTTTTTGAAGATAAAGATCATACGGGGTTCAATAATTTGGAAAAGTGGCTAGGAGATAACCCGCAAGAAGAACCAGGTAGGTTTGCCTCAGATCCTAGCGACCCAACATCTCACCCACTATTATGGACAAAGCTAAGATGTCACAAAAAGGACATAACAAGTGACACTTTAAGCCTCTATTTCCTTGGTTTCCAAGTTAATAACAAAGAAAAGCTATTTCAAATACAACCTAACACAGCGATACAAACTAAAAACAAGTACGGCCAACCTATTTTTAATAAAAAAATACGCTATGCGCAAATGGGAACCAAAATAGAAGGAACTTCTTATAAATTAGTTAACTATCAAGAGAAGCATACTCGTTATAAGAACATATATTATGACAGCAGTGAACTAACGCTAGAACATCTTGAGAATAAAAAACAAACAGTCCTTATTAAAAAAACCCCCTATCACCCCCAGCCAAGCTCACTCACTAATGTAACATCCGTTAAATTGGAAAATATTATTTTTAATCCACCACAGACAATCAATCTAAAATTAGGCGACTGTTTTTCTTTGGATTATTTGTTGCCAAGCGAAGGACAAAGAGAAAATACGAAAATCGCAGCAGAACACGAGGAGTATCAACTCGTCGACATTAATGATAGCTACCTCACCCTGCAACGGAATTATTATCAGTATAAAATACCTATTACAGCTGAATAAAAAATACTTTTAAAACAAAATAAAATTTAAATTTTTTTAAATATGAGAAAGTTATATAAATTTATGCTATCGATTTTAATACTGAATCAAACACTGTTATCTTCCTCATTTTTAGATATTGAGTCATTAACTAACACAGAAAGAGCAGCCCTAATTATCCAAGCAAGATGCGACTACGCCAAAGAAAAAATACAACAAGGAAACCTAGCTATGATCCAACAAGATTACATAGCTGCAAGCAAACATTACTACAATGCCCTTGAATCAATTAAACAGGACAAGCCTGTATTTGCTGAGCTACAGAAAAAAACAGCACACCTTCTCTGTGAAGCCATCACCCTGGCTGCCACTGAAGATAGTTTGACAAGCACCTCTCCTGAATCAAAGAGAGCAAATTGCTTAATTAATAAAGTAGCAACCCAATCCTATCCTCCGCATTGCACTGAATTAATTACGTTATCAAATAAATTTAAGAACAACCAGTTTTACGCACCCCCCATTCATGCAAAAATAAAAGATTATCTACGGAATGCTGAAATAAATTATACACAAGAAGCCTGGGAAAATGCTCTCTCTGATTACAAAAAAGTTCTTTCTTTAGAGAAATCTAATACAACTGCCCTTTTGGGAATCGAGCTTATTCACGAAAAAGAGAAAAAGGACGTTACCATGGCACAGAAAGACAGAAAAGCAATGCTAAGCGACCTAGATAAAGAGTGGAAGCTTCCTAGTAATGAAACAAACACTACCAATCCCTCTTCATTTTCTCATAACCAAAGCGAAGAATATTTAGCCAAGAAGCTCAACTCATTAATTATTCCTCAAATCGATTTTTACTATATTCCAGTAACAGAAGCGCTAAAGGAGCTTAAACGACAAGCATGCCTAGCAGATGACTCGGAAGAAAATCCCAATAAAAAAGGTATTAATATTGTCTTAAAATTGAGTCCTAATAAAGATAATAACCCTGAACCAAACGTCCACCTATCTCTTACAAAGATTCCGCTAGGAGAAGCGATTCGCTATTTAGCCCAGCAAGCCAATCTTACAATCAAGGTAGATCCCTATGCTGTATCATTAAGCTCCATTGACGAAGAAGATGAGCTCAAGGAACCTCTCCTAACTCAGGAATATAAAGTCCCCCCCGACTTTTTCAATATTTCGCCAGATAGCCAAAAAGAAAAGTCCGATTTAATACAGACGACTAATTCATTTCCATCAGAAAAAGAAGCCCTTATTTCTCAGGGCATTACTTTTCCAAAAGGAGCTAGCGCTTACTATTTTTCAGATAACAACATCCTAGTTGTAAGGAATACGTCATCGAATCTTAATTTGATTGATCTGTTAATTAGAAACGCCACTGAACACCCTCCAATTCAAGTAGAAATCGAAGCCCGTTTCCTTGAAGTAAAACAAAATTTTTGGCAAGAAAAAGGGCTGAATTGGCTTTTAGGCACATTCCCAATTGGAAAGAAAGCCAATGGCGGAGGAGGAACCGCTGGAAATCAAGCAAGTTATCAATCCCAAGACTATCCTATTCAACAAAACGGAAGCCCAGTAGGAACAATTGCCGGAGGCCCACCTGGAGCCGGCTCTGTAACCGCTGGAAATCGCCAAGGTTCAAGCGCAGTTACTGCTAGCATGTTAGAGACTTTGTTAGGAGGATACTTTGCTCCAAATGCAGGTGTCTTAGCGTTAGCAGGAGTATTAACAAACCCTCAGTTTCAAGTTGTTTTACGAGCGCTCAATCAAAAAAAAGGCGTAGATTTACTTTCGTCCCCAAAAGTCACTGTTTCTAGTGGAAAAAAAGCTATCATCACTATTGCAAGAGACTTTCCCTATCCTAGTGAATATTTGCCGCCTCAGGTACCTCAAAATCAATCAGGCGGGATTAACCCAGCAATTCCAGCCACTCCCGCTTCCTTTAAAAGAAGAAATGTTGGAGTTGAGCTAGAGGTTCAACCTATCGTAGATCCTGACCAGAAGAAAATAAACCTTCAGCTAGCACCTCAAATTGTAGAATTCCAAGGCTTTGTTAATTATGGAAATCCCATATTTTCCCAAGCCCCTAGTTTTATCGGAATAGGCCAAGGAATTGCGACTGGATCCACAACACCAGTGCTATTAACTGAGAATACAATTAACCAACCTATTTTTAGTGTGCGCCAAGTTAATACTCAGGTTGCTCTTCGCTCAGGGCAAACCATCGTTCTTGGAGGACTAATGAGAGAGGATGTTCAAAAAATAAATGACAAAACTCCCATCATTGGAGATTTACCACTAGTCGGAAAGCTATTTCGCTCTTCGTCTGAGCAACACATTAAAAAGAACCTTTTAATTTTTGTAACAGTTTGGCTAGTCGACTCATCAGGAAAGAAATTTGAAAAGAAAAACAATACTCTCTAAATATGAATGTTAAACTATATTTTTATTATATTTTAGTTGTTAATTTTTCGACCTTATTTCTAAAGGGAAATGATGCTCAAACCTCCTGCTATTTAAAACAAGCAGAGGAAGCACACGTACAAAATCATATTAAAGAAGCAGCCTTAAAATCCCAAGAAGCACTTGATTCAATTGCTGAAAATTCCTCGATAACGCAAGCTCAGCGCGCAGCAGTTATAAAAGATTTTACTACCTACTCTATTGCCTATGCTAAATTGTTAGCTAATGAAAGGCACTTTGAGGAAGCTCGCAAACAACTCTATTTGATTCTACTTCCAGAAGCTGACCCCACAAATCCAGATGCCCTTCATTTACTAAATTATCTTCAAGCCTTTCATGACGATCCCCAAGAAAAAGCGCCTCTTCTATTTCAACACAATATAAATAAAAATGAGGATGACGCTCACAACACAACACGAGCAAATCTTCTTTCAGATGTAGAAAAGGATTGGATTACTCAAGTTCCGCAATCCTCTGAACATTTAGCCCTCACAGAAGCCAATTTGTCTCCTGCAGACACTATTAGCAAAAAACTCCACAATATCCTCCTTCCAAAGGTCGAACTAGAAGATACCACTCTTGATGAATCTGTTGACTACTTAAAAGAAAAAAGCCGTGAGGCAGATCTAACAAGAGAAGGTGTCAATATTGTTATCAAATCTGCATTCATTGAATCCCTGAATAATACTAACTCCCCTCATTTTAATTTAGAACTTCATGAGGTTCCATTAGGAGTAGCGTTAAACTATCTTGCCCAACAAGCTAATTGCAAAGTAGAAATCGACCCTTATGCAGTTTCACTAGTCCCTGCTTCTCAGCTTACAGAAAAATTATCAACCCGCGAGTACGAGGTTTCTTCCTCTTTTTTTCCAAATCAAGAAACCTCTTTTCCCTCAATCAAAAATTTTTTTCAGTCTAAAGGAATTGAATTTCCTATTGAGTCCAGTGCCACTTACCTTCCTTCCACCAATAAACTTATTGTTCGCAACACTCCTGAACGCCTTGACCTTATTGACACTTTAATAAAAAGCGTTATCAAATCACCACCTCTTCAAGTCTCTATTGAAACCAAATTTATTGAAATCAATCAAAATGACCTTTCTGAATTAGGCTTTAATTGGTTACTAGGTGCTTTTTCTTTGGGCAATAGCGGTCTAAGCATGAGCGGAGGAGGATCTGCTAATGGATTAAATACAACTGCCTACCCTTTTCCTACAGCTGGGATGAATCCTATTGGCGCCCTCCGATCTGGTCATCAAGCAATTAATGACACTTCTGTTGATACAGTACTTGAAGGAAATGCTCGTAATGCACTTGCCGATTCTTCTGTGCCAGGCATCTTCAGTATTGGAGGAGTTTGCAGCACCCCTCAATTTCAAATGGTTGTTCGCGCCTTGAATCAGAAAAAAGGCATCGATCTCATGGCCGCACCGCACGTTACTACAAAAAATGGTTCCAAAGCGATGATCAAAATTGTTGATGAGTTTATCTACCCATCTCAATACTCACCTCCTCAGATTCCGGTCTCAACTGTTGCCACCAATAGTTATACCGGAGGACTACGATCCACTCCACCAACTATCACCCCCTCATTTCCAACCAGTTGGACTTCAAAAAACTTAGGCGTTACCTTAGAGGCAAAACCAACCATCACCCCAGATCATAAAATGATTTCATTAGAACTACACCCTCAAATTACCGACTTTGATGGTTTTATCAATTACGGAACACCTATTAATACTGTTGGCTATAGTGTTACAGCAACAAATATGAGCGGAACTCCTTTTTCTGAGACATTAACGACCAATACAATTAACCAACCAGTTTTTACTATTCGTGAAGTTAACACAGCGGTTACAGTCAAAGATGGTCAAACCGTTATTATTGGAGGCCTCATCCGTGAAGACATCCAACATGTTGAAGACAAAATTCCTATTTTAGGCGATATTCCTTTAGCAGGGTTTCTTTTTAGATCAAAAACTGAGAGAAAATTAAAAAAGAATCTCATTATTTTTGTTACTCCTAAAATTCTCAACGCGGATGGAGTTCCTATTGGCAGCAAGGCTGATCTTTCCCCGACCAAGAAAAAAGGATGAATAGAAATTTTTCTGTAGCCTATAGCCCCTAACCTATAACCTTAATAAATGCCTAGCATCGCTATTACTGGAGGAATTGCTTGCGGAAAGTCGCTTGTGATGAATTTATTTGCAACTTATTGTCAGCATCAAAAAAAAACGCACTCTTTTTTTGACGCAGATCAAGAGGTTTCACGATTACTTGACCAAAATGCTGATGTCGCTACTGAAATCAAAAGCATTTTTGGAAATGAAGTTTACGATGATCAAGGAAAAGCTGATCGAACCCAACTGCGATCCTTTCTTATTTCCTCTCTTCATCAAAAAAGACAACTCGAAGAAATTCTACACCCTCGCTTAAAAAAAATCTGGCATCCTCAGGCTATTACTGCCCATGCTGATTCCAACTATTTTTTCATCGCTGATATCCCTCTTCTTTTTGAAAACAATCTTGCTACTTATTTTGATCATGTCATTGTAGTCGCTGCTTCCGAGCAGGTTCAAAAAGATCGCTTAACTCAACAGCGTCACCTCTCCCAAGAAACAGCATCCGCTCTTCTTCAACTTCAGCTTCCTCTCTCAACAAAAATCGCTCAAGCAAGCTTTGTTCTTTGGAATGATGGCTCCAAAGAAAATCTAGAAAAACAATTTTTCGCTCTGACTCAGTTACTTTTTTCTCCCATGTCCACAACCCAAGAAATCCCAGAAAAAGCAACAATTCCCCCTCCTGCTCTCCTTTCCTTGAACGATCTTCAAGCACTGAGCTACCATCAGCTCCTCGAACGACATCAAGAACTAGAACTTCCTCCTCCTCATGATTCCTCTCGCCATGGTCTAATCACAGCCCAAGCACGCCACCAGATCATATTGGGAGGAGAGTTAACAGCGGAAGGAATTTTAGAATTTTCTCCAGAAACCCCCTTACTTCGCTGGCCATTATTTAATTTTAAGCCATGTCCTGAAGATGTTGTTGTGCCCATTTCCTTATTGAAACAATATGTTTTACGACCTGGTCTGCGCCTTACAGGAAAAGTATGTATTTTGAATAATCGCCGCTTAGCATTAGAAACCATCACTGCCATTGAAGGAATTCCAATCGAAGAATGGAAGACACCAAAAGAATTTGATCAATTAACAGCGGCTTTTCCAACACGTCGTCTTTTTTTAGAGCAAGCCAATCACCTCAATGATACAGGACGAGTTATTGATCTTATTGCTCCCTTAGGAATGGGGCAACGAGGCTTGATTGTAGCCCCTCCTCGCGTTGGAAAAACAATGATTTTAAAAAACATTGCTCTCGCCATTCGTGCAAACCATCCCAAGGTCCACCTTATGCTGCTCCTCGTTGATGAACGTCCAGAAGAGGTAACAGATTTACGCGCTTCGCTTGACTGCGATATTTTTAGCTCGACCTTTGACGAGCCAACCACACGCCATGTTCAGGTCTCAGAACTTGTTGCCGAGCGTGCCAAGCGTCTGGTGGAACTTGGTAAAGACGTGGTTATCTTAATTGATAGCATCACGCGTCTTTCACGTGGTTATAATAATGCGATCAAAGGAAAAGGTCGTACTATGAGTGGCGGCGTTGATGCAAAAGCCCTTAGTACTCCAAAGCGTTTTTTTGGATCAGCCCGCAATGTGGAAGAGGGAGGAAGCCTCACCATCATGGCCACAGCTCTTGTTGATACTAAAAGCAAAATGGATGATCTCATTTTTGAGGAATACAAAGGGACTGGTAATATGGAAGTTTACCTTGATCGCTTTCTAGCAGAGCAACGCACGTTTCCAGCAATCCACCTCACCCAATCGGCTACGCGTCGTGAAGAACTCCTCTATCACCCTGATGAGTACGATCGCATTACCATGCTTCGCCGCCAACTTTTCGCACTCCCTGCTGGTGAAGCAATGCAGATATTAATTGAAAATATTCAAGCCACAGATTCGAATGCAGAACTCCTAATGGCGGGACTGAGAGGAATTTAAAAGCGCTCGCTTTCCAAGCTCGTTGACAAATTTATTGAAGAAAGAGATGTTGTAGAACCTGGACTAGATTGTTCATCGTCCCTCAGTGTTGCAAATTCTGTACTGGCACTCTCGACATCAGTACCTGCATCGCTTCCATCCTTGTTAACATGATCTACCTCATGAGGTAAAGACTTTGGAAGCCAACTTTGATTCTCTTTTGCTTTAATTAAAACATCAGACGAAGGCGCTCCTGTTTCGCGAGCATCAATAACCTCTTTCTCTTCTGTTGGCAAAAGTGGTTTTCTATGCGATGGCTTTGTTGTTACCCCCAATCCGTCTACTAACTTTCGGTGGCGTTGACTTTCCTCAACAATTTGAGTGACTTCATCAATGACTCTATCTAATTGAATAGTAACATATTGAACACGCTCTTGAAGATGCTTATTAGCATTTTTTTTGAAAGAAACCAGTTGTGCTCGCAATGCTCTTGCTTGCAATTGAAGCAACTTTGATTGCTCAATAATTCTCTGATTTTTTGAGCCTCCTATAATACCGATTTGATCAAATTGCTTACCAAGATTAGCAACTCGTACTTTCAATGCATTAGAGTTTCTAACGAACTCATCAATATCATCCAGCACAACATTGTTGCCCTGCCAATCAAATTTGTTCATTTTGGTGCTCGATAATCTCGCTTCGCTCTCATCATGTTTAGGTGATGTCGAAATACGAGGGTGAACAACTTCTATCTTCCTGAAATCTAGCGCATTCTTTTTTGTAACGAAACTGTCAATCAAAGCCTTAAAGTGCTCGTTTTGTGATTGGATGAGCGTTTCTCTACTCCTAGCTAAGTCATTCTTTAGCTGTTCTATTTTTACAGCACTGTTTTTACCAGCTAAGATGTTACTTTTTGGATTCTTAGGTTGAGTTACTTCTTTAAGTCCCTCTTCCAAAGTATCAGCGTGCAACTCTCGCAACTGCTCTACAGTAATCGAATTTGTTAAATAATGAAGTGTATCATTAACCAAGTTCATCTCTACTTTGTAGTGCTAACCTAGAAGATCAGGTCTTTTTTTTCTGGTTGCTTGTATAGCTTGTTCATGACGCCAGGTTGCAATAGCTTGATGGTTTCCCGAAAGTAAAATTGGAGGCACTTGCCAACCATTATAACTTTCAGGACGTGTATAATGAGGATAATCCAAATTTTTCTCACTAAAAGAATCCTTCTCCGCTGATTCTTGATCTCCTAACACCCCTGGAATCAGCCTCACTACAGCATCCGTTACGACAGTTGCTGCCAGAGCTCCATTAGTTAAAACATAATCCCCAATTGACACTTCCTCATCAACAAGGTGATCAATAACACGTTGATCAACTCCTTCATAATGGCCACATAAAAAAATCAAGTGCTGCTCTTTGGCTAAGGACCCCGCCATGCTTTGATCAAATTGTTTTCCTTGAGGCGACATAAAAATGACCTTGCTTTCTGGCTTTCGTAGCTCTCGCAGTGCTTTGTCAATGGGCTCTATTTTCATCACCATGCCGGGACCTCCGCCATAAGGAGCATCATCAACGGTGCGATGCCTGTCATGGGTCCAGCGCCTTAAATCCACGGCTTCAAGCTTCACCAACCCTGAAACTTGCGCCCTTCCTAACATGCTTTCAGCAAGAATGCTTTCACAAATAGCAGGAAGTGGAGTGAGAATTTGGATGTGTAACAGTGGATACATGAGAACACTCATGCTATACTAATTCTTCAGCTTATGCATTCCAAAAACAGACATCGTCCTCCATCCTCCAAAAAAAAGCGAGGTTTCCCATGGATGATCATCTTTAAGTTTTTGATAGCCTCTTTGTTGCTCTGGGTATTAATTGGCAGTTTTTATTATCTTTGGGCACTAACATTTGATCTTTCTAAAATTGGTCAAATGTCCCAGCGTTCATTGATCTATGATCGGACTGGAGCGATCTATAGCCTTGCAGGAGGAGAAAATCGTCAGGTTGTTCCTTTCGATAAAGTTTCAAACTATTTTGTCAACGCTCTGATTAGTCGCGAAGATGCTCGGTTTTATCAACATCATGGAGTCGATCCGATTGGCATTGCTCGCGCTGTTATTCGTAACCTTTTTCTCGGAGGTATTCGTCAAGGCGGAAGCACAATCACTCAACAACTGGCTCGTAATAGTTTTCCACTTGGTGGCCATAATTTACATCGCAAGCTTTTAGAAGCTGCCATGGCTTTTCGCATTGAAACTGAACTTTCAAAAGAAAAGATCTTAGAACTCTACATGAACCGGATCTATTTTGGACCTGGATTGTATGGCGTCGAAGCAGCGAGCCAAGCCTACTTTCATGTGCCAGCATCTCAAATGAGTCTCTCTCAAGGTGCGCTGCTCGCAGGCCTAATTCGCAGCCCCAATCGCCTCTCCCCCTTTAACAACCTTCCTGGGGCTATTCAGCAACGCGATGTGGTTCTGAATCGCATGGAAGAGTTAGGCCTCATCACCTCCAAAGAACATCGCCAAGCACTCCAGGAAAAAATCCCTCCAGCAAGCAATCGTCTCGTCAATTCTCATAACAGTTGGGCCGTAGATGCAATTCTTCATGAGCTTGCCCAAGTTTTACCGCCAGAAAAACTCGATGGAAGCCCTCTTCACATTATGACAACAATTGATGCAGGCTTACAACAAGCCGCTGAAAAGTCAGTTTCAACACGGCTCACAGAGATTGAAAAACGAGAAGATTTCCAAGAATCACATCGCCAACATCAAGGAACGCCTTCTTCCAAAAAATTGAAGAAAAAAACCACTGAAAAACCAGCCCCACTGCAAGGAGCCCTCCTTGCCATTGATAACGCCAGCGGCGGCATTGTCGCTATTGTGGGAGGCCGTGATTATAAAACAAGTAAATACAACCGAGCCACCACTGCAGAGCGTCAAGTTGGCTCTGCTGCCAAACCGTTTGTTTATGAAGAGGCTTTTCGCCAAGGGATGACACCTGATTCCGTTGTCAATGATGCTGAGCTTACTCCAGCAGAGTTACCAGATGGATTTAAAAACTATGATCCCAAAAACAGTGATAGCACTTTTGGAGGTTGGCGCCCCGCATGTGAAGGCTTAATTCATTCTCGTAACACCATGAGCGTTCGAGTCGGCCTCGGCGCAGGCTTGCAAGACATTGCAAGCACCATGGAGCGCTTAGGGTTGGCGGAAAACGTCCCTCCTTTTCCTTCGATCTGCTTAGGAAGTTTTGAATCAACGCTCAAAAAACTAACTGCTGCTTACACTGCTCTTGCAACAGGAGGCGAAAAGCTACAACCCCATCTCATCGAAGAAATCACTGATGCCGACGGAAAAATTCTTTTTCTTGCAACACGCGGTCGTATTCCCGTTCTCGATCCAACAGCAACTCGAACCACTACTGCTATCCTAACTCAAGTTCTGACAGAAGGAACTGCCAAACGAGCCTCTTCACTTGGCCTTCTTAAGCCAGCTGCTGGAAAAACTGGCACAACCGATCATTTTTATGACGCTTGGTTTTTGGGCTATACGCAAGGTCTAACGTGTGGTGTATGGGTTGGCTTTGACCAACCGCAAACCATTATGCGAGGTGGATATGGAGCTGAGTTGGCTTTACCGATTTGGGTGGACGTCATCGAATCTACTGCGGCTAATAAATATCCAACAGGGACATTATGAGTGCGTTAAATTGAAAAGCTCCCCACATAAGCTTGCTCGTTTCAATTTAATGCATCATATATTTTCTTCTCTCTTTTCAGGTCACAAAAATTCGTATAGCATCTCCGTTTTCAATGAATATTCACGAATACCAAGCCAAACAACTTTTCGAACGTTTTCATGTAGCAACTTCACGCGGTGGTGTTGCTACAACAGTAGAAGAAGCTCGTATCGTAGCCTCTTCACTCACCGCCCAGGAACTTGTCGTCAAGGCTCAAATTCATGCTGGAGGCAGAGGTAAAGGAACTTTTACGAACGGCCTTCGCGGCGGTGTTCAAGTTGTTAAAAATATTGATCAAGCGGTGGAACTCGCTGGCAAGATGCTCCAAAACACACTTGTGACGCATCAAACAGGCCCCGAAGGAAAACTTGTACAAAAAGTTTTGATTGCTGAATCCGTTGATATTGAAAAAGAATATTACATCGCAATCTTGCTTGATCGTGCTTCTGGAGCTCCTGTTGTCATTGCAAGCACCGAGGGAGGTGTTGACATCGAATCCGTTGCAGAAAAAACGCCAGAAAAAATTTGGAAACTACCTGTCCACCCAGCCCTAGGCTTGCAGCCTTACCAAGCACGCGATCTTGCACGTCGCCTTGGTTTTTCTGGAAAACAGTTTTCAGCAGCTAGCAAACTTCTTCTCAATCTCTATCGCCTCTTTATAGAATGCGACTGCATGATGGTGGAAGTGAATCCGCTGGTCCTTACTAAAAATGGAGAAGTGTTTGCCCTTGATGCCAAGTTAAGCTTTGATGACAATGCCCTTCCCCGCCATGCCGAGATTATGGCGATGCGTGACACAAGCGAAGAAGATCCTCGCGAAGTAGCTGCCTCGGAATTCAATTTGAACTATATTGGCCTTGATGGCAATATTGCTTGCCTTGTCAATGGTGCAGGACTGGCAATGTCAACCATGGACATCATTAAATACCATGGCGGTGAACCTGCTAATTTTCTCGATGTTGGCGGTGGTGCCACTGAAGAGCAAGTAACTGAAGCTTTCAAAATTCTTTCTGCCGATCGCAACGTCAAAGCGATTCTTGTTAATATTTTTGGAGGTATTATGCGTTGCGATATTATTGCACAAGGAATCATCAATGCTTTTAAAACAACAAAACTTTCCGTACCACTCGTTGTCCGTTTGGAAGGAACGAACGTAGAGCAAGGAAAAAAGTTACTTCAAGATTCTCAACTTCCACTCCAAGCCGCCAGCGACTTGACAGATGCAGCTCAAAAAGTCGTTGCTGCAGCTCGTTCTTAGTTTAAGCCCTGCCCATCATAACCTGTAACCTGCACCCCTGTTTCTATGTCCATTCTCGTCGATAAAAACACTCGCCTTCTTGTTCAAGGCATCACCGGAAAAGCTGGCGCCTTCCATGCACGCGGCTGCCGTGACTACGGTACTAATGTTGTTGCTGGAGTTACTCCAGGACGTGGCGGAGAAAAATTCGATGAATCAATCCCAGTTTTTGATACCGTTGCTGAAGCCCGTGAACAAACAGACTGTAATGCCACGATGATTTTTGTTCCTGCGGCAGGAGCTGCTGATGCAATTTTAGAAGCAGCTGATGCTGGCATTGAATTAGTTGTTTGTATCACTGAGGGTATTCCTGTTCACGATATGATGCGTGTGAAATTTGCTTTAAAAGATCGCTTGAATCGTGATCTCACACTCATCGGTCCTAACTGCCCAGGCATTATAACTCCTGATCAATGTAAAATTGGCATTATGCCAGGTTACATCCATAAGCCAGGAAAGATCGGCGTCATCTCTCGCTCTGGCACGTTGACCTATGAAGCTGTTTGGCAGTTGACCTCGCGAGGCCTTGGACAATCGACTTGCATTGGCATTGGCGGCGATCCTATTCATGGAATGAGTCACACCGATGCACTCAAGCTTTTCACTGCAGATCCAGGCACCGAAGCGATTATTATGATCGGAGAAATTGGTGGCACAGGTGAAGAAGATGCTGCGGCATGGGCCAAAGAGCATTGTAAAAAACCGATTGCTGCTTTTATTGCAGGAGCTACAGCCCCAGAAGGCCGTCGAATGGGACATGCCGGAGCTATTATCCAAGGTGGTCAAGGTACTGCCCAGGGTAAAAAAGACGCGCTACGAGCTGCCGGCATTGCTGTTGCCGAAAGCCCAGCAGATATTGCAGAGACATTAATACCTCTGCTAAAATAAGACCATTACTCTTCACCACTAATTTTTATGCCCATCACTGCCAAAGGACTTGAAGGAATCATTGCTAACACAACGGCCCTCAGCGATGTTCGCGGAGAACAAGGTGTGTTGGTTTATGAAGGATACAACATTGATGAGCTAGCTGGAAAAGTTAGCTTTGAAGAAGTTATTCATTTACTTTGGTATGGAACATTACCAACAGCAGCAGAGCTTCTAAAGCTTCATGAAGACCTTGCGAATCACCGCGAGCTTCCTCAGGATGTTATTAATTTTATTTCATCAGCGCCTCGCAACGCCAATCCGATGGATGTAATTCGGACAGCTATCTCAATGCTTGGCCTCTATGATAAAGAGGGAGCTGGTGATTCTCTTAATAAAACACCTGAATTTAATCGCGCTAGAGCTCTTTCTATCACTGCAAAAATTGGAGTCGTTGCTGCCTACTATCATCGAGCTCGCCAAGGGAAGGAATTACTTCCTATCAAAAAAGAACTAACGGAAGCAGAACATTTTCTTTATTTACTCCAAGGAGAAATCCCAACTAAAGAAGCAGCTGAAACACTCGATACCTGCTATGTCTTACATGCGGACCATGGAATGAACGCTTCAACTTTTGCTGCTCGTGTTACAATTGCAACCTTGACTGATATTTACTCAGCAATTACTTCAGCAATTGGCACCCTCAAAGGGCCCTTACACGGAGGCGCCAATGAAGGTGTGATTCATATGCTTCAAGAAATTGGAGATGAATCTAACGTTGATGCTTGGATTGAAAAAGCTCTTACTGATAAAAAGAAAATCATGGGAATTGGCCATCGTGTCTATAAAACCCTTGATCCTCGTGCTCCGCACTTACGCACCATGGCAATAACAATGTGCGAAGAGCTTGGCGAAACAAAATGGATTCGCATGGCAGAGCGCATTGCCACCTTGATGAAAGAAAAGAAGGGCCTCAATGCGAATGTCGATTTTTATTCTGCAATTGTCTACTACTCTCTTGGATTGCCAACCGATATGTTCACTCCCATTTTTTCGATTGCCCGCACCGCAGGATGGACTGCACATGTTTTAGAACAGCTCAGTGACAACCGCCTTTACCGGCCTCTCAGTGAGTATGTTGGCCCAACTGAAGGGAAAGTTGTAGAGCCGATTAGCCAGCGATAACCTGCCAACTTCATAGGCAGCATCATTGCTACCTCTAACATGAATAGCAGAAGCTCAACGGCTCTTGCTTGAATCTGCCATAGCAGAAACATCGAGGGCAAAAGCAATCAGGAGGTTGTTCTAAAAAAGGCCCAAGCTTTTCAATCACCAACAAGCCCCTCCTCCAGGGTTTTTAGGTGCCTCATGAGCTTTTGTGGCTACCACATGAATTCTGTACGAAAGTGCATTGAAGTCACAAAGTGTCTTTCCATGGAGAGCAATGGTAAAGAAAATTTGATAATAAGCTTTATCAATTTTTCAGGGAACTTATCTATGATGAGACAAATGAAAATAAAAGCATGCGATCCACACTTAGTGATCACCATGGCTAATAATGTCGCTTATAGCTGAAAAAATATTTTTTCTATCCTACGGACAGAAATGAAGAGCAAGCAGCAACAGCTGCATGCACCATGTATGCTTGCTAACACCATCGCCGCTGCAACGCAGTTCCCCCCGCCACAGCAGCGCAAGTTGTCAGAAAAAACTATAAGTCTTTAGGCTCCAAGAAGCCCTCTAACTGCCTTAAGCGGGTTGGATGCCTCATCTTACGGAGTGCTTTAGCTTCGATTTGACGAATACGTTCCCGAGTCACTTTAAATTGTTTTCCAACTTCTTCAAGTGTTCTGGAATACCCATCAACCAATCCAAAGCGTTGTTCAAGCACTTGGCGCTCTCGCTCTGTAAGAGAATCAAGAACATCTTTAATTTTGTCTTTCAGCAGAACAATCGCAGCCATATCAGCAGGATTTTCTGCGGACTTATCTTCGATGAAGTCTCCAAAACTCGTATCATCGCTATCACCAACTGGTGCTTGCAGCGAAATTGGTTGCTGTGCCATTTTCAACACAGCGCGAACACGCTCTACAGGAAGTTGAATTTCATCAGCAATTTCATCTGGGGTCGGCTCACGACCATATTCCTGAACCAACTGCTTTTGAACACGAATCAATTTATTAATCGTTTCAATCATGTGAACAGGAATACGAATTGTTCTGGCTTGATCAGCAATCGAGCGAGTGATGGCTTGACGAATCCACCATGTCGCATAAGTTGAAAACTTATAACCTCGACGATACTCGAATTTTTCGACTGCTTTCATGAGTCCCATATTACCTTCTTGAATAAGATCTAAGAAAGAAAGACCACGATTCGTATACTTTTTAGCTATGGAAATAACAAGTCGAAGGTTTGCTTCAACCATTTCTGTCTTAGCTCGTAGTGCAGAACGGAAATATTTTTTCAGATTGCGATGCTGATCTTCAAAATGCTCCGTGGACATCCAATTGCGATGATGATGTTCCTGACGTTGAGCTAAGATTGCATTGCAAAGACGCCGAGAAGCATCAGCCGTACTTTTAGTGTGCTTTGTATGCTCCTCTTCTAAATTTCTTAATGTTTTTAGATGTTCATCTGCAAGCAGGACAAAATCTTCAACAATTTTTTGTTTGAAGAAAAATTTTGGATAAAGCTTACCTACTTCTAAAACTTGTTTTTCAAATTGCTGGAGCTCTTTCTCTCCAACATCTTTTTTCGCAGCAATTTTTTTAGCATAAACAGCAGAAATTTCATCTGCCAATCGTTGTAATTGCTGACAAAGACGTGGGAGTGTTTTTAAATAGCGCTCTCTGCTTTCAATTTTCTTATCGAGAATAACACGATCAAAACGTTCACGTGAGTCAAGAAGACGTTGTGCTAAATCAATGTGTGCGTGAGCCACAAAACCAAAACGATAAAGAACGTTTTGCATAGCTGCCTCTGCTTCTTCAATGCGCTTTGAAATTTCAACCTCTTGTTCTCGTGTCAAAAGTGGAACTTGTCCCATTTGCTTGAGATACATGCGAACAGGATCATCAAGTATATCAAGGCGCCCATCAATTTTCTCATCCTTATCGTCCTTGTCGTCCTTATCATCATCGTCATCTAACTTTTTGACTTCTTTAACACGATCGACATCGGAAGAATCGATAATATCAATCTCAACAGAGCGTAATTGAATTAAAATGAACTCCACATTTTCGGGACTGTTCATTTCTGAAGGCAAGTACTCTTCAAGATCTTCAAAGGTGATATACCCTTGCTCTTTGGCGAGCTTGAGCAACTCTCTCACTTTTTCTTGAAGGAGTTTTTGATGCTCAGGAGAAGTGCGTCCCGTTTTTCCTTTTACCAAAGGAAGAGTCGCCTCAGAAATAAAGGGTTGTCTAGTTGCAGGAACCGGCTTTGCTAAAGGCGCCGTGCTGCTTGGCGCTACCTTTGCGGAAGTGCCAGATGATTGTTTTCCGTTAGCTTTTTTTGTCTCTGAATTTTTTTTGATAGAGGCTTTAGAAACTTGATTGTCTAAGTTCGTTTTTTTTAATTTTACAACTTTAGAAGACACAGCTTGCTTTTTAACAGCAACCTTCTTAACAGGTTTAGAAATAACTTTTTTCAAGCTTTTGATTTTTTTTACCACAGAGACTTTTTTAGCAGGAGCTTTCAGCCCTTTTTTAGAAGAATCTTTTTTAGCCACTTTTTTTATTGTTTTTGCTGGCAACGATTTTTTTGATTTTTGAGAAGAAGATTGTTTTGTAGCCACGGGATTAGGTAATAGTTGTCAATTAAATCATCAGCGTCTGTAAAAGGGCCTCAGCAACGCCTTTCTTTATGATCTGAAAGGAGATGAGGATAAGCCTTTCTTGAATTCGCTTGAGCTGATAGATACGAAGCACCTCTGAGCGCAGAAGCTGAGCGTAAAAACAACACGAAGCTATGGCACCAGAGCATCGCAACAGCAAGCAGCTCAAGTAAAATTCTTAAGGCCGATTAAGAAAGGTCGTTGATGAAGCGCTGCAGGTCAAGGATTTCTTTCTGAATTTTTATCATTTCTTCATTTTTAAGGCCTGGTTTTTTTAATGCTGTTGTAAGAGAAGCCTGTTGTCGTTTCCAATATGCCATGCACAGGCCATTCCAAATATCTTTTACTTTACTTAAAGGATCAGCAATTTCTCGTTCAAGATTCCACGAGGAAACAAGACGCTGCAGTGGCAAGGAGAGTTGTATTTGAAAAGTCGCTAAAGAACCTTGATCAAGCAAGACAGAATGCCCTAAGAGCTCTTGAATCAACATCCACTCTTCATGGTTTTTATCAGGAAAAGAAGGCTGTTGTTCGCGCAACCAACTTCGCGCCTCAGCAGAAGTAATGATCAAACGACAAAGCAGTTCCATTCCAGCAGAAAGCTTCAGCGGTTTTTCCTTAATTTCAGGAAGAGTCTCTTCTTCTATGGGCAGGTTTTTTCGAGCGGCCTTCATAAGGGCCTCCATGGAAATACCAAGACGGATTGCAATTTTTGAAGCTGTTGCTTCACGCAAGGTTTCCTCTGACAGCATAGAAATATACCCCGCCAGACGTTGAGCAAGACTAGCCGTAGCTCGTGGGCTCAAGCTCCCTCCCAACTCTTGAAAAGCATGGTTTATTGTTACTTCAAAAAAATCTCCCGCTTCACTCAAAATCTTTTGAAATGCTTCTATTCCATATTGACGAATGAGAGAGTCGGGATCCTCTCCTGGAGGTAATGTAGCAAGCCTCACTTCAAATCCTGCAGACAAGAGAGCTGGAAGCGAACGCTCTGCTGCATTTTTCCCTGCCGTATCAGAATCAAAGCAAAGAATGACACGTTCCACAAAACGTCGCAATAAACGAGCCTGCTCAGCTGTGAAAGCCGTTCCTTGAGGAGCTACTACATTGCAACAGCCATGTTCAAATGCCGAAATTAAATCAAGCTGCCCTTCCATCACCACAACCTCTTTTTCTGCAATCATGGCTCTCTTGCTTTTATCTAAACCAAAAAGCAATTTTCCTTTGTTAAAAAGAATCGTTTCGGGAGAATTTAAATACTTCGCTTCATTAGAACCTCCCTCCTCTAATGTTCGTCCACTAAACCCAACAATGTCACCATAGTCATTTCGAATGGGAAACATCAGCCTATGACGAAAGCGGTCGTATTGTTCGCCTGATTCTTTGACTGATAACAATCCCCCCTCTTGGAGTTCAGAGGTTGTAAAACCTTCATTTCTTGCCCATGCTTCCACTGTATGCCACCCCCTCGGAGCGTACCCAAGCTGCCATTCAATTGCCATCTCCTTGGTCATCCCTCGTTTTTTAAGATAGGAACGAGCCACTGCACCAGCTTCTGTTCTCAACAATTGATGATGATACCATAGAGCCAGTTTTCGATGCAGCTCAATAAGGCGACTCCGCTTTTCACGCCGTGATGTTTCATAGGGGTCAGAACTTTCGATTAGAGCGATCCCTGCGCGTTGCGCAAGACGTCGTACTGCCGTTGGAAAATCGACATGTTCATAATCCATGACAAAACGAAACACCCCTCCCCCCGCACCACATCCAAAACAGTGAAACGATTGCCGAGAGGGATTTACATGAAACGAAGGGCTCTTTTCACGATGAAAAGGACAAAGTGCTCGAAAGCTGTTCCCCGCGCGCTTCAGTGGAAAATAGGAGCCAATAACATCAACAATGTCGTTAGCAGCTGCAACGCGTTCGATACTCTCTTCAGAAATCTTACTCATGAATAACAGGTGCTTGAGGAACTTTTTCTAGCGCAGCATCGAGTTGTTTTAACTGCTCCGCATGATGTTGAGGAGCTTTTTCCAATTCGTATTCTACTCGTTGAGCAATCTTTTTCACTGTTACATTAAGCTGGCTTTCGGCTTGATGACGTAACAGAGAGGCAATACTGCTTTTGGGAACAACAAAATTAGTATAACAAATCAAAGAACCTTGAGCGTGAGGCACAATCAGAAAACTCCCAGAACCGGATTGGCTATAGACCGAAGATAAAACAGTCCACGTGTTATTGTATGCACCATTTGAAAGTAGCGTTACTTCTGTTTGAACTTGAGAAATTTCTTGCGGTAACAGAGGGACATTCAAGTAATAAGTTGCATCTACAACGTTAGGTACTGGATGAGCATTCACTATTACTTTGGCGCAATCGGGAACATAATTAACATCATCACTAACATCCCAAAAAACGGCTTCGACATCACGAGGCGCAGCTGGAATAAGAAGGTAAATATGAAAACGAGGCCAGATAGCGTTGGGAACTTCCTCCGTTATTAAAAGTTGCCTGCCTGCCTGCAGCATTTCCTGCTGAGGCCCCGTTAGCGTCTGCCAGAGAGGCTTGGGCTCCTTACTCCAGCTTTTTTGAAAAGCCACCACAAAAAACAACAACAAAACAAGCATTGGGTGAAGGCATTTGGTTTTCATGTTAAAAAATTTTTATTAGAATCTGCTACTCAACATCAAAATCACTAGAAGTCATGAAAGAGAAGATATCGACGTCGCACAGTGGCTCAGTGTATACTCGAGACTCAATGACGCTAACACTGTTGTGACGCAGTCTTTCACGACATCAGCAGATTTTGAAAATAAGTGCTAACAATTCCTACAGTCTCCGGCCTCTAGTCTCCAGACTATTTTTATGCAGTCTGATCCTTATCAAAAAATAGCAGGCGTCTTAACACCACTTTTTGCCTTAAAAGGGAAAGAGGATCTTGGTATTGGCGATACAAGCGCACTTGCGGAAATGATTGCCTGGGCTCAAAAAAATGGATTTCGTGCATTGCAATTACTCCCGATTAACGAATCAGGGGCAAGCACCAGTCCTTACAGTATTATCAGTGCTATGGCCCTAGAGCCTTCTACGATCACCACTAATCCACACTGGATTTTAGAACTCACGCCTCAAACTTATGAGACAATAATTGGTGCTTATGATCTTGCCTCCTTGCGCAACGGATCGATCAACTACCCTCTTGTCAGAAAACTGAAGCGAGAGCTTCTTACTGCCTCATGGGAGAGTTTTAAAAAAATTGCTACTACCTCTCCTCGTGTACAAGATTATCGTCATTTTCAACAAGACCATTCCTGGTGGCTTTCAGACTACACGCTGTATCGCGCACTCCTAGAACTTCATGAAGAAAACGATGACTTATCCTCTTGGCCTTCTACGCTTCGTCAAGCAGCTACAGCTCGCATTTGGTTGAAAGAACGCTCAGCACAAGATCAGCAAAATTTTCAGGACCGATGCTGTTTTTTTTCTTATGTACAATGGGTTGCCTTTCGTCAGTGGCAAAAAATTTTCTCAATTGCCGAACAACATGAAGTGGCACTCATTGGTGATGTTCCTACTGGTGTTAATTTAGGAAGCGCTGATGTTTTTTCGAACCCTGAGCTATTTGACATAACAAGTTTTGGAGGCGCCCCTCCTGAAAAAGTTTTCCAAGCAGACCCATTCACCACGCAATGGGGGCAAAATTGGGGCATTCCCCTCTATCGTTGGGAAAAAATGTCAGAAGACAATTTCCTTTGGTGGCGAAACCGCCTCCGCCACCTCCGATCCCTCTTTCATTTCCTCCGCATTGATCACGCATTAGGACTTTTTCGCATTTACTCTTTTCCTTGGAAACCGGAGCATGATGCTCAATTTATCAACCAATCTCCTGAAGAAGTAAAAGCAATTACTAACGGTCGTCTCCCCTGTTTCATCGATTATGATGACGATACAATAGAACACCGAACTCACAATAAGAACCGAGGGGAAAGGGTGCTGCGAATTTTTTTAGAAGAAATAGGAAATAATCGTCTTATTGCTGAAGATTTAGGTGAAATACCTCCCTATGTTCCTGAAAGTTTAGCCAAACTGCAGATCCCAGGATTTAAAATTCCACTGTGGACACGCAGCAGTGAAGGAAAAATGCTCTCTCCTCAAGAATATCCCAGAATTTCAGTAGCAACCTATGCAACTCACGACCATCCTCCATTTCGAACACAATGGGAAACATGGCAATCAGAAGCTCAGCGTGAAGGCGCTTGCTCAGGAGGATGGAAAACGCTTAAGGAATTATTGGCCTTCATTGGTAGCCCAGAAGAAGACCCTATGATTTCTTATCTAGGAAAAATACATGAACAACTTTTAGATCGTCTCTATGCCACTAACTCGTGGCTTGCCATTGTGATGATTACTGACCTTTTCGGAAGCACTCAGCAATTTAATATTCCTGGTTCCGCCTGTAATCAAAATTGGTCTAAACGCATTGAGCCCCCCATTAGCGAGTGGAATAAAAGGTACCATCAAATCCTACATACTTCCTACAAATCGCTTGCAAGGAACAATCGCTTAAACTGATAAAAAATTTTTAATGTTTTTTCATAGTTTTGTTGCAATAAAAGATATTTCTCGCTACATTGAGGACCAACTTTTATTTTTTATCAAAACTTCATACAAAGTATGTCTTCTATGCCCAATCTTACCAAACGCGATCTCGTAATGGACATCAGCAATGAAACAGGACTGATTCAAGCTGACGTTTTTGCCGTTATTCAAAAAACCCTTGATCATATTACAGACGCTCTTGCCCAAGGTAGAAATATTGAGCTTAGAAATTTTGGAGTATTTGAAGTTCGCTTAACACGTGCCCGTGTTGGCCGCAATCCTAATCGCCCTGAAGTTGACGTTACCATTCCAGCTCGAGCTATTGTAAAGTTCAAAGCTGGTAAAATCATGCGCCAACGTGTTCTTCTTCGTACAGAAGAATTAAAGAATACTACAGCCTAATTAGTCTCTGTCCATGAGTCCTACTTTCAGCGACTCATTTCATAACCTAAGGCAAGTGTTCTCAAATTGCTTTTATCCAAAAGAGCAAGAGATTGGATTGTTGTTTTCTACGAAACGAACCTCTCCAAAAGAAGTCATTCAATTTAATTTCTAAACACTTTGTTTAAGAATGACTTTTCTTTTTTAATACTCCTTTTATAGAAGAGTACATTTCCTTTTTCGCGAAAGCTCAATTCTGTCATCATTTTTGACTGGCTTAATTTCACTCTTTATCTTTTACTTTTTCGCCTCCCATTTGCTATAGGCATTTGGAAACCTTGACCTTCAAGTAGGTCTCGCGCTCTAAGTTACCACCATCAAGTGAAATCAAAAAAACTCTCTAAACCGGCCTCTTCTTGGATACGCCTTCGCAGCGTTGAACAAAATAATTTACAAGGGTTTGACCTTGATCTGCCAACAGAGTCGCTCATCGTTGTTACTGGACCTAGCGGCAGCGGCAAGTCCAGTCTTGCTTTTGATACTATTTATGCAGAAGGCCAACGTCGGTACGTTGAAACATTCAGTCCTTATACGCGTCAGTTTCTTGACCGTATGGATAAGCCTAGAGTGAAGTCCATTGAAGGAATCCCTCCTGCTATTGCAATTGAACAAAACAATAGTGTTAAAACAACTCGCTCTACTGTTGGCACCATTACAGAGATTAATGATTACTTAAAACTCTTGATGGCGAGAGCCGCCAAAGCTACTTGTCCAGCGTGCCATCGTTCCGTTCAACCTGAATCAGCGGAGTCAATCACTAAGACCGTTCTAAAAACCCTCGCAGGAGAACAGCTCTTTATCACCTTCCCTGTTTCAACTGGAACACCTGTTGAACAAAAAGAAGATGATGGTGTTTCCGCTTTTGAAGACTTTTCTCAAGCATCGCCCTCTCCTATTCCGCCCCCTCCCCGACAGCCTGTCGACTTTTTCAATTTCTTACGAGAACAAGGCTATCTTCGTGTTTGGATTGATGGCGCCATTCATCGTACAGATGAACCTCCAACACTCAAAACATTGCCTCCTATTGTTGCGGTGCTGCAAGATCGTTTAGAAATTAAAAAAGCAAATGAACAACGCTTAACCGAAGCAATTGAAACAGCCCTTCATTTAGGAAAAGATCGTATTGCTTTTATTAATCCTGAAACAAAAGTCACGCATCCCTTTTCTTCTGGCTGGCACTGTGCTCATTGCGACATTACAATTCGCCCCCCTTCCCCTGGGCTATTTAGCTTTAACAATCCACTGGGCGCTTGCCCTACGTGCCGTGGCTTTGGCCGCGTTATTGGCTTTGATCTCAACCGAATTATTCCCGATCGCTCTCTCAGCATTGCTGGAGGTGCTATTAAACCTTTTCAAAGCGGCCAAGCTCGCGACTCACAAAGTGATTTGCTGCGAGTCTGTGCGCTACATGACATTGATATCCACCTTCCCTTTGAAGAACTCTCTCAAAAAGATCAAGAATTCATTCTTCATGGGGAGTCTCATGTTGATCTCTCTACGGAACATCTTAAAGACAATACCGCTTGGTATGGCGTAGATGGCTTTTTTAAATGGTTAGAAAACAAAACGTACAAAATGCACGTACGTGTTTTCTTGAGTCGCTATCGCTCTTATAAGCCGTGTGACAGCTGTCATGGTGGGCGTTTCCAACCAGAAACACTAAACTATCACCTTCCTATTCCCGAATCACCGCTTACACTCCCAGAATTAGCGGCTATTCCCGCCTCCAAACTTGTTGGTATTTTAAAAAAGATGGAGATCCCCCATGGTGATTCTGGCATTCCGATGCTTTTCGAGCAAATCATTTCTCGTCTTGGCTACCTCAATGAAGTTGGATTAGGCTATCTTACCTTAGATCGTCCCACTCGCTCACTCTCTGGAGGAGAAATGCAACGGGTAAATCTTACCACTTGCCTTGGAGCTTCTTTGGTTAACACCCTTTTTGTTATGGATGAGCCAAGTGTTGGCCTTCATCCACGTGACACCAACAACCTCTTGATGATCATGAATTCGTTGCGCGACAAAGGAAATACACTCCTTGTCGTAGAACATGACGAGTCGATCATTCGCGCAGCAGACCATATTGTTGACCTTGGACCAGGACGGGGCCACGAAGGTGGCAAGTTGATGTATTCAGGTCCACTTCCTGAACTTGCCGATTGCAAATCTTCCCTTACAGCATCTTATTTGCGCGGCGATTCTGTTATTCCTATTCCTGCTAAATATCGTAAACCAAAAGAATGGGTCACGATGAAGGGTGTTTCTCATCATAATCTCAAAAAAATTGATGTGAAGGTTCCGCTCGGCGTTCTTTGTTGCGTAACTGGTGTCTCTGGCTCTGGAAAAAGTTCCCTCATCCGTGATGTGCTTTACCGTAATTTGACTTCGGTCATGCCGGAAGAAACAGATAATTTTGGTTATTGCCGTAGCATCAAAGGCGGTGAAGAGCTCAGTGATATCGTCATGGTCGATCAATCACCGCTAGCTCGGACCCCCCGTTCTACTCCTGCTCTCTATCTTGGAATTTTTGATACTATTCGAGATCTTTTTGGCATGAGCAAAGAAGCTATTGCGGCTGGCTTGACCCCTTCTGCTTTTTCATTTAACTCAGGACAAGGTCGCTGCGATCGTTGTTCAGGGCTCGGCTTTGAAAAAATTGAAATGCAGTTTTTAAGCGATCTCTTTTTGAGATGCCCTGAGTGCGATGGTCGCCGTTATCAGCAACGTGTTTTGAACATTCATTATCGCGAAAAAAGCATTCATGACATTTTGGAAATGACAGCTTGTGAAGCGATTTCTTTTTTCAAGGATGAAGCCAAGTCAAAAGCGATTGTTGGCCCTCTCCAGCTCCTTTGCGATGTTGGTCTTGGATACTTAAAATTAGGCCAACCCGTCAATGTTCTCAGCGGTGGTGAATCTCAACGTCTTAAACTTGCAGCCCGCTTGGCAAGCCAAGAACCGGGTCAAGCCTTGTTGATTTTTGATGAACCGACCACAGGCTTGCATATTGATGACATTGCAATCTTGCTCAAAGTTTTTAAACGCCTCGTTGACGAAGGAAACAGCTTAGTCGTTATTGAACACCATCTTGATGTGATTAAATCTGCAGACTGGATCATTGATATTGGTCCAGAAGCTGGTAACGAAGGAGGCAAGCTCGTGACTGCAGGAACGCCCCCACAAGTTGCAGCCTGTGCTAACTCACATACAGGGCGTTTCCTCCGTGAGGTCTTAGAAGGCCATGCTTCTCCTTCTATTAAGAAAGCTGCTGCAAAAGTTGTTACTCCTTCAAACACCAAAGCATCTCCCGCTATCCAAATTCATGGAGCTCGTGAACATAATTTAAAAAATATCAGCCTTTCCATTCCTCGAGATGAAATGGTGGTCATTACTGGCCTCAGCGGATCTGGAAAGTCAACGCTCGCCTTTGATATTCTTTTTGCAGAAGGACAACGGCGTTTCTTAGATAGTATGTCGCCATATGCTCGTCAGTTTGTACAGCAATTAGAAAAACCGAATGTTGACCAGATTGAAGGACTGCCGCCAAGTGTTGCTATTGAGCAACGAGTCACTCAAGGCGGAGGAAAATCAACAGTGGCTACTGTCACTGAAGTCTACCAATTTTTACGACTTCTCTATGCAAAGTTAGGAGTGCAATATTGTCCTGACTGTAATCTGCCAGTTGAAAAAAACTCCCTAACCTCCATCGCTGATAAGCTTGAAGCCATGGCGGCTGAAGCTCCCGTCCAACTATTTGCACCATTGATACGCGGTCGTAAAGGACATCACACTGAAGTTGCTAGATGGGCCATCAGTCAAGGGTTCAGCACACTTCTTGTAGATGGAACGCTGATTCTTGCAGAGGATTTCAAACCACTTGAGCGTTTTAAAGAGCATACCATCGACCTTTTAGTTGGCACGCTGGAACAAGGGGAGAAGAAAGGCATTTTAGAAATGGCACGACGAGCCCTCGACTTGGGAAAAGGAACAGCCAAGACACGTCAGGAAAATCCTAAAGAAAAAGGCAAAAATAAATTTTCAGTTCAAATTGTTAGCATAGAAATGAATTGTCCGGACTGCGGTAGGGCATTTGAAGATCTTGACCCTCGCCTCTTCTCCTTTAATTCTCCACATGGATGGTGCGAACAGTGTCGTGGATTCGGAGAAGTTTGGACAGAGCCTTCCTCCCGAGAATTTGAATCACAGCTCGAAGCTGAATTAGTTGAAGAAAAGTCTTACGACAATCGAGAAGAGGGTGAAACGAGTGTCTGTATGGCGTGTCAAGGCGCTCGCCTTAACTCTGTTGCCTGTGCAGTAAAAATCAAAGACCTTTCTATTACTGAGCTAACAAAAAATGCTGCAAGCGACGTTCTCGCGTTGATAGAAAAATGGAAATTTGAAGATCGCGACGCTATTGTTGCTCGCGATATTATCCCTGAAATTCGTCAACGTCTCACTTTCTTATCACGTGTGGGCCTTGATTATTTGGAGCTTCATCGCTCGGCAAAAACACTTAGTGGAGGAGAGTCTCAACGAATCCGTCTTGCAGCTCAGTTGGGATCAAACTTACGCGGTGTTCTTTATGTTTTAGACGAACCAACCATCGGGCTTCATCCTCGCGATAACAACCGTTTGCTCGATGCGCTCCAAGAGCTAGCCTCTCACGGAAACTCCATGGTAATTGTTGAACACGACGAAGAAACCATGCGCCGCGCCCATTCAATTATTGATCTTGGTCCTCGTGCAGGATCTCGTGGTGGGGAAATCGTGGCTCAAGGAACCTTACAAGACATCATTAACGCTCCTAAGTCTCTCACAGGACAGTTTCTTAAACAACCACCCCAACATCCTCTTCGTGGTTCACGGCGTTCTCTTAAAGAAGCTCCTGGATGGTTAGAACTTAAAGGTGCAAATAAACACAATCTTAAAGAAGTTGATGTTCAGTTTCCATTGCAACGCCTCACCGCCATCTCTGGCATCAGCGGCTCTGGAAAAAGTACACTCTTGCGCAGTGTTCTCCTCCCAGCTGTAGAAAGTGCTTTAACATCTAAGCGGAAAAATCGTGGAGCTGAATCTTGGAAGTCCTTAACTGGCACTGAAACGTTATCTCAGGTCATTGAAGTAGATCAATCTCCTATCGGAAAAACATCCCGCTCTACACCAGCAACCTATTTAAAAATTTTTGATACCATTCGTAATCTCTATGCTGAACTGCCATTGGCCCGTCTCCGCGGCTATACGGCAAGTCGCTTTTCCTTCAATAACAGCGGTGGTCGTTGCCAAGTTTGTGAAGGACAAGGAGTCATCAAATTAGAAATGAGTTTTCTTCCAACCTCTTTCATGCCATGCGAAACATGTCGGGGCACTCGTTTCAATCAACAGACGCTTGATGTGCAGTATGATGGAAAATCCATCAGCGACGTACTTCAAATGACTGTTGAACAAGCACTCGAGTTTTTTAAAGTTCATCCAAAAATCCTTCGTCCTTTACAACTCCTCATGGAGACAGGACTTGGTTATTTGCAACTTGGCCAACCAAGCCCAACACTGAGCGGAGGTGAAGCTCAACGTATTAAGCTAGTTACTCAACTCGCACGTGGTGGTGGAAGCAGCGACAAACCACGCGCACGCAGCAAAAAAAATACGCTCTATATTTTGGAAGAGCCAACAATCGGTCTCCATGCAGCTGATGTCGCTCTACTCCTTGAAGTTCTTCATCGCCTTGTTGATGAAGGCCACACCGTCATTGTCGTTGAACATCACCTTGACCTCATCGCTGAGGCTGACTATATCATCGATATTGGTCCCGAAGCAGGCCATCGAGGTGGGCAAGTTGTGGCCACAGGTACACCTGAAGAAATAACTAAGTCGAAGGAAAGTCGAACAGCACCATTTTTAAAAGAAGTCCTCAAGCAATAACTTTTTAACATGCTACTCGACAAAGAAGAAGCGCCCTTCTATCTTCACTAGAATGTTGGCAGATGATCGCTGAAGCCTTGGCTTTAGAGGAAAGTCCGGACACCAGACGGCAGCATACCATGTAGAATACATGGGAAATGGTAACCTAAGTTACTATTGACGGAAAGTGTCACAGAAAACAAACCGCCGAACAGGAAACTGTTCGGCAAGGGTGAAAAGGCGGGGTAAAAGCCCACCGCTCCAAGCGCAAGCAAGGAGGCATGACAAACCCTATGCGGTGCAAGACAAACAGGAGAACAGACCGCCGGTCTGGACGCTAACAGCTGTTCAGTAATCTGGATTGTGAAAATGGTTTCGCCCTCTGAAAAAATCGATGAGATTCTAACTCAGGACAACCCATTAAAGCAAAACAGGCCAAGAAGCTGAATAGACATGAGCAAAACTCCGGGTACGTCGCATTAGTTTTAACACTAACGATGCTGAAAGGCATCGAGAGAAATGATCATCCCTATATTGAATAATTAATATTGGACAGAATCCGGCTTATCGCCAACAGCGAGAGTGATGGCAACATCACTCTCGTTTTTTTATATAGTGCATTAAATAAAAAGATGGTGTTAGCAGCAACGGACGTTAAGTAGCTGTTTCAGGCAACAGCTCACTCGATGTTACACGCACTACCTCTTCCAGCGATGTCAGTCCTTGAGCTACTTTTTTCCAACCATCGAGACGAAGTGGCACCATGCCATCTTTCATCGCTTGTGCACTGAATTCTTTTCCAGTGGCTCTTTTTTGAATGCATTCTTGCAGCGCCGCCGTCATCGGACAAATTTCCATAATTGCCAATCGGCCTGCATAGCCAGTCTGACGGCAACGATCACAACCGACGGGTTGCTTAATTCCAGCTTTTAATTCAAGAGGGAAACCTACTTTGGATAACTCTTGGTCAGAGAATTCTGCCGGTTTCGCGCAATGAGGACAGAGCTTACGAACAAGACGTTGAGCCAAGAAAGCACGGACTGAAGAACCAACAAGGAATGGTTCAATCCCCATATCTAGGAGACGGGTGATACCACCAACGGCATCATTGGTATGGAGCGTACTAAAAACCAAGTGCCCCGTCAGTGCTGCACGAATCGCAATATCTGCTGTCTCTGCATCACGCATTTCACCAACCATAATGACATTAGGATCACCACGCAAAATACTTCGCAGCGCTGTTGCAAAGGTCAGTTCGATCTCAGGCTTAACTGCAATTTGAATCACCCCGTCGAGCTTGTGCTCTACAGGATCTTCAATCGTAACGATGCGTCGTTCCTTAACGTTAAGATGGCTTAAAAAAGTATAAAGCGATGTACTCTTTCCACATCCCGTTGGTCCTGTAACGAGAATGATACCATTGGACATAGCAACAAGTGCTCTAATTTTTTGTTCTAATTTTGGATCAAGACCCAACCGTTTAAAATCAAAGCGTTCTTGTCCTAGTAAACGTAAACTAACATTTTCACCATGAACGCATGGAATCGTAGCAACACGCACATCGATTGATTGACCTGCATGCTCGAGTGCAATACGCCCATCTTGGGGAAGGCGTCGCTCCGCAATATCGAGCCCCGACATAATTTTTAATCGTGAGGTCACCGAGTCTTGAAGCATCTTGATTCGTTGAGGCACAGGCGCTTCATGCAAGACACCATCAATGCGATAGCGAATGCGCAGATCTTTTCCGAGTGGCTCAAAATGAATATCGGTCGCTCCTTGTTGCAAGGCCTCTCTCAAAATTTGGTTTACAAACTTCATCACCGAGGCTTCGGAATCTTCTTCATCAACAACATTCACTTCTTCGTGAGAGCTCATAGTAAGCTCTTCTTCTCGTCCTTCCATCAACTCTTCAAATGTTTCCGCACCGACACCATAAGTTGCCTTGATAAGATCAATGAGCCGACGGCGAGTCGTCATGACAAAACGCAGTGGTCCCTGGTGATAGATAGAAAGCGATTGCCATCCCATGTGATCAAAAGGGTCAAAGGTCAAGAGCGTCATTTCTCGCTCAGGACGTGAAGGATCTTGCTCTTCTGGAATAACATTAAAACCTAAAGCCAATCGTGCAGGAAACCTTTCCCTTGCATGAGAAGAAGGCTGAACCTCACTTTCTTCTCGCCATTCCAAATGGAGAAACTGTGCTAGCTCGTAAAGAAACTCTGATTCAGGAACACTTCCGGTATCTAGGAGAGCACCAATTAAAGATCTTTGGGCAAAAGCTGCACGACGCAAGGCCTCTTCTAAATTAGAGAGATCCTGACAGCCGACTCGTTGGGCCAAAGAAAGCAGTTGTTGAATTAATCCAGAAGAAGCCATGGATGACCCTTCACCTTGGGGTGATTGCATAACCAGTTATTATCACCTCGAAGTTGATATTTCGCAATATTCTTTCTTTAAAAAGCGAAATATATCCTTTTTTTAGCAATAATTTTAGCTATTCCGTTCTCTTGCTTTGACATTTTTTATGTTTTGTATAGAAAAAGCGGTCATTTATGAAATCCCCCATTCTCGTTCTGCTTGCTTTTTCTTTCTTTTTCCCCTCTCTTTTTGGAGAAGAATCTCCCCTGATGATGATTCCAGGAGGAGAACACAGTCAAGATACTCCATCGTCTTTCGCAAGCTCTTTTCAAGCACGACAACTAACGCAAGAAACTCTTCAGGAAAACCCTCCTCATTCTATTACAAGAGAAGATCTCTTTCATGAGCCAAGAGAAGAAGAGACGCATCAAAAAGAAAATTTGACTGAAAGTTTTGACTTTTCATTCTCAGCCCTCACTGGAAAGGTATCCTCTACTGCTGTACCTCCTATGAATTACGCTGTTCCTACAAGAGCCTTGTTAAAAAAAAGAGGCTTTCTTGTTGAGATTGACAGTATCCGTGCAAAAGTTAGCTCTGCTGCAGCTAAGTACCATGATGGCGACCCTACCGAATGGAATAACCTTACAGATGAGGAGCGTCATCATTGTAATCAGTTAATACTATCTGATCTTACAGAACGTTTCTGCCATGATGAGTATCAGCGAAATAGTGCTGCTTTTTCCCTTCCTCCAAAAGAAATGAAAGTTCTTCAGCTACAACGTCAAAAGCTTTTAGAGCTAGCACAACTTAAAACTTTGGCTGCAGAAAAATTAGAAGAATCACTCGATTCATATTACTTGAATTCTAGTGAGGAAAATGAAAGTTCTGATGAGCTTCAAAAAAAACTTGCTCTATCAATTACTAATGCGCAAGAGTGCATTTCTGCCTGGAGTCGTTCGTACTTATTTTTAAAAGACTATGTTAAAATAGCCCCTCCACTTAAGGTAGTTTTAGCAGAAAGAACTCTTCTCTCCGAGACTCAAGCTGCTCTCAGAAATTGGCAAGCACGTTTAGCATATCGTGAATTGCTAAAAGTAGAGCAAGACGCATCGCTCCTTTCATTACAAATCTATCATCCTAAAGAACAAGAAACTAACGATGAAACCGATCAACAGAGATTAGAAATCCTTGTTAAGCAAGAACGTAAAATTAAAGAGGTCCAGGAACAGACTTCTGCTTTCATAGATCTTTATAACAAGACGGGCCACTCATGCTCTAAAGAAGGACAAGAATGGTGGAATTGTAAATTAGCTGAATGTAAAACACGCCTGGATTCATGGCACATAGCTGCCCTAGAAAACCACGCGCTTTACAGCGAGCTTTGCACTGAGATAGCAAAGAAGAATGTTCTTAACTTTTTGAGTCTATCAGTACTCAACTCTAATACCGCAGAAACCGCTATAACTCTGTTGAACGATGCTAATAAAAAAATAGAGCAAGAACAAGAAGCTTGGTCTGATTTGGCTAAAAAATATATCGAACTGAGTCAATTAAACAACGAGGAAATGAAAAGCTTTTTACAAGAAGGTCTGGAAAAAGCACAGCAAAAGCAACTGCTTCTAAAAGCCTGCACCAAAGAAATAGAGGCTAGAATAATTGAAGCCCAAACAGAACTAGCTTATCACAATGCACTTCAAATTAATGATGACCAAGACGAACTCTACGAAGAAGCCTATCAAGCAGCCACAACAAGCGCTCAAAGAAGCGAAAATACTTGGGCTGACTTAAAGCTTTTTTGTGAAGAGTCAGCTCCTCGATCAACCATTTTTGAAGCAGAATGGCAGACTTTACTTGAAACAGCCAAAGAAGAGGTCATGTTTTCTCAATGGAAATACCTCAATTTTAGAAAAGAAAAAGCCATTGGTTTAGTAAACTTTATAGAGAAAAATCAATGTTGCTTCTTAGTTGATATTGCTACGTATCAAAAAATAATCTTACAGGGGAAAAATATTATTATGTATTGCGACGCTCTCGCTACTATGTGTGAAGAAAATATAACAATCCTCCTTGAAGCTACTCCCAATGATGATGAAAGAAACTTTGAGTTAATAAGTTGCTGGGAAACTCAATATGATCAAGCAAACCGCTTAAAATGTTTTTGGAAAAAGTCAGTAGAAAAATGGAAAGAAGAGCTCTCCGAAATTGATTGAAAATCAGAAGATGATTTTTCAATTTTCACCTTGTTTTTTTGCACTGTAAAAAACTAAAAATCCATTCGCTTTTCAGTACAGCTACGATTAGATTGTGCAACGTTTACTCTATGCTTCATCGCTCTTCTCTTCTTTTTTACTTAGCATATATGACACTAGCTTTGGCTTGGGCTGGCCCAGAGAGCGGTGCACCCTTTAATTTGTCAAACAACTCGCTAGATTCACTTTCTGTCACGCTGAAGCCACAACTTCAAAGTAGTCCACTCCCCATATGGGTTAACCATCCATTAAATTTTTCTCCAGGATCTTCCTCATTAGAGATTTCACTCTCTCCACTTTCTCAACAAACCTCAATTGATCATTTTGTTTTGACAGTGGTCTTTGATGATCGTGGAGATGGAGGACCTCGCATTGAGTGGAAAAAAAAGAATGGTGATGAAATGTTACTTTGCAGCGGGCTCGGGGTTAATGGACCAGCCGTTGGATTTAACGCTCGAACACTCTTAATTCCTTACGATCTTGTCTTCGATGGTGGCACCCTAGTCATCCATCACGAAGGTCGATTTAACCAAGTCATCTCAGCCACAGTCCAAGCAGCACATACAGCGACCATCGCGTTTCTTGGAGAAGAAAACGAAGTGGCATTGCTTGATCAAGTCGGAAATATTATTTCTAAAGATCTTGCCGCAGGCAATCCCCCTCCTCTCAAAGAAGGAGATGTCATGAAAGGGCGTTTGATGACTGCTGAACTCTCAGCAACAACTCAACAAGGAAATGAGTTTGAGTTTCCCTTTAAACTTGAAGGCGCTCTTCCTGAAACAACAATGTTGAATACTGAAATTATCGGGCTTGATTTAGAATCTCAAATTGAGGTTCATGTTAATGATCATTTTATTGGCATGCTCAACACGGCCCCTTTTTCACTTGCCTCTACTGAGCTGATCAATACTGCCAGCTGGGGAACCTCAGAAAAAGAACCAAAATTTCATCTCGCTGGCTGGCGTAAGGCATGGCTCTATATTCCTGCTCGAGTTTGGAAACAAGGGGAGGAAAACCATATTCTTCTTACTGCCCCTGCATCTTCTTCAATTTCGTTAAGAAATAGCACTCTCGAGCTTCATTACGACAACACAGTTTCACTCGGTCATTCAACAACCCCTCTTGCAAAAGATCTCTTTCGCTATTAAATTCTCATATTCAATCACACCTCTTAACATCTCATGATTACATTATCTGAAAAAAAACAGCACCACCGTGAAGCGGGTTATACCCTATTCGAAATCATGCTCGTGCTTGGTATTATCTCAGTCCTAATCGGCTCTGCTATCTACATGTTAGCTGGAAATATTGATGTTGCTAAGGAACAACGGGTCAAAAGCGACATCCAAGCAATTTCAATGCAGCTCCGAACTTATGAGATGCTCAACTATCGTAAGCCAACCACAGAACAAGGCCTAGAGGCCTTAGTACAGCCACCTAGCGCTGATCCAAAACCACAAAGCTGGAAGAAGCTTATGGAAGCAGTTCCTCTTGATCCTTGGGGCAATCCTTATGTCTATCGTAATCCAGGAAAATACCATCCTGATGGCTATGACCTCTATTCTCTAGGAGCTCAAGGAAAAGAAGGCGAAGGAAATATTGGACGCTAGTTACTACGGAATATTGAAAAGTTGAAAGGAATTTTGAGTTAGCGCTAAATTTCAAATAGTCCGTTGCAACACATAGAACGTGTTCCAAAATGAATAAAATTGATGCAGTGCTAGGAATAAGGAGCGCAGCTGAGGAGCGTCTTAAAATACGTGACAAAAGCAAGCATCTGAATCCTGTTGCAATATCCAAGATTAGAGTTTGTCACACATGTTCTAGAGCTTTTACACTTTTAGAAGTCTTGATCGCTCTCGCTCTTGTTGCTGTTTTGCTTGCAATTGCGGCCCCTTATATGAGGGATGCGCTGAGCCAAAACCAGAGCGATCAAATTTCCGAATCGGTTTCGACACTTGTGGATCAGACCCGCGCTGCAGCCATGAAAGCACATGAAAGTCGATATATTGATTTTCATGACGCTTCATTTCGCCAACTTTTTCCAGCTGGTTGGACTTTTCAATTAGAGCGCATAGGTGATCAAAAATTCCATGATCCAGCTTCAGCAGAACGTTGGGAGTTTAATACGGAAGGAATTTGCGAGCCAATCTCTTTAAGAATTCAAGGAGCAGGACAAACATTAACCCTCAAATTTGACCCTATAACCGGAGAAGTTATCCATGATGAATAATGACTCCATCTCGAGAAACAGACCATTTTGGAAACTCTTTGAGCCTGCTGTATCGCAAGACACAAAAATTATAGATATTGAACTTACACCACCAGGCGAAATAGCTCTCTCATCAGCTCCCCAAAAAGGTATATTCTCCATAAAAGTTACGAAGCAATCTTATGGCTTTACCCTTTTTGAAGTTCTCATAGCTCTCGCTGTCTTTGCTCTTGCCGTGACAGGCCTTGCTATTGCACTCGAATCAATCGTCCAAACAGCTTTAGAAACAAGACAGCGTACCCTCTCCCACATGGAGTTGGAGTCACGTCTCGCCTACAACATGGTCGATCCCCCTATTCAAGGAGAGCGAACCTTAAGCGCTGCAGAAAATCATGGTTTTGAGGTTATAGAATCTGCAACTCCCGAAGAAATAGAAGATGGTGAGGGGCACCCTCTTCAAGCTATCTATCGTCTTAAGATCATTTCAAAAATGGGCAACGCGACTCATTCATTAGAAACACTTATTTATCATCCCTAATGAAACAGCTGCTAGATCACAAGTTGCAGACTCTAGATTCCAAGATATTGAAAAGAATCACAGGAACGCCTGTATGCACATCCTCAGCACGAACACGGGGACTGCCTTGGAAATTCGCTGAGAATAAAGCAGAGCAAGGCGCGCGGAGCACAGTTGAGGAGCGTATTGAAATACGTGACGAAACAAGCACCTCAGCAACGCCGCTATGCACATCCTCAGTAGAATTTACAAGGCAGTCTGGCTTTACAATTCTAGAAATTATCTTAGCCATGGCTGTACTCGCGCTCCTCTCGGGAGCCATCTATGCAATCTCGATGGCTGCAATGCAGGCGACACGCGAAACCTTAGAAGAAGAATTAACCATCCGACGCTTAGAAGGCTTTCTACGAGTTACTCGCGATGCTTTTTTAAATCTTCCAGCTAATGGATCTGTTTATCTTGATTCTTCCAATAGCAGCGGCATTCCTGATCTTTTTTTTGAAAATGGAAGTAGCCTTTTTGGTATTCCTAGCCTTGGAGGTGGAGTTCTTGTTTTATCAGCCAGGCCACGACCTGATGGGACGCGCACTTTTTCAGTTTTGCGCTTTCCCAAAAGCGTACAAGGAAATGATCGCAGCCATTTGTATGAGCAAGGAAACTGGACAAGTCTTTTGCCCAAAGTAATGAAACCTCATTGGAGCTTTTTTAAGAATGGGGAATGGCTCGATGAATGGCCTCAGGGAGCTGGACGCCCCCAGCTGGTACGCCTTGAAATGAACCTTCACGCTCTGCATGAGCCTATCGTTGCTATTTTTTATCTCCCTCCTCTTAGCCGAATGGGAACAGTCCCTTCTTTGGACGAGCTTTTAAATCAATTAAAAATGTTACAGCAGCAACTAAAACAGCAGGACAATAATTCTAACCAACAAACTCCTAACAAATCGCAAACACAACCTTAGTAAAAAGTAATGATTTAAATTGAAACACTCATGATTAATTCGAGCCCCATTCTGCGACAGGCTTTATCTTTTAGAAAAAGGGAAAGAGCTCATGTGTTGCCTCAAAATCCATTACCCATTACTAACGCCTCATTATTGGTATCACGAAGCGATGCCTTCGCTTTGCCTATCGTCCTCTGGACTATTGCACTTCTTACCGTCCTTATCATGATGGCCTTGGGCGCCGTGAATCGTTGGATTGATGAAGCCACCATCTCAGAAAAAACCTTTCGCGCTAGGCAACTCGCTCTTAGCGGACTGGCTATTGCCATGAATCAACATGTTACTCCTAACGATCCTATTCTTACTAAAGGAAACCCAAAAAGTGATCAGGGAGAAAGTTATACTGTGGAAATCACTAATGACGCTGGCCTCATTAATCCCAATATTTTTATAAAAGGAGCAGATCATATTTTCTTTTTTCAAGCACTCTTTAATGCTTGGAAGGTTTCAGAAAGCGATCAAGAAAATGCAATTGATGGACTTTATGATTGGCAAAGCCCCACAGCACTACGGTCTGCTCATGGTGCAAAACAGGGCGAGTACGAAGCAATAGGATTAGTCGGCTATCCTCCAAATGCTCCCTTTCTTGATGCTCGAGAGATGCAAATGGTCATTGGCTTTGCTCCCGTCATGAAAGCAAAACCTAATTGGAGAAAATATTTTTCGACTTACAACCCGGGAAAAATCAGCCTTCGCGCAGCACCTCCAGAAATACTTGAAGATGTTCTCGGCATGACGCCCGAACAAGCTGAAACCTGGATCAGACTTTGTGCAGGCCCAGATGGAGTTGTTGGAACCGAAGATGATCTCCAATTTAGTACACTTGATGAAGCTGCTAAATTGATGGGGCTTGATGCACAGCAACAGCTTAAGCTCAACAACTGGTTTACCATTGATGGACACGTACGGCGTATTGATAGTATGGGCAATTGCAACGGGACAATCCATCATATCATGGTTATTATGAGGGACGTCTCTAGCAATACGATTTTAAGCTGGCAAGAAGAGTAAGAAAATTTGCAGAAAAAATGCCATCAAGCAAATAAGCCATTTGAAAAAAACAATAATCTGCTTTAAGTTAACAAGCTTCACTCTTGTCCAAAAGAAGGTGTCTTAATAGAAGTAAAAATTTTGCTAACGCCGTTGTGAGCTATGATTCTAATTTATTTTGGACAGTTATGAATGAACTTATGAAATTGCGTTTCTATAGTCTTCAACTTGTAACCTGCAACCTATAATCTGTTTGATGACTTTTTTTTCTGCGTTAAAAAAATTTCGATTCCGAAACAAAAAAAATGGCTCTCATGAAGAGCTCCCGCTCTCTTTGGACCCCTCTCAACATGAAGATGAAGGAGTTCCTCCGCCCCTGCCCTCAACTCCCCCTAACCTCGTGAATGAGGCTCCACCACCGATTCCGAAACATGCAGCTCCTTTGTCGCATCTCCCTTCTCCTGTAAAAAAAGAATGGACTCGCCTGCAACCAGTTTTGCTAAGTTATTGGAACAATTTTACTTCTTCCAACAAACAAGAGCAGGCAGGAAAGTTTCTTTCCAAAATTGAACAAGAATTCTCTTCTTTAAAAAAAACACCGCCTCAACGTGACACGCTTCTCTTGCGTCCCGGGGAACAAGAGGCTCAATGGCAGCTTTGGAATTTTCCAAATAAAAAAGAAGAATGTCCAAGCTTGCTTGATAACCAAGCGTCGCCACAAATGATCACAAAAAAGATGAGTCTTTTGGTTGGAGTTCCAACACGTGATCTCGTGGTAATTCCGCTCTGGATTTCCACAGAAGGAAACATTCAAGAACTCATTGAGCTAGAACTAAGCAGCAAGCACCTTCTCCGACGAGGAATGATGGAGGGTCTTAAAACAATTACTATTGAAACAAAAGAAGGACGAACGTTAGTTGCCGTCTTAGCACCAACAACCTCTCCTTCCATAGCAACGGCTCCTTACCTAAAAGCTGCCGATCAGTTTGAAGCATCAGCTCGCCTGCTTCCTCACGAGTTTGCTGACTTGATGATCTGGCGCGAATTAGGAGAAATTTGCTTTGGGTTTTCAAGGAAAGGAGAATACGTTTGGTTTTCAGGAACCAACGAGAGCACAGTTACACAAACTACTCTCAGCTTAATCAAGCGCATGAGTCTTCAGCTGGAAGCCGAATCGATTTTAGAAGAGACTCCACGGAGTCTTCACATTTTTGGTTCCTTTTCCGAAGAAGAACGCTCTGCCTTAAAAAGTTTGATTGGCATTTTTTCTACAGCACCAGAGAACCAAAGATTTCGTTACGAGGCAGAGCTGCCGCAACCGGTCTTAGCAACCCCCTCGCTTGATCTCCCTGACGAAGCCGCCCGTGCAGAGCGCTCTCATCAAGAAAAAAAATTACGCCTCAAACGTGGAATCGCCCTTATTAGCTTGATCTATCTTGCGTTGCTGTTACTAGGAGGAAGCTCTCTCTTCCTTAAGAAGCTAACACTTCGTTATTACCAACATCGCATTGCAAAAGAGCAGCCAATGATTGAGCAAGCCAATCAAACCATTCTACAGTGGCAACAATTTCGCCCTGCCATCGATCCCACCACCTACCCGTTGGATATTCTTGCAGGAATAGCACGTCAAATTCATGGAGAAAAAATTCGTCTCATTACTCTTATAGGCATGGCAGGACGATTGCAAATTGTAGGTGAAGCAACCGATGTCGCACAGGCATATCATTTTATCGAGCAAGTTAAAAAAATTCCTGAACTTCAGGAATACGAATGGACAAGTGGACAGCCTAAATTAGCAGGCAAAAACAGTGTCCGCTTTGAACTAGAAGGATCCCGATCTCATGCGAAAGCTAGCACCGAATGAAAAAACTCTTTTTTTAATTCTCTGTGGCGCTGTTTTTTTTGCGCTCAATCTTTTGAGCCTAAAAATATTTCTTACCAAGAAACAACAGCTTCAAATGGAAATTGAAAAAGCAAAAGCAACACTGGAAGAAGGTCATATGACCATTCAGCTTGCAGAGCTCTTAGAACCTGCAAAAGAATGGATTCATCAACATCCCCTTCCAATGTGGACGCCGGACCAAGCAAGTTCAGAGCTGTTGAAATGTGAGCGTAATGAGGCCGAAAAGAATAACCTCAAAATTGTAGAAGAAAACCTCCTTCCACCACAAAACTTAAAAAATGCTGATTCTGTTAGCGTTCAAGCAAAGATTAATGGTCCTTTTGAAGGACTTGTTAAATTTCTCTTTGCCTTACAAAATCCGACTGCATGGCGCTCTATCGATAAATTTGTCATAAAAAGTGACACAGAGCCAACAAAAGTGATTATGGAATTGGAACTCAAACAGTTTTTTAAATTACCCGCCGCTTCTGGAAAATCTGAAAAATAACTCTTTCTGACATATTCTTTTTTCCATGAATTTTTTTAAAAAATATTTTCCTGTCAGTCTCCTTGTGCTATTCAGCGCAACTTCAAGCGCTCTTGCTGCTGACGAACCTGCTCCTCCATGGCTCAAGCCTCGTGAACTTTCTAGTTTTCAAGCTCTACTACAACATTCTCCTTTTTCACTAGCCAGTGCAGAAGATGCTTCGCCACTTTCTGAACGCTATATGTTAACTGGAATTATTACTCTCGATGGAGAAGAGCAAATTTTTGTCATGGATCGTAATGATCAAAGTCGCGAACTTGTTACAAAAAAGCCTAATGCCAAAGGAATGGCTTTACTTAATATCATTCATGATGATGACCCTAATAAATTAAAAGCCACCATTCGTCTCAACGGCGACACTGGCGTCATCAACAATATTGATCTTGCTGAAAATAATAGCAAAGGCACCAAGCCTGGAGCTCCGGGGACACCGTATTCAAAAACAGGATCTCATATGCCGGTAACACCTCGCTATCCAGGGACCTACCCTGGATCAGGACAGGTGCCTTCGTCGCAAAATCCAACTTCCCCATCTGGCTATAATAATCGTCGAGTCATTCCGCGCCCTCCTATTTCTGCCCCGATGGGCGGTCAGAATTATCGGCCAGGTATGCCAAATAATTATCAGCCTCCTTCGGCTGGCGGTTATCCTGGAAATGCGGGCTATCCCCAAAATAATTACCAACCGAGCAGCATGCCTGGTGGACGAGTGCCAAATAACTATCAACCTCACGTCCCCGTGAATAATAATTACGGATCTTCGGTTCCTAGTTACTAGAGCGTTTTAAAAAATATTATAGCCGATGCTGTGCCAAGAACGAGGAGCTCAGCACCATAGTGTATATCTCATCCTCGAGGCTTCAAGCATCAGAGTGACGCTGCAATACGCGCCTATAGAATTTGTTAACATGCTCTAATTACTTTTTATCTGCTTTTCCCTGAGAGGCTACAGCATGCATTGCAGCAGCAACAGCTGCTTCATCTCCGAGATAGTAGTGCCGAAGCGGCTTTAAATCTTGATCCAACTCATAAACGAGCGGAATACCTGTTGGAATATTGGTGTGTAAAATTTCTTCTTCAGAAAGTTGATCAAGATGTTTTATCAAAGCACGAATAGTGTTGCCGTGAGCCACCATGAGCACCCGTTTGCCACTACGAATGGCTGGAACCATTGTTTCATTCCAATACGGCAGAACACGTGCCACAGTGTCTTTGAGGCATTCGGTCTCGGGAAGCTCTTTTTGGGGGATCTCTGCATAGCGGGGATCATGTCCAGGCCAACGTTCATCGCTTGGATCCAGCGGCGCTGGAGCAACGTCATAGCTGCGACGCCAAATAAGAACTTGTTCATCACCAAACTTGGCAGCTGTCTCTGCTTTGTTCAAACCTTGCAATGATCCGTAATGGCGTTCGTTCAAGCGCCACGATTTTTCTACCGGAATCCAAAGCTCATTAAGCTCATCGAGCACAATTCCAAGCGTTTTTAAGGCTCGCTTGAGGACTGAAACAAAAGCAATGTCGAATTGAAAACCCTTTTGCTTTAAAAGCTCACCAGCTTCTTTGGCTTCTGTAATTCCTTTTTCTGAAAGATCGACATCAGTCCAACCAGTAAACCGGTTTTCACGATTCCAAACACTTTCACCATGACGAATAAGAACGAGTTGATACATCAAAAAAGTATCGTTGTTTTTTCCTACATTTCAAGGCACCGTTTAAAAACTTCTTTGTATAGTCGAATTACTTTTGAAAATCTAACAACGAATTTATGAGTAACATTAATCAGCTTCATTTTCATCCAGAGCTTGTTGCTTCTGTTCAGGAAGAAACACTTCAAGACTACCACGCTGCTGTTCCTTCTTCTGCTCTTCAAGAAGTTCATCCCCCCTTTGCTCGCGTAGAATCAGACGAAGAAAGGCATCAGGAGCTTCTCTCCACGGTAGATCATCTGATGCTGCTTATTGGAAATCCAATACGAACACTTCTTGCTGTTTCTGAACATTGCTCTTCCCTATCTGATCTTTCTATTGATGCCTGCACTGTTCTTCATCCTAATGATGTTATTATCAGCCATAATAATATCGTCGAGGTGAGAGACCGCCTTCGCTCAATGGAAATTGCCCTGCTGCAATTTAGGGACCAGAGCCTTCCTGCTTATAATACCTGCGTAATATGTTTTCATCGTGCAGAAGAAGCTTTCGCTAACGCATTACAATTATTTCGCAACAAAAATACTCCATGGTCAGCATATCAAGAGGGTATTCAATTGGCGTCTGCTGCTTTTACAGCCTTTGCTACTTCCGTTCATCATTTAAGAACAGCTCAAGCCGCGGCTATCGCATTAATTTCACCAGGTGCTTATCATATTTCTGCAGAGGATGCTGCTCGGGAAGGAAGTTTTTTTCATGCCTCCTCTCAGCCACCACGAGAAGCAGTAGAAGCAACTCTTGTTGAACTTCCTATGGGTCATTTACAACCATTTCCTAAAAAAGATGCTGAGCTCAGGTTGCTTCGAAAAGCTCCTTATCGCCCCGATGGTCTTTCAGTTGTTCAAGCTGAAGCTCCAATAATGATGGTACATGGAATCCCAGTTGCAGAAGCCACCATTGTGCCTCAAGAAATTTCAACAAATCATCCTACTCCTCAAAATTCACCGGGTTAGGTGCAGGAAGTGGTAGCGCAGGGAGTTCTGCTGAAACATTTGTTGGTACGACTGGCTCTGCACGTCGAACTTCCGGCTCTTGTTTTGGAGAGAGAGCATTGTTTGTTGCACTAGTATTTATTTTTTTGAAATCATTTTCGATGGGAATGGCTCTTTGAACGGGAATTTTTTGATCTCCATTGATAATAAAATCAACCTCGCCTTCTGCAACCGGCTTCGGGAGTTCTTTGAGGAGCGTTGGCGCCGTAACGGCAATTGGAGAAATAGTAGTAAGATCCGTAGCTGCAACAGCCCTTGGCCACTCAGCCTCCTCGGCCTTTTCTTGGGAGCGTACCCCTGTTCCATGAAGGTCACATTCCATTGTAGGAATTTCTAGAGCCGTTGCATAAAGAATGGCTGTTCCCTTCTCTGACTTTTTACAATCAGCCGCTGGCAATAATCCTGAAGCTTTGCAAACTTCGATAGAATGAAGCGTTGAAGGTGGCTTTATAGGGTTTGGTGAAAAACTTTCCAGAGAAGCCTGCATGACAGAAGTCCAGATTGGCAGGGCCAAGTCTTTTCCAAAAGCGCCACGATAAATTTTTTGAGGTTTATCAAAACCAATCCAAACACCACATGTTACCTTGCTCGAATACCCAGCAAACCAGACATCAGTAAAATCATATGCCGTACCGCTCTTGCCGCCTGATGAAAACTGAGGAAATCCAATTTGGGCGAGTTCTTGAGCATTTGTTTTGTGCAAGGCATCATCTAAGAGTGAGTGCGTTTGAAAAGCAATGTCAGGTGACATAACCTCAACACGTTTTGTTGGAGTTTTAAAAATAATATGTCCTTCAGCATCGGTAATTTTTGTAATTGCGAAAAGATGATCGGGGCGATTTCCCTGACCCGGAAAAGTTGAAAATGCGAGCGTTAAGTCATCAAGCCCCATTTCACTTGAACCCAAGTAAGCATTTGCAACATCACGAACTGGCGCATGAATACCTGCTTTTTTCACCAACTTTTGAAGAGCATCCGTTCCTGTTAAAAATCCCAAGCGGACAACTGCAGCATTTTTTCCTCGTGCCACTGCTTCCTGTGCCGTCATCGGACCTTCATAACTATTGTCCGCACGTTCGACTCCCCACTCCCCAAGAATTCCAGTCTCACCCCCAATCATCACATAGCGATTGTCGATACAAGAATCATCTACGGAAGTTCCAGGAAAAATCCCTTTGTTAAAAGCAGCGGCGGCAACAAAAGGAGTGAAGAGCGTCCCTGGTGGACGACGTCCTTGCAAAGCACGATTATATTCACTATGCGTGAAATCACGCCCTCCCACTAATGCTAAAATCCCTCCCGTTTGGTTATCAAGCGCTAGCACTGCTCCTTGCAAGTAATTAGGGGTTGGAAAATTTAAAAATTCACCTCGCGCTACTTTTTCTTCGAGCTGACCATTTTTAAGGTGATAATCGTTGTAAGTTTCATGATGATAATCAGGCATTCCCTCAATCCTCCCAAGCTCTCTGGAGAGGGAATCCTCTGCAATTTTTTGCAGCTTAGAATCAAAGGTTGTATCAATGCGCACACCACCATTCATCGCTTGTTGAAAACCCAGAGCAGCAATCGCCTGCTGACGAATGTAATCAAGAGCATACGAAGCTTTAAATGGATTCGTCCTTTTTTGAACACCTAATGGCGCAGCCACGGCATGTTTTAAATCAAGAGACGTGATGAAATGCATTTCCTTCATTCGCTCTAACACAAAATTTCGCACATTGATCGCTCCTTTTGGATTATTCCAAGGAGAGAGTGCATTAGGACTTTTCAATAAACCTGCTAACAATGCAGCTTCGTCTACTGAAAGGTCACGAGCATGTTTGCCAAAATACCCCATTGCAGCAGCTTCTATACCATAAAAGCCGCTTCCGAAATAAATACGGTTGAGATAAAGCTCCATGATTTTTTCCTTGGAGAGTGATTTTTCAATGCGCTCAGCAAGGAACATCTCTACCAATTTTCGACGATAACTCCGTTCTCGCAGGTCAAAAGAATTACGTGCTAATTGCTGCGTCACCGTGCTAGCTCCTTGCTTGATCCGACCCTGCCGATAGTTACTAATCGCTGCACGAAGAACTCCCCAATAATCAACTCCATGGTGTTCAAAGAAACGATTGTCCTCTTCTGCAACAACTGCCTGAACAATGCTCAATGGAATTTCGGAGTAAGAAATAGGAAGGCGGTTAAGAATAAAAATTTTTCCAATTTCAATGCCTTGGCGGTCATAGATCACACTCGCCACTTCCATTTTTTCTAGCTTGGAAAGGTTGAATTCTTGGGCCTCCATTCCAAATTCATAATAGAGGTAAGTATATCCCAACACTCCAAACAGAGAGGATAAAAAGACAAGAAAAAGCAAGGTAAGAAACCACCACCGCCAATACCAGGGAGTCTTGAGAGGCCGCTTCCAATTACGTTGATTCATGGCTAATTCGTAAAGTTCTACTCCTCTTCGTAATTTCAACGAACGCTGGAACACTATTAAAAAAACAGCGATATTTAATGCTGAAATATAAAAATATTTTTTCCTAATGCTATTGACTAAACGCCATCACTTCTCAATGGCCTACCGGCGGAGGGGCTCGAACCCACACACCCTTGCGGATACCAGATTTTGAGTCTAGCGCGTCTGCCAATTCCGCCACGCCGGCTAAAGGAAAGACAGCTTAGTCAAAAAAGTAGATAAAGAACACAAAAAAATTCCGTTTTAACGTTTACAAAATCTTTCTCTCTTGGCATGAAATAGATCTATGAAAAAAATGATCCTAACTCTTTCCCTTCTCACAGCAGTTCTTTTTGTTATGACTGGTTGTAATACTATCAGTGGCATTGGAAAAGATGTTAGCTCGCTAGGCAAAGGTGTATCGTCAGGCGCTAGGGCAATGGAATAGCATCTGCACAGCTGGTTTTGAACAAGTGCAGTAAAAAATCATGCGTAACGATTGAATATTAAGACCCAAACTTCATTAACTTACTCTACCTAATGTTGGATGAAGTTGCCGAAGGCAATTAATCAACTCTTGACTTGCAATGAGTTGCTACGGCATGACCCGCAGTGCCTCCTAACAAAAGAATATGTTAGATTTTTTTAAACTATGAGGCTGTCATGATCTCCCATCTCTATATCCACATTCCCTTTTGTCCTAACATCTGCCCTTATTGCGCTTTTTATAAAGAGTCAGCAGGAAGAGAGCGCGTGGAAAAATTTTTGGAAGCTCTACTCGTTGAAGTGGAATATCACGCCAATCAACTTCGACCCGAGACGATTTTTCTAGGCGGAGGAACGCCAAGCGCACTTTCTCCAGCGCAACTTGACTTTCTTTTTAAAGGATTACATCGCTTACTTGATCTTTCAGTGCTACGTGAATGGACGATTGAAATGAATCCAGCAACAGTTGCAGCTGACAAGGCAACGTTATTACGAGATGCAGGCATCAACCGAATCAGCATGGGCGTCCAGTCTTGGGATGATGCTGTTCTTAAAACGCTTGGTCGTACTCATACAGCTCAAAAAGCAGAATCATCTTTTCATCTATTGCGTGATGCTGGATTTAAAAACATCTCCATTGATTTAATTTTTGGAGTCCCTGGTCAATCACTTTCATCCTGGCATGAGACTCTAGAACGCAGCCTCCGCCTTGATCCAGAGCATCTTTCCGCTTATGGTCTCACCTACGAAGAAGACACAGAGTTTTTTCGTCTGCTAGGTCGTGGCGTGATGAGACCCAATGAAGAATTGGAAGCAGCTCAATTTGAACTGACGGCTGACTTACTTTCGCTTCAAGGCTACGAGCAATATGAAGTTTCTAATTACGCCAAAAAAAATCACACTTCCTTGCATAATACTGCCTATTGGCTTGGTCGCGACTACCTCGGCTTAGGCCCCAGTGCCTTTTCGACAGTTGCAGGAAAGCGGTGGCGCAATATTCGTGAAACAGGCCTTTATACTTCTAGCACGATGAATGGCCAAACAGCCCGTGATTTTGAAGAGACCTTATCTTTTGAACTACTTGCCTCCGAAAGGGCTGCTTTTGGCCTTCGCACACACCATGGCCTCTCCTTAGAACATGGAAAAAAATGGCAACAAGACTTAGAACGAATGGAGGCTCATGGACTCCTTTTTCGAACAGAGGATCGCTGGCTTCTCACGCGCCGAGGAAAATTATTAGCAGATACTGTCGGAGAAATTTTTGTGTGAGTTGCCTTAAGCTCTCATCTGCTAACTTATAAAATATCTTACCAGTGGCGGGACTCGAACCCGCACTCCACTTTCGTAGAAAGGGATTTTAAGTCCCTTGCGTCTGCCATTTCGCCACACTGGCTAAAAGAAAGAATGGAGAATAGCCATAAAAGAGCACAAAGAACACAAAAAAATTAATCATTCCTTATTACTTCTTTCGTAATTGATAATTGCGCTATCCGATGCTTATTCATCTTAACAACTTCAAAACGAAAATTTTTCCAAATGATAAACTCTCCCTCATGCGGAATGTGCCCCAAATGATGAAGAATAAACCCACCTATTGTTTGGTATCTATTTTCCTCTGTTTCTAACTCCTCAACACTCATTGCAAGAGCTTCACAAGCTTCTTTAAAATCAAACCCCGCATCGATCATCCACTTCTGTTCTGTTTTCCGAACAAGCTTGGGGTAATGTTGTTTGACTTCTCGTTCTGGCAAAATACCAACAATAGCCTCAAAAACATCCTTAATCGTTACAATTCCTTCTACAACTCCGAACTCATCAACAACAAGAGCTGTGTGACGCCTTTTACGACGAAATTCCTCAATGAGTTGTGAGGCTTTCATGGTTGCAGGAACATAAAGCGGCGCTGTAACTACATCGGAAAGCTTAACCGAGCCTGTGAGTGAAATATTAGCCCATAAAGATTTCACAGAAACAACGCCAGCAAGGTGATCGTGCGTCCCTTGAAAAACAGGAAACTCAGAATGGCCGCTTTTTGTAATAGCTCGCCAATTATTTTCTTCGGTGTCATCCAGATTAAGCCATACAAATTCGGACCTTGGTGTCATGAGAGCATCAACCATTTGATCATCTAAATCGAGAACGCGCTCAACCATCTTTTTCTCAGAAGCATTAAAAACACCAGCATGCAATCCTTCATCTAAAATATGAATCACCTCTTCCTCGGAAGCAGGACTTGCTGCATGCAATGAAAGACCAAAGCATTTTAAAAAATGCGTTGCCACTTGCTCCATAACAAGAGCGACAGGTCGAATTGCTACAACAGCTGTATGGGCCACCGGCCAAATGATTCGAGCAAGCCCAGAATCCGAGGATGATTCTCCCAATGCCCGGGGCAACACAATACCAAAAAGCAAAATAGTAAGAGTTAAAAAAATAAAAGCTCCTGCTAGTACTAAAAAATGTTTCCATCCATACAAGAAGGGAAACACAACATCCAATGTGTCTGTTGCCATTACTGCTGCTAAAACAAAAATAAAAACGGCAATAAATCGAAAAATAGGACGCAGGTGATAAAGACGCGATGATTGTTCGGCATTCTCTTTTGCGGTTTTTAACGAAGCCTCTCCCAGAATAAAGATTCCTCCTAGCAAAATCAGAAAAAACGATTCAAGCAATGTCCGCAAGAGCGGAAAAAAATAGACAGGAAGGTGAAAGTTGAAGGCTGGAGATATTTCCATTTCCGTGATATTATCAAGGTCAAAACTATTTTTACAATGGCAACTTCAAATTTGAAACCTAGAATACGCCATCATCAAATGGAGAAACATCAATATTCTTCTCACGACTATTTGTTAAATGGTTTTCAAAAAATTGATAACGATCTTAAAGAACTCATACTCTGTTTTCGAGAGGTTCTTGAAGAATTAGGTAATCAAGAAGTTGCAGCTCAACTTCCATGGCTAGCTCCTTTAAATCAAAGTGATTCAAAAAATGACTTGAATCCAAACCTTTTAGACCTTGACCAAAACCACTTAACTCAAGCCAGAGGACAAGCTTACTCTGTTGCTTTTCAACTCTTGAACATCGTAGAAGCAAATGCTGCAGCGCGCACACGCCGCCTTCGAGAAATTGGTTCTGGCTTGATCGCTGAGCGAGGGCTGTGGGGAGAGCAACTACTTCAATTAAAAAAGATGGGGCATACCGAGCAAAACATTGCTTCTTTCTTAGCGCAAGTCTGTGTTGAACCAGTTTTCACAGCACATCCTACCGAAGCTAAGCGAGGAGCTGTGCTAGAACAACATCGCCTACTTCATCAACTTTTAGCCTTTCGAGATCAAGTAGAACTAACTCCTTCAGAAAAAAAAGAAAATCGTACTCAAATAAAACTTTGCCTCGAAAAATTATGGCGAAGTGGAGAAATTTTTTTAGAACAACCAAGCATTGCTGATGAACGACGAGAAATTTTATTTTATTTTCGTGAGATTATACCAAGAACTATCCTGGCCCTCGATGATCGTCTGCGCGCAGCATGGGATGAAGCAGGCTTCTCTCGCACTCTGCTAGCCGAAGCAGATGCAATGCCTCAACTCCGTTTTGGAACCTGGGTTGGTGGTGATCGCGACGGTCATCCTTTTGTAACTGCAGCAGTAACTCAAGAAACCCTTCTGGAGTTAAGACGCCGTGCATTAGCTTTACTGCATCGCTCCTTTGGTCAACTTAGTAATGCTTTACCTCTTTCTCGACATTTTCAACAGCCCTCAGAAGAACTGTTACAGTTCATCGAACAGTATAGCCAAGAACTAGGCCCTATCGCTCAAGAAATTGAAAACCTTTATCGAGATGAACCATGGCGTCAGTTTGCTCTGTTAATCCAAGAAAAACTTCCTAAAAAAGGAAAACAAGCAGACTTAAGAAAAATTTGCTTTGCTTCACCAACAGAAGTCAAAACAGCCCTCGATGTGCTTGCAAGAAGCCTTCATTCCATTGGAGCCAAGCATCTCGTTGAAAGCTCAGTAAGGCCGCTTTTCCGTTTTCTTGATATTTTTGGATTTCACCTTGCAACATTGGATATTCGCCAAAACAGCAAGTTCCACGATCGCGCATTACAACAAATTCTACTAGCAGCAAAGTTTCCCGAAGCAGATTCGTTTCTTAATTGGAGCGAACAAAAACGCCTTGCGTTTCTTCATAAAGAACTAGCTTCTCCAAAAACTTTATTGCCAGTTTTGACTGACATTGCTTCTCTTGGTGCCGAAGCTCAATCAGTTTTAGAATGTTATCGTGTTCTTCGCCAACACATGGAAACTTTTGGAAGAGCAGGAATAGGCTCTCTTATTGTCAGCATGACGCGTCAGGTTTCAGATCTTTTAGTGGTTACACTTCTTGCGCGTGAGGCTGGTATCACAAAATGGAATGGAAAAACAGTCTACTCCCCTACTCCCATCGTTCCACTTTTTGAATCACGAAATGATCTTAAAAACGCTGCCTCTATTTTAGAAAAATATTTTCAGGAACCTTGCATGCAGGCGATAGGAAAGCATCAAGAAAAAGATGCGAAAAAAACAGCCGAAGAGCGTATTCAAATACGTAACGAGGCGAGCACCGCTACAACGCAGCAATTCTCTGCAGCAGTAGAACGCTTTCAAAAAGAAATCCTACCTGCTACGTTCGCTGATGCAGATGAAGTGCAAGACGTAAGGAGCACAGCCGAGGAGCGTATTCAAATACGTAACGAGGCGAGCACCGCTACAACGCAGCAATTCTCTGCAGCAGTAGAACGTGGCAGGCAGGAAGTGATGATTGGCTACAGCGATAGCAACAAAGACTGCGGCATCATCACCAGTCAATGGGAGTTGCACGAAGCTCAACGGGCCATGGCAGAAGTTTCAAAAAAATTTGGAATCAAATTGCAGTTTTTCCATGGCAGAGGTGGGACTATCAGCCGAGGAGCTGGGCCGACACATCTTTTTTTACAAGCACTTCCTCTAGGCTCTCTACAAGGGAGTTTGCGCATGACAGAGCAAGGCGAAACCATTGCTCAAAAATATCCAAACGTTTCTACAGCAACTTATCATTTAGAACTCTTGCTGGCAGGTATGACAGGAGCTTCCTTAAAGCATGAAGACAAAGAAAGCTTTTCTACAGAATCATTTTCCATTGCAGAATTTTTAGCTGAAGAAAGCTGCTTAGCTTATCAAACATTCATTCAAACGGAAGGGTTCATGAATTTTTATGAACAAGCAACACCGTTAGATGCGCTAGAAGCAAGCCGCATTGGCTCACGCCCCAAGCACCGCTCAGGCCAACGAACTCTTGCTGACTTACGTGCTATTCCTTGGGTTTTTAGTTGGAATCAGGCTCGTTTCTTTCTTCCAGGGTGGTTTGGTGTCGGATCAGCACTGGTTGCTTTAGAAGAAAAAAAACCTGCGCTATTTGATGCACTGAAAAAATATCATCAGAGATGGCCTTTTCTAAATTATCTCTTGTCTAATATAGAGACCAATATAGCCAGTGCCGATCTTGTTCTCATGCAAAAATATGCCACTCTTGTCGTGGAAACTTCGATTCGAGATCGTATTTTTGAGTTAATTGCTAAGGAATTTAAAAAAACAGATCATCAACTCCAGAAAGTTTTTGGTGTTTCTTTTGAACAACGTCGCCCCAGAATGGCTAAAACTCTGGCATTACGAGCAGAAGGTCTAAAATTACTGCATGAACATCAGATTCAGCTTTTGAAAGAGTGGAGGAAGTCTCACGAAACTAATCCCACTCAAGCAGAACAACTCCTTCCAACAGTCCTTCTCTCAATTAATGCGATTGCAAGCGGGTTGAGAACGACTGGTTAGGCAAAGGGGAGCTGAGGTGGTACAGCTTGACTTAATGCGCTCTAGCGCTGGAACCCCGAACACATTAAGATACCTCACGATCATGTTACATTTATTTTTTCTGATATAGTCAAACTACTTAGAAATCACAGGAAAGAACGCAGCGCTTTTTAGAGAAGGCAAGGCCGAAGACTGAGCGCTAGCTAAACGATAACATGATGGGATGAGAAGGCTGCTTTTTCCTAGTCCATTTATTGTCACTTCTAAGTAATTTGACTGTATAGCACCCGTTGCACCTTTTTTATTCAGTAACCATCTCCCCCCGTCTTCTATGTTGCAACAAACTGAGATCCCCCTTGTGCGTAGACCATCGCGTCAAGATCCCTCATTTGATTGGCAATTTCTTTGACATTTTTGCTACCACCAATGCCAGTCACTTGTCGCGTATTATAAACAACACCAGTCATGCAGTGATCATAGATTGCCTGTGCTTCTTCGTCAGAACGTCCCCCTTGTCCTGGATTAACAGTTCCACCAAGATCTTGAATGATAGTCGCTGCTTCACTTTCAGCATTGGCAACGCCTTCACGATCTTTGCCACTCAAACAACCTCCTGCATTAACAATGCGAATTTTGTGATTATTAACAAGCTCTGAAGCTCGACGAAAGACATTTACAAGAAGATCAATGTGTCTCGGCATTTTAAAGCGATCCCCATTTGCTCTCTGATATGCGTCAGTTTGAAACATCTTGCGAAGATGTTCTACTTGCTGCTGCACTTGGTTTTTCAGCATCTCTGCATCACTATGAGGATCTTCTTCTGCTTTCTTACATAGCTTATTAAAGGTTTCTTCGAGCAGCCCTGTAATAGGAGCAGAAGTATCTAATCGACCAAAAAACTTTCTTAACTCTTTTTCATTATGCGCTCTTAACTGAGGCCATGCAAACAGCATGCCTGGATCTAAAGCTCGCTGATCTTCGCTAATATCGCTAATTGCATAATTCACAGGAAAACGAAAATCGATACAAATAACCTCAACATCAATATTAACTCTTTGCTCAGGGGCATCGGGATTCAATACAGAAAATGTTTGGACTCGTCCTTCATTTTCGATGGCTCTCATGGCATTGCCTTGATGCCTCGAATAGGCCTCTTCATTATTTTTATTTCCTCTTGGAGTCCATGTAGGAGTGGTGAGGTTGGTGTTAATATAAAAAATTTGATGCTGTTCATCAGCATGCTTAATAGCGTCTCGGATAAAATCAGCATCCGTTTCAGCAGCACTTTGAACGAGTTGCCGCATAGAAGCAACATTTGCATCATGTCGCTTTTTGGGATCTTGAATTAAAAAATGATCATTAATGCCATGTTGTTGTCGCTCGTGCAGAAGGGTTTTTTGAGGACTTTCTCCAGAGAGAGAATGATTCTTTTCTTCTACCTTAAAAAGTTGTGTCATCCTGGCATTAATTGGAGCACGCCCATCATCCCGGACAAATGGAGTTATTCCATGGACTCCTTGAACTTGTAAGTGGACACCTACCGCTGTTGCGCTTTCGCTAAGTGGTGTTGATATTTGGGTATAGACTCCTATTTGACCTCTCAATGAAAAAATCATATCTCGTTGCGTCATCTTCCAATCAAGATGTTCATTGATCACCTTACCTGCGGCCTGTTCAACCTCTAATATAGAAGTTGGTTTTAAAAAAATCTTATTCAGAATTTTAGTCGCGCGCTCAGCATTATATTTTCTCAACGGGTTCTCTCGATTTTCGTTACTAAGGTAAAATTCTGAGGACCGCGAACGAATTGCTACCTCAGCATCTTCATAGCGACTTACTTCATTTTGATACCATTCATCAAAAATAATTCTTAACTCTTCACATTTAGCCTCAGGAAGATTCAAAAGTTGCTTTTCAAAAATTAATTTTGCTGCCTCTGCATAAACTCTTCTAGGATAAAGAACATGCTTATTATTAAAAGGATCACCTTCTAAATATTGGGAAAGCATTTTTCCCTTTATAACAAGACGATCGTTCAGCTCTCGAAGTTGGTTTTGTACATTGGAAAGCAAAATTAATTCTTCCCCTTCAGGACAAGCGGCTTGAGACGCAGTTTCCAGCATCTCTTTCACGATCTCTTGCTGTCGCTGAATCTTCGTTTGTAACTTTTGTACTGCTTGAGGATGAAAGACCACCTGTTTTAATAATGGTTGTGATTCTTGGAGAATTTTTTCTGCATTCTGCTGAACTTTAATCCAGGGAGCATCGTCAACTTCGGTCCAAATTGTAGAGTCCCATTCTTCATTATTAACAGAAACGTCATCCTCTAAACTCGCATGAGATGCTGTTTGTGACATCGGTTGAGTTGAGGCATTAGAAAACGCCCGGTTTCGCATAGAATCGACTTTCACAACGGCTTTACCCAAAAAAGATCCTACGTGAAGGGCCTCTCTTGTCTCAGGGATATCGCGCTGTTTAATACGATCTTCAATCACTTGGGATAGCTGAGAGGAAAAGTGGACATCCATCCTTCGATGCTATCTTGCGGCTCTTCCTTTTCAATAAAACTTATGCTAGCCTGCAGACTATGTCTTCTACTCTACGCCTCCGTCACGAAGTTCCTCTTACTGATACTTGGGACCTGACTTTACTTTTTTCAAATGATCAAGCTTGGGAAGATTCCTTCCAAAAACTTGCGACTCTTTATCCCACTTTGCTTGAGTTTCGAGGTCAGCTTGGAACATCGGCTCAAGAACTTTGTCACCTCTTAGAATTTCAAAAAAAATGTCATCAACTCATTGAGCGGCTTTCTCAATATGCTAGTCTGCGCCTCTCCGAAGATAGTAGTAATGCTGCTTCACTAGAGCGAGAAGGACGTTTTCAATCATTGATTACTAAAATTGAAGAAACCTCCTCTTTCATCGCTCCCGAAATTCAAGCCATCGATGATAAAACATTTGCACACTTCCTCGCAGATCCTTTGCTACAAGATTGGACTGTCTCGCTCGAACGCTTGCGTCGCCAGCGCAATCATATTCTGAGCGATCGTGAAGAACGTCTTATGGCCTTATGTGCTGCTACGATTGAGGGTCATGGCGAAACTTTTTCTCAACTCACTGATGTCGATATGACTTTTGGAAGCATATGTGATCATCAAGGTAGAGAAATCACGTTAACACAAAGTAGTTTTAGTTCTTTTTTACAAAGTCCTGATCGACGTCTGCGCCAAGAAGCGTTTGATAAGTTTTATCAAGAGTTTTCTGATCATCGCTACACCCTTTCCAGCTCACTCGCTAACTCAATTAAAGGAGATGTTTTTCATGCACGTGCTCGCAACTACCCTTCAGCGCTAGAAGAAGCACTTTTTGACGATGATGTTCCTGTTTCTGTCTATGATAATTTAATCACTTCTGTTCGTTCCCGTCGTGATGTTCTATTCCGATATTACGAATTACGTCGACGAGTTTTTGAACTTCCTGACCTCCATATCTACGACACTTACGCCCCCCTCGTTGCTTCAGTGCAAAGCCATGTTTCTTTTGATGAGGCTATGGAAAAAATCCTGACCTCTCTTCATCCTCTTGGTCATGAATACGTACAAACATTAGCTAAGGGACTACAGCAAGAACGTTGGTGCGATCGTTATGAAAATAAAGGAAAGCGAAGCGGCGCATTTTCAGCTGGTGGCTACGAAGCCCCTCCTTACATCTTGATGAATTATAAAGCTGATGTTTTTGCTGATATCTACACCTTAACTCATGAAGCTGGACACTCCATGCACACTTGGTATGCACGGAACTCACAACCATTTCAAAACTACCACTATCCTATTTTTTTAGCAGAAGTTGCTTCTACTTTTAATGAAGTGTTGCTGACTGAACATTTGCTCAAAGTAAATGACGATCCTAGAATGCGCGCCTACATCATCAACCGTCAAATTGACGATCTTCGAGGCACTCTTTTCCGTCAAACCATGTTCGCCGAGTTTGAAAAAATCACCCATGCTGCTGAAGAAGCAGGGGAGGCTCTTACCCTCGATTTTTTTAGAAAAACCTATCGTGCCTTGCTGAATGATTATTTTGGTTCTGGCGTTGTTATTGATGAGGTCTTAGAGCTTGAGTGTCTCCGCATTCCGCATTTTTACAATGCTTTTTATGTTTATCAATATGCTACCGGCATTTCAGCAGCCGTAACTCTAGCAACCCAAGTTTTAGAAACAGGAAACCATGAACGCTATCTTAATTTCTTACGAAGTGGCGGCAGTCACTTTCCTATTGAAACTTTAAAAACAGCGGGAGTTGACATGAAAACTTCAGAACCTGTAGATACCACGCTTGATCTGTTTGAGCGACGTGTCCAAGAGCTCGAAGAACTTTTAAATTAAAAACTCTAGAAGAAAGAGTGATTATAACATTGAGCGTTTGTTTCAATATCACTGAAATGGGCGCTAAAGCATTTTAAAAAATATTATACCCGATGTAGTGACAGGAACGAGGAATGCAAAAACGCAGTGTCCATCTCATCCTCGAGGCTTGAGCACCAGAGTGACGCCGCAATACGCAGCTATAGAATTTTTGAAAACGCTCTGCACGTTATTTCAGTAGATTTTAAAATAGCATCTATGAAACAGGGATTTTTAGACAAATTAATTGAACGCATTCGTCTCGTTCCACCTCATGAAATTGGGCAGTATCTGCAAGACCTTGCGCGAGATCGTGGCTTTTTAGAAACGATTTTTAATTCTCTTCTTGAAGGAGTCATTGTCACGAATCCTCAAGGAAATATTATTTATCTGAATCGAGCTGCCTGTGAACTTTTTGGCCTTCATGGCCCTGAAAATATTGGAAAAGTTTTATCAGAAATTGTTCCTGGCCTCTCGGCCGAATTTATCACACAAGCTAATGAGGTAACGAGTCGTGATCTCGAAGTTTTTTATCCAGAACATCGATTTTTAAATTTTTATGTTGCGCCCCTCATGAGCGAGGAAAGTGAACATGGCGTCAAAACCTTAGTTGGTCGAGCTATTATCTTACGAGACATCACGAGCACACGACGTCAGACCGAAGAAGCCCTTGCTACTGAGCGCTCCGAAGTGGCAACACTACTGGCTTCTGAAGTTGCTCATGAAATTGGCAATCCTTTGAATTCATTAGCAATCCACTTGCAACTACTAGAGAGGCGCTTGGCAAAGCTTCCTCAAGAACAGCGTGAAGAGCTTCAAGGCTCTCTCTCTATTGCTGCTAATGAAGTTACACGCCTAGATCAAATCATTACTCAATTTTTAAAAGCGATGCGTCCACTGCCTCTTCAATTGAAGAGCGAGGAACTCAATAATGTGATTTTAGAAGTACTCTCTTTTTTGAAACAAGAAATTGAAAATCGCAACATCTCTTTAGAATTAGCGTTAGCAAAAAACCTTCCACCACTTTCCTTGGATCGTGATCAGTTTAAACAAGCCCTCTACAACATTATTCGCAATAGCTTTCAGGCAATGAAAGGAAATGGAACGTTGCGAGTTGTTACGGGATCTGATGAAACTCATCTTTGGGTCAGTATTGGGGACACTGGTGGCGGCATTTCTATTGAACAGCTTGATAAAATTTTCCAACCTTACTTTACCACAAAAACCGATGGTAATGGCCTTGGTCTCCTTGTCGTTCAGCGAGTCGTACGAGCACATGGTGGAGAAATCATGCTAGAAAGCGCCGAAGGAAAAGGTCTCGTTTTCACAATTCGCTTACCACGTCCAGATCGGCATGTTCGCTTTTTGCCAGCACGAGAAGAAAGAGAAAAAAATTAAAAAACTCCTGCTCTTAAATCTCGCATCGCCCTTCCCAAGTTGTTAACGACATCACTTGCAACAAGCGACTCTTGGGAAGCTGTCCCTTCAAAAATAGCGCACTCAGCAGCATGCCCACAGAGCCAAGATCCCAGCATTGCTCCCTCTCTCAATTCATGCTTAGCGGCAAGAAATGCGGTCACCACCCCCGTCAAAACATCTCCCATACCACCACTAGCCATCCCAGGATTGCCTGTGGTGTTATAAGCAAGCGACTTATTTTGTTCAGCAATAATCGTCCGAGCTCCTTTAAGCAACAAGGTTGCTGGATACTGTGTTACAAAATCAGTAGCCCATGCAGCACGTGTCCGCTCTTGCCGTGGAAAGAGTCGTTCCATTTCACCAGGATGAGGTGTTAACAAACGTGGCCCCTGCGCGTTTAAGAGTCGTGGCATTGCTGAAGCTAAAATATTGAGAGCATCAGCATCAACAACGCAAGGAATGGAAGCTTTTTCCAGGAGACTTAAAATTTGCTCATGGTGCCTCTTTCCTAATCCAGGCCCCACAGCCAAGGCATCAAGTGGTTCAGAAAGAATTTCTAAATAAGACTCAATCGGTTTTACCATCACCTCAGGCAAGAGAGATGTTGCCTGAAGCTCGTAGGTTTCAGGCAACGCATAAAGCGTCACTAACCCAGCTCCTGCATGGAGCGCTGCAATAGAAGCTAGTCGTGCAGCTCCTAAATAACCACGCGATCCTGCAATGATACCAACACGGCCAAACATTCCCTTATGAACATCAAAAGAGCGGTTAGGAAGAACTCCTCTGAAACACTCAGAGCCTATTACCAAAGCCTCTGATCCCTTTGTTATTTGAAAGAAGGCAGCTAATTCAGGAAGGGGAACAACTGCCAGGCGCCCCACATAATGAGTAGCGGTATCAGCAACAAGTCCTGTCTTTGCATAAGCAATAGCCACTGTTATATCAGCCTCTACACATGATTTGGCCGGTATTCCCGTGGCTCCATCTAGCCCCGAAGGAAGATCGGCAGCTACTACAAAAGCACCTTCCATCCGTCGGCGTTCATTGAGTTCTTCAATTAAGGTAGCAATTTTCCCGTGCGGCTCTCCTTGCCCTCCAATGCCTAAAAGACCATCAAGCAAAATCAGCGGTTGCTTTTTATCTTGAACATCATCAGCACCAAAAAAAAGAGCTTCTTGTTTAAGGCATTGCAGTTGCCCACTAGCTAATGCACTCATTTCGTCTCCAGAAAAAGCGGCACGTACAGCAATGCTCCAACCGGCCTTTGCAAGGAACCTCCCCGCTACCAAAACATCTCCAGCATTGTTCCCTTTTCCACAATAAAGGAGAGCCCTTCCAGGACTAGGAAAAAATTGCTGAACAACGTTAGCGAGTCCTTGTCCTGCTTTTTGCATCAAATCTGCAGCATTGATGCCGCACTTAAAAGCAGCCTGCTCAATACTGTTAACTTCAAGCGGGGTAAGAGTGATCATTCTCCGTTTTTATGGCTCCCTATTTCCTCTTAACTCTAATACTCGTTTAATCACTTCCTCAATCAAACTGTTTGGGCAAGAGGCTCCAGCTGTGATTCCGACAGACAGGGGTTCTTCAAGTGATTTCACAATCCAATTTTTTTCAACAGTGATTTCCTTTTGTTGGTGCAAATCAAAATGCCTAAGCCTCATCGGGCTTTCTAAGCAACTTTGATTCCGAATAAAATATGTCGGCAGTTTTTTTTCTCCAATTTCTGCGAGGTGAGTAGTGTTGGAACTATTATAACCTCCAATCACCAGAAGAAAATCAAGGGGGCGCTCCAGCAGCTGAAAAAGCGCATCTTGGCGTTCTTGAGTAGCTCCACAAATGGTATCAAAAAAACGAAAAGCAGCATCATTTCCATCACGTTCTTGAATAGCCGCACGCAAGCGTCGTTGCACCTCTTCGGTTTCTCCGCGGAGCATCGTAGTTTGATTCGCAACTCCGATACGTTGAAGATGGAGATCAGGATCAAATCCAGGAGAGACGACTCCCCCAAATTTCTTTAAAAAAAGATCACGATCTCCTCCTTGTTCGATATAGCGACACACAGCATCTGTTTCTTCCAAATTAAAAACAATCAGATAGTGCCCTCCTCCTTTTCCCAAGGCTCGAGAGGCCGTTGCTCGGGTCTCTTCATGCGCTGCTTTTCCATGAATAATTGAAGTTACTTGCTCTGCGGCATTTTGTCTTACGCGCTTCCAAACACTCATAACATCACCACACGTTGTATCCACTACACGACAACCACGCTCTTTGATTTTTTCAATCATTGTTGTCTCAGCCCCAAATGCAGGAAAGATAACAACATCGTCAGGTTGCAATGAGTCAAGGGGCGTTGGATCATTCGGAGCAAAAAGATTCTTAATGCCGAGCGCTGCCATCTGAGCATTAACTTCTGGATTATGAATAATCTCTCCAACTAAAAAAAGTCTGGCTTCCGGAAAAACTTTTCTGGCTGCATAAGCTAGGTCGATAGCTCGTTCTACTCCGTAACAAAAACCAAACTGCTTTGCTAAATAAAAATTTGTTTTCCCAAGTTTAAAAAATCCTCCCTCGGCACGAATTTTTTCGACAAGAGAACTTTGATAATGCTGCTCTACTTTTGCTTGAACCTCCTGCATAACTTCAGGAGTACGAAGGTTGATACGTGGTGATGGAGCTGTCACAAAATTACTCTATTTTTTGTTTTGAGAATTTGTTTCTTCAATTAAAAGCACCTTCTTGAGCTGCTCAAAATAGCTTGGAGAAACCAAGCTCTCAGCGGAAGGATCAGGATTATTGTAATCTTTAGGACGACCAAATTTTAAACCTAACGTACAATCTTCTGGCTGGTTTTTAGCAATGTTGATTGGTGTTCCTACTTTTACGAGTTGAAAAAATTTTCCAGCGTCATTGGCATGAAGGCGGATACAACCATGGCTCCGTGGAATAGGCCAGACCCAGCCTTGGTGAAAACCATAGCCAGGTGCAAATTCAACCCAGTATGGCATTGGATAGCCAATATAGCGACCAGCACCATGCCCTGCTTCAACTGGTCTGATACATTTTCCTGAAATACAAAATCCATAACTGCCAGAACGTTTGTTGCGTTCTTTACGAGTAACTTCAAAATTTCCTTTCGGCGTTGGACGACTTGGAATCCCAACGCAACAAGCAGTGACAAGCAGCGGACGCTTTCCTTCCATGACATAAACCATTTGTTGGTCTAAAGAAACTTTTACCACCACCTTGGAGGGGTCATGAGCCTTATAAGCAGGTTGATCATACATGCGATTGAATGACGCACAGCCTGCTAGCCAGAATGTAAAAACTAAGAAAATGAAAACTGCCCAGGTTTTAAAAATTTGCATTTTTTCATCGTACTAAAAGCGATACACTATGTTCTATCAAAAAATATGCGTCACCTTAAAACCGCTGACTTCACAGCAGCCATTGCTGCCGTTAAGGCCATCTATGAAGAGCTTGCCAAGCGCCCTATTGAAAGGAACTGCACCCTCAAAACGGAGTGCTGTCACTTTCTTGCAACCGGAAAAACCCCTTTCCTAACCAAAGGTGAAGCTCTTGTAGCGGCAAAGGCCCTGCGTGCAACTGGAAGAAAAGAACTACCTGCGCGCAATGATGGGGCATGTAAACTCCTTCATCCGACGACATCTCGGTGTATGATTTATCATGACCGTCCCTTTGGCTGTCGCACTCACTTTTGTGAAGCTGCTGGAGGCCCTTATGCACGCAAAGAAGTGATCGATTTGATCCATCGCTTAGAAGAAATTGATCGACAACTTCATGGTGAAGGAGCCCGTGAAATTCAGACTGCTATGGAGGAATTTTGTTCATGAAACTCAAGAAAACAACCCTTATTATTGTTGGACATGGGTCCACAGAAAACCCCGACTCTTCAGAGCCAACACATCAACATGCTGACATCATTAGAAAGCAGAAGCTTTTTGATGAAGTTCGTTGTGCTTTTTGGAAAGAGGAACCCTCCCTGCGTGAAGTGCTTTACGGTATCAAGAGTGAAAAAATCATCGTTGTTCCAAATTTTATTAGCGAAGGTTATTTCACGCAAAAAGTGATTCCACGAGAACTCGAATTGACGGGACGCATGACCCATCGCGGTTGCCAAACAATTTACTACGCGGATCCTGTTGGAAGCCATCCTTCAATGACTCAAGCCATCCTTCGCCGCGCTCAAGAAGTAGCCCCAGAAATTCCTAAAAATCAAATAACCCTCTTGATTGTTGGCCATGGAACTAGCCTCAATGAAAACTCTGCAAAAGCTGCCAAGGACCAAGTAAGCATTATTGAAAAAATGAATTGCTATGCAGAAGTTCAAGCAGCCTACATGGAAGAACCTCCACTCATTAGCGATTGGGACCGCCTAGCTTCACAGCAGCATGTTGTGGTAGTTCCTTTTTTTATTAGTGATGGCCTTCACAGCTATCAGGATATCCCCGTTTTACTTGGCATTGAGCAAGAAGTTGGACCTGCAGCAAGCCAGCGAGAAGTTTTTCGCCGAAATCCTTATCACCTCCGCGGAAAAACGCTTTATTATGCAAGCGCTATTGGTACTGAACCAATGATAGCAGAAGTAATCCTCGATCAGGCTCGTGCTGCTTTAGCAGTAGTTGGACTATAAGACGCCAATAAGAACAAGTCCAATAGTCCAGATCATAAAAGAAGATAGTATGATGGGTAGAGTTTGAATCGCTCTTATTGGAAAAGGCTCACCCCAATTTCAAGCCCAACCTCAAATACGTTGGCGTATCAAGGTCTTCTCCCTCCACAATTGTTGGTTCGCTCTTATCAAAACGTCCTCGTTGTGCTGCTGTAAAATTGAGAGCACCTTGTGTCTGCTTTAATTTTGTTGTGGCCTTCGTAGCTGTCGTCTTCTTAGCTTCGATGAGAACTTCTTGAAAAGAGGACTCAGGAAGGTCTAGAGGTAGCTCTACTGGAGAGGTTTTAGGAAGAGGCTCAGGCGTTGACACCTCAGGTAATTCTATTTTTTTGGAAACAATTGCTGGGGAGTTTTCCACAATAGAAACAACCTCTTTTTTTTCTGCTTTTTCCTCAACTGCTAAAACAAAAACTTGCAATGGCGCCCCTGATGGCTCTTCTGCACTAACGCTAAGCTGAATATCAGATTCTCCTCCAATAACTCGTTCCATTTCTTGCATTGCTACTTGAGCCTCTGCAAAGGATAGGTCTTTTGGCCCTCGCAACTGCATAAAGATGCTACAATTCTTTGTCAATGCTCGCCCATTTTGGAGTTGAGGCGTTTTAAACAAACGTTCCATCGCTTCATGAAGGCGATTTGCTCCTGAAGCTTGACCATGCCCAAAATAAATTTTTTCGCCTGCACGTGCGAGAGTTTTTAATAAATGAGAGCGATTGATTCGAACGGGCCCCTTACTGGAGAGCATTGCTAAAATATTCGGAAGAAAAAATTGCATTGTCTCATCAGAAATAGCAAAAGTCTCCCCTACCGCAGCTTTGGAAGCGCTTGCAGAGGCTACTTGATTATTGTCGATTAGGATCACTCCGTCGCAAACTTGTTTTAAAGATGCAACCGACTCTGCTGCTAATGATTGAGCTCGCTTCCCTTCAAAGGAAAATGGTTGCGTGACACACGCTAACGTTAGTTTTTTAGCTTTCTTTGCTGCTGTTGCTAAGTGCGGAAGAAGCGTAGAAGCGGTTTCGCCACCGAGACCTGCACAAAAAATAACCGTCGCTGCTGCTTGAATTTCTGCCTCAAATTGAGGCAGTATTTGCTCTAAGCCTAGAAGCAGCTCTTGCTCGGCAGGAAGAGCCAACTGCATTGGAACCACAGATGAGGTTAAAGCATCAATGTCATTATTGATCGCTACTAATCCTGAAAAAAAAGGATTACTGACTAAAAGCCTATCTAAAAAATTAACACCGGCATTTCCTACGCCAACAATGCGATAGGAGGTTGTTGAAGAATGAGGATTCGAAGGATGTGTCATCATGATCTACGTCCAAAAAGGCCTCCCAGGGTAGTCGTGAGTTTTGAGAAAAAAGTCTCTTCCGGAATTTGGCTATAGACCGCATTGGCATATTTGGTGAGACCAATAGCAGTTGAATATTGCGGATTCTCAAAAGTAGAAGTAGGTCCTGAAATATTACTCATTGCTGTTACTTGAACTGGCAGTTGGAAAATTTCTTTTGCTAGTGTTGCCACTCCCTTTAAACGAGCACAGCCTCCTGTTAACATCACCCCTGCTCCTAAAAGATCGAGGTGACAACCGCGTTCGACTTCTCGTTTGAGCAGCTGTAACATTTCATTTACACGGGCATGAACGACAGTATCAAGGGCTTTACGATCAATATCACAACCGGAAAATCCTGTGTCATTTTTTAAATTAATTTTCCCGCCCAATGAATGCTCTGGTGGCAACGCACACCCCTCTTCAATTTTTAAAAGTTCTGCACGAACAATGGGGAGACGTAGTCCAATAGAAATATCATTAGTAATGTGATCTCCACCCAATGCCAAAACGCCACTGTGGCGCACAGCCCCATCAACATAAACAATGAAATCAGTAGTTCCTCCACCGATGTCTACCACTAATGCTCCTAAATCTTTTTGGTGTTGGGTCAGCACAACCTGCGCCGAGGCCAAGGAATTCATCACTACATCTTCCACATCCAATTTCATATTTTCTAGGCAACGAAGCGTATTTTGGATGCGTGTTTTCACTCCATGAACAATATGAAAGTCGGCTTCTAATCGAGATCCCATCATTCCTTCTGGATTAATCACATTTTTATTTCCGTCGACATGATAATTCTGAATGATCGTGTGAAGAAAAGCATTATTAGGAGGGAGTATGACTTCCTTCGCATTGATTTCAACCATGCGCAAATCTTCATCATTAATTTCGTTATGGTCTTCAGGCAAGATCAAGGTTCCACGATTATTAAAGCTTTGTAAATGAGCTCCAGAGATTGCAACCCAAACACTCCGAATTTCAACATTACTTTTTTCTTCGGCATCAATGATTGCTTCTCGAACACACTCAGAAACACTTGAAAAATCGATGATCTCCCCCTTCCGTACACCACGAGAAGGAGTTTCTCCAACCCCTAAAATGTGAATTGAGCCATCTGGTAGTGATTCTGAAACCACCACACAAATTTTGGTAGTACCAATTTCAAGGCCAACAAAAATTTGTTCACGAGCCATAGTTAATTCCTAGTTCTTGGTTAATGAATTTGAACGAAAAATAACTGGTGTGTTGTACTCTAAAATGAGATTGGCACTCTCCAGTTGTCTGTTATTTTCTTGGCAGTAAGATAAAAGTTTTTGCAGTCGTTCAAATTGAGCAGAAAGATGTTCAGGCCCGAAAGTATATTGTGTCTTGTTGGCATCAGTTACAACAGCCCAATAACCGCGAGAAACATCAATGGATCTTACATTGAGAACTGTATTACCAGAATTGTTCAATGCTTTCGAAAGAGCTAAAACAAAGGTTTTCTTTTCATCTGGTAAAGGCTGACCTAGCTGAACCCCTGAGAGAGAGACTCCCTCAACTGTTGGTAACTCCAGCAGACTAGGGTTAAATTTAGCAGGAGAAATAACCACTCCTTCTTCATCAATGAGAAAGCTTTGTCCAGCTACAAAGGCCTCTTCTGAAGAAGCTGCTAAGCGTAAGACAGGAACACGCCGCTCCAATGTAATTTGAATGGTACTTGGCAAAACACGTTCGATATGAGCTTTTTTGACTTCAGGAAGGGCGTTTAAAGTTTTTTCAGCAGCCCCTAAATGAAAATTAAAAATATTCATTCCCTCATGCAATCCTATGGCTTTTTGCAACTCAGGAAGCGTTAAAACATCATCTAAGGAAGTTTGAATTTTTTGAATATTGTAATCAGGATTTTTAAAAAAGAACTTATCAAGCAAGAAAGAACCTCCAAAATAAGTTCCAATCAACAAAACGAGAAGACAGACAACTTTAAAAAAAATCTCAAAAAACTTCCGGTTTTTTTGACGACGCACACTATCCGTCCGCATCTTAACTTCAAGAAGATGATGGGAGCTTTTGCGACGAAGAGTGTTAGGCCTACGAGAGGAAGTAGAACGACGAACGGACATCTAATCAGGTTACAGTTTACAGGTTACAGAAAGAAAAATGTTGTTTTCCCTTTTTGGGGCTTCTTGCGCTCTTGAAGGTTAACTCTTCTTATATCTTGCTAAAGACAACTCGACGATTCTAGCACACAATGCCGTAAAATCGAGCCCAAAGACAGCAGCAGCGTCTGGAAGTAAACTTGTTTCAGTCATTCCAGGAAGCGTATTGACTTCGAGTACGATAAATTTTCCGTCATTGCCTAAAATAACATCAACTCGGGAATAGACCTCTAAACCCAAAACACGATGAGCGGCAAGGGCTGTTTCTTGAATTTTTTTTGTTAAGGAAGGATCAAGTGCCGCAGGAATGAGATGTTCACTTTTTCCTGGAGTGTACTTGTTTTGGTAGTCGTAAACTCCTTCTGCTGTCGTAATTTCAACAATAGGCAAAACATCATCTCCTAAAATTCCTACTGTTAGTTCTCGCCCAGATAAAAACTCCTCAACAAGAACTGTATCACCATACTTAAAAGAATCTTCTAAAGCCGCTGTAATAGAAGCTTCATTATTTTCTTTAATGATATGAATTCCAATCGTAGAGCCTTCACGAGGAGCTTTGATGACATAAGGAACAGACATTTGAGGACGCTCACCTCGTTTTAAAATTTCAAAAGGAGCTGTAGGAATGCCGGCTTCCTGAAACCGCTTTTTAGAAAGCACCTTATCAAAGGCTATGCGACTTCCTTCTGCGCCTGCTCCAGTATAACGAACACCACACTCATCCAAAATTCGTTGCAGTGTTCCATCTTCGCCAAAGGTTCCATGAATGAGATCAAAAACAATATCGATGTTTTCTGGAACTTCCACCGCTGTTCCTTGAACATCACATACTACTACATCAGCCCCTCCTGCCCGTAAGGCCTTAGCAACGCCTTCTCCTGACCATCGTGAAACTTGAGCCTCAGCACCAGGCCCTCCCATAACAACAGCAACACGAAGACCTTTTAGAGTAAAACAATTCATAGGAGCGAGAGAATAGCGATAAAAAAAGGGTTCGGCGACTCCAAAGTTGAGCAGCAGCATGAAAGCAACACGCTTTTCGAGAACATCACTACGCTTGTTTTGAAAACATATTAAAACATTCTAAATTTTAGAGCGAAGCACTGATTTTCTATAAGCTTCAGCATGCTTTCTAGTATCTGCTACAACTTGTTCTTTTATCAAACGATCCCGACGCTCTATCTCTTGATCCAGCAAGACAACCTCTTCTTCAATTTTGTTTCTAAGAATACTCATGTAACTTAGTAATGATAATCGGGCATGATCTGCTTTGACCTTGCTCGTTGATAGTTCTTCAGTTTTGGGAATTCTTTCGGGCGCTATCCTCCGGCCGGAAAATTCTGTGGTAGTGACATGATTTACTTTAGGATCAAAACGCACCATTAAATCAAATTCTTCATCGATCAGTTTTTCAGCTTCCTGTTTCAAGGATTTGTTGGAAATATGATGCATCTTGAAATAAGCCAATTGGCCTTCAATCATTGTCGCTAAACTTTGTGCTGAAAATTGTATTGTTTTCCCGTTCTCTTGCTTGTTGTTAAAAAGCAAATCATGAGCCCTCATTGTGAGTGGCACCAGCTCTGGAATTATTTTCAATGCTTCTAAATTTTCGTTTATTTCATTAATCAAATGAACAAGGTGACTGCCTTTTATTTCCTTTTCTAGCGGCTTAGAAGGAAGGCTCTTGTTTAACTGATGATCCCTTAGCTTACTCCTTAAATGATTCAAAGCAGCTTGTAAGTATTCGAGATAGTTTTGCAAAAGATTGTTCTGCCGTTCATAAAACTCACTGTATTGAGCATAAAATTGATCATACTCATGCACGATGTTTTGATGTTCTCTTCGCTCTTGAATGACGGCAGCTGCAACCCTCTCAACAACACCATCATGGCTACCAGAAACAATGCTATTACTTTCAGGAACAGGCTTTGTTTGAGTCACATCCTGGAAAGAGCCTCTTGAAAAACATGAGGTGAAATAATGAGAGACGTAATTAAAAAATTTGTAAGCTGATTTAAAAATTCTTGCTACAACAGAATAAAAAAAAGAGTTATGCCCTTTTTCACCGGTAACATCTTTAAATTCGAGAGGATCTATTGACGGGCTTGAAGGTCCATCTACTGAGACTTGTACAGAATCTCTTTCTCCTAAACTAACAAAATTAGGTTGATCGTCAGGTGGTATTCTTAATGAAAAGCTCATAATGCAATATTGGCTATAACTTGAATCGGCTCTTTATCTTGGTCTTTACCGGTCTTTGCCAACAATCTGAACTTCTGTTTCTAGGTTAATGCCTCGCACTTTTCTGGCTGTCTCTTGAATTTTTTCAATCAATGCCAAAACATCTCCCGCAGTTGCCCCTCCATCGTTAACAATAAAATTTCCATGAATTTCAGAGACACGAGCCTTGCCGACAGAAATATTTTTGAGTCCCAATTGCTCAATGAGCTTTCCCGCGGGCAGTTCAGGAGAAGGATTTTTAAAGGTGCAGCCGGCACTTGCAGCAATGGGCTGAGTTTCACGACGATGGTGCCATGATGTTTTCATCAAGCGATCAATTTCCTCTACTGATCCAGGTTGCCCTTGTAGCGTTGCAGAAAGCACATAATGATTTCTTAAAAAAGGAACGTCTCGATAAAAAACTTCTAATTCTTGTGTTGTTGCAGTCTTACGGTTTCCTTGTTGATCCACATAATGAATATTCACCACCTGCTCAAACGTTTGCTTCCCCATTGCTCCAGCATTCATACGCAAACTACCACCAAGATTTCCAGGGATTCCTTCCATCCATTCAAAACCTGCAAGACTAGCATGCCGTGCGAGACCACTTAGCTGCTTAAGCCTCACACCTACGCCAGCAGTGATACAGTGATCATTGACCTGAGACTCTCCAAAACAGCCTCGTGCAAGATGAACTACCACACCTGGAATACCCCCATCTCGAACAACAAGATTAGATCCCCTTCCCATCACCATAAGCGGGATTTTTTCTTCGAAACATTTTTTGACTAGTCGTGCAAATCCATCTTCTGTTTCTGGCTCTGCCCAAAATTGAGCAGGCCCACCCACACGCATTGTTGTGTGCCGCGAAAGAGGTTCATACAGTCCAATAGTTCCCTTGCCCATCACTGCAAGGAGTTGATCACGTGTTCGTAAATCTTCAACAAGCCGAGCTCCCTCTTCATGAATATTCCCAGCTCCTAGAGAAAGAACTAGGTCTCCTGGTTTCATCAAAGCTCCTAGTTTATACCGCACCCCTTCCACAGCAGGTTCCCAAAAAATCGATTGATGTCCTTGCGCTTGCGCTGCCTCAACAATGAGCTCGCTCGTCACACCTGGCAACGGTTGCTCATTGGCAGGATAAATATTAGTGACAAAAACAGTATCAGCCGCCAGCAATGCTGTACCAAACTCCCGCTGAAAGGCTGCTGTGCGTGAGTAGCGATGGGGCTGAAACATAACAAGCAATCGACCAGGAGGAACATTTCCAGAAACACCATGCAACAACGCATGAGCCGTTGAAAGAGTTGCTGCAATTTCTGTTGGATGATGTCCGTAATCATCAAAGACACGAATTCCATTTCCTTGATATTTGAGTTCAAATCGTCGCTTAGCTCCACGAAAATGATCTAAGGCCATGACAATATTTTTGAAAGGAACACCTAGTTCTAAAGCCAGTGCAATAACAAGCATCGCATTATTGACATTGTGCGTTCCAGGAATAGAAAGAAAAACTCGCCCTAGACTTTTCCCCTTACTCTGCACCTCAAAAGAAGAGCCCTCTTTTTCTTTTTTTAAGCTGACGTAGCGATAATCACACGCCTCATCTGTTCCTACTGCAACGGCACGTGGATGATTAGCGCAAAGGCGAGCCGCGCCTAAGTCATCAGCCCAATAAAAAAGAAGCCCTTTTGTTTGATCAATGAGCTTTTGAAAAACGGCATTGATAGCTTCGATACTTTTATAAAAATCAAGATGCTCAGGCTCAATATTTAAAACCAAAGCATGCTCAGGAGCGTAATTAATCAGAGTTCCATCACTTTCATCTCCTTCTGCTACAAAATATTCTCCCTCAGAACGCCAGCGTGCATTAACTCCAAGAATAGGAACTTCTGCTCCCACGTAATGGGAAGGGTTTAAGCCAGCTTCGCCAAAAACATGAGCCGCCATCGCTGATGTTGTTGTCTTACCATGCATCCCACAGACAATAATTCCTTTTTTCCCCAACATCACTGCGGCAAGAACTTCTGCACGGAGGGCCATTTGTTTTCCTAATGCTTTTGCTTCATCAAAAGCAACATTACCTGCACGAATTGCAGAAGAATAGACCACCAATTCAGCATGCTCTACTTCTCCAGATCGATGTGGTGTATGAAAATTTAAGCCTTGATGAGTAAGTCGATCGGTTTCATTAGTCGTTACTTTGTCAGAGCCACTAACTCGATGTCCTAAAGCCAACAGCAAACCTGCCAGCCCGCTCATTCCAGAACCAGCGACACCAATAAGATGAATATCGTGAGGGCCGGAATGGAGCAAAAATTGGGCCAACGTTCCAATGGAGGCAAGAGGGTGTTGGTTATCTTTGATCATGATAAAATAAGAATCCCCTATTCTAGCAAGTTGGCCCTAGGAGCGTCACTTCATTTTTGATAAGATCATGCATATGAATTTTTCTGTCGATCTGACCAATCAATTATCTTCAGAACTATTTCTGCATCAAAAAAAACCTCACAAAGCTTTGCTTCAAGAAATAACTTTTTGCCTCCCTCCTCAATGCGCTCCTAGCAATGCTCAAAAAAAAGATGCTGCTCATGGCGTTATTTACCCTACGTTACAATATACCGTTTTTTATAATTGGATTTACCAAACGTGGGATTTACTAAAGAAAGCTGGTATTCCTTGCCAACTTTCTACCGAGCTTCCAAACAAAGGAATTATAGTAACGCTAGGACAGACGCTTCCTGCTTCATACCAAGAAAAAATCGCATCAAGAAAACTCGTTTTGATTGATGTTGTTGCTGACAACAAACCGTGCGCAGCAGGTTCTTTGCACCTTATTCAAAACAAAGCTCACGCAGAACAAATCAACAACTCTTGTTTTATTCCTCATTGGCCACAACCCCATCTAATCCCACGTCATGCAGAACGAAAAAACCGTTTTGAAAACATTGGTTTCTTTGGGCACATTAAAAATTTGGCACCAGAACTTCAATCCTCATTATGGCACAAGCAGCTTCAAGAAAAATCAGGACTCACCTTCAAAGTAAAAAATCCACCAGAATGGCATGACTACAGCGATGTCGATTGTGTTGTAGCAATTCGAAATTTTTCAGCTGAGCCATATTTTAATAAGCCTGCCACCAAACTTTATAATGCATGGCTTGCCGGCATTCCGTTTATTGGCGGCAGTGACACTGCCTATGCCACTGATGGTCAGGCAGGAAAAAACTATCTTGTAGCCACCTCATTAGAAGAGCTACTGCAACACCTTCACCACCTCAAAAAAGATGAAATATTTCGGAAAAAGCTTATTGAAGAAGGAAGAAAAGCAGCCCTCTATTTTACCCAGCAAGCTACGTTGGAACGCTGGAGAAAGATAGTTTCAGAAGTCATTCCTAGGCTTGCCATGCAAGATGGCGTATTAAATTGAAAAGAGCGCATAAAAGCACAGAGACTCGTAGCGCGCTCTGATCACCGAAGATGGAAAGGCCGCAACAACCCTTATTGCAACGCTAACTTTAGCCCCCACCTAATGTCCTTGTTCCATAATATCCGCAATCCTCTCTGCTGCATGAATAGGAAGCAACGCTTCTGCAGCACAAGACATTCGCTGGCGCCGTTGATCATCTGCTAAGAGATTAGTAATTAAACGAACAAGACTTTCGGGCGTAATTTCTGATTCTTCTAAAACCTCTGCAGCACCAGCTTCTTCAAAAAGTGCTGCATTACGATGCTGATGCCTCTCTGCTGCGAATGGAAATGGAACAAGAATAGAAGGCAGTCCAAATTGAGAAATTTCGCTCAAGCTTGCCGCCCCAGCGCGCGAGACAACAAGGTCCGCTGCAGAATAAGCTTCATTCATCTGATGATGAAAAGAAGCCACATGAGCAGAAAGTCCTTCTCGTTGATAATTGATCGCCGCAAGCCCATCATCTCGCTCCCCTGTCAGATGAATGAGCTGTACAGGAAGATCTTTTAATAAAGCAGCAGATCGGAAAAACAATTGATTGATTTTGCCGGCTCCTTGACTTCCCCCCATCACCAAAATTGTCTTTCGCTCAGGTGAGAGCCTAAACCTTGCCAGTGCTTGCTTTCGAGGCAATCGCTCCCCTAAATCACGACGCACAGGTGTTCCAGTAACAATGGATTCTGATTTTGGAAAAGAAGATTCACAGGTTTTAAAACCTAATAAAACTTTGTTAACCCAACGCGCAGAGAGACGATTTGCTCTTCCAGCAATCGCATTAGATTCATGGAGATAAGTCGGAATGCCCAATAAATGTGCTGATAAAAGCGGCGCTGCAGAAGTAAAACCACCCATTCCTAAGACAGCAGCTGGCCGATAACGTCGGTGTAATTGACGGCAGTACGAAAAACTTTCCCAAGCGCGACGAAGAAATCGTAGAAAAGCTGGTGATAAAAAAGAGGGCATTCCAATTGAAGGAAGTTTTTCAATGCGAAATTCCGAGCGATTTTTTAAGGCCACCGCATCGATCTCTTTTTCTGAAACCAGCAAAAGAATTTCGTTCCCACGCTCATGCAGAATTTCTGCAACAGCAAGTCCTGGAAATAAGTGCCCTCCAGTCCCACCACAGGCTATGATATAATTTTTTCCCATTTTATTGACCAAAAATATTATTTGAATACCTCATCTAGATTTTTAGCAGTCATGAGGTTTTTGCTCCATTGAGTCAAGGTATTGCTATCAGCTTTCTCTAATAACTGCAGGTGTTTTGAAGTGACTTTTCCTGCAAAACATTGTTCAAGCAACCTTGTTAACAAAGCAACTTCTCCTTGTTGATGCCCTTCAGCACGCCCTGCAGCACGCCCTGCAGCACGCCCTGCAGCACGCCCTTCAGCACGCCCTTCAGCACGCCCTTCAGCACGCCCATGCGCATGACCATCAAAAAAGCCATCGCCATAGTGAGTGTGAGCGTAGCTTTGCAAATCACGTGCTTCTTCAATTTCACGATCGTAGCGAAGGCGTTCCTGTTTCGAAAGCTTCATGATATTTAATCGTTCCCCTGCTTCTTTAATGCCCTTTGCTTGAAATTCAGGTTTCACCTCAGATTCCTTCAAAGCATATATCCACTCATCAAGAGTATCCTTAATTTTAAGATCAAACTGGCTGACTTTAAGAATGTAATATTCAGGAAAAATCTTTTCGATCGCGTCAATGTGATCAGGATAAAAATCTTTTTCTCTCTGTTTCAGCTTCAAAATATCACGCTGATGCAGCCCTTGGAACTGTGTAGTTCCACGATAAATATAATCATCACCATCACCTAAATCAAAATAAACGATATTAACTGCAATCACGCGTGGAATATTTCCATAGGGCTCTCCTTTTTTGAGATGCTCTACGATAGTTTTAGAAACGCCATATAACATCCGCGAAAGAAAGTCCCATTGCCTCACACATTGCACCTCAATAATCACTTTTTCACTGCCATCGAGTTCAGCAGCCAAATCAACGCGATTTAATTTACTCTCGGCACTTTCTTGATTCGACTCACTTTCTAAAATCGATTTGATTTTAACTTCAGCCTTGAGCAACTCAGAGAGAAACCCCTCCAAAATAGGAAAGCTAGCTTTGTTGCGCAAAAGATATTTGATAGCCCAATCAAAACGGATGAGTTGTTTTGTTTTCATTACACTTTAAAAATCAAAATTGACCACCAAGATAGTTGGCTTTTCAAGGCCAGTCAAATTCTCCTTGCTCTTCATTGTCACTTTAAATTAAATCCGAATCTCCTAGGGGAATGACAATATCAATTTTATGGAAGCAACGATTCGGCGCCCTTTTTAGTCACTCCAACTTCTAGTGCCTTTGAGAGCACCTCGCTACCACTTCGCGCTAATACAAAATTTCGATTTATTTCTGACAAGGATATCGATCCTTACCTTGCACCTAAGCTGAGAATGAGGCAGATGCAGCTTCTTGCAGCTTCTTGCAGCTTCTTGCAGCTTCTTTTTAGCAATTTCTACAGAGGAAAAATTAAAACAGAAGCATGGCTAAAGCTAAAAAAAATTCGTAACCTGCTTGTTTAAAAACTGATTCATTGAAAATCAAAAATATTGCATGTGAGCTATCATTATAACACCCACCTTAACAGCATGCGTTCTAATGGCATTAGAGCTCGTTTTTTAAAAAAGTCTCTGTGCTATCCTCCGTTATTCCAAGAGAGAGCGCTTTTCTTCTAACTCCTCCCATCGCAGATAGGCCTTAGCAATACGTTCTTCAAGAGCTTGAAGTTGTGTTTGAATTTCTGTCAACCTCGCTGGTTCTTTGCGGTAGAGCTCAGGATCTCCAAACAATACTGAAAGCGATTCTTTTTCTTTTTCCCATTGCTCAATGAGTGCTGGTAATTCTTCCAGCTCCCGTTGCTCCCGCTTCAGAAAAGTTGCTGGCCGGGATCGGCGTTCTGATTTTTTTTCTTCAGGAGTAATAGTCAAAGTAGAATCAGTGTTTGAAACCAAAATTTTCTGGTTAGCACGTTGTCTTACCCAGTCATCATAGCCACCAGCATATTCTCCGACTTTTCCCTCTCCTTCAAAAACTAGTGTGCTCGTTACAACGTTATTGAGAAAGGCGCGGTCATGGGAAACAAGGAGTAACGTTCCTTGATAATCAACGACCAGCTCTTCTAGTAATTCCATTGTCTCTGCATCGAGATCATTTGTTGGCTCATCCATAACGAGGAGATTGGCAGGTTGAAGAAAAAGTTTTGCCAATAAAAGCCGATTTCTTCCTCCTCCTGAGAGCATTTTTGCTGGCATTCGGATTCGATCACGATGAAATAAAAAGTCTTCAAGATAGCTATGAATATGACGAGAACGGCCCTGAAAGAAGACTGTATCAGCATCTCCTACAACATTGGCTGCTACACTTTTTTCTCCATCGATCTGATTCCGTAGCTGATCAAAGTAAACAACATCCAGTTTTGTTCCAAGATGTACAGAACCAGAAGTCGGCATTATTTCTCCAAGAAGGATTTTTAAGAGGGTTGTCTTACCACTCCCATTGGGCCCAATAATTCCAATCTTGTCACTGCGCCAAATCGTTGTTGTAAAATTTTCGATAATGGGAACGTTTTCATAACTAAAGCTGATATTTTTAGCATCGATGACTTTTTGACCCGAGAGGTTGCCTGTTTGTAGCGCAAGCTTTACTTTTCCCTCTCGTTCGCGACGTTCTCCTCGTTCGAGTCGCAATTGCTCTAATGCATGCACACGCCCTTCATTTCTCGTTCTTCGCGCCTTAACCCCTTGCCGGAGCCAGGCCTCTTCTTGAGCTAGCTTCTTATCAAAGGCGGCCCACTCTTTCTCTTCTGCATGAAGAGCCGCTGCTTTTCGTTCTAGATATGTTGGATAATCACAATTCCAACTCGTCAAATGCCCACGATCTAACTCGACAATACGTGTTGCTAATTTTTTCAAAAAAGCACGGTCATGTGTTACAAAAAAAAGCGTGATAGATGTTGTTAACAAGAACTCTTCAAGCCAGATAATGGTTTCTAGATCTAGATGATTTGTTGGCTCATCAAGAAGCAACAGATCTGGCTTTCCTGCAAGGGCACGTGCTAGCAAGACCCGTCGTTTCAAACCTCCAGAAAGAGAGGAAAACATGGCGTCACTAGGCAAGTTCATCGTTACTGCTAAGTTTTCAAGACGTCGATCACTTTCCCATTCTTCCTCATGATGAGTGGAAGATAATCCTGAGCGCATAACATCCAGAACAGACCCCGTTATCTTTTCTGGAATCTCTTGAGTCAGATAAGTGATAACAGCTCCCGGAGCTCGAAAGACTTTTCCTGAGCTCGGGGTTTCTTCTCCTGTCATCAAGCGCATAAGACTTGTCTTTCCAGTTCCATTTCTTCCGACTAGACAAATACGCTCTCCTGGCTCTACTTGAAGGTCCACACAATCGAGAAGAGGTAACGCTCCGTAAGCAAGCGTTACTTGATGAAGTTGAAAAAGAGACATGATAATAAAAAAATGAAAAAGTTTTCAGAGTGCCCACAGGACAAGTGATCGGAAAGACTCTGATGCCAAGAGCAAGCATCGATGAGGCACAGACCTTCGCTACGGGCGTAGGTAGAATTAGGCAGATTTAAACTCGTGGCAATGCCCTTGAATTAAGAATTGTTCTCCTCTCCTCGGGCTCCACAATGGGAATTCCTTGGCGATGGACATTGACAAGAATACCAATCATAAAAAGACAGACGGCAAGGTTAGAACCACCATAGCTGATGAAGGGAAGTGGCATTCCTTTGTTGGGCAATAGCGAAATCGTCATCCCAATATTGACAATGGCTTGGAGTGAAATCAAAAAAAGTAATCCCAATGCCACGAGTTTCCCAAAACGATCACGCGCGTTAGCTGCAATTAATCCTCCTGAAAGCAAAATTAAGAGATAACAAAAAATGACGCCCCATGTAGCCCGCAACCCAAGCTCTTCTCCAATCATTGGAAAAATAAAATCGGTATGTGCGTAAGGCAAGTAGAGCATTTTTTGTCGCCCCTCTCCCAAGCCAAGGCCCTCGACCCCGCCTGATCCAAAAGCAATAAGCGCTTGCCATTGCTGTAATCCTTTTCCAAGTTTGTCCGATTCTGGATGGAGAAATGTCATCATGCGTGCAGCACGTTCTGGAATAAGATAAATCAGACCTATTAAACCAGCAAAGCCAGCACCTAACATCGGAACAAGGTAGAGAGCTCGAGCACCCCCTACAAACATCATCGCCAAAGTTGTTGTTCCAATAAGGGCTGTTGTTCCAAGGTCCACTTCAGCTGCAATTAAAGCCAATGGTAAGGCTAACACTGCAAAGGGGATGACCATCGTCTGCACGAATCCACCTTGCTTCACTTCCTCTTGTGAAAACCACCATGCCAGAAAAAAAACAGCTGCTATTTTCCCAATTTCACTGGGCTGAAAAACAGCAACACGTAAGTTGAGCCATCGTGAAGAACCATTGATGCGCATGCCAAGATGAGGCACAAAGCATAGGAGAAGCAACAGGACGGCAACACCAAACCAAATTGGCCAAGTTCGCCTCCACCAATGATAATCAACCAGGGACGCTGCAATACAAACTACCAATCCAATACCAAGCCAAAGAACCTGTCGTTTGACAAAGTAATAAATATCGCCATGACTATCTTGCGCAAACGCACTAGTACTAAAAAGCATCACTATTCCCAACGCAATCAGCCCCACCACAGAAAGGAGTAACAGGTAAATTGAATGTCGTTGCATAGAGCTGAACAGCTTGGCAAAGAGTGGCGTTAGAATCGAAATGTAGTGTCAGCCAGCTATAGGCTTACCCTTGACTCTTTGCAGTTCCTTTTGTCGGAATCTTAATTTTCTGTCCAATCTGCATTTTTCTAGGATCAGTAATATTATTAAATTTGATTAACTGATCATAAGGAACATGGAAGCGTTTTGCGATTTTGTAAGGATTGTCCCCCTTAACAATGGTGTATTCCATGGCTGCAGAAGTTACAGGCACAGGATTCGATACTGATTCTGAAGTTGTTACTGCTGCAGAGCTTCCCATATTAGCGACTGCTGCAACTGCTCCAGCAGAACTAGAAACAGCTGCTCCTGTTGTTGCGGTTGTTGCTGCTTTTGCTGCCAAAAACTGTTTTTGTGCAGGAGTGAGCACTGGTGCCGTTGGAGCAATAGTAGTTGGAGCAGCATAGCTTTCTTGTTGTACTTTTTTAGCAGGTGCTGGAGCTATCATTGGCTCTTTTACCTTTGGCTGCGAAACAGAAGGTTCTACAATTTTGGCCACTTCTTGTTTTACTTCCTTCACAACTTCATGAACTGGTGCTGGCGCCAGTGGCTTAGCCTCCTCTTTCGCTACCGCTTCCTGACCTGCAGCAACTTCTGTTTGCACTTTTTGAGACACTTTAGAATGACCTGCTTTCACTTTATTAAAAGCAAATAGTCCGCCAACAGCAACGACATGCAAGGCCAAAACAACCATGAAAGCATGAGAGAGTTTCATGTTTGGCTCTGCTCCATAGCTATCAAATTCTGCATCAGCAGCTGCAGCTTTTGCTTTTAAAGGACGGACACGGCGTTGGCGTGAAGATGATTTCATTGGGAGAGAAGTGATTCAGTTAATGGATAGAAGGGTTAATAATCGATCGATTTTTTGAAGTGAGTTGCTGAACAGCGAGCTTAAATCGATCGCCACGTTCTTCATAATCTCTGAACATATCATAAGAAGATGTTCCTGGCGAGAGAAGAACAACATCTCCTAATGTTGCTCGCACAGAAGCCAGTTGCACAGCCTCCTCCATCGAATTTACAGCATGAGAGACGATGCCATCCCATTCTTCTGCAATAGAATATTTCATTTCCCCTAGCAAAATGGCCTCTTTTACACGCCTTTGAACGAGCGGTAAAATTGGCGCAAAAGAAGAACCCTTATTTTTTCCACCAGCAATGAGGATAATGGGCCGATTTTTTTCAACTGACTGAAGAGCCTTTTCCATTGCATCGAGTGTTGTCGATTTGGAATCGTTAATCCAAAGAACCCCGTCTTTTTCTAGCACCATTTCACAGCGGTGCGGTGCGGAACGATATGTTAAAATCGCTTGCAGCATTTTTCGAGGCTCTATTTTTAAAGCCACACCAATAGCAAGTGCTGCCATTATGTTTTCAGCATTATGAGCTCCTCTTAGCTGAGTCTGACTCAATTCAAGAAGTGGTTGCTGGCGATAAAAAATGGATTTTCCATCAAAGAAAAAGGTAGCTATTGGCTCTTGAGCACTAAAAGTAATCTGCTGAGCAACAATATGAGACAGGCCCTCTTCCTGAAAACTTTTTGGAATGACAACAACATCATCTGGTTTTTGGTTTCGAAAAATTCTCAACTTTGCTTCCCTATAGTCAGCTAAGTTAGCATAGCGATCGAGATGATTAGGGCTCAAGTTCAGCCAAACTGCCACCTGTGCACGAAACTGATCCACTGTTTCTAATTGAAACGAACTCACCTCGATGACGATAACATCGAGTTCTGCGCTTTTGATGACAGCTTCTGAAAAAGGCAATCCAATATTACCACATGCCATAGTCTTCAAACCAGCTCCCTGCAAGGCTGCAACAGTCAATTCAGTCGTTGTCGTTTTGCCATTGGTTCCCGTGATTGCAACAACAGGACATTGACAAAATTGGTAGGCAAATTCTAATTCCCCAACGAGAGGAATATGATGATCCACAACCTGCTTCACAAGCTGAGAAGCAGGATCAATACCAGGACTCAAGATGGCTCGAGCATAGAGAGGTTGGAGGTCGGAAGTTAGAGGCTGGAGAAAAGTGAAAGCTTCTTCACCAAGATGAACAGTGACTCCTTCAGCGCGGAGAGACTCCGCTCGCTCTTGCAATATTTTTCCTGCACCACTGTCAGCCACGGTGATAGTTGCCCCTGTCCCTTTTAGCAAGCGCACTGCAGCAAGACCACTACGTCCGAGCCCAAGCACTAGAATTTGTTGACCATGGTCATGCATACGTGAAAATTATAGATTACAAGTTATAGGTTATAGGAAAAATTTGGCAGGCATCAAATGAATGATGCCGTAGTTCACCGCCCCAGTAGAAGTTACAAAGCAGTCTAACGCATTTTCAGAGTCGCGATCCCAATAATTCCACACATAATCGCCATGATCCAAAAGCGGACGGTTACGATGGACTCTTTCCATCCGCTCAATTCAAAATGATGATGCATTGGTGACATTTTAAAAATACGACGTCCGGTAAGTTTAAAGCTCGCAACCTGCAAGATGACTGAAACAATTTCAGCAACAAAAACACCACCCACAATCACCAGCGTAAACTCTTGTTTGCAACTAATTGCTAGGACACCAAGCATTCCACCAATTGGAAGGGAGCCAGTATCTCCCATGAAGACACGTGCAGGATAACAATTCCACCATAAAAACCCTAGCGAAGCTCCTGCCAAAGCCATACTCACAACGGCCAATTCTCCTGAAAAAGGGTTATGAGGGATTTGAAGATAGGTCGCGACTTTTAAATTCCCGGCAACATAAGTAAAAACGGCGTAACTAACTGCAGCCATAACTGTACAACCAGCTGCAAGGCCATCGAGGCCATCAGTTATATTTACTGCGTTAGAGGTTCCAACAATGATGAAAAGATAAAAAATAAAGGCAGAAAAAATTCCGAGATGAGTAATGATGGGCCCCTTAAAAAATGGAATATAAACTTCTTTGGCTTGAGCCGACAAAGAAGGCACGAAAAAAAAGAACGTTGTCACCATAAAAGCCAGGAGACATTGCAACCCAAATTTGTGACGACTTTTAATCCCTGCTGATTTTTTTTGCGTCACTTTAAGATAGTCATCAAAAAAACCAAGCGCTCCCAAATAAGTCGCTGTAAAGAGTAACACCCACACTAACGGATTATTAGGACGGGCCCAAAGCAAGCTAGAAACCAGGACTGAGCCAATGAGAAGAATTCCTCCCATTGTTGGTGTCCCTTGCTTACTTCCATGAAGTTCATTAAGTCGATGTACTTCTTCGGCCGAACGAATTGGCTGACCAATTTTTAATTGAATGAGACGTACGATGATTGTTTTTCCAAAAAAAAGAGAAATCAAAAATGCAGTCAAACCTGCTCCCATAGCGCGAAATGAAATGTATTGAAAAACATGAAAGATCTTTGCAAGCGTTGTTCCGTGCAAAGATTCAGTAAGTTGAAAGAGGTAGTAGAGCATGAAAAAAATGAAAATCTTAGAGTGAAGGTGTAAGAGTATTTTGATCGTGAATAAAATCAATCTTTCGAAGTTTGGATTAAAAAAGAATTCCTACAAAATGGTGTTGCCGCTCCTTTACGCTTTCCCTTTTAACGTACTGCAATGCTCTGCTAGCGATTCAACGACCTCTTTCATCTGGGCACTAAAACTCCCTTTTACCAAGATAAGGTCGCCTGGTTTAATCAATGGAAGAAGCAGTTTTAAAGCCTCATCGTTATTCAAAACTTCATGAACTTCTTGCAGTCCCGCTTCACGAGCTGCTTGAGCCATCATAGATGTTTCTGGATTTACAGTTATCAACACATCAACTACCACCGCAGCTGTTCCAACGCGCTGATATCCTTGCGCTGCATAATTTCCCATCTCCCCCATCCTTCCTAACACCGCAATACGCCGGCCTGTACAAGGCAACGTCGCGATCGTGGCCAATGCTGCTTCCATTGAATCGGGATTAGCATTGTAAGTATCGTCGACAACCTTGATCCCATCATGATCTTGAATGGAGAGGCGACTTTTAGAAGCACACAGGTTTTTTAAAGCAGCTACTCCCTTCTCTAAGGGAACATCACATCCTATTCCCGCTGCCAATGCCAAGAGCGCATTGCTCACCATATGTTTTCCAGGAACAGAGAGAAAAGCAGGATATGATTTTTTGTCCCAAACAACCTCAAAGTGCGTTCCTTCATCACTCATCCTTAAGTTTTTTGCCTGCAGATCACCACACTCAATGCCTGCACGTATAACTCGTGCTGTTGTTCGTTGAGAAAGTGTTTCACAAAAATCATCTGCTGCTGGAATAATCGCCAAGCCATGAGCTGGCAATGCAGCTAAGAGATCTCCTTTTTCTTCAGCAATCATCTCTCGAGATCCTAAAAAACCGATATGGGCAGTTCCAATGTTAGTAATAATAGCTACATCTGGCTTTCCAAGGGCTGCAAGCGGAGCAATTTCTCCTCGATGGTTCATTCCAATTTCCCAAACTGCGACCTCATCACGACAAGAAGCTCTGAGCATCGTCAATGGTAAGCCGATGCTATTATTATAATTTCCTTGCGTTGCCGTGACGCGACGAGTGCTTTCCAGAACAGCCGTTGTAAAATCTTTTGTCGTTGTCTTACCACTGCTTCCAGTAACCATGACAACACGACACGGCAGTTCTTTTTTCCACTCAGCAGCCAATCGTTGCAACGCATTTAGCGCATGGTCAACTTTCAACACTCCAAAAGAAGCTGGTAAATTGTTAGGCAGCTCTTGATCAACCAATGCTCCACAAGCACCTTTCGCCGCTGCTTCTGCAACAAAGTGATGCCCATTAAAATTTTCTCCACTCAACGCAAGATAAAGATCTCCTGGTCGTAATGTCCGCGTGTCTTTTGAAAAACCAGAAACTAAACCGCTCGGATCACCACTAATGATTTTGGCTCCAGACCAAGCAGCAATTTGAGAGAGAGATTGAGCATCCATGGTATGAACTTACAGGTCAGAGAAAAAATCATCTTCCTTACGGTCTTTGTGATTGATTTCCTTTTCACTCACTCTGTTTCGAAGAATTCTGCTCGCAATTGCAAGGTCATCAAAAGGAGTCTTAACGCCATTCACTTCTTGGTAGTTCTCATGCCCTTTGCCAGCAATGATAATGACATCACCCGGTGTAGCACGTTGGATGGCTTCGTAGATTGCTTCCTCTCGATCACAAATCGCGTGATAGCTTTTCTTTTGAAAGCCTTTTTTCACGTCTGCAATAATGGCCATCGGATCTTCTGTACGAGGGTTGTCCGTTGTTACAATAACTTCGTTGGCATAGCGCTCTGCTGCTGCTGCCATCAAAGGCCGCTTCGAACGATCTCGGTCGCCACCACATCCAAAAACAACAATCAACCGCCCCTGCTTTAACTGATGAAGGGTACGCAATACATTTTCTAAGGCATCAGGAGTGTGCGCATAGTCGACAAAAATTTGAAAAGGTTGCTTTCCTGAAACACGCTCGAGCCTCCCTGGAACTTGAGGGGCTGTTTCTAAGGCTTTCACAGCCCGACGCAGCTCTAATCCCATAGTTGTCGCCGAAGCAAGAGCTCCGAGTACATTGTAAACGTTAAACAATCCAATAAGAGGAGAACGAACGAGGTATTTTCTTCCACGTGCTTCAAGACAAAACTGTGTGCCTGTAGCGCTATAACGAATGTCAGCAGCTCGAAAGTCTGCATGGATGGACTGGCCATAGGTAACCACAGGAAGTTGCGAGGGCAATCGATCAATTAAAAGTCGCCCATACCGATCATCAATATTAATCACTGCCTTACCTCGCTTCTGTTTTTGGTCGGCTAGGTTTTTAAAAAGTTGGGCTTTTGCATTGAAGTATTCATCCATCGTTCCATGAAAGTCGAGATGGTCCTGTGTTAGATTCGTAAAAATAGCGACATCAAATTCTACACCGCTTAACCGCTCTTGTACGATCGCATGACTAGAAGCCTCCAAAGCAACGGCTTTGAATCCTCCGTCTTTCATCCGTTGCATCATATCTTGAATCTCAATCGATTCTGGAGTTGTGCGCGTAGCCTCCTCAACAAAACCTGGTAAAATGTATTTTACAGTTCCGAGTAGGCCGCAATGCCGGCCACTTCCTTCACAAAGGTGACGCACCAAAAATGTCGTTGTTGTTTTTCCATTTGTTCCTGTTACTCCACAAACAGCAAGGGAGTGACTCGGTGTTTGATGAAAAAATGCCGCCATCTCCCCCATCGCTCGCCGTGCATTAGCAACGCGCAAGAGAGGTACTGAAATACCTAATATTGCTTCCTCTGCTAGTACAACAGCAGCTCCACGATTGATAGCTTCCTGAACAAAAGTAGTTCCTTTCGATTTTTTTCCTGGCAGGGCAAAAAAAAGAGCTCCCGGTGTTACCTGACGCGAGTCATAGCAAAGTTGTGTTATTGTTATTTCTGATAAAGAAGTAACAGCCCCTTCAACTGAAAGAATCTTAGTTGAGGTGAGAAGTTGATCAAGTTTCATAAATTAAATAAGTTAAAAATTAATTCTTTTTTTCAGTATTGTTTGGCACTACAGCATTCATTGGCAAATCCAAGTACCTTGCAGCAGCCTCTCCAATTTTTGAAAAGACAGGAGCTGCCACTAATCCGCCGTAGTTTGCACAGCTTGCAACATGAGCATCATCAACAACCACGAGGGTTGCCAAGCGAGGGTTTTCAGCAGGAAGATAACCTGCAAAAGAAACAATGTAACGATCATTTAAATAACCACCATGAGGATTAATTTTTTGAGCAGTTCCTGTTTTTCCAGCAACCGTATATCCTTCAACTTTGGCTTGAATTGCAGTACCACGTTTACTGACAACATCACTCAGCGCACTATTAACGCTCTCCGCTACAGGCGAAGAAACAACTTCACGACGCAGAGTAGGCTCTACCAAGGGAGCACCTTCTTCCTGATGAATAATTTGAGGAGTCATTAACTTGCCTCTATTCGCAATAGTGCTCATTCCCATGACCACTTGAATGGGCGTAACAGCCACGGATTGTCCAATGGCCATGCGCGTCAGCGTTATTTTATCCCAGCGCGATGGCGGATTAACGAGACCAGAAATTTCTCCAGGAAGTGGAATTTTTGTTTTTTCTCCAAAACCAAAACGCCTCACATACTCATAATATTTGTTATCTCCCATTTTAAGGGCAATTTTAGCAGCACCAATATTGGAAGAATGAACCAAGACATCCTTGACAGGGATATCTCCAAACGCTTCATGACTGGCCTCTTTTAAAATTTTCCCTCCATAAAGAAAGCGTCCATACTCACAAAAAATCGGTGTGTTTTCTGTCACGATCCCTTCATTAATAGCACCAGCAGTAGCAACAATTTTAAAAACAGAACCCGGTTCATACATGTCCGTAATAGCGCGGTTTCTCATCTGCTCCGGTGTGGCTTCACTAAAATGATTCGGATCATAGTTTGGGCGACTTGCCATTGCTAAAACTTCTCCAGTAATCGGGTCAACAACAATGGCTGTAGCCCCAGTGGGGTGATAGGTGGCCATGGCGTTATCAAGTTCCTTTTCAACAATTGCTTGAAGGCCCATATCAATGGTGAGCGTAATATTTTTTCCATTTTGTGCCGGTTCTTCTTGCCCACGATAAAGAACAATTTCAACGCCACGACGATCATGTTCTACGTGACGATAGCCATTGCGACCCGCAAGCACTTGATCGAAAATTTTTTCAACACCATCAATCCCGTGCCCACTATGATCGATAAAGCCCAAAACGTGGCAGAGCATTTTTCCATTAGGATAAACACGTTGAGCTCCTTCCTGAAGATAAAGCCCCTGTAGTTTGGCAGCTTCCAAAGCCTTCATCATTGCTGTTGCATCTAATTCTGAAACGCCATTTTGAATGACTACGTAGGGGCGCTTTGTGGAAAGCTTAGAGCGTAATTCTGCTTCTTTGATACCCAGGAAGGGAGCTGCGATATGTGCAACAGCAGCAGGATCCTTAATCCGCGTTCCATCTGCGGTTACAGTGCGAACGGGAACATTAACGGCAAGCGCCTCCCCATGCCGATCATAGATTGTGCCACGTTTAGCCAGAATCGGCTGTTTGAAACCATGCTTTTCAACGGCTAATTTTAAAAATTTTTCATGCCCACCAACTTGTAAATCAATTAATCGAAAGGCAAAAAAAGTGAAAAGAAGCGCTAATAGAGAACAGACAAGACCAATGCGGTTGCTGATGTTTCGGAACATGGTAATGGGAAAATACTGAAAATTTATGGTCGTTCAACCCAGCATACTACTTTGTTGTAAGTTTAACTTAAAAGCGTAACTGAAAATGAGAGAGTTTGTGTAAGAAGTTAGATTTAAAAATGGTTATTCCAAGGCAACGTCCAACCTGAACAGGTGATGAGACATAAGAACAACGATTTTGAAACCAATTATATTGCGTAAATTTTTTTATTACAGTCACGTTATCAAATTAAGCCGTCCTCACGCTTTGCCTACGATTGCAAGGTAAAGCAACGCTTAGATTACGAAAGCGCAACCTATAAGAGTGACTACCTCAGAGCCGCTGTTCTTGTTATGTCGCGATCTTGTTCTTGTAATGGAACACTAACCCGAGCAATAGCTGTCTCACGAATAGGAATCAAATCGAGGCACTTTTCGTCTAACTTGCGTTGCAAAGCTCCTCGAGAAGTAAGCGCCGTAATTTTCGCCATTAGGGCATCATTATGAGCCCGTGCCCCTACCAACTGTTCTTCGATAATGCGTGTCTGTTTTCCAATCGCGTGCTGTTGATTTTTTAAATAGACAAAAAAAAGACCGCTTAATCCCAACACAAAAAAAAGAACAAGCCATTGTGTGAGCAGTGGGACTTCAATACCATTATTCGCTTTTTTGCGATTGTGATGATGAGCATTACGAAAACTAGACATATTGTTACAGGGGATTAAAAGAAGTTACTTAATTTACAAGCCGCTTTGCGCGCGAGCAGCCAAAGGGTAAAGCTTGTTTTTTTCATAACTAAGTTAGTTTAAATTTTCTTTGCCATCCGGAGTCTCGCACTCCGAGCACGGCGGTTATTCAAAAGTTCAACAGTCTCAGCTACCAGAGAATGAGGCAGTGAAGAATGAAAGAGTTGTTCAGGGTTAGGACGAGGCGCACTCCAAGTTGGATCATCAATCTCAGCAGCTGCATGCTTTTTAAAAAAATGTTTAACGACACGATCTTCTAACGAATGGAAGGTAATGACAGCAAATCGCCCACTGGAAATCAGCATCGCTGCAAGCTCAGGAAGAGCGCGCTCCAACGATTGCATTTCTTCATTAACAGCCATCCGAAGTGCTTGAAAAACACGCGTTGCAGGATGCCGCGGCCCCGAAGGCATTCCTTTTGCTAATAGCGAAGCAAGTTGTGAGGTGGTCGTGATCGGTTGATCCTGTCGCGCCCTTACAATACGTGTTGCAAAAGCTACGGCTCGCGGCTCTTCGCCATATTCTCGAAATATTTTTACGAGTTCTGTCAGATCAGCATGATTAACAATATCAGCGGCAGTTTGACCGGAACGTCCCATTCGCATATCGAGTGGCCCCTCTTTTTGAAAAGAAAAACCACGCTCTGGCGTGTCGAGCTGATGTGAAGAGACTCCCAAGTCGAGAAGAATCCCATCTAACTTCGAAATGCCCATCTCAACGAGACGATGAGGAGCTTCTACGTAATTGGACTCAAAGCAACTAAACCGATCTCCAAATCTGGCAAGGCGCTGACGTGCGTGTTGGAGTGCAGTGGGATCACGATCACAAGCCACGACACGAGCACCAGCCTCCAATAAGAGTTCAGCATGCCCTCCTCCCCCTAGCGTACCATCAAAAAAGAGTTTTCCTGGCTCTGGCTTTAAAAATTCGATTGTTTCTTTAGCAAGAACAGGAATGTGAGAGAATGCAATCGCTTCATGATCGAAGTCGGCTGTTACTTGCATTGTTGCTGCGCGATGACCATTATTACATTCCAACGTAGCGCTCCTCATTATTGGATCTTGTAAAGCCACATTTCTGTGAACTTTTCTTTTCTTCTCACGCTGTGTTGCTGAAGCAGAGAGCGCCATTTTGCAATGAAGCTTCAAGGACAAATGATCCCACCTTTCAGCAAGAGCTATGCTGAACGCAGGAGAAAAAAGTGATAATGGATGCGTCAGATTCATTATAATCCAATTAAATTAGCCACCTTGTGGAAGGAGGCATGTTCCTCTTCAGCAACGGCGGCCCATTCTGTCGTATTCCATATTTCAAAACGACTCCGCCCTCCTACTAGCACCACACTGCCTATTAATTTGAGCGCTGAGCATTGCTCGTCAGAAAAAAGGATGCGTCCTTGCGCGTCTGCAGCAACAGAGCGAGCCTGGCTATAAAATTGACGAATGGCCTTACGCCGCTCGAGAGGTGTTGCAGCGCTTTGTTGAATCCGTGCTTCAATTTCATTGAACTCTGCAGGGGGCATGACAATGAGACACTCCCCTACAGGGTTTGGAATAGCATGAAATTCATTCTGCCCCTTTCCCAACCAGGCAGCAGGAATCGTGATGCGATTTTTAGCATCAATCGTCCTCTCAAAGGTTCCTGAGTAGATAATGGGAGTCGTAGTGGCCATGTTTTAACGAGAAAAGCAAAATGGAACAATAAACCATTTCACTCCACTTTGACCCACTTTGTCCCACGATTCCAAAGAAAGGTCAATGAAAAAAGAGAAAGAACTTGAAAACACAGGATGACTGCATAGATTTTCTACACCATGAAATCTCTTTGCCTGTTTCTTTCTTTATTTGTTTCAACTCTTGGTGCCTTACCACCAACCCCCGGCTCTGTAACAAGCTTAACGATCGGCCAAAAAAAAGCGAAAGCAGCAGGGCCTCTCAAAATTGATTTTGTTTCCGTAACTGATGCGGAAAATCCAGCGGACTTCAACGGTCATGGTGCTGTAACACAAAACTTCCAAATGGGAAAAAATGATATTACCGCTTCAGAGTACTGCCAGTTCCTTAATGCAGTTGCCAGCAAGGCTGACCCTTATGCCCTTTATAACGAGAAGATGAGTTCCAATCCGAATGTTGCTTCGATCACTCGTACCGTTGAGACTGATGGCTCATTCACTTACTCAACAAAAACAGGCGCAAGCTACTTTCCAATTGTTCACCTCAGCTGGTTTTCCGCAGCTCGCTTTTGCAACTGGATGCATAATGGCCAGCCTATTGGGAATGAAGATGCCACAACAACAGAAACTGGAGCTTATACCTTAAATGGCGCTACAAAAGATGAACCTGGCTCATTAAATGTTGCCAAAAGTGATTATTGTCAGTTGAGCGATGGTGCTAAATTCTTCCTCCCAACCGAAGATCAATGGTACAAGGCTGCTTATTACAAACGAAATGGAAATGCTGACTACTGGGATTACCCGACGAAAAGTGATCTTGCTCCTGCCAACCAACGAAAAGGATACCAAAACGAAGCCAATTACTTCATTGCTAGCAGCGCTGATGACAGCAACACATTCCCTTGGTATTGGAACTATCAATATTCGAACGGCGGAAAAGCTCCCTTTCTTACTATTATCGAAAATTTCACAGGCTCACCTGGACCCTATGGAACCTTTGATATGGGTGGTAATGTCTTCCAATGGGTCTGTAATCCAGGCTATGCAGGCACACGCGTGATTCGTGGCGGTTCATGGAAAAAGCAACAGAACGATGAGCTGAAGCGCACTACCTGCATCACTGCTAATCCTGCAAAGGGTTACGAATTTGTAGGATTCCGAATTGCGGCTCCAGCAAAATAAAAAAGAAGTTAGCCAATCGACAATGGAAGCTATATTTTCTGTCTACGAAAGATAGAAGGCTTATCTTCCATTTTCTAAAATTTTTTTGTCCATTTTGTATAGCGTATAAATGAATCTCTCACACTTACCCTTCCTCGCCTTCGGTCTTCCAGCTGCTCCAGAGTGGCTTTTTATTGGCGTGCTAGCGCTAATTCTTTTTGGACCTAAAAAACTTCCTTCGCTAGCACGTGGTCTTGCAGAAATTTTAAATGAGTTTCACAAAGCGAAAGACGAATTTAAGCGAGAAATTTGTGAACTTCCACCGCTACCTAAAATCCAAGAACCAACTGAGAAAAAAACATTCCAGCCTTCAAAAGATTCATAGAAAATTTTTGAAAGCAAGAATAGCAAACCTATTTTGAGGCGCTCCCAATTTCAATCGCTCCTCACCTCATATAGTGTATTCAATTGAAAAGGGCACGTTAGAAGCGCTGACATTTTTTCTTAGAACAAGGCCGAAGATCGAGACGCTATCCGAAGATAACGTAGATCTCTTTCAACATATAAAGATCTGAGAACGCAGTCCTAACGAAAAAGAGCCAGCTTATCGAGTGCCTTTTTCCATTTAATACACTATATCATCTTCATGAATTAGTTGGACTATAAGACGCAAGCGTTTTGGTGTCTGACAAGGCATAACAACGAAGCCGCTTGCTGGTAATGGAGTGATGAGCTCGCTGTCGGACGCCAATAAGAACAAGTCGAGTAGTTGAGCTAATGAAGAAAGAGGAAGATGGTATTAGGCCTTGTTTAACTTTCTTCAGCCCGATAGTCCCTAGTTTCAAAGCGGGTAAATTCTTTGAGAAAAGTCAGTGGAACTTCCCCAACAGGCCCACTACGCTGCTTAGCAATGATTAGCTCAGCTTCTCCCTCTTTTTCGGTACGCGTGGCATCATCTTTTTCAAAATAAGCAGAACGATAGAGAAGCCCAACAACATCGGCATCTTGTTCAATAGAACCTGACTCACGGAGGTCAGAAATACGGGGTTTTCCATCGCTTCGTTTTTCTGATTCACGATTAAGCTGCGCTAAAACAATAACAGGAACAGCAAGCTCTTTAGCTAAGGCTTTGATGCCAGCAGAAATTTCCGCAATTTCAATTTGCCGATTATCTTGCGCACGGCGTGTCATGGAGCGTAAGAGCTGCAAATAGTCGATCACGATTAAACTCAAATCATGTCGGTCTTTCAATCGACGCGCTTTTGCACGCAATTCCAAAATACTAAGACCCGCTGTGTCATCGATATAAATTTTACTTTTGGATAACGCATCTGCTGCTCGTGAAAGATTTTTCATATCACGATTCCCCATGAAACCATCGCGCACTTTTTTAAGATCAACCTTTGCGCGCGAACAGAGCATTCGCTGCACAAGCTGCTGTGAACTCATTTCCAAGCTAAAAATACCAACTGGCTTTCCTTGATCGACAGCGACATGTTCTGCAATGTTCATAGCAATTGCTGTTTTTCCCATCGAAGGACGGGCTGCAATAACAATCATTTCACTCGGATGCAAGCCATCAGTCATTTGATCAAGATGACTAAAGCCTGTTGAAAGCCCTGTCAGTGCACCTTTGTTTTTGTGCATTCCCTCGATAGCATCAATAGCCAACAAGACTTGCTCTTTAATTTCGGGCAAAATACTGCTAACCCGTGATTCACTAATTTGGAAAATCTGACTCTCGATATCATCAATTAAATTTTTAACATCGCTTTGATCTTCGTAACAGCGGGCCGCTGACTTAGTACAAGCAACGATCATGCTTCGAAGAAGATACTTTTCTCTCAAAATTTCCAAATAATATTCGATATTCGTTGCGGTCGGAATAAATTGAAATAATTTGGCGAGAGCAGCAGGACCTCCTACAGACTCAAGTAAATTCTGGTCTGCAAGGGACTGGGTGACGGTGACCAAGTCAATCGGTTTGGAATCTTTCCAAAGCTGGACAAGAACGTTATAAATCGTGCCATGGGCAGGTTGATGAAAGTGAAATTCATCAATCCTTTCAATACAGAGCGTTAAGGCATCACGCGGTGAAAGTAAAATCGAGCAAAGCACTCCCATTTCCGCATCAGAGCTTGCAGGAAGAGCGCGATGAGTTTCAGGCAATTGCTTTTTGGCAGCAAAAACGTTTTTTTCTTCCCCTTGCTTTCCCTCTTTCTGAGAAGATGATTTTTGCAATTTGCTCGTCATGGCAGCAGGTTACAGGTGGCAGAACAAATTTTGACTGCAACAAAAAACTGTAACTTTACCCTCTCTATGCTACGCGATCTCTTCGACGACTTCTTCAACAAGAATCTCTTCTTCGTCACCTGTTTTAGTAGCTGCAGCAATGGTCACATGAAGCGTTGCAGTAACTTCAGGATGAAGACGCACAGGAATAGTTTTTTTGCCGCCTTCTTTAATAGGGCGCTCCAAAACAATCGCATGGCGTGGAAGCTCGATTCCTTTTAGTTCTGCAAGCAGTAGCTCCATTAAATCATGTGCTGTAACAGATCCAAAGGCCTTGCCTGCAAGGCCAGTTGCCAATTCCATTTTAAGGCGAAGCTTATTGATTTTAGAAGCGAGCGTTTCTGCCTCGCTGATTTCACGAGCTTCACGCTCAGCGCGCTTTGCTTTTAATTGATTCACCTTGCGCAAGGAAACAGGGTTTACTTCCAATGCTTTGCCTTGTGGAATAAGAAAATTACGAGCATAGCCAGGACGAACTTTGACGATATCAGCTTCAGCGCCGAGTGAGGAAATTGCTTCGGTGAGGATAACTTGAGTAGCCATAAAAAAAGTGAAGAGTAACGAGTAAAGGGTAAAAAGTCTTTTTGAATGCCAGCTTCATCGAGAACAACTCTCGGCTTTCATTCAGGGGGAAAAACTTTAACAAAAAATTACTTATTGTCAAATGAAAGCCCGATACCTCATATTCTTTTGATGTCTTCTCATGGAGCGATTCTCGCAACTCTTACTGATCGTGGCAAACGAACGGACCTTTTTTTAACAGAAAAGCTCCCCGCTTACTCTCGCTCCAAAATTCAAAACCTCATTAAAGAAGGTTTTGTAACTTTAGCAGGTGTTCCAGTTAGAGCTAAAGACGAGGTCGAGACTGGAGATTGTTTTGACATTCAGGAACCCCCTCAAAAAGCTCTTGCCAAGGCCTTCCCAGAAGCGATCCCTTTAGAAATTCTCTACGAAGACGATGATCTGCTTGTGATTAACAAAGAGGCGGGCATGGTTGTTCACGCTGGAGCCGATCATGAGCAAGGAACGCTTGTTAATGCTCTCTTGCATCACAGCACTTCGCTTGCCGCAAAAGAATCGTTCCGACCAGGTCTTGTTCACCGCCTTGATAAAGAAACGAGTGGTTGCCTACTTGTCGCTAAAAATGATGAAGTGCACGCCATGCTCTCGCGGCTTTTTTCAGAACGAAAAATCAAAAAGACTTATCTAGCCATTGCAACAGGAATCCCACGTCAAAAAAAAGGCACTATCTCCCTTCCTATTGGAAGACACCCTGTACAGCGCCTTAAAATGACAGTGCGACGCCCTCCTTCAGGTCGTGATGCAGTAACTGACTATGAAGTCTTGGCACATAGCGAGAAGGAGACCCTCATTGCTTGTTCCCCTCATACAGGTCGCATGCATCAAATTCGTGTTCACCTTCAGCAGCTCGGTCATCCCATTGTTGGCGACCCTCTCTACGGAAAGCGTGAAGACTGGACGCGTCATCTTCTTCATGCTTGGAAGTTGGAATTCCTACACCCGAGAAGTCGAAAAACAATTGTTATCGAAGCTCCAATACCAAAAGAGTTTGAGCTTGTCCCGCGGGCAGAGAAGAAAAAAGCAAATTAATGCTTTGTCTTCTTCGTATTCTTTGTGATTAATTTCTTCTTTTTTTCTTTTCCATGCCTAGTAAGTCCTCCTTTCAACAAGCGATTCAAGCCATTGAGCCACTTTTAATTCAAATGAATGAAAATCTTTCATCACATCCCAAAGCCTCTCGAAAGAGCCTTGATGGGTTATTGGAAAAAGCAAAAGAACCAACCTCAACAGCTGCTCCCGTTTTGTCCGTGTCCAATCAACACACGACTGATTATCGCCTCGAAAAACTAGCTGCTTTGCGCGAACAAGCTCTTGCCTGCACTCGCTGTCCTCACCTTGTTAAAAGTCGGACCCAGGTGGTTTTTGGAATTGGCAATCCTTTTGCAGAGCTGATGTTTGTGGGTGAAGCACCGGGAGAAGAAGAAGATCTTCGCGGAGAACCATTCGTTGGACGAGCAGGACAACTTCTTACCAAGATCATTAACGCCATGGAATATCAACGGGATGATATTTTTATCGCCAATGTGTTAAAATGCCGCCCTAATATGCCGGCTGGAGTCTCCGGCAACCGCAAACCCAAGCTCGAAGAAATGCAAACCTGCCTCCCGTGGTTGCGACAACAAATTGATTTAATCAAACCCAAAGTCTTGGTAGCACTTGGCGCAACGGCCATGGAAGGCCTTCTTGGCGAAACAATCCCAATGAAAGAAGCCCGCGGTCGTTGGTTTGAGTTCAATGGCATTCCAACGCTTGTGACCTATCATCCAGCTTATCTTTTGCGCAATCAGTCCCTCACGGAAAAAAGAAAGGTCTGGGAAGATATGCTCCTTGCAATGGAAAAACTGGAGAGGCCTATCAGTGAAAAACAAAGAAACTATTTTTTGACGAAGTAAAATGCTCGCTTCTTGAAAAAAAACCCCTACACTTTCCCCAAATTTTAAACAACCAATCTTCTAAATTTTAAACACCATGATTATCGGCGTTCCTAAAGAAATCAAAAATCACGAATATCGCGTTGGTCTCACTACTAGCTCCGTCCGAGAACTAGCTCATCATGGACACAAAATTCTTGTTGAAAAAAACGCAGGGCTTGGCATTGGACTTGATGACGCAGCTTACATCAAAGCAGGCGCTGAAATTATCCCAACAGCGGAAGAGATTTTTGCTAAGGCTGAAATGATTGTCAAAGTCAAGGAGCCTCAGCCTAATGAGTGCGCTATGCTGCGTCCTGAACAAATACTTTTCACCTATCTTCACTTAGCTCCAGATCTTGAGCAAACAGAAGCATTGGTAAAATCAGGCTGTGTTGCGATTGCTTACGAGACTGTTACTGATCGTCGTGGCGGCCTTCCTCTCTTAGCTCCAATGAGCGAAGTAGCAGGACGTATGTCCATTCAAGCTGGAGCACACTGCTTAGAAAAAGCACAGGGTGGCCGCGGAATGTTATTAGGAGGAGTCCCTGGTGTTTCTGCCGCTCGTGTTTTGATCTTGGGTGGCGGTGTTGTTGGCACTAATGCGGCTCGCATGGCCATGGGCTTAGAGGCTAGCGTGACAGTTATTGATAGATCACTCGATCGACTCAAAGAACTTGATCTTCAATTTGGACCGTCTCTTCACACGATTTACTCGACCATTGATACCATCGAGGAACACATCACAGAAGCAGACCTTGTTATTGGCGCTGTCCTCATCCCAGGAGGAGCCGCACCACGCCTTGTCACCCGCGAAATGATCTCAAAAATGAAAAAAGGCTCCGTCATTGTTGATGTTGCCATTGATCAAGGTGGCTGCGTCGAGGGAGCAAAACCAACAACACATGCTAACCCAACATTTACTATTGATGGAGTCATCATGTATTGCGTTGCTAACATGCCAGGTGGAGTTGCACGCACTTCAACCTTTGCGCTGAATAATGCCACCCTTCCCTTTACGCTAGCTCTTGCCAATAAAGGCTGGAAAAAAGCGTTGCTTGATGACGAGCACCTCCTTAACGGATTGAATGTTTGTGAAGGAAAGATCACCTATAAAGCTGTTGCTGATGCTCATCAGTTAGCTTACACAGCACCTACATTCTTCAACTAAAAATCTAACAGCCCAAAAGTCAAAAACTGAGGGCTTTGATTCTAGCGTAATTGACAATAGAGCCGTTGCCGACGTAGTGATAGGAACAAGTCGTGCAGACTAAGCGTCTATTTTGATACTCGCAGCCGGAATGACCTTGGAACGGCCTACTATCAGGCCCTCCAAAGGCGCAAGACAATCGAAACAGACAAAACAACTGATCATCAGCGTGGCACTCCAAGAATCGGCTGCGACTTCATAGCGTATTAAATCAATAAGGCCACTTGTACTTTCTCCTTAGAGCATTTTAAAAAATATTATAGCCGATGTAGGACCAGGAACGAGGAGCACAGAAACGCAGTGTATATCTCATACTCGAGACTTCAATCACCGGAGTGACGCCGCAATACGCGGCTATAGAATTTTTTAACATGCTCTAAGGCTGCATTCTCAGATCTTACGTTATCTTGATCAATGAAAGCCTTCTACTTTTTGTGTAGATCTCTCGCTCGCCTTTTCTTTCAACTTTTTTGTCGTGTTCATGTTGTTTTTTTAGAACAGCCCCCAAAAAAAGCGGCTCTGATTGTTGCCAGCAATCATATCAGCCATTTTGACCCAGCACTGTTGAGTGCTTTTTTTCCACGCCAGCTTAATTGGGTTGCTATGGAAGAATTGCTTACTCATCGCTGGGCTGCACGTTTTTTTTCATGGCTTGATGTTATTCCAATTAATCGCTCTGGCAAAAAATCGGGGAGCAATCGAACTGCTTTTAACACAATGCGCACTACGCTTTTTGAAGGAAAAGTTTTAGGAATTTTTCCAGAAGGGGGCATTCGCTCTGGACGGTCTTCCATTCTTGAACAAGCACCAATGAAACCAGGCCTTGCAAGCCTTAGTTACACGACTCAAACACCAGTTATTCCATCCGTCATCCTTGGCACAGATCGGCTTTATGTTAAAAAGAGGTGGCTTCAGCGCTCCTCACTTTGGATTATTATTGGAAAAGCAATCATACCTCCCCCACTGTTTGAACAACAAAACAAAGATGCGTTTCATTGCTTCCAAAAAGAACTAGCTGTTGCTTTTCCAAAATTACAGCAAGAGCTTTGTGATCGATTTCAACTTTGTCATAATGATTTGCCAATGACAGCCCAAGAAAGAAACCAAAGACCATGATTGCTCGACTAAAGTATAATGCTATGGACAGCATCCTCTGCCTCATGATGAATGGGCTTCAATGGAAGCTACGTCATCACGTCACGACGAAAGATTTAATTGAGGCCTACCTTGAAACATCGACCTCTCTTAGTCGCGATCAATTTTTTGAGGTAGGGCCAATGGAAGAAATGTCGTTCTCAGAAAACATCCTCACCTGGAAAACTCCCTTGCCATCAAGCCACGTTGAGAACCATTATGCCCATGCTCTTTTTTTTCCAAGCACTCAAAAAAGCGCTCCTTCAAAAACTTTAATCCTCCTCCACGCCCTGATGTCAACAGGAGATCAGGGCTATCGTAACATTGCAGCTCGCCTCAACGCACAAGGCTGGAATGTTCTTTTTCCCCACCTCCCTTTCCATTATTCAAGAGCACCTCAAAAAAATCATGCAGGCTCATTAGCAGTCACCGCTGATCTTGTGCGCAACGGAGAAACCATTCGCCAATCAGTTAAAGAAACACGGCAACTAATTCGTTGGGCTCGAAGCCATGGTTCTAAAAAAATTGCGGTGCTCGGAACAAGCTATGGTGGCTGGGTGGCTGGTCTTTCGCTTTCGGTAGAACCGATTGACGCAGCCTTCTTGCTCCAACCAGTTGTTAACACTGCCCACGCGACTTTCCGCAGCCCTATTGCTTTTATCATTGGGCGGCTCCTTAAAAAACGTGGGATTACAGAATCTCATCTCGAACGGCACGCCCACCTCACCTCACCTCTTCATGGAAAACCATATTTGTCCTCATCATCGATTGCCATCATTGGAGGGACTTATGATGCGATTTCTCCGCCATGCTACCTCCAGCAACTGACTACTAAATGGCAAGGCTCTTCTTACCATGAAGTACCGCAAGGCCATTTTGGATTTCTTGCGATGAAAAAAGCACTGCAGCTTCTTGAATCTTTGTAGAACGCTTCGTTGCGCTTTACTCACAGGGCAGGACCAGCTACTCTCGGCCTTATGATCGACGAACTTAAGCAATGCCTTGAAGCTGGCAAAATCTCTCCTGAAACCGCTGAAAAACTTTCCCACCTCACCCCTGACGCTTATTGCAAGCATCGCAGCTGGGGATTTGGTCAAATCGGAGAATGGCGTTTACTCACCGACCAAATCTTAATTAATTTTAAAACAAAAAAGAATCATCCAATGCAACTGCAGTTTGCAGCGGAAAGTTTGGAGTTTATTCCCAACGATCACATTTTAGCTCGTATTGCAGCTGATCCAACTTCTGTGCGTCAAGAAGCTCAGGAAACCCCTATTTCCTTGATGCGTTCTCTACTCCAAGGCCACGAAGGAAAGGCCACCTCTGATGAAATTGCTGCCGATCTTGTTCCTGAGATCTTTTCTGCAGCTGATTTTAAAAAGTGGTTTGAGGGAGCTAAGAAAAAAATGAAAGCGGATGGTCACTTTGTAATTCCTACTAAAAAAACTGCCCCGTTTGAACTTCGCGAATCAAGCGCATCCCCTCACGAACAGCTCATAGAGCAGTTTCGCACAGCACGCCACCCTAAAGAACAAGTTCTTATTCTTGATGCTCTTTTAAAATTAGCTGAAGCATTTAAAGAAAGTGCTGATCTCTTACATCAACTAACTTCTGAAGTTGAAGAAGCTGCCAAGCGGAGCGGTCGAATGCATGCTCCCAAAGCAATTGAGCTTCTCTTAGCCCGTGATGAATTAACAAAACATCACCCTACTTTACTTGAAAAAGAGTCCACTTTCTCGATAGCAACACTCTTGAAAGATACCTCAGGCAAGTTAGTAGAAACTTTTGAAGAACTTCCAGTTGTCAAGTATCGCCGCGTTTTAACAGCTTTCCCAGCCTCTTTTGAAGAACGTTGGCAGAGTCACGCTCAACAATTACTACGCCATGCAGAACCTCGTTTGATCGGAGAAATTTTTTATCTTTTCGAAAACCAGCATGCTCGTGAAGATTTTTTAGCACTCACCAAACGCGCGATCAGCGAACGTTCCATTAGTTCTGACTTTTTAAAATGGCTTTGTGATGAACGCAAAAAGGCATTTCCAGAGCTTATTACTCCAGAACTTTTCTCAGCCATTCTCTCGGCACTGGAACGCGATCTTCATAGCGAAACAAAACGAGGCGCTCGCCTCCAAGAATTGTTATTTGAAGATCGGCAACTCGTTGCTGATTTATTTCAAACCAGCGACCTTGAAACAGCTCGCCATGCGCTTCGGAAGATTAATGCTTCTCCTGTTTTTAATGACCTCGATCGCCGATCGCTTCTTGCTAGAATTTTAAAAGTCCATCCTGAATTGGAAACAGCTGTGATGGAGGATGCTCCTCAAGCAAACCCTGCTGCCCGTGAAGAGACCCTGATTGTTTCTTGGGCAAGCTTAGAGCGTCGTAAAAACGAATACGAACATCTCGTCACTAAGCTGATTCCTCAAAACACCAAAGACATTTCGATTGCTCGCTCCTATGGTGACCTTCGAGAAAACTTTGAGTTTAAATCAGCCAAGGAGCAACAACGTGTTCTTCTTCGTCAAAAAGCAGAATTAGAACAAATGCTGAATCATGCGCGAGGAACCAATTTTGAAAACCCCGAAACCTCCGCCGTCTCAATTGGAACCGTTGTTACGCTTAAAGATGCTCAGGGAAACCAAGAAACTTATTCCGTCTTAGGTGCCTGGGATGGCGCTCCTGAAAAACATTGGATTTCTTATCAAGCCGCTATCGGCCAAGCGCTCTTAGGACATGCCTGTGGAGAAAAAGTCAGTCTCCCAAGCGAACAGGGAGATCGAACGATGGTGATTGAAAAAATTGAAGCCTTTACAGACTTCATTCAGTGACATCGGCGACAGGCAAGTAGCAACACGTCACAAGCGGCAAGCAGCATGCAAACTAACGCCAAATAATTTTTGGTAAAATGTCCATGTTGTGATATTTTCTTTTTTGCTTTGCCGCAGACACTGATTTTTACCCCTTACCCTCAACTCATTACTCATTACTTTTTATGGATACCATCATTACCTCCATTCACGCCCGCGAAATTTTAGACTCTCGCGGCAATCCTACTCTTGAAGCTGATGTCTTTCTTTCAGGAGGTGCTTGTGGAAGGGCTGCTGTTCCTAGCGGCGCGAGCACAGGTGAGCACGAGGCCGTTGAATTACGGGATGGCATTAAGAGCCGTTATCTTGGCAAAGGCGTCAGCAAAGCGGTTACCAATGTTAACACTCTTATTGCTCAAGAAATTGTTGGCATGAATGCACTGGAACAAGTCACCCTCGACAGGACGATGCTCCAACTCGATGGCACTGCTACCAAAAAAACATTGGGGGCCAACGCAATTCTTGCTGTCTCCCTCGCTGCCGCTCATGCAACTGCAAACCAGCTTGGATTACCGCTCTATCGCTACTTAGGTGGACCTAATGCAAAAGTTCTTCCTGTACCGATGATGAATATCTTAAATGGCGGAGCTCATTCTGATGCACCCATTGACTTCCAAGAATTCATGATCATGCCAAAAGGGCTACCAACTTTTTCTGAAGCTCTTCGTTGCGGCGCAGAAATTTTCCACGCGCTTAAAGACGTCCTTCACAAACGCGGCCTCTCTACAGCCATTGGAGACGAAGGTGGTTTCGCCCCAAAACTTTCCTCTGCTGAAGATGCTCTTGATTCGATCTCACTAGCCGTTGAAAAAGCTGGCTACAAACTGGGAACTCAAGTCTGCATCGCAATTGACGCCGCTTCTAGTGAATTTTATGACGCAGAGAAAAGCCTTTATCATTTTAAAAAATCAGATGGTTCTCACCGTACTGGAGGAGAACTTGTCGACTATTACAAAAAACTTTGTGCAAATTATCCGATTGTCTCGATTGAAGATGGATGCGCAGAAAACGATTGGGCTACATGGAAACTCATGACAGACGCCTTAGGAGACAAAGTTCAAATTGTAGGCGACGATCTATTTGTTACAAATGTCGAATTCCTGAAAAAAGGCATTGAACAAGGTGTCGCTAATTCGATTCTCATCAAGGTGAACCAAATTGGTTCTCTCACTGAAACCCTTGACGCCATCGAGCTCGCAAAAGAACATCATTACACTTCAGTCATCAGTCATCGCTCTGGGGAAACAGAAGACACCACCATCGCTGATATCGCTGTTGCAACTAACGCTGGTCAAATTAAAACTGGTTCACTCTGTCGTACTGACCGCGTAGCCAAATATAATCAGCTTCTCCGCATTGAAGAAGAACTTGGTGAAGACGCAGTGTATGGAGGAAAATTCTAAATAGGATTCATTGTTTCTGCCTCTTTTGCTCTTTCCATTCCTGTGAATCTCGCACTGCTCAATCGTTTTTTGATCTTGTTGATCATTTGCGGAACGATCGCATTAGCCTTGATGACCTTTTATCCAGAATGGAAAAAACTTTCTCGCATGCGTCAAACATTGCAACACGAGCATCACGAGCTAGAACAACTTAACAGTCAAGCCACTCATCGCGAACGCGAGCTTTACTTATTACAACATGACAAAGAATATTTAGAGCTTATCGCACGAGATCGTCTCGATTTAATGAAACCAAATGAAACGATCTTTCGACTTGGCCCTTCACGGAATACAGTAAATCGACAATAAGCCGTTTTACTACAAGTTGAAGTTAACAGTTTAAGTTGCAGTACATTTTTTCCTAAAAATTGTTTTTTGGTTGCAGCAAAAGTTAAAACTTTAAACTTCAACTAAGCTTCATCACGAAATACGATTAGCTTTTCAACTATGACTACCAATTTAATAACGATTGATACCTCCGCATTAACGGAGCGCCTTGGCGCCCTGCGGAGGTTTCTTTGACTCTCCCGCTCTCATCATAGAACTTACTGCAATTGAAACACGGATGAGCGAACCCACTTTTTGGGACCATCGCGAAAGCGCCCAAAAAGATGTTGAACGTGTTTCGGAATTAAAAGCCATCTTAGGTCCTTTAACCGCATTGGAACAACGCCTCAGCGACCTGTCGATTCTTGAATTGATGGTTGAAGAAGAAACCTCTCCCGAACAAAAATCAGTAGCCCTTCAAGAAGTTACAACTGAGTTTCAAGCCCTCGCTTCTGACTTAGAAAAATTTGAAATTCGTCAATTGCTCAGCGGAGAATTTGATAAATCAGATGCCTTTTTAACCATTCATGCCGGAGCTGGCGGCACCGAATCCTGTGATTGGGCTGACATGCTCTTGCGTATGTATCAACGCTGGATTGAACGCTCCAACTTTACTTCAAGCATCATCGACATTCAACAAGGCGAAGAAGCTGGCATTAAATCAATCACCCTCCTCGTTAAAGGGGAATATGCCTTCGGCTATCTTCAAACCGAGCGAGGCGTCCATCGCTTAGTGCGTATTTCTCCATTTGACTCTGCCAAGCGGCGCCACACTTCTTTTGCGAGCGTTGATGTTGTCCCTGATATTGAAGATGCCCCCATTGAAATTGATGAAAAAGACATTCAAGTTGATACCTATCGCGCAGGAGGCAAAGGAGGACAAAACGTTAACAAAGTAGAAACAGCCGTTCGAATGACGCACGTCCCAACAGGCGTCGTTGTCGCCTGCCAGGCTGAACGAAGCCAGCTCAAAAATCGCGTCTTGGCTTTAAAAATGCTGAAGTCAAAAATTTATCAGATCGAAGCTGACAAAAAACGAGCAGAACTTGATCGTCAATATGGTGAAAAAGGAGAAATCGCTTGGGGAAGTCAAATTCGTTCCTATGTTTTTCAGCCCTACCAAATGGTCAAAGACCATCGCACCGACTATCAAACAAGCGACGTCCAAGGCGTAATGGATGGAGACATAGACGCCTTTATTGAAGCCAAACTTAAAAATTAAATAGGGGTCAGTCCCTGATATTGCGTATTTTGGTGCCAGTCTATGATATTTGGTGTCCGTCCATTAGCTTTTTGGATCTGGCTTAAAGGCTGATTTTTCCTAGCTTTGAAGGGAGTGCCTTGATAGAAAAAGGAAACTTTTTTCTCATTAAGAGACTGCAACTGCAACCGACTTAACAAATTTTTTCTTAGAGGAGAGTTGCGCCTTATAGTCAAATTACTTTGACTGTATAATTCCCCTCAAACAAAGAAGGGGTGTCGTCAAATTTCGAGCAAGGATTGTTGAGTTTGATTTTAGTTGTTGGATTGTTTGGAAAGCTCTGTTCCATTTTGGGTAAAAAAGAGGTCCCTCCTGTATTTTATAGCTGAGCTTATGCCTTAGGTAGTACTGTCTCTTTTTTTAGCCCAGTTTCAGTAAGCGGCTACTGGCCGATACCATGCTCTGATGTCAATCATGACGTGGACCAACAATAGAAAGGTCATTATCTTGCCAAGACCGACTTCTACTACATGGGCGCTCGATATTACAGCGTTTCCTACGTTCTGATCCTCTAGGGCATAATGAAGGGCTCGACCTATACTCGTATCGCAATGGTGATCTAGTTAATGAATTGGATCCGAATGAAAGGTGTGCGGAGAAAATTGTAACAGCTGGATTAATCATGGCTATCGTCACATTTAGAAGCACTGCAACTTATGAACGTGTAAACCATGGAAGTGATCTTTGAGGAATTACCGATCCCCCTTCACTGTCAGACTAAGAATAACTTCAATAGAACTCTCAAATTGCCAATCTCACCGAGGGGCTACGAAAAATTCTGCTTACTTTAGCAGCAGCTTGTGCTCCAGGTAATAGGACGGCCTGTCCCTTTAAATATAAGCCTAAATGTCGAAGGAAAACCTTTAGTAAATAGTTGGAAAGATGCCGAAGCGTTTAAAAATATTCACAATGTTCCTGTTTTCTAATATGTTACGTGCTTCAAGATAAATTGCTATTTCTTAAAAATGAAAATCATACTAAAAAAACACAATAAAAACTGGAAAGAAGAATATGAAAAAGAAAAATCAAATCTTCTTCAAAAGATAGGACATATTATTGTTCAAATAGAACATATTGGCAGTACTGCTATTTCTGGGATGCTCGCTAAACCTACCATTGATATTTGTATTGGCGTCTCCTCTTTAGACCGAATAGATGAAAAAATAATTGGGACCATTAACAATCTGGGGTATAAATACTTAGCCAATTTAGAGAAGGATATTCCTGATAGAAGGTATTTTCAAAAACTTGATGATAAAAACCATCATCTTTTTCACATACACATCGTGCTGTTAGGCGGAAAGTTATGGAATAATCATATTAATTTTAGAGACTATTTATCATCTAATCCAAGTGATGCTAAAAAATATATGATTCTCAAAAAAGAGTTGAAAAAAATTTTTAATAATCGCGATTCTTATACGAATGGAAAAGCATTTTTTATCAATAATATTCTTTCAAGAATAGAAACTGGAAAAACAAGTTCTCATAATACTTCAACTAAGTGATTTCAAATTAAAAGCTACTTAATAATATATGTATTACCTCCAACATAAATAGAACTATTATTTTGATAAGAAACATTAATTAAACTTTCCATTCCGAGACATCGTCCTTGTATAACACTTATATCTTTCTTTAAGGCAAGCGATAAAGCGGCAGCAGCTGTGCCAGTTGCAGCATCTTCATTAAATCCTGTTTTTGGATTAAATCCTCTCGCAACAAAAGAGTTATTTCCTTTACTGAAATCTGGTGTATACACGTAAATTCCGTTTACATTCTCTTGAATACTCCACTCTTTTAATAACTTAAAATTAGGTTTTATTTTATATAACAAATCAGAAGACGTAACAGGAATAAGAAGTTTTGGGCTTCCTACTGAAAACACTCCCGTGGGAAATTCTTTTAAAAAAATAGAGGCGTAATTTTTGACATGCTTTAAATCAAGAAGATTTAATATGGTAGAATGTTTATAAGCAGATGGAAAAGCAACCTGTTGAGCAGATACTTTAATAGTAATTAGAGAATTTTTTTTCCTAATTTCAAGCAATAAACCTCCTTTTGTGATACAGGTTAACTGATTAACACTTTTTTTCTTAAATAAAATGGTTGCTGCTCCTAAAGTACCATGAATGCAAAGCGGCATTTCCGTATCAGGGTAGAAATATTCAATTAGAGGATATTTAGTAAAATTTTCTTCTATAAACACAGTTACTGGCTTTTTTAATTCAGTTGCCATTTTCTGTTTTTCAGTTCTATCTCCGAAACAACCTAAAACTACTGCAGCTAAATTTCCAGCACTAAAATCATCTAAACAAAAGCAACTTATAATAGATGTTGTCATGAATTTTAATTTCTATTATTAATCATTTTTTTGCAAAAAATTAAATTCATCATATAGCAAAATGCAAGCCAACAAAATAAAAACTATCCCGATTCCACAAATAATCTCACTTGATAAATTAGCTGCTATATTCCTACTAATTAAAACAGTTACCCCACCACCTACACCAACTGACATTTCTTTAATAAATAAATATCCTGCACGAATTCCTTGTACATCTAAGTAACTTGCACAACATTTCATTAGCGATCATATTGATGTCCAAAAGAATGCTCCATAGAAAAATCGTGCTGAAAAATAATTAGAGAAAGATATCATACTCATTCCTATTAACATAATTACAATCGTAATAACAAACGATATTTTAGTCTTATCTAAACGCTCTATTACTTTAATAATTGGAAATTGGAACACATTGATAATAAGGCTAGTTATAAAAATCATTATCCAATACCAATCAGGTAAATTTCCCAATGTATTAATGAGACCCTGAGGAAGAACCGAAAAAACACAAAATAGCTTTATTCCTATACTAACGCCTATAAAAGACCATTCTAAAAATTTTCGTAATTGAAATGATGTTGGCAAAGGAAGTCTTACTTCTATTTGTTCATGTAAGGAATACAATGAGGTCGTCAAACTTATTAGTAACAGTAAGGATGTAAATAGAAAAATGAAACCTGGAGATTGCTAGAACTAGACTTTCTATCCAAAGAACTTTGGGCGAAAGTCGACTTACAAAAAGTTTGAGTTAATTCTCCATTTCCAACGACTGAAATCACCCCCTCCTTAGCCACCCCCTCCAACATCCGTGGTGAAGGTCTATGCCAAGACTATCACAAGGAATAATAATAGAAATATGTTCAGGATTTTTATCCTTAGGGACAACTCGTTGATAATAAAAGTTCTTTTTAATTAGCAATCACTTTTATACTAGCTCATCTTAATAATAAAATAGGAAATGAAGCTTTCCTAGTGCCTTCCGCTTTTTAAAGAGAAGCATTACTTTTGAGCTGATACATCCTTAATACTCGCGCCCTATTAAAATTAGCTTTATCTAAAATTAAATAAATACTATTATTACCGATGGCTTTCCCCCCACCCCCTGAATAATTATGTCAAATTTTACAAAAAGAGAACTTGTATTAAAAATTTCTAAAGAAACAGATCTTAATCAAAAGGACGTTTTTAATATTATCCAAAAGACCCTCGAGCATATTACGGATGCTTTATCAACTGGCAGAAATATAGAATTAAGAAATTTTGGCGTTTTTGAAGTTGTATTACGAAAATCAAAACTAGGTCGCAATCCTAAAAAACCTGAAATATCAGTTCTTGTTCCTGCTAGAGCCGAAGTAAAATTTTCATCCGGTAAGATCATGCGCAAGAAAGTGCTTGAACTTACCAATAAACTTAAATCTCAATAATCATTAATAAAAACTTATGAACTTATCTCAACTTAATACTGCTACATTACGTCAAATGCTTAAACTCTCAGAAAAAAAAGAGTTACTTCTTAAAGAAATTAATAAAATTGATGCAAGTCTTGAGGATCTTTTTAAAGGAAATACTACTCTGCCTGTAAATCTAAAAGCTTCTTCCCCAACTCAACCAAAAGCAAAACAACGTGCACCCAAAGCCCAACGTCGGATGATTAAAGAAAGTATTATGAAAGCCCTCAAAGAGGCAGGCCCCATCGGTATTAAAGTAAACGAGTTATCAAAGAAGCTTGGAGTAAAAAATTCCAATCTTCACGTTTGGTTTAGCAATGTTGGCAAAAAAATTGAAGGCCTCGAAAAAATTGCACCTGGACACTTTTGTTTGCACCATAAAGAAGAAAAAGTTCCAACACTTCAGCCTTCTCAAGAGATTCAGTCTTCTCAAGAAGAAATCAAACAAGGAGCTGAAATAAAACAAGAACCTCTCTCTCTTTACTAAAACGTTTAAAGATTAAAATACCTTTACCTTTTTATGGGGAAGGTATTTTTCACATAACAGTGCTATTTGGAAATAGGCTACGTTAACTCGAGCTTTCTATATCAGCTATGTTATAGCTGGTTCTAGTTGAGGAGTTATTTGGTTCTTAAGGAAAAAGTTCATTCACATTGAGCTTCTTTCAGCTTGATTGCTATAAAGCTTCTTTTTAGTTATCAGCAAGTTTGCAAGCAAAACCAATCCAGTTGCTCCAAGCAAATAACAAAAAGTTAGGCTCCAAGTTTCATAATGAGAAATTGCAAAACTAAGTCCATGATGCCACATGTAGAGTATCAATAAAATTGGCAGCGCTAAGTTTTCTCGTTTTAAAATAAATACAAGCAAAGCTACAGCAAAAATTGGAACACCAAAATAAATGAGACTCCCCCATCCTACATGGAGATACCAGAACCATAAAAAGCTTTTCTTCCATCCAAAAACAGAAACAAGAGAGTTGAGGATTTTTGCATAATAGGCCAAATAGCTATTTCCCCATGTAAAAAGATCATTAAATAAACGATGCCCTATCCCTGCTGAAATTTTTGCTTTTGAATGATGTGTTGGATGAGACTCTGAAAAAAAAAATCCAACAGACATTATTAGAAAAACAAATCCAAACATTAAACGAGCAGCAATCTTACTGCTACCGACATGATGATAGTGGTGGTGAATTTGGGGAGTGGTGTTTTTCATGGTTTTTGAACTCAAGTTAAAAAATTAGATTAACAATCAGTTGTGAACGATCGTTCAAGATAGAAACAATCCTATTATTTAGTGAGTGTTCACTTAGAGCTGTCAGACTGCGAGAAAAATTAGGCATAGAAGGGTAATCGGTTGATCGTGCCATACTTTTATAAATAAAGTAACAATGAAAAAGCATGCTCAGAAGTAGCAAGTTAATTATCCCATGATAATTAACCCAATTACGGAAAGAGGTTTCATCAGCTATAGAAGAGCACCAACAAGCTATTGAAAAAACTCTTAGCCAAGACAAAAATAATTTAAGCTCCTTAAAAATAGAATTTCTTATTTTGATAGCAAAATCCAACAGAGCAAGTGCTGTTGTCAATCTAGCTTCAAAAAAAGCAACAGCTTATAGAAATACTCGTCTGGCTGCTAAACGTCTACTGCAAGATGGGCAAAAGATATACAGAGCTGTTGAAGAAATTGTAAAGAAAAAGAGTGTCCATGCTATTGATTGGGAACGCACAGAATGGTTAGACAAACTTGTTAAATCTGAAAAAAGCATGAAAGAAATGCTGAAAATTTATACAATTTCTGATTCTCTAAAAAGACAGAGATGCTCCATGGGCTAAAATGATTAGAAATAGTTCCGCTTTAGGTTTTGTAGCAACGGAAGCCTCTCAAGTGATACACCCATCTTTTATTCTAGCTGCACTTGTTGAATCGAGCAATAGACATAGTAATGTTGCTCTTGTTTCTTCTGGCATTAGCGCGCTCATCTTGGAGATACACTCTGTGCTCCTTATTTAATAGAAGATGGCACTCTCAGTGAACAAGAGCTTAAAAAGTCTCTAGAAGAACTTAACATATTGAACAATATTATGTTAAGTCACGATAAAGAATATCATAATTTAAAACAAAATATTAAATACTCCACGGATTATGATAAAATGGCGCTAGCACCTAAAAAATTGGTAAAAGGTAACTTAAATCTTTACTGTTCCAACCCCCAAATTCCTTCTGTGCTATAACATCAGGATTAATTTCTACCATTCTGCTAAACCACCGCGGATAATTTTTTACCCTTGTTTTACATTGGCCTCGCATTAATCCTGATTTGCCTAACTCACTACTGAAGTCTCTCAGAAATTGGCCTACTTCACTAAAAATTTCTTCAATTTCCTTTATCGCCTCTTCAGCATTTATAATGCATATTAAATGCCGTTTCTGACTCCTAGGGCATTTCTTTGCCCCACCATTCCCGAAATTGCGCTAGTGCACGTCCACGGTGACTCATGGAGTTTTTAATTTCACTGGAAAGTTGTCCAAAGCTTGTTTCGTATCCTTCAGGAATAAAAATTGGATCGTAACCAAAGCCTCCTTCTCCGTCGATTTGTAGAGCGAGTCTCCCTTCGACAGTGCCATTGAATGTTGCCATTGTTTTTCCATCACGCGCTACTGCAAGCACACAACGAAAGCGGGCATTTCGTTTTTCCGCAGGTACGCCTTTCATTTTTTCCAAAACCAATTCTGTATTTTGCAAATCGGTACATCCTGCTCCAGAATAGCGTGCTGAGTAGATTCCAGGCTCACCTCCTAGTGCATCAACTTCCAAACCAGAGTCGTCAGCTAAGACAAAACCAGAAACATGGTTTGAAATTTCTTCAGCCTTCAAGCGAGCATTTTCTTCAAATGTTGTTCCTGTTTCATCTATTTCAGGAAGTTCTGGAATTTCGGTAGCATCACGAACAGTGACCTCTTCTCCAAGCATCGTTTGAATTTCACGAGTCTTATGGCGGTTACGAGTAGCTAAAAAAAGGATCGTTTGTTTCATGCTTTTGATTATATAATCTCCGGTCACAAGAGCACCAAAAAACTTAAGAACTATTCTCCCTTCATGTCGAAGTCTTCTTTTTCCTATCCCTTTCCTGAATTTGAACAACGCTGGCAACAGCATTGGTTAAAGTCGAATGCCTTTCGCGCTAAAAATCCGGGCGATCCTAATTTTGATCCTGATCAAAGAAAAGAATACATCCTTGATATGTTTCCTTATCCCAGCGGCGAAGGGTTACATGTTGGCCATCTTGTTGGCTACACAGCTACAGACATTCTTTCGCGCTACCATCGCCTTCGCGGTGTCAATGTTCTCCATCCAATGGGATGGGATGCTTTTGGTTTACCGGCCGAGCAATATGCGATTAAAACAGGTCAACACCCTCGCGAGACAACGAAAAAAAACGTTGATAATTTTCGTACTCAACTGCAACGGCTAGGTTTTAGCTATGATTGGTCACGCGAAGTCAGTACGACTGATCCAGAATATTTTAAATGGACACAGTGGATTTTTTTACAGCTCTATAATGCTTGGTTTAATCGCACGACAAAAAAAGTGGAGCCACTCTCTACTTATACAGGCGAGAACCCTGATTCTGTGCGCCTCGCCTATGTAGCTGACATTCCTGTTAACTGGTGTCCTGAACTGGGAACTGTTTTAGCGAATGAAGAAGTCGTTAATGGTAAAAGCGAAGTCGGGGGATTCCCTGTTGAACGTCGTCCCATGCGTCAATGGATGTTTCGAATCACGGCATTAGCAGATCGCTTGATTGAAGATCTTGAAAAGGTTAACTGGCCAGACTCCATCAAGCAGCTTCAACGCAATTGGATTGGTCGCAGCCAAGGAGCTGAAGTCATTTTTACCATTAAGGGGCAATCTAAAAAGCAGCTTACTGCCTTTACCACACGCGTCGACACTCTTTATGGTGCGACTTATCTTGTGCTCGCTCCAGAGCATCCGCTCCTAGATGAACTTGAGCTTTCTCAAACAACGCGTGAAGCCCTAGAAGAATACCGCAAGAACTGTAATGCAAAGAGTGACCTTGAACGTACTGACTTAGCTAAAACAAAAACCGGCATTCCATTGGGAATCGAAGCCATTAACCCTATCAATGAAGAAGCCCTTCCTATATGGGTTGCTGACTATGTCTTAATGAGCTATGGAACAGGTGCTGTTATGGCAGTACCTGCGCATGATGAACGTGATTTTGAATTTGCTCAAAAATTCCAACTTCCATTGCGTGTTGTTATTGAAACCAAAGATGGAGAGCAACCTGCTCTTCCCTTTTCATCACAAAATGGCACCGCAATTCACTCGCCTCTTATCAATGGACTCTCTGCGGAGGAGGCGAAGGCCAAACTCACAACCTGGCTGGAACAAAACTCCCGCGGTCACGGCAAAATTCAATACAAACTTCGCGACTGGCTCTTCTCTCGTCAACGTTACTGGGGAGAACCTTTCCCTATTATTTGGGAAAATGGCAAACATCGCGCACTTTCAGAATCAGAGCTTCCTGTTGCGCCCCCTGAAATGGAGGACTTCCGTCCAACTGGAACTGCAGAGCCCCCTCTAGCCAAGGCCAAAGAATGGGTTCGCTATTCTGAAACAGCCACACGCGAACTTAATACGATGCCCCAATGGGCTGGTTCTTGCTGGTACTATCTCCGCTTCTGCGATCCTAAGAACATAACATCTTTTATTGGAAAAGAAGCCGAAGCCTATTGGCAAAATGTCGACCTCTATGTCGGCGGAACAGAACATGCAGTCCTTCACTTGCTCTATGCTCGATTCTGGCATAAAGCGCTTTTTGATTTAGGACACCTCACCACCTGCGAACCTTTTCAACGCCTGGTTAATCAAGGGATGATTGCCGGAAGTGATGGTCAAAAAATGTCCAAGAGCCGTGGTAACGTCGTTAATCCCAACGAAGTTATTGCACAATATGGCGCTGATGCTTTGAGGCTTTATGAAATGTTCATGGGTCCGCTTGAACATGGAAAGCCATGGAGCACAACTGGCGTCGAAGGCATTTATCGATTCCTAGCTCGTGTCTGGCGGTTAGGAATGCAACAACATGCTACGGCAGAAGAATGGACACTATCAGCTAACATCGCCGATATTTCTCTCACTCCTGCTCAGCAAAAAGTTCTTCACGCTACCATCAAAAAAGTTACTCAGGATATTGAAGCACTCTCGTTCAACACAGCCATCGCACAGATGATGGTTTTTGTGAATGAGTTTACTGCTGCAAAACCATGCCCATTAGAAGCCCTTCAGACCCTGCTTCGTTTATTGAGCCCCTTTGCACCTCATCTTGCAGAAGAACTTTGGTCTCACTTGAGCAAAGCCTTTCCTCAACTTCAAAAAGAAGGCCTCTCTGCTTCTCAAGCATCATGGCCGATTTGGGATGAAAAATTTTTACTCCTCGAGGAACTAACTTACATTCTTCAGGTAAACGGAAAAGTCCGTGGACGCCTGACGCTCTCTTCAACAGCGAGCAAAGAAGAAGTTGAACAAGCCGCTTTAAAAGACACCGCCCTAGAACCTCATCTCACAGATAAAAAAATTCAGAAAGTCATTGTTGTACCAGGACGACTGGTGAATATCGTGGTGACATAGCAAATATGAGCCTCCCATCTTCAACCTCCACTCATCAACCCATCAGCAGCCTCTTTCTTATCGCTGGCAATGGCACCTATCCCTTTCTCATTGCGCGCGGGGCTCGGGCTGCTGGCGTTCAAAAAATCGTAGTAGCTGCCTTTGAAGGTGAGACCGACCCTAACCTTGCTCATGAAGTTGATGAGATGATTTGGATGAAGGTAGGACAAGTTGGAAAATTACTGACAGCAGCTCGGAAGAGTGGCACCTCACAGAGCATTATGGCAGGACAGATCGCGCCCAATAATCTTTTTGACCTTCGTCCTGACCTCAAAGCCCTCTTCCTCTTGGCAACACTCAAAGAGCGAAATGCCGAATCGCTTTTTTCTACGTTAGCTCACGAACTTGAAAAAGTGGGCGTCACGCTTTTGCCTGCTACCACTTTTTTAGAAGAAAGCCTCGTGACTCCTGGATGGATTGCTGGTCCCAAACTTAGAAAGCGAGATTTAGAAACCATTGAATTTGGACATCGTATTGCTAAAGAAGTAAGCCGTCTCGACATCGGTCAAACCGTCATCGTTAAAAATGGAACTGTCCTTGCCGTCGAAGGATTTGAAGGGACAGATGAAGCCATTAAGCGCGGAGGAATGTTGGGGCGCGGCAATGCCTGCATGGTAAAAGTATCCAAGCCGAATCATGACATGCGCTTCGATGTTCCTGTGATTGGCACAAAAACTCTTGAAACTGCTGCTGCTGCTGGAATCAAGATCATTGGGCTCGAGGCAAATTGCACTTTACTTTTAGAAAAAGAAAAACTCCTTTCCCTCGCGGAGCAGCTTAAAATCACGCTTTTGGGGGTATCAAGCAACATCTCATTTGACTCATCAAACACGGTAAAGTAAAGTACCACCATGGACTGGCTCATTAATCGCATCACTACCGATCCAAAAATTATGTCGGGACAACCGTGCATACGCGGCATGAGAGTTACTGTGGCAAATATTTTGCGCATGTTAGCAGCCCATCGTGATCATTCTTCCATTCTAACAGCGTACCCTTATCTCGAAGAAAAAGATATTGATGCATGCCTAGAGTACGCTGCTTACCTTTCCAGTGATCGTGAAGTTTTGGCCATCGCGTGAAGGTCCTTATTGACATGAATCTGAGCCCTCAGTGGGTAGAATCGCTTGCTCAAGAAAGCATCAATGCCATCCACTGGTGTACAGTTAGCGCAGCTAATGCTACTGATGAAACCATTTTTGAATATGCTCGCATTCATCAATGTGTGATTTTAACTCAAGATCTCGACTTTTCTCAGATTTTATTTTCAACTGCTCAAAATGGACCTAGTGTTATTTTGTTACGTATACGAGATGAATTTGATCCTACCTCTTTAAAAAGAATTACTCTCACCATTCATTCTTGCACAAAAGAATTAAACCAAGGCGCTCTTTTAACAATTAGTGATCATAAAGCTCGTCTTCGTGTACTTCCTTTACCATAGATTTGTATTTTATGAAAACTATCAAAGCTGGTGTCATCGGCGTCGGTCATATCGGAATTAACCATGCTCGCATTTACTCAGAACTCCCAAATTGCGAACTCGTTGCTATCTTAGATCCTAACAAATCAGCAGCACAGAAAGCTGCTGCCAAATATGGTGGCGTTGTCTGTAACTCGCTTGAAGAATTTTCTGAGCTTATCGATGCAGCCACAGTGGCTACTCCGACAGAATCCCACTTCGAAGTTGGCTCTTATTTACTACAACGCGGCAAGCATCTCCTCATTGAAAAACCGATTGCAGATACGACTGAAGGAGCCCAACAGTTGGCTGACATTGCACATCGCCATCATTGTGTTTTGCAAGTAGGCCATGTTGAGCGCTTCAACCCTGCACTAGAAGCCTTAGAAAAAGAACTGAAAAACCCTCGCTTCTTGGAAGTGACACGCCTCTCTCCTTATCCCAATCGGAGCATCGATATTGGTGTCGTACTCGATTTGATGATTCACGATTTAGAAATCGTCTTGCATCTTGTTCGCTCTCCAGTAAAAAGTTTTGACCCTGTTGGAATCCCAGTCCTAAGTCGGGGCGAAGACATCGCTAACGTGCGAATTCATTTTGAAAATGGGTGCGTTGCGAACTTAACAGCCAGTCGCATTAGCCGAGACAAAGTAAGAAAGATTCGCATTTTTCAACAAGACGCTTACCTCTCCCTCAACTACCAAAAACAAAATGGTTACATGCTTCGTCTTAATGGGAAAGAAATCAAAAAACATCGCGTCCGTGTGATTAAAGGAGAGCCATTGCAGCGCGAACTTGCTTCCTTTATCGATTGTGCCCGTCATGGAAGTCAACCACGTGTAACTGGCTACGAAGCTGCAGCAGCCCTAGATCTTGCTTTAAAAATTACGCGCAAGATTGAAGAGAACAATCGCTCTCATCACGCCCAATGAAAATTGCCCTTGTTGCCGGTGAAACAAGTGGCGACACTCATGGCGCCGCGCTAGTGGAAGCGCTTCTTAAAAAAATTCCTGACATCAATTTTTTAGGTCTTGGTGGACCAAAAATGCAGCAACTTGTAGGAAAAGATATCGATAATTGGATCGCTGAAGCAGGTGTCGTAGGGCTCTGGGATGTTCTTAAAAAATATGCTTATTTTCGCAGAAAGTTTTCTGCAATTTTAAAAAAGCTCGAACAAGAAAAACCAGAAGCCATCATCCTCATCGATTATGCGGGATTTAATTTGCGCTTAGCAAAAGCTATACAACGTCGCAAACTCCCTATCAAAATCATCAAATACATCAGCCCCCAAGTCTGGGCCTGGAATCGAGGTCGCATCCCAAAAATGGCTCGTATTCTTGATTTGATGATCTGCATTTTTCCTTTCGAAGAAAAAATTTATGAAAACTCTGGCTTACGAACCATTTTTTCCGGACATCCCCTCGTAGAAAAATTGATGGCACAGCAAAATAAACCAGAACGAGAGGAGAAGCTCCTTGCTCTTTTTCCGGGAAGCCGCTCGCGCGAAGTAGATCATATTTTTCCAGTAATGGCAATGGCCGCAAAATTTGTCATGACACAAAACTCCATGATTCATTGTGAAGCAGCAGCAGCGACAGCAGCTCATGCTCGAGAAATGGAACTCATTGCTGCTAAAATTAAGCTTCCAATCACCATCAGCGTTGGTGCAGCACAGAGTCTTATGCAACGAGCAAGTTTTGGGCTCGTCTGCTCCGGAACAGCCACACTTGAGGCTGCAGCGCTTGGCCTTCCTTACGCGCTTGTCTATAAAACAAATTTTTTAACGGCGATGGTTGCTCGCAGGCTCATCAGAGTCCCCTATCTTGGCATCGTCAATATCTTAGCTGATCGACTGGTCGTGAAAGAATTCCTTCAAGAAGCAGCTACCCCTCAAGCTCTGGCTCAGGAAGCCTCTCATTTTTTAAATAATCGTACAGAAGCCTCACACCTATCAGATGACGTTATAAGTATCGCTACTAGCCTCCGTTCAAAAGGGGCCTATGAAAAAGCTGCTGAAGCTATTTCCAATACGCTAAAAAAACAAAGGTAAGACTATCTCTTTCAATCGTACTTGTTTCATTGTTCTCTCGTTTTATTCTATAAATCGTTTTTTAAAAAACTCCCTTAGCCTTCTTCCTATGATTGCAAACCACCTTGAAACACTTTGGGCTCCCTGGCGGGTCGAATATTTTGAAAACGGACACCAGTCTGAAAAAGACTTCCTACTTGAAGCAGCGCAGAGCTCTGATGATGCTGCTCACTTAGTGGTAGCACGTCGGAAAAATGCCTTTTTGATCATGAACAAATATCCCTATGCCACAGGCCACCTCATGGCAGTGCCATATCAAAAGCGAGCCGAGATGAGTGATCTTTCCGAGGTAGAAGTACTCGACCTTTGGTACATAACCTTACATGCTCAAGAGCTCCTTCGTGCTGTCGTGCGCGCTCAAGGATTTAACGTAGGTCTTAATCTCGGCTCAGCTGCCGGCGCTGGTGTTAGTGATCATCTGCACCTCCATATTGTCCCAAGATGGCGTGATGACCAAAACTTCATGCCTCTTTTAGCAGGAACACGTATCATTCCTGAGGGATTGCGTCCGCTCTATGATCGACTGATTGAGTATCAGAAAAGTTTAGAAGAAAAATAGCTTCTAGTGATAAGAACGCTCTCTTCATTTTGAGGTATCGTCAAATTACTTGGAAAGAACGGAGAGATTTTTAGAAAAGGCAAGGCCGAAGACTGAGCGCTATCTCAACGATAACGTGATGGGATGAGAACGCTGCTTGTTCCTAAATAAGATCAAGTCAATTTATTGTCATTGCTAAGTAATTTGACTCTAGCATCGAGAGTATCAAAAAAAAATAGGGAGTCCGAAGACTCCCTACTTTAAATGACCATCCAGTGAAGAACTATATTACCCCTATATTGTTCTTGTTGGTTGCTCTGTAGAGTTACTTTCACTCTTTACTTTGTGTGTAGGTGTTGTTAGAGGAGAAGGCGTCTTGGAGCCATTTTCCCACAAAGTATCGACTGCATCACGGAGCTTGTTAAAAGAGTCTTCACTTTGATCTTGATCAAATGCATTAGAGAGAGCCTCAAGATTTCCTGGATGGAGCTCTAACTCATCTTGATTTTTAGCCATAAAGTAAACAAATTTTTTCTCAATCTCTTCCCTTGTTTGCTCAGTTTTTTCAATTGTTTGTTGAGCTACTTTTTGAGCATACGGTTGTGCTAGATTTTTAGTCGGCTCTAAAATTTCACGATCCAACACCTTGAGCATTGTTTCGATGTCGTCAGTGGGGCGTAATGTTTGAATAGCTTCTTCCCTACGGATTTTTTTATCCTGATGCTCATCATATTCCAATCGCTCAGCTTGTGACAACTGATCAACGCCCTTAGCTTCTAAGGTCTTCATGGCTGCAACTGCTTGCTGCCACTTCGTGCGATGATCTTTCCGTTGATCTTGTTGAGAGAGGCCACACCATTGGGCCCATGTTCTGTTGTTTTTCGTAGCAGCTTCTGCTTGCTCCTGTCGACGTTGTTGAGCTGCTTGCAGCACCTCTTTGACAGCTGCTACTTTTTCAGCATTTTGACTTGTGACATCAGGCAACGCTTCTTCTGAGGATGCAGCAGACAATTCAATTGTTGCTGGCCAGCAAGCTTTCAAAGTCACCAAATTCCAACCTTGGCTTTTTAATGCTGATATTCTATCTGTCCATAAGGGAGTTAATGCTGTTATTCTTTCTGCCCATGATAGAGCTTGCTGTTTTGCGCGTTCATAACCTGCTGAAACTGACACAAACAAGCCGTTAGATTGTTGGCCCAGACTCCTTCCGTCACCATGAGATACATCATCCATGATCCTACCTGATGCCACTCGCAAGTTCTCTTCAGTCAAAGGAACTCCTTCCTCAGCCCGATAATAAGATCTGTAAGCCCTCGCTCCACCGTAGCTCACTGCTGCTAATGTAGCAATTCCACTAATGACAGCTTCAATCTTCCCTAGTGTTGTCCATTGCTGGCTATCACTAGCATTAGTGCTGGAATCACCTTGCTTGAAAAAGGAAGCAGCATTCAGCTGATCTCTCGCAGTTATAGGAGCGCTTGTAGAAGCATAGTTCGCACCAATAGGCATTGATGCCGCCATGACCTGACTATTAGGACTAAAAAACAACAGCACTGTGATTAAGAGGGAAAGAAAACGATATCCACTCACACCCGCTGCACGTTGAAGAGTACCTTTTATTTGATTAAATGGTTTTTTTAATTTCATTGGTTATTTTTTTAGGGTTATAAGACTACCTCTGCATGGTTAAATGGAGTTTAAAAAATCTACAAGCACAATTTTATTTTTTACTCATAGAAGGTGAAAATATCTGTGACCTATTCACGTTTTTGGATTAAAAAATTACTCTTCTTCTTCAAGACTCGCCCTACTGCGAGAAGTTACTTTGCAAATCCCTCGCTTCTTCGAATGTTTGATAAAATCAAAAAAGGCTATTGCCTCAGCTGACCATGACTGATGGAATGCAGCTTGAAGAGCCTCGCTGACATTAAAACCTGACCGATAGACCAAGCGAAATGCTTTTTTAATTTCGAGTCGTGTTTCCACACTCAATCCCGCTCGTCGTAATCCAACCACATTAGGACCTGAGACCAAATTGCTTTCGTAGGCCATCAGGTAAGGAGGAATATTTTTGCTAATACGACTCCCTCCACGAACCATAGCTAACATTCCAACCTTAATAAATTGATGAAAAACAGAGCCACCTCCGAGGACAGCCTGATCTTGAACTTCGACATAGCCTGCTAACAAGCAGTTATTCGTGATGACAATTTTATTTCTTAGATGAACGTTGTGTCCCAAATGAACACCAACCATCAAGTAGTTATTATCTTCTACAATGGTCTGACTCTCAGCCAAAGCACCTCGATGGATGGTCACGTATTCTCGAATCGTATTGCCATTACCAATGATGACCCCACTCGGCATCTCTTTTTTAAAACTCAAGTCTTGAGGATCAGCCCCAATCACAGCTCCATAGCCAATTTCATTATCAGCCCCAATACGAACACAGCCCTTGACAACAGCATGTGCTAAAATACGCGAGCGAGGCCCTATCTTGGCTCCCGCCTCAATAATAGCAGAAGGCCCGACCTCAACATCATCAGCAAGTTCTGCTTTAGGATCAACAATTGCAGTAGAATGAATCATCTGAGCAGCCTACAACCTAGAGCTTGTGGGTGACAGCAAAAATATTGGCTGAAAATCTTCTTTTAAAATATCACTTCTTTTAACAAAGTCTCTAACATGAATGCCGACTTTCAGCTAACTACAGATCAAATTTTAAAATCATTAGGAAAAGAGCTTGGCATTCCAGAAATAGAATTTGAAAAAGAAAGTGAAACTTGCATTCTTCAAATTGGCGAAAGTCTTCATTTAAATATTTCACGTGATGAAGAAAATAGAGAAATCATTCTTCATGGAGAAATAGGCTTTTTACCGATACACAATCGTCAAGAAATCACAGAACAACTGCTCGAAGCCAATCTATTTTGGGCAGGCACCCACGGTGCAACCATCAGCATGGAACGCAATACTGGCACGATCATTGTGGCCAAAGCATTAACTTTATTTCAATCAAATGGAACCTTGCTTCAGGGCCTAACACTTGCTCAAGCAATTGGTGACATAGTTGACGTCATCGAATGTTGGTCAACTATTCTTGAAAAGAAAAAAGCATAAACTTGCCAAGATCCTGTAGTGTCCTAAGTACGGATAGTTCTACTTTGATCCTCTTCTCTGCTCATACAGCGACTTATACCATCTTCATGAATGAGTTGGACTATAAGACGCGGGAGTTTTGGTGTCTGACAAGGCGGTGCCACCTTCTGGTAATGTGATTAAGACAACGTCGTCAGACGCCAAGAAGAACAAGTCTAATAGTCCAGATCATGAAGGAAGCTGGTATTAGAGCATTCCTGCCTCAAAAAAACTAAAATAAGGCTCGCGCCCAAGAGCCGGAGTTCCAATGATAATATGGTCGATGAGAGGAAACTGAAGAAGGTCCCCTGCTTGAGCTAGGCGTTTTGTCAAACGAATGTCAGACTGACTGGGAGAAGGATCACCGGAGGGATGATTGTGGACCAAAACAATAGCATACGATCGTTTTGCAATCGCCCATTTAAAAACTTCTCGCGGATGGGCAACGCTTTGAGTGAGACTGCCTCGAGAAATTTCCTTGCGATCTAAAAACCGAAAACGAGCATCAAGCAAGAGCACCCAAAGAGATTCGTAGGGCAATGCTTCAATCTGAGCTTTCATAACACGATAGATCTCGCGAGCTTCTTTTAAGATTGGCGCTGGCTCCTCAACAATAGTCATCCTCCTTCCCATTTCAAAAGCAGCTTTCAATTCTGCAGCCTTAGCAGGTCCAATTCCTGCAACTTGCGAAAGTTCCTCGAGCGAACAGCCTGCAAGGCGTCGAAGCGATCCCCATTCAACAAGCAAATCTTCTGCAATCTCAAGAACATGTCGTCCCACACGCCCCGTCCTCAAAAAAATTGCTAACAACTCCACATCTCGCAAGACCTCTGCACCATGGAGAGAGAGACGCTCTCGAGGCATTTCACTTTTGAGAAGATTGTTTTTTTTACCCATGCTAAGAACGGCAAAAACACTACTCAAAAACATCTCTCCTGCCCACAATAACCAATAGGGGTCAGTCCCTGATATTGCGTATTTTGGGGTCACTCTATGATATTTGGTGCCAGTTCATGATATCTAAAGCATATCATGAACTGGCACCAAAATACGCAATATCAGGGACTGACCCCTATTTTACAGGGACTGACCCCTATTTTAGGCGCTTAATGTTTGGAGAATACCCAGGATGTAGTTTGCAATATCGTGCAATCCTTTGACATGAGGGTTTTGTTCTAATATTGCAAGCTGCGCTAAAGCTTCTTCAACGAGTTTTCTAGCCTCGGCTATAGCTTGTCCCAGGGCTCCTTGTTCTAAGAGCATGGTTGCTAATTCGTCAAAATTCTTCTCTTTGTTATGAAGTAGATAATCGTGCCATTTTTTCCGCTCTGGCTCAGAGCATGATTTTAAGAATAAAAGAACGGGCAATGTGAATTTTCCATGCTGTAAATCGGTTCCTAATGTCTTTCCAATATTCTTTTCATTCCCGATCAAATCAATGCAGTCGTCTAAAATTTGATAGGCAACACCAATGTTGTTTCCATATTTTTTCAATGCTTCAACAGTAGCAAGCGATGCTTTGCTAATCACCGCTGCCAGCTCAGATGCTGCACAAAAAAGAGAGCCTGTTTTCATCGCAATGATACGATAATAATCTTGTAAGTTCAGATGAACATCAAAGCGATGTTCTGTCTGCAGGATTTCTCCAGAACACACATCAATTGTTGCATCCGCAATGCGGCGGCCAATTTCTGAGTTTGAAAAATCCGCAGAAACTTTGAGCGCATGAGCAAATAGTAAATCACCAACAAGGACGCTTGTTGCATTTCCCCAGGTAGCGTGAAGTGTCGGGCGTTCTCGCCTTAGCTCGGCCTCATCCATAATGTCATCGTGAATGAGACTAGCGATGTGAATGAGCTCCAAAATTAAAGATAGGCGTTGATGCTCTTCTGTTATTTTTCCACAGGCTCCTGCGGCAAGTAAGGCTAAAACAGGCCGCAAGCGTTTTCCACTTCCACCACAAGCATCATCAATATAGCGCTTCATCCGAACATCAAAAGAACGAGACTGATTAGCGATTTCTTTTTCGACAAGTTCGAGCGGTTCTTGAATGAGGCGCAATACGTTGTTAAAAGCTTCTACAGCTTCTGGGCTCACTGCTTGAGATCTCCAGGTTGTAATCGTTTTCTTGTTCTTCATGAAAAATTAGCGAGAAAAAAGTTTTTTGAAAATTGGGCGCGGAAGCATTGAACAGATCTTTACGGCTAGGCGCAAGTTTCGATTCGGAATGATGGAAGCTCGATGCGCTAGTAGTTCATGCAACGTCGTTGTTACGACTTCTGTTGCTGAAGTAACCAGCGGTCGAGGAACACGCGATGTTGCCATATTTTTTTCTCCAGGACGACTTGCAATTTCAAAAAAAGATGTCGGCACAGGCCCTGGAGCAAGTAATGACACAAAAACTTCAGGCTCTTCCTCCATGGAAAGAGCCTCAGAAAAGCTTTTCACATAAGCTTTAGAAGCTGCGTAGACAGCATTGTAAGGCAGCGGAAAAAAACCAGCTACGGAACCGACATTTAATAGAACACTCGGAGCATGAGTGCGCAAAAGGGGTAAAAATAAATGAGCGAGATGTGTTAGGGCTATAATATTAATATCGAGGATGGGTTGTAAACGATCCCATTTTGCAGTACTAAAATCGCCTAAATCACCTAAACCAGCATTGTTGATCAAAAAATTGAGAGGGAAAGATTTTGCTTTGATCCAGGCAGCAAGTTCTTCCCTCTCCTTGGCATTTGACAAATCCAAACTCTTTATATGAACGCTCAGCGACGCGTTTGTTAAGAGTAACTCTTTTTTTAATTCTTCCAGAATTTCCACTCGTCTTGCTACTAGGATCAAAATTGCAGCATCTGATGCCAGCTGACGAGCGAACTCCATTCCTAAGCCAGAGGAAGCTCCCGTAATGAGGACACAAGAATTTTTAAGATGGAACTGATTCATGATTATTTGCGACTTCTTATTTTTTCCTATAAATCTGCCATAGTGGATGTTTGTCTAAAACATTTTCTTCAATTCCTCCCCAACGTGTTGAGTCATAAATTTGAACACCGGAGTAATAAAAAATTGGAAGCACAACAGCCTGATCTTGAATAAGCAGTTGCTCAGCTTGTTGAAAAAGATGGAAGCGTTCTGCTGGATCAAAGCTTTCAGAGGCTTTCTGGATCAAGTTATCATAGGCAGGAGACTTCCAGCCAGTACGGTTGTTTCCGCTCGTCGTTGTAAAAATATCAAGAAAGGTATTTGGATCGGGATAGTCCCCTACCCAACTGGATCTACCAATACTGTAATCAAGAGTGTTCAACGAAGATAAATAGACTTTCCATTCTTGCCGCGCCAACAGAACTGACACGCCCAATTCTTTTTTCCAAATTGATTGTAACTCCACAGCGACTCCTTCGGTAAGCTGGCCCTCGTTGTAAAGATAGTTGACCAAAGGAAATTTTTTGCCACCAGGATACCCTGCCTCTGCAAGAAGTTGCCGTGCTTTTTCGGGAGCATATTGTGCAACATGAGGCGATTGATAAGCAGGGATCCCTGGCGGAACAAGGCTCCAGGAAGGAAGCTCTCCAGAATGTGCAATTTTTTTTGTTAAAAGTCGTTGATCAACACAAAGGGCGAATGCTTGGCGTATGCGAGGATCAGTAAAAGGGGGCTTCACACAATTGAAACGGAGAAATTCCGTTCCTAAAAAACAGGCTGAGTGAAAATCGTCTCTTTTTCGAAGTTCTTCGGTTAATGATGGCGGAAATAATTTCCCAAAAATGATATCAGCTTCACCAGAAGCATAAAAATTGTAAGCAATATTGGCTTGTGCGATGAGTAATAAGTCAATTGTTTCCAAAGCAACGTGCTGATAATCCCAGTAGCGCGAATTGCGTTCTAAGCGGATCTTGTCATTGATTCGCCAATCAACAAGTCTATATGGACCATTGGTAAGAATGTGTTGTGGCTTAATCCAATCATCTCCCACTTGTTCAATGAGGTTAGTTGGAACAATTGAAAAAATAGGTGTGGCACAAAGATCAAGAAAGTAAGACGTCGGATGGGATAAAGTGATTTTTAACGTCTGCTCATCGAGAGCTTGAAGCCCTACTTTTGAAAAATCAATTCTACCGGCTGCAAAATCTTCAGCCCCCTCAATGACAAAAAGCTGATAACTATTTGCTGAGCCTGTCACCGGCATTAAAGCACGCTTCCAGGATGCAATGACATCCTGTGCTGTGATCAACTGACCATTGGACCATTGCGCATTTTGGCGTAGATGAAATGTATAAACACAATGATCAGAAGAAATCTCCCAACTCGCAGCCATTCCAGGCTCTGATAAACCTGCTTTGTTAAAACGAGTCAGGCCTTCAAAAAGCTCACTCACTACATTTTGGTCTACTTGCCCTGTTACAATGGCAGGATCGAGCGACTCCGGCTCCATTCCTATGATTGCGATAAAATCAGCTGCTTTGGGCTTCTGAGAACAGGCTCCCAAAAGGAGAAGAGGGAAACAAAAAATGAACAACAAAAAGTGGAGATAGTTTTTTCCAGCAGCTACAAAATAGGAAATAAAAATTAGCCTCGAGAACTCCTGCATGGTAGCGATGTTATAGTGTATTCAATTGAAAAGGGCAGCTCTAAGACAAGAGGACAAGTAGGCAAGCGTCCTTCCTTTAGTTCCATGCATTATATTCAAAAACGCTCTAGTTCTTTTTTTTCATGTTTAACAAGAACTGGTTCCATGAAGAAGGGTCGGGATCAACTTTTTCCTCCTTCTCGGAAGCCTTAATAACATCGTGGTAATAGAATGCAGAGGGTTTCAAAATTCGCTCAAATGTTTTTGGATCCATCGTGGCTAATCCAAATTTAGGAACATAGCCATAATGCCATTCATAATTATCAGCTAAGGACCAAACAAAGTATCCTTTAACATCGTATCCTTCATCCATAGTAATCCGAATTTGCTCAATGTGATCATGCAGATATTTGATGCGTTGATTTTCATCAAGGTCCGCAATTCCATTTTCAGTAATCATCATTGGCTTATCATAACGCTTTCCGATTTTACGAATTAGTTTTCCTAATGCTTTAGGATCGATATGCCACCCCATCATAGAAAAATGAGTTCCATGATGGCGACTCTGCGTCAGCATGCTGAGAGGGCCAGCAACTTGGCTGTAATAATAGTTAAATCCAATGATGTCACACACATCATAAATTTTATCAAGGTGATCATATACATTATGTTCTACAGTATTGTATATGATGCCTCCTGGATCAAGAGGGCCACGGTACCAATAGGGAACGGCCTCAACACTCATGACTTTGGCATCGGGAGTAATTTTTTTGATGATCGCTGCCGCATCTCGAAACATTCCTTCGCTAGACATCATTGCCATTTTATAACCATGGAAGTCGAGCGTATGATCAGGGGGCCAAAGACCAATGATGTAGGCTGTTAAAATTTGTCCGTTTGGTTCATTTTGAGGGGCATAATATTTCACATAAGGAGAAAGAGCATTCACCATTTTTGTGACATAACTATTCCAATGAGAGCGGGCCAAAGGATGTAGCCAGTTAGATTGAGCTCCAAGCTTAGGATCTACTAACCACGCAGGAAAAGTAAAATGCCACAAACAAACTACGGGCTCGATACCAGCCTCCTTGAGTTGACGGGCCATTTCAACATAATGATTAATTGCGGCTTCATTGTAGACGCCTGGCTGTGGTTCAACACGAGCCCATTCAATGCTGAAACGATAAGAATTGACTCCAATTTTTTGCAGTGCTGCCAAATCTTTTTCAAAATGAGACCAGCTAGAGAGAGCGTTGCCAACAACTGGAGCTTTTTTTCGAGCCACTAAAAGATCCCAATCTCGTACAAAATAATCTTTCATCCCCGGCTTCACAGCAGGATCTTCATATTGCAAGCTACTTGTAGAGATTCCCCAAGCAAAGGGCTGATAGCTGGTCAATTTTTTTGACTCGTGTTGTGGTGCTTTATCAAGAGGGCCAAGAGGAGAAAGCACACAGCTGGACAAACCAAATCCCAACAACATAAACCGGATAAGCGTTACATTTCTTTTCATAAAAATAGTTGCTCATTAATGCTGGGCTGTTGTGCTAGAACTGACCCTTAGCACTTGCAATTTGTTTTGGTTATCTCGATAAAACCCGTGAAATCCAGGAAGTTTTCCCAACCAGCGCATCATCGAAGAATTTAAGAATTGTTGATATTTTGCTTCCAAATCATTTTTAAGCTTTCCATTTTTTTCCCTAATTTCATGAGACGGAAGTGTCATCCTCTCGTAGAGGGCATCGCTCACACGTGCTTTCTCCAAGCGCACAGGATCATAAATAGAAAGCCACCATCCTCCATTTGACTCAGAATCTGAAGGGGGCATGATTCGGTAAATAAATTTTCCAACACGCTTTTTGTCACCTTGAAGGTCGAGACGATAAAGTGTCGCTAATCCTTGTCGTGATCCAATGTAGCCTGCAAAAAATTGCCGAGCGATTGTTTGAAAAAACGTTAGCTTTGCTCCACGTTCATACGCTCCCAACTCGACACATGCTGGATCTCGAGGATTTCCATAAATGTTCATTTCAGCATGCTTATTAATATGAAATGAAAGATAAGGAACATTTTTAAGGTATCCACTACTAATTCGAGTTGCAGGGATTTGTATAAATGATTTGATCGCATCATTACACCGCATGTCCTGAACCATCATGCGCCAGGGAGGAGCCTTTTCATGATCGGCAAGATCAGCAAAATAAGAGAGGTCTTTGTTAGCATCATCGATGCGTTGAATATCATGTTTTTTGATGAGACGATCGCCAGCAGGTTGCTCTAGTACAATCGACGTAGCATCATTTTTAATAACGAGTCCTTCTTCAACCTTTCCATTTCTCATCATGATCCGATCAGGAGCCAATCGATTAAAAGAATAAGAAGCATAGCTTCCCAACTCAAGTAACGTTAAAAAAAAGAATAAGATTTTTTTCATAAAAAAGTTGCCGCTCATTTTTATCGCACCATGGCAAAACTATTCCACTGAGGGCCAAAATGAGCTGTACCTACAATCTGTAACCTGTAACCTTTCAGCCATGATCTCTCAACTTAAAAAGTTTCTTTGGTCAACATTACTTTTTTTACCCCTTCTGATCATGAGCGGGTGTATCACCTCCCCAGGGCCTTACTGCTCAGGTCCGAAGGCCGTTGTTTTAAAACCATTATCAAAAGAACCTTTCTGGTGGGGAATTTCAACAGCTTCCTATCAAAATGAAGATCGTGGTTATACTTCCGACTCTCACTGGTATTTTAAAACTGACTGGGATCGCTTTGCTGAAGAAGGACGAACTCCTTCACGCGGTAACGACGCTGTTTTTTCTTGGAGCGAATTTGATCGCGATGTTGCAGCAGCCAAGCAACTTGGCGTAAACCATTTCCGTTTTGGAATCGAATGGGCACGCATTGAACCTCACCCCGGCGTCATCAACCAAGCCGCATTACAGCAATATGCCGAGATGGCACAGCACCTCAAAGCAGCTGGCATTGAACCAGTCGTAACACTCTGGCATTTTACTTTTCCTGATTGGCTCTATGATTCTCATCACAAAGCGAAATCAAATTTTTGTCATCCCGATGTAGAAACAGCATGGAGAGCTCATGTGGAGCGTGTTGTCAAGGTGATGGCTCCTTATGTCAGAATTTATGTACCTCAAAATGAGCCTAATGGAGCGCTCCAATTAGGATGGCTTGCGGGACATTGGCCACCAGGATTACTACTTCATTTTGGTGGTTATAAAAAAGCGATGAAAGCTTCTGTCACTATGTTTCGCGATGCAGCGATGATTGTCCGCAAAGAGCGTTCTGACGCGATTATCATGGGCATTTATGCTATGCCCGAGTGTCGTCGCTCTTGGACACACGATCCAACTGCCCTCATTTATAATCTTTATGAACGCCAAAACTATGACCAACTAGATCAAGTGGTCGACACCTGTGACATTATCGGCGTGAATTATTATTATTCAAAAAGTTCAAGCATTCGTGAACTTCTCATCCGTACAATGGGAGAGCGGAGCTCGCAATATACGCAAATGGGCTGGGAAATTGTTCCTGAAGGACTCTATCGAACTCTTTGTGCCGTCAATCAGCGATATCACAAACCGATTGTTGTTTCCGAAAATGGCGTAGCAACACAAAGCGCTCAAAAATCAATTGCCTATTTTCGAAACCATATTGCTCAAATGCGACGTGCAATGAATGATGGGGTTGATGTTCGTGGATATTTTCCATGGACGCTCGTTGATAATTACGAATGGACAGAAGGCTGGCATGGACAATTTGGATTATTTTCTTACGATAAAAAAAACCATACCCGTCTCATCACACCTCCCGGCATTTGGTACAGTCGCTTTATTAAAGCCTATCCTGAACCGTAAGAAGATTCTCTATGGATACTTTTGCACTTCGTCAAATCAAAGCAAACATAGCCAGCACCCCGCTTGCTTCAACAGCAAGTGAAAACTTTCCATCTGTGACAGCATATCGTGCTTATGCGAGTGATCCCAGGAATGAAGGAACTTTTGTTTCAACTTCAGGAAAGACAGTAACAACGGCTCCCAAAACTTTTTATGGGCATACGGTTGCTTTTATTATAGGAAAAACCAATTCTCAAGAAGCTACAACGTTACATCAATCACTCAAGCAGCATTTTGGGCCGCACGTTGCCAACTATTCTTTTCCTCCTCTAGAACGCGAACAAGCAGCTGTTTCGCCTTTAGGGGGATATCTTCAACAAACTGTTAATGTAGCGTTAACAACCGTTCTGAATCCAACACTCCGGAACATCAAGCTTACTGCCTCACTTCCCGAAAATTCAGAGCAACCTTCTCCTGCACTTCCTTTTTATCAACGGCAACTTCGCCCAATCCTCCAAGCTGCCGTTCAAGAAGTAAATCCAATGCTTAAAGGAATCAATGTAGATGCATCTCTTGCTACAGAGATTCCTCCAGTGGGAATAAGTCATCGACTTGTTCAACAAGTCATTAAAAGAGCCGATGATCTGGTTGCTGATACAGCTTATATTACAGAAAGCAGTCTAGCTACAGTAGCTATTCTCGATGTGCTGCAGCACCTCAATGAAGTTCCAACAATAGAAGAACTTAAGAAATCGCAAGAGATCATCTCTGGACTAGCGGCCGATCTTGCTACTCATCATCCAAGCGCTTCTATTATCGATCAGGAACTCTTGATGCTTTTAAAAAAGACAACAGCTGACGTTCCTAAAACAGTTAGCCATGCTCATCAGGTTTTCTCCCAAACAAAAGCTCTTGCTTCATTATTGAAAGCGTTAAAAGAAAAACATGATTATTATGAAATGGGAAGTTCCTCTCCTATTAAACTCGAGTCTTATAATTTTGAACAATTTCGAGAACCAGCAACCTTACTTTTTCAAGAGGTAACAATCCTAGCAGCTAATATTATTACACATCTTTGCAATCCTCCATCATCAAGCCAGAAAGTACCAGTGCTTGATGCAGCCTTAAAACAAAATGCTCGCATTAATCGTGATTTAGCAACGTACGCTAAAGAGATTTCTCAGCTCAAAGAAAAACTGAAAACTGACCTTAAAGCATTGCGCAGCAAAGCTGATACCCGTAAGAAGTATGCTGAAGGAGCTATTTCCAGCCCTTCATTAGTAACTTCTCTTCGCGAGACCTTGTTAATAGGGCATTCTTGGGAAGAAGAACGAGCTCTAGCTCAAGAAGATTTGGATTTTGCTACAGCCATGCTTAATTCAATAGAAGCCATCGAAAGCAAAATAGAACCTCCAGTAATACAACAGCATATTCTACTTCCATCTGCTGGAGTAAGCTCGCCTGTTGCTCTTGCTGAAGCGCATTGGATCGAAGAAGAAAAGTAAGCAGAATAGAAACTTACTTCCTGACTTCGGCTTGAAGAGAGTTTTCTAGCAGTCCTATTAATCGCTCACAAGCTTCGTTAACCTCTTGTGCAGTTAATGTCCGCTCGGAATGCTGAAATTTTAAGGAGAGAGCAATAGATTTTTTCTCTGCTGAGATTTTCTCCCCTGATGAATCTACAAAAACATCAAAAGGTGTTATCGATCGGAGAAGCTCTTCCTTAGCTGAAAGCAAGACATCCTCCAAGGAAGCATAAGAAACGGACTTATTAACAAGCAGTGCTAGATCTCGAATAATAGCTGGAAAACGAGGAAGCATTCCTTCTTTTTTCCTATCTGCCTGCTTGACGAGGTTACATAGTGCTGCCCCATTAAGCTCTGCTACAATCACAGGATACTCTTGTCCCGTGAGCATCAATTCTCGCGCTAGGGAGGGGTGCAGAATTCCAAAGTTCCCAATGTATTCTTGATCACATAAAACACGCATCATGAGAATCATTTCATTAGGCAGTGATTCTTGCCATGACTCAAAACTTATCCTTCCTGGAAGAAGTTGCTTGATGATCTCTTTGAGATCATAAAGATCCAATGCTCTAGAACCTTCCTTCCGCCATGATGTTGGAACAGCTTCCCCTGCCATAATCAGGGCTAAGGAGATTTTTTCTTCTTCACTTGTAGACGAGGTCTGCTGATAAATTTTTCCCACTTCAAAAAGGCGAATCGTTGTTGCTCCTTGTTGGAAATTATGCTGCAACACTTTTTCTAAGTTTGGAAGCAAACTGGTACGAAGCACCGCTTGTTGTTCGCCCATTGGATTTCGAAGTGAAATCGATGTTTCAGAAGCAGTTTCTTTTGCAACTAAAGTACCTGTACGAGCTTCAAAAAAACCAGCGGCAGCTAGTTTCCGTCGCAATCCCATTATTTGATCATAAAGCCTATCCTCTTTACTTGAGGATGCAGGAAAGCCCATGCAACGTGGCTCAATAGCTTCAATACCATAAGTTCGGGCTACCTCTTCGATCAAATCGACAGGACGATGCACGTCAGAACGCCAAGCAGGGACAAGCCAAGCATGTTCTTTTTTGATAAATCCCAATTTTTTTAAATAAGAATCAATCTGCTCATTGCTGAGCTCAGCGCCAAGAAGTCGACGAACTTGATCACCCTTCAGCTCGATCTCGAGAGGGGATGGGAGTTCTCCTGTTATAAAAAGTTTTTCAGAAGTTACAGCACAACCAAGTTCTGTAATGAACTTAGCCGCACGGGCAGAGGCCTCTAGCGTGCCAGCTCGGTTTCCACGCTCAAAGCGATAACCAGCTTCAGTATGAATGCCGTGAAAACGAATTGACGCAGCAATCGTTGCCGCATCAAATACTGCGCTTTCTAATAAAACAGACGTGGTCGCCTCCGTCACACTGCTATTCACTCCACCAATAATACCAGCAAGTGCTTGCGGCCCGTTCTCGTCGGCGATGATCAGATCCGAGGAACGGAGTTGATAAGTTTTTCCATCAAGTGCCTCTAACTTTTCTCCTTCATGAGCAAAACGAATATTAAGTGCTCCTTTAAGCTTACCGGCATCAAAAGCATGTAACGGCTGTCCCATTTCAAACATCACATAGTTTGCCACGTCAACCACAAGGTTGATTGAACGTGCTTCCATGACAGCAAGCCGCTGCACGAGCCATGAAGGGCTCGGATTCATCATGATGTTATCAATTCGTCGTACGCTATAAAAAGAACAGGCATTTAGTGCTGTGATTATTGCTACATCTTTGGCCTCACTCATTGGAGGAAGTTTTATACTGGTCTCAACAAGCTCTCCTGCCTCAAAAACAGAAGCTTCGCGAGCTACTCCAAGATAACCAAGCCAATCAGGACGATTTGGTGTAATTTCCAATTCTAAAATATCATCAGCAGGAAATAATTTTTCAAGCTCTGTTCCAACTGCTGTCTCTGAAGGAAGAATTAACAATCCATCTTCTCGGTTATCAGAATGTAACCGCAATTCTTTTGCGCTGCACATCATTCCTTCGCTCTCTACACCACGGAGTTTACCAACCTTAATTTTTATATCCCCCGGCAAAACAGCTCCTGGCAATGCGAGCAAGATCTTGTCCCCAACTTTATAATTTTTAGCACCACAAACAATCTGACGAGGCGTTCCACTCCCCTCATCAACTTTACAAACACTCAGCCGATCAGCATTGGGATGTTGTGTTGATTCTAAAATTTGAGCAGCGACAACTTTTGAAATAGTTGCCCCATGCGCCGTGATTGATTTTACTTCAATCCCTGATCGTGTCAGCATCTCTGCAAGCTGCTCGGCAGTCTGCTCTGTTTTTAAATAATCACGAAGCCAGGAGAGGGAAATTTTCATAATCCAACAAATCTTTCTAAAAATCGCAGGTCATTTTCTGTGAGCATGCGAATATCAGGAGTCCCAGTTAACATCATAACCAGGCGCTCGAGACCAAATCCAAAGGCAAAGCCGCTGACCAGGTCAGGATCATATGCACGATCACCACGCTTTTGATTTACTGCTTCAAAAACAGCAGGGTCAACCATGCCACAGCCAGCAAGCTCCAACCATTTATTGGAAAGCAGCGAGGAACGAATATCAATTTCAAAGCTTGGTTCAGTAAAGGGAAAAAAATGAGGACGAAAGCGGCATTCTGTCTCAGGACCAAATAATTCACGAAAGAAAAATTCAGCAGTTCCTTTGAGATCAGCCAAAGTAATTCCTGGAGCCACGCACAGAACTTCCATTTGAGTAAATTGAGAAAGGTGCGTTGCATCAACTTCATCACGGCGATAAGCTGATCCAGGTGCCACAATACGGAGTGGCGGAGGGGCCTGTTCCATTGCACGAATTTGAACCGTTGAAGTTTGTGTTCTTAACAAACGTCCATCTGGAAAATAAAACGTATCTTGGTCATTGCGCGCTGGATGGTGCGCTGGCGTATTTAGAGCATCAAAACAATACCATTCGGTATCAATATCAGGGCCGGTTGCCATTGCAAAACCAAGCCGACGAAAAATCTGAATCACACGATCCGTCAAGAGCGTGAGTGGATGCATTCCTCCTTGAATCAAAGGAGTCCCTGGAAGTGTTGAGTCAATGTCAGCGAAAAGAGCTGCATCCGCTGCTGCGGCAAATTGTGCTTCCTTGACTTCTAAAGCTTCTGTGAATGAGGATCTTAACTCATTAAGCAATTTGCCAATGACAGGACGTTCTTCCTTCGAAAGATGCCGCATTCCTTCACTGAGTTGTGAAATAGCTCCTGTTTTACCGAGATAATGGACCCGCACTTCTTTCAGCGAAGACTCACTAGATGCGGCTTCCAATGCTCTTAAGGCTTTTTCTCGAAGTTGATTAATCTCGATGTTCATAGAAGATTCACATGGATAAAAAAAGTGGAAGTGATGAAAAATGCTCTTCTATCACTTCCACTTTGTGAATTTCTTTTTTATTTCTTGCTAGCTAATGCTGCTTTCACTTGCACCACGATAGTGGCAAAAGCTTTTGGATCAGTAATAGCAAGGTCAGAAAGCACCTTGCGATCAAGACCAATCGAAGCTGCTTTGAGGCCCTGCATGAAACGGCTGTAAGTGAGTGACTCCGCACGAACAGCAGCATTCAGACGAGCAATCCAAAGAGAACGAACATTACGTTTCCGTGTTTTACGGTCACGATAAGCCCAATATTTGGCTTTCATCCGCGCATCTTTGGCATAGCGGAAAAGTTTAGAACGACGACCGCGATATCCAGCTGCTTCGTCAATGACCCGCTTGCGGCGTGCGCGACTTGCGGGAGAGTTAGTGGCTCTAGGCATATGTTAACCTCCTGGCTTTCACCAAGAGTCTCCTCGGACAGGCTGTTTGTTAATAATGATTCAGGAACTCACCCGTCCGGTTAGAATGTTCCAACGAACATTCAGTCCCGTGAATCGTTTTGAAAGTTGAATAGAATGACCACAGTAATGCTGCAATAGCAACATCACCAGAATTAATAAGTCAGTCTAGCCCCAAGGAAGGTTAGCTTTGATATGATTCACATCACAAGCTTCTACCACAGCGGCTTTACCTTTGTTGCGTTTGAGCTTGGAGCTTTTACATTGCAACAAGTGGCGACGGCCTGCTTTGGAGCGAATAACTTTTCCTGTCGCCGTGATTTTAAATCTTTTGGCAACAGATTTCTTTGTTTTACTACGTGCGATTGCTTTTGGCATGGGGCGAAAAAGGTAACAGTGAATCAAAAACGTGGCAAGAAATTTTTTAAGGTTTGATAAAATTTATAACAAGTTGTTACGCCACTTCAAAACAACTCCATGCGATTCCAGACCTTCTCCCTCTATGTCAGGCCCATTGACAACCAATTGCACGTGGATTGGTCGATCAGGAACGATACGAGTTCCTTCCCGTTTTTCCATTGTGACAGTTACCCTATTTCCTTTGCGTACGGCCTTGTAATAAGTGAGAGCGTAATCTCCTGCTTCATAATCAAATCCTTCACCAGCATCTTCATAAAGACTACCGTGCGCTTCTCCTTTTTCATTAAGACAAACAAGAAGCGTTAATGGCTTTAAGGATTCTTCATTTGTATTTTGAATCACGCGTCCTAGGGGCACAATCGACCCACCGCGAATTTTGATTCGAGGCTGATAACCATCCTCTTCTTGTTTTCCTGGAAGGAGAGAAACATCACGCCAAATTCCACCTGGCAATCGTGGCAATCGAGCCCAACGCGGCACCACGAGAAGATCTTGTCCTAATAAAAATGCTTGATCCTCAGAGCGGAGTAATAAGTTTTTTGGATCAGCAAAAAACACTGGTTGCATAATAGGATCACCGTGTTGCGAGGCTTTGTAGAATAGAGTGTAGAGGTAAGGCAACATTCGATAACGTCGCTCCAATGCAGTGCGGGCGACATTTTCAATCTTAGGGCCGAAGACCCATGGCTCACGCGGCGGATTGTAAACCGCAGTATGAGCTCGAGAAAAAGGAAAGAAGGACGCTAGAACGATCCATTTTCCAAAAAGATCAGGGTTTTCCTTGCCCGCGTAACCACCAAGATCAACACCATTGAAAGGTTGTCCCGAAAGCCCAAGATTAAGCCCCATTGGAATCGACATTTTCAAATAACTCATACCGGAACTGTTGTCCCCGGTCCACGTTGTTGCATAACGTTGACCTCCAAGATAATTAGATCTCGATAACAGAAATGGTCGTTGATTAGGACGCTCTTGAAGCATGCCGGCACGTGTTGCTGAGGCCATCAACATTCCATAAACATTGTGATACATTCGATGAATACCAGCAGGAAGCCCTCCACCACCACGGTGCCAGTTATCTTCTGGCATCGTGAGATGAGGCCCGTTGAAAACTGATGGCTCATTCATATCATTCCAAACGCCATCGATTCCTTTTGCTAAAAAAGGATGATAGAGTCCCGCCCACCATTGTCGCACCGATGGCATTGTATAATCTGGAAAAACGGAGTTCCCTGGCCAGACGATCCCCTCAAAAGGCTGGCCGCTTTTTGTTAGGACCCAGAAATTTTTGGCGCTTCCTTCTTGATACACAAAATATTGAGGATCTTTTTTGATGGCAGGGTCCACAATCCAAACAGAATGAAAGCCGTGCTCATGCAAGTAATCATTGGTCGCTTTGGGATCAGGAAAGCGTTTGGGATCAAATGTAAAATCGCGATAATCATCCATGAAATGAATATCAAGCCAGATCACGTCACAAGGAAGGTGTCGCTCACGATATTGATCCGCAATCTCTCTTACTTTACTGTCGGGATAATAGGAGTAGCGGCACTGTTGAAAGCCAATTGCCCATTTTGGAGGGAGCGGCATTTTTCCGGTAAGAGCAGCAAGTTTGCGCACGACGGCTTGAGGCGTTGCCCCCTCTATGACAACAACTCTAAAAGCAGGCCCTTCACTTTTGAAAATAATTTGCTGTGATGTTGTCTTTAAATGAGCTTTCCACGTTGTATCAAAAATAACACCAAAAGCACTTCCATCCAGACGCACACCCAAAACCCAGGGGTGAGATTGGTAAAGACGACGGCCATGAGCTGTCCCATAAGTCGAGTTATCGGTATTCCAAAGTGTGATTTCTTTTCCATTTCGCAAAAGCGGTCCCGTGACCTCCCCTGTTCCATAAAGAGAAGCTCCAAAAGGAACATTTAAAACAACTTTTGTTTTGTTCTCCTCAGAGAAAAACTGAGGAAAAAATTTCCAGTTTTTAGAAATAGATCCTGCAGGTTGAAGTGGCTTTTCAAAGGCAAACGAAGGATTTGTTTGAGGGCTGTATCCTTGCGGAACAAAGAGGGCACTCTCCTCATCAAGAGCCTTTTGTTCAACGATCGAAAGTTTTTGCTCGCGTGCTGAAACAGCAGTGACGAGCAAACCAAGGATGATTAAAAAATGAATTTTATTTTTCATAATACAGTTTCAATGATTCTAAAAGGAAAGAGCTTTGATTTTCAACTCCCCAGGTTTACCGAGGTCCTCAGGAACTTGAGAAGGAGCCGGCGTTGTTGTTCCCATGGAAAAAGCAAGGAGCGCTAACATTGTTGAATAGTCAGCTACGGCACTTGCTAACTCAGAATCAGCCCTAGCAACACTGCTCCCTGATTCAGTAAAGTCAGTAACGTTTGTTAAGCCTGTCTCCACTGCTGTTTTTACAGCATTAAAAGTTTCTTTTGCAGAAGCAACATATCCCTCTGCAAAACTGACTCGTTGTTCTGCCGCCAGGGTATCATTGAAAGAAGTCCAGACATCTCGAGTCGCATTGAGCTTTGTCTGCTCCAAGTTTCTTTCAGCAACTTTGTCTTCTTCTTTTCGTTGCCGCACTTTAAAAACACGTTCTAGGCCATCAAAGATATCCCAACTTGCCATCACAAATCCATTCACACCAGAAATCCCACCTCCACTAAAACTTCCATTTAACGTTCCATCGTTCGCCGTATATCCGAAGGTGGAGTTAATGTAATCTGAGTGCAGTTTAACAACCGGAAAAAAATCAGCAATAGCTCGCCGCGTAGCCTCCTTACTAGCTTTTAGCTCGGCAATACGTGCTGCGATATCAGGACGCAAAAGAAGCGCTCGACGTACCAATTCGTTCGCATCTCCTCTCAACTTTTTTGTAGAGACAGGACGCTCTGTTGTTGTGATCTGCAAAGGTGTATTCGCAGAAAGTCCCACAGCAACACAGAGTTCTCCGAGTGTGTTTTTGACTGCTGCTGCTGCTGATTCCACTTCATATTGAGCCTCAAGAACTCGTTTTTTTGCTACTAATAATTCTGGCTCTGCCGAAAGACCAGTCACATTTTCGCGAGTGATCATATCAGCTAATGTTGATAAAAAGGCGAGATTCATTTCGGCTGCCTTCTTTTTCCAAAGCGAAGCTTCATGCGCAAAATAAGCTTTCTGCACGATAAAAATGGTCTCTTGCAATTTCCGCTGATAGGTCAAGCCGAGCGCATTGAAAGTTGCAATGGTCTTTGCCACATCTGCATCTCTTCTTCCAAAATCGAGCAAAATATATTCGAGACTAAAAAAAACGGTAGCCTGATTTCGGTTGTAGACATTAGGCCCTGAAACAAGTGGAAGATAATTGAGATCATAGCCCCCAGTAAATCCGGCCTTCACCCAAGGGTAGTAAAGTGATCGCGCCTCTCCAACAGAGGCCGAGGCTGCTTTAGCTTGGCTCCATGCAGCACGAGTTGAGGGATGATTGTTTAAGGCAAGGTCAATCAAACTTCCAAGATCATACTTTTTCTGAGAAGAAAAAACAGCCTGTGCAGGAAGTGGCACTGCAGCTTCTTTTTTATAACTGCCTACTTGCTGCCCTACCTCAGGCCCTACAGCAGCGGCATGTTTTTCTTGAAAAGAGCCTTCTGCAGCCAGAAGAAGAGAACTTCCCCAAAAGCAAAAAAGATATATAATTAGGCCGCTCTGGTATCTCATAAAAAGATCCCGTCTATTATGCTGCAAATTTTAGCAATCATCAAGTTAAGTCACGATCCTCTCCTAAATGTAGGGGGAGCCTATTTTCCAGGATGGCTACTCTGCATCATCATTGGAATTTTAGGAACTTGGTTCATCAACATTGCGGCTTCACGGTTTCGTCTTCTTGGTATTTTTCATCCTCCTGGCTTGATGATTCCTGCGATCTTTGCAGCTATTTCGCTTTGGACCTGGATCTTTTATTTTTCAGCACGATGACTCCCGAAGACAAAAAGCCATCCGCCATTACCGCTCACCTCCTTCCCAAAAAGGAAAGCCCCCCTGATAGCGCGCACGAATGGCTTGTCACTCCTCTTCGCATTTTTATCGTGTTAGCGGCTTTTTTAGGGGGCTATTTTGTCTGGCACAATATTGAGCTTTGCCCTCGCACTGATGATGCTCAAGTCTTAGCAAATACTGTTGGCGTTGCAGCTCAAGTGGGGGGGACAATCACAGAAATTCATGTTGTTGACAATCAAAACGTCAAACGTGGTGACTTAATCTTAAAACTGGATGCTCGTCCTTATGAAGCAGAAGCAGCACGGGCTCGAGCCAAGCTAAACCTTGTCCGACTTGAAGTCGCAGCTCTTGAAGAGCAAATCAAAGAAGCAAAAGCAACCTTGCGAGATCGTCAGGCTAAAGCTGCCTATACAATGGCTCACTATGAGCGCCTTAAACCACTCCTCGAAGGTAATTTCGCCTCTGCAGATAAAGTACAACAAGCAGAGTCAGAAGCAGAGAGCAGCGCCGCATTAGTCAAAGAATCAGAAGCGGCTGTTGTTCGCGCTGAAAATTTGTATGGAGAATATGGGGGGAAAAATACACGCATTGAGGAAGCAGAAGCAGAATTAAGAAATGCAGAACTTCGTGTTTCTTATTGCAACGTTTTTGCTTCATGCAACGGCTATATCACCAATCTGAAAATTTCCCCTGGTTCCTACGCATCAACAGGAGAACAACTCTTCACCATTGTCGATTCGAGCATCTGGTATGTTATGGCCAACTTTCGGGAAATCGATATCCATCGTGTTCGACGCGGCCAAAGCGCTAGAGTTTTTTTAATGGGGCGACGTCTCATTCCTGTTGATGGTATTGTTCAAGGAATATCACGAGGCGTGATTCCTTACGTTGGAGAGTCAAAAAGTCGAGCTGCAGGTGAAGGCGTTTTATCACTGGTGCCACCAACATTTGATTTCATCCAGTTAGCAACTCGTTTTCCAGTTCGCATTATTCTTCAATCCAAGGAACAATCTGATTTTCGCATTGGAGGCAAAGCTTCTGTCATCATCGATACACGCTCTGCTCCTTTCACGACTGAATTAAAGCTACTTCAAGAGCCAGAGGCCACTCCATACATCCCTCCACTTTACGATTTCAAATCGATGCCAAAAAATGAGTGACACCTCCACTCTATCTCCTAGAGCTTCTTCCGCCCTATGCACCGCTCTAGGCACAGCGGGAACAGTTTTAGTTTTAGAATGTTTTCGCATTCCTAATTGCTACATGTCGCTCAGCTTAGCTGCAACGCTCTCCCTCTTGCCAAGGCCTTCTGTAAGCTACATTATGACTCGAGTTGGCGCATTATCACTTGGCATTGCAACGAGCATGATTGTTTTAATCGCTTTTTTCCAAGCCCCATGGATCTCGCTGCCCCTTGCTGGAGCGATCACAGCATTAGGATATGCTCTTTTCTTCAAACATTCTGGACCAGGCAGCGCTTACGCTTTTGGAGCTTATTTCTTAGCTTTCTATGCAACAGTTACTCACTCTCTTTACGGAAGTGATTTCGTCCTTCAAGCCCTTAAACTCTGGGTCCAGACAGCTATTCCTATTACAATGACTTACCTGGCTGCGGTAGTTACAAAAAAAAAAGAAGCGCCTCCTATTTATCAAACAATCGATTTGGCTGGAATTGTTAGCATTGGCATTACGGTATCGATTGCCCTGATGCTAGAAATGATGCTTGAAACAGATCAAGAAACGCGACTCGTAATGGCTAGTATTTCCACTATTGCTTTTTTAGAAACGGGAAAATCCGTTAATCTCTATCTCCAACAAATGATCGGTTATTTACTAGGTGCGGCAGTAGCAACCTCTTTCATTGTTCTTGTCGTAGCTTTCGCTAATGATGTTAGCATTTATCTCCTCGCTCTCGGTGGGCTTTTTGGATTGTTAGAATGGTTGGCCGGATATTTTCCCAATCAAACCACCATGATTCGGGGCATGATCGCGATGTGTTCTTTTTCGGTATTTATGATTCCAACTCCAGATTCTGATTTTCATGTTGCTTATGGGAGAATCACGGTGAGCCTTATTTCTTTTTTCCTAGCGTTGATTGTGTACCTGATGATTCAGGAATTCGTTAAGCTCACAGAGCGTCTAATGGTATCAAAAAATGCAGGATGGGGGCTGGGAACTAAGTCCTAAGACTAAAATTTAACTCCTTCACTCATGCGTCTTTTCTTTTTAAAAAATTTTTTTATTCAAAAAAAGATTCCTGCAAAAACATTATTTCTTTTTACCAATCAGCTCGCGACCCTACTTCAAGCAGGCATGCCGCTACTACCAAGCCTCTTAATGCTAGAGGAACAGGAAACCCAAAGGCGCTTTAAAAAAATTATTACTCATCTCATCGCCTCCCTCCATGAAGGAAAAAGTTTCAGCGATGCTCTTAGTGACTATCCTACCCTCTTCTTTTCGGACTATCGAGGAATGATAAAAGCTGGAGAACAAGGTGGCATCTTGGGAGAAGCGCTGCATCAAATTGCTCTCTTACAAGAAAAGCGTCACCGACTTCAACAACAACTAGTTGCAATCCTCCTCTATCCCTCCATTGTCCTCATAACAGCTCTTGTGATCATAGGACTCTTGTTTTTTTTCGTTGTTCCAAAATTTGAAACTATCTTTTCAGAAATGTTTTCAGAAAAGACACTCCCTCTCTTAACTCAAATTATTTTAAAACTAAGTCATACCATCGTGAATCATCCTAACATACTGCTCTTTGGAGGAGTCGTTCTATTAGGAGGCATTTCTTTTTTTTCGAACACAAAACAAGGGCGTTTATGGCGCGATCAAATTTTTTTAAGGACACCTTATTTAAAAAATTTCTTTAAAAAAAATATCTTAGCACGTTTCACACGAACCGTTGGGACGCTCCTTGCTCATGGAGTTTCCTTGCTCCCTGCGCTAGAGCTAGGAAAAGAAACAACCGGCTCTCACTCTGTTGATGAACTCTTCCAAGAAGTTCATGATAGCATTGAGCGTGGCAATGCAATTGTAACTTCCTTGCGCCAACGTGCCTTTTTTCCTCCGACATTCGTTAACATGATAGAAGTTGGAGAAGCAACAGGACAACTTCCTAAAGTGTTTCTTAATCTTGCAGACTTTTATGAAAACGAAATAGAAACGATTACAAAGCGTTTTCTTGCCGTGTTAGAGCCTCTCATTATTTTGAGTTTGGCTCTCTTTCTCGGTACTATCATTGTGGCTCTTTTTTTACCACTAGTCACTATCATGAGCGAAATGGGGAATTAGAGTGCGTTCTAAAAGCCTCTCCGTTCTTTCCTCTAATTCCAAAGTCATTTGACTATAATATTTTTTTCAAACGCTCTAATGACAATTTGAGACCAGCTTTCAAATTCTTCAATACGCTGTTGCAACTCTTCGTAGGAAAAAAATCCAAGCTCTGCAATGGCTTCTTCACGGGCTGTCACTTCATCCGACAAAAGCTCACATTGATGCACAACCCCAAGATGGACCTCACCCACAGGATTTGAATCATCATTGAGGAGTGCAATTGGTTTGATTTGACTGAAATGAAACGAAGCAGGCAACTGCAATTCCTCTTCTAACTCACGCAATAAAGCCCTCTCATAGGCAGCAGCATCAAAATCTTTTCCTAATCCATCTTCATCGTTGATGTGTCCACCAATCCCCAAAGAGCGCTTTTTCAAAAGACGCGTCTCACCAGAGCCACTCCCACGTCGATATTGTAAGACGCGCCCCCCACAAGTTACGACAATGTAAGGAATCAGCTGCTTGAACGAAGGATCTTCTTCTGCTGCTGATCGAGCAATAAACGAGTGATTTGCTGGATTTAAAAAAACAGGTAGATACCGCTCAATCTCACTGCTGAGGCCTTGAAAGGAACCTAGTGAGTCAAAAAGAGAGCGAGGGACAACGAGAACTTTTTCTTGGGAGCTCATAAAAATGGAAACTATTTATTAAATTTTCGACGTAATTCTGCTTGTGAAAGTTGGATCATCGTTGGTTTTCCTGACGGTGTCGAGTAAGGAAGCTGACACCGAAATAAATCGCGAAGCAGGATCCTTGCTGCTTGTTCTCCGGCTGGCAGTTTTTTTGCTTGAGCCACCATGCCACTCACTGAACGCGCCAATGTTTCCTCAACGGCAACAATACGTTTATTTTCTCTCAAAGAAAATTTGGATTCTTCTTGTTGAAAATCGTGGACTAATTGTTGCAATAAGGTCGTCGCAGGAACTTCACTTGCAATGAGCGGAAGCGCATCCACTTTGAGGCTTATAGATCCCCTTTGCTCTTCGCCAAAAAGCTCAACCTCAACTCCTGCTTTTTCTAAGAGCTCTTGATGGGCCATGATCCAAGAAGCTTCAGCAGGAGAGAGCTCTACCATTTGTGGCAGCAGGAGAGATTGCCGTTGCAAAGCTCCAGCCAAAAGCATTTGGTAAAGTGAATCATAAGTAATGCGCTCAAGCGCTCCACTAATCTCCAATAAAACAAGCCCCTCTTCTTCTTCCAATAATAAATAGCGTTGAGCCAGAGTTCCAATGTAGCGAAAAGGAGAGCGTTCCTCATCGTTATTGAAATTAGAAGATGAAGTACGATCGCGTTGTGGCATGGTCTCAGCTAACTGAAAGGCTTCTTTTAGAGGGATGCCATAACTTTGAGGCAGTACTTTTTCTTCAACAAGCACGCTTTTTTCAGAAAAAAACTCTGTTGGATATTCCCTTCGTTGTACGTTATACGATCGGGCAATTTCCTGTAATGGAGGAATCCCTGTTGCTGCCTGTTCAAAATTCCCCATCACACTCGCTGCCGCTTTTAAGGCTGCTGCTTTAACTTTAGCTGGCTCTTGAAAACGAATCTCTCGTTTTGCGGGGTGGACGTTACAATCGATTTTTGAAGGATCGAGTTTAAAAAAGAGAACTGCAGAGGGATGGAGTCCTTTCGGCAAAATTCCGTCACAAGCCTCTCGCAAGGCTTGAGACAAAAGATTATTGCGAATGATGCGTCCATTCACAAAAAGTAATTGATGTGAACGATCTCGCCGCCCTTCTCCTGGACGCGCAAAAAAACCTTCCACAGAAACCCCCTCTATTTCTAAGAGAGCTACTTCCTTCAATTGTTTTAAAAATGAGGTTCCATAAAGATCGCTAAGCCTGATAGCAAGACTCTCTGTGGCTCCTAGTCGAAGAATTTCTTTTCCATCCCGTACGCAAGTCCATGCTATTTCAGGATGTGCCACAGCCAAAAATTGTAATTGTGCAATTAAATGAGCAGCTTCTGTCTGCTCACCCTTGAGAAATTTACGCCGTGCCGGGATATTATAAAAAAGGTCTCGCACTTCAATCTTAGTTCCAGGTAGTTCGCCGCTTTCCTTAACCTCCACCACTTTACCTCCCTCTACTTTGATTTCAGTTCCGGCAAGGTTTTTGTTTTCATGTTGTCTTGTCACAAGGCGAAAATGAGAGACACTCGCAATGCTAGGTAGCGCTTCCCCACGAAAGCCAAGAGTACTCACCGAGGCTAAATCATGAATTGTTTGAATTTTGCTTGTTGCATGTCTCTCCAGAGAAAGTAAAGCGTCAGAGCGGTCCATCCCAATTCCATCATCGGTCACCCGCAATAATTCGATCCCCCCCCTGTTAAATTCGACAAGAATTTTATGCGCCCCAGCATCAATACTATTTTCAACCAGTTCCTTTAAGACAGAAGCGGGACGTTCTACAACCTCTCCTGCAGCTACTTGATTGGCAACAATGTCACTTAACAGATGAATCTTACCCATAAAAAACAATGGGAGACTAATTAGTAAAAACCAATGGGTAAAGAGTTAAGTCGCAGTCAAGCCCATCGCAACGAAATCAAAAACAAGATATAGTTTATTAAATTGAAAAGGGCACGTTAGAAGCGCCGACATTTTTTCTTAGGACAAGGTCGAAGATCGAGACGCTATCCGAAGATAACGTAGGATCTGAGAACGCAGTCCTAACGAAAAAGAGCAAGCTTATGGCCTACCTTTTTCAATTTCATACACTATAACAGCAGCACTCTGACGCAGGGCAGTCTTAATATCACGAAAGAACATGTTCATCGTAACAGTTTCCTGCTTTTCAGCGACAATGATGGATTTGCTGTAATACATCTAGGCTAGTAATCTAAAAATTTTCTTTGAGCCTGCAGCCTACTCTCTATAGCCTTAATGCTTATGCTTTCCATCACTCCTCAAGCAGCAAAATATCTCCGTTCTCTTCTTGCAGAAAAAAAACTAACTGAAAACCATGGCCTTCGCTTATCCGTTGAAGAGGGAGGTTGCGCGGGGCTGCAGTATGCGATGAACTTAGGAACTCAACAAAAAGCAGATACTGTTATTACCTCAGAAGGTGCTTCCATGTTTATAGATGCCAAAAGTATTGAATACCTAAAGGACTGTACCATCGACTTTGAAGACGGTCTAACAGGGAGTGGTTTTCGAATTATTAATCCTAAAGCCGTTCGGAGCTGCGGCTGTGGCACTTCTTTTGAAGCAAAAAAATAACAGCTAGCAATAACAACTATTTTTAAAAACCAATGAGTAAAAGTTACTATCGTTTTCCTGGCTCCTCACCGAGACGAGCGAGCGCCCATGGTATAGATCGCATGTTTGCTTGGACTATTTTTATTTTCTTACTGATGGGTTTTGCTCTTTTTTGTTGGATTGGGAGTTTTTATATTTTTGGTCATCCTGAAAAAGCAAGCAACTACCACCTCTTAATGCGTCTTCATAAGTTGGAAGAGCCTCAACGCTTCGAGCTGACGGAAGCCCCTCGTGGCGAGTTTCTCAAGCCCAAACAACTTCTCCAACGCTTTAGCCCACTCGGCCAACGTGAAATGAGAAAATGGAATGATAGGTTGCTAGCAAACTTTGTTAGAAACTATCACCAAACGCATGATTTGACGCCTTATGTCACTGAAACCTACCGCGTCTTGGCAACTTTCCCACTGACAAAAAAAAGTTTTTTTTATCCAGGAGTGTGTGCCTTACTCCAATCAGTGGACCAACCAGAAGTTTTGCTAGAACAAGTGTTCCCTGCAACGGATAACAAACTTATTTCAAAACTTAACAATGCAGGAAAAGCAAAAAAAATCTCTGAGGCCCAGATAAACAGCCTTCAAGAAATACTGGGAAAAAATAATACTGCAGCGACGCCTGCAATCAATAGCGCAGCCAATTTCCAAAAAGAACCTTATGACTTAGCACCTCTAGAGCAGTGCCTTGTTACAGGCCAAGAAATCAAGTTTGAAAAGCCCCTTGATCTGTCAGCCATTCTCCACGTTGAAAAGCTTCCCAGCGGACGCCTTAAGTTCACTACAATCTCACTGCTGTATGGAAGCTATGGTCCAACAAATAATGGCCCAGCTTTGTTTTCATTAGCACCACCAATTGATCTCAATATTGAAGCAGGCCTTCCTGTACTCTCCTCAAAAGATCTTACTTTGGCAGAAGAGAAGTATGCGGATTACCGTACTAAGATGGGATTTTCTCATCAAGAAGGGGTTCAACAAGCTCAGCCTAACTCGGCTTTTGTTCTTCAGATTATTTCTAATAAAGCTGCTACTCCCGTTAAAAAAGCACTTTCCAAAAACAGCACTCATATCGAAAAAACAACTTCTGTCACGACTATCTCCACGCTTCCTGCTGCAACAGCATCTACAGTTCCAAAGATAGCGCGAGCTTTGCCTTTAAGCACGCCTGCTATTCTTCCAGCAACGCCAGTAGCAACGCCAGCAATACCCGTTGCTACACTTCTTCCAACAGCTATGCCAGCACAACCAGTTGCAACGCCTATTCCAGCAGCACCTTCACTGCCAACAGCAGTTCCGACTGTTACAGAAATCACGCCTGATCTCGCTGCTGCCAACCAATCCACTCTACCTGCACCAGCTTCATTTGCGACTCCCTCCGGCAGTTCAGCTGACACCAGTACTCTTTACGAACCAGGAAAAATGCCGCGCGGTCGTTTTGTAGTCCCCTCACAGTTTTCTGACTTAGCAGACCAAGGACTTGCTGGTCAACGCCTCTACCTACAAGGAGACTTTGCAGTCACAGCTTCTGGCCAAGATCGCTCCGTCCTCCGCTATCAATTAAACACCCCATCATTAACAGCTGGTCAAAGTTCAACAATCAGGATCATCGTCGCTTATCCACATGGAATCATGCCACCAGCTGAAGGGACCACAGTGGCTCGCAGTCAAGACCACCCCCTCATGCTCACCGATGTCAAAAAAGGCAATGATGGGACGATTAATGTCTATGTAAAAGAAATTATAAAATAGACCAAAAATTTGATAGGGACAGAAGCGAGAGAAAAACTTTAACGCATTGCTAGTCCTTTTATAGTTGCTGCATCATGAATTCTCCTTCTCTTTCCTTTGCTCAATTCATGGATCAAGTGCTCTATGATCCAAGTCACGGTTATTATGCTTCGGGTCGCGCCCGCATTGGAAAAGCTGGAGATTTTTTTACCAATGTGAGCGTGGGAAAAATTTATGGGAAAATATTAACGCTCTTTTTTGAAGACCTCTGGATCAAAATGGGAAAACCAAGTTCCTTCACGCTTGTAGAGCAAGGAGCGCATGAAGGGCAATTAGCTCTTGATATTTTAGAGGCAGCAAAAACCTCACCAGATTTTTTTTCTGCCATCCACTATTACATTATTGAGCCATTTCTCCTCCCTCAAAAAAAACAACAGGAGGCTTTAAAACATCACCAAAATGTTTCATGGGTCAATGATCTTGAGACTCTACCTCCCTTTCAAGGCATTCACTTTTCGAATGAACTCATTGATGCTTTTCCTATTCATCTACTTCGTTGGAATGGACAAGAATGGCAAGAAGAACGGGTACTTCAACAAGAAGAAGGAAAATATTCTTGGATCACAACTCCCATCAACCAAAAAGAACTTTGTGAAGTTGCAAAACAACTACCCACCACGCTCGCACCAGGATTTTTGTGGGAAGTCCGTCTTGGTATTCGCTCTTGGGTACAGCAACTCGAAGCAAAGCTGCAACGAGGCATGATTCTTATTGCTGATTATGGCTATGCTGGACATCAACGTTTTGCTCCTTATCGCGCCCAAGGAAGTATCGCCTGCTATTATCACCATCAGCGCGTTAACAACCCATTAGAACAAGTTGGAGAACGAGACATTACAGCTCATGTTGACTTTACTGATCTGGCTGCACAAGCGCTCCAAAATCATTTCGAAATTCTTGGCTACAGCGATCAGCATCATTTTCTCATTGGAGCTGCCGAAGCCTGGATGCACAGGTTCGAAGGAAAAGCTCTTACCCCTCATGAACAAAAAGAATTTCGTTTATTACAAACCCTCTTACGTCCTGAAACAATGGGGCGCTCTTTTCAATTTCTTGGTCTTGGAAAAAATATCACCCTTCCCTCGCCTCTTAGCGGCTTTCGCTATCAACGTCCTGGAACAAAGGGGCTATTCAACACCTAGCCCCAAACGCTTATCTAGCAATTGCCCTAGGTATTTTTCTAAGTGAGTTTCTTGTAATCGTTCTAACACTTGCTCAAAAAAACCGCGCACAATTAACTTAGCAGCCATACTGGTAGAAATACCACGTGCCATCATGTAAAACAGTTCATCTGGGTTGAGTTCCCCTGATGTTGCCCCATGTGAACAGCGAACACGATCAGCTAAGATCTCAAGGCCCGGCATTGAGTTGGCTTCTGCCTCGTCACTGAGCATAAGGTTACGCACTTTTTGGTAGGCATCAGTTTCATGTGCTGCAGTTCCAACTTTAATCAATCCTGAAAACACGCTCCTGGAATGATCATCAAGCGCATTATGATAAAGCAAATCACTAGTAGCATTGGGAGCAATATGATCTTGAAAAGTTCGTTGATCAACTTCCCTGCCTTGATCCATTGGATTGATGGCCAACATCACACTCCGTGCTCCTTCTTCTAAAAGTCGGCTATTACTTTCGGTGCGGATATAACGTCCACCAAGGTTTAGCTGTAATGCTGTAGCAATGGCGTTTTTACTGACATCCGTCGTATTCAAGTGAAAAGCTGTTGTCTCAGCATTCGAATTTTGCACAGCAACATACTTCAGATTTGCATTTTCTTTTACTATCAAATCATGAACGCCTGCGACAAAAGACGCTTCCTTTTTTACTGAGCAAAAATGATCAACTACTGAAACGGAGCTTCCCTCCTCACAGACGATAAGGGTATGAGGAAAAGTAGCGACATGGCTGCCATCGTTCCAATGCCATAATTCGATAGGCTTTTCAATTTTCACCCCACTTGGAACATAGAGAAACGCTCCTGTTTTCAATTGAGCTTGATGAAGCGCTGCGATCTTGGCTGAACCAAGCAAAGCAGGGTGGTTCATAAAATAATTTTTTAATAATGCCTCATGATCTCGTGCTGCTTCTTCTAAGGAAACAAGTAACACACCGCCTGGAAGTTCGTTAGCCTCTCTCGCAATTAAATGATCATTTGAAAAAACAAGCTTTGCTGCAACATCGTTCATTCCTTGGGAAAGAGCCAATAAATCATCTCTGTCCGTCGGCGCAGAAGCTTCCTGCCACGTTGACAGGTCGAGACTTTTTAAATTGGAAAACCGCCACAACTCATCATGTCGTGTTGGCACTGGTAATGCTTGAAATTGTTTCCAAGCAAGTTCTTGTTGTTGAGCAAACCAGTTTGGAAAAACAGAATTACTTTTATGTTGTGAAGCAATATTCATAGGAAAGACATATCATCTTGAACTAGTACATTAAAAATTCGCTAGCACGGATGAAGAGCAAGGCTCGATCGCAGAAAAAGGAAGAGTGTATATGGAAATACTGGAAGCGTCGAGTCCCGTCGCAACGGAGCTCACGCAATAGCAGGAACAAAGTAAACTAACCAACAGAGCCCTCCATTTCTAGATCAATCAGGCGTTTCAACTCTACGGAGTATTCCATAGGAAATTGCTGCACGAGATCATTAACAAAACCATTCACCGCCAAGCTCATTGCAGCAGCCTCACTGAGACCCCGCTGTTGCATATAAAAAATTTGCTCTTCATTAATCTGGCTGACACTTGCCTCGTGCTGAACCGAGTGACCTTGACCACGAACTGTAATCGCAGGATAAGTATCCGTACGGCTATTGGCATTAATCAACAATGCATCACATTCCGTATTGTTTTTGCATTTTTTGAGATGCTTTGGAATATGCACCATGCCTCGGTAAGTTGCACGGCCCGTCCCAAGGCTAATTGATTTGGAAATGATATTGCTCGTTGTTTCATCCGCAGCGTGAACCATTTTTGCACCCGTGTCTTGATGCTGGCCATCACCTGCAAGAGCAATTGAAATCACTTCTCCACGCGCACGACGCCCTTTCATAACAACGCCTGGATATTTCATGGTAAGACGTGAACCAATATTACAATCGATCCACTTGATCTCAGCATCTTCGTGAGCAAGACCACGCTTTGTTACGAGATTAAAAACATTAGAGCTCCAATTCTGTACTGTAATATATTGAATTTTTGCCCCTTTTAATGCGACTAATTCAACCACAGCACTGTGCAGCGTTGCTGTTTCAAATTTTGGCGCAGTACACCCCTCCATATACGTTACTTCTGAACCTTCATCAGCAATGATAAGGGTTCGCTCGAACTGCCCAAAGTTTTGAGCATTAATCCGGAAGTAGGCTTGAAGCGGATGAGAAACCTTAACACCCGGAGGGACATAAATAAAACTTCCACCGCTAAAGACAGCGCTATTTAGGGCACTAAATTTGTTATCACCACTTGGAATGACCTTCCCAAACCATTTTTTAAAAATTTCAGGGTGTTTTTGTAAGCCTTCGGTGCTTCCTACAAAAATAACTCCCTGTTTGCCTACAGCCTCTTTAATGTTGGAATAAGCCGCTTCGCTATCAAACTGAGCTTCAACACCAGCTAAAAATTTGCGCTCTTGTTCTGGAATACCAAGGCGCTCGAAAGTCTTTTTCACTTCTTCAGGAACCTCTTCCCAGCTACGTTTAGGAGCCTGTCCCTGCGCAAGGTAATAGCGAATATTTTCAAAAACAATATTTTCAAGATCTTTACTCGCCCAATGCGTTGGCATTGGTTTCTCTAAAAATTTCTTGTACCCCTCTTTTCGAAACTTGCGAACCCAGTCAGGATCACCTTTTACATCACAAATGTAATCGATGGTTTTTTCTGTTAAGCCGACACCAGCATCAAAAGCATAATCGACATCGTAGCGAAAATCGCCAACCGAACGGTCAATAGCTACTTGTTCTGCAATAGTTGAAGATTCAGTTTCCTTCATAACATTACATGTTTTATTCTGCTTTAACCCAGTCGTAGCCTTCCGATTCTAATTTCAAAGCGAGATCTTTATCCCCACTCATCACAATTCGTCCCTCGGTCATCACGTGGACCTTGTCAGGGACAATGTAGTTGAGGAGCCTTTGGTAGTGAGTAATGACCAGCATACCAACTCCGGGACCTCGCAGCGCATTGACTCCAGAAGAAACAATTTTGAGCGCATCGATATCCAGACCGCTATCAGTTTCATCAAGTACAGCATAGCTAGGTTGTAGCATTGCCATCTGTAAAACTTCACAGCGTTTTTTTTCTCCACCTGAGAACCCTTCGTTAACAGCACGTGAAGTGAAGGTGCGAGGAATGCTCAGCTCGTCCATTTTTTTATAAAGCTGAGCGTAATACTCTGTCGCTTCTAGTTCTTCACCTTCAGGAAGGCGAGCCTGCAATGCTGCTCGAATAAAATTAGCAATCGTGACACCAGGAATTTCCATTGGATATTGAAAGGCGAGAAAAAGTCCCAGACGAGCACGCTCATCTGGCTCCATACCAAAAATATTTTGCCCATTGAGCAACACCTCTCCTTCCGTAACCGTATAGTCAGGATGTCCAGCCATGACTTTAGCAAGCGTGCTTTTTCCAGAACCATTCTTTCCCATAATTGCGTGAACCTCTCCTTGTGGAATCTCTAAATTAAGGCCTCGAAGAATGGGTTGCTCACCAATGGAAGCATGAAGATTGCGAATAGAAAGTGTGTTCATGAAAAAAAGTAGGAAATAAAAAATGTAATCTGACCTGCAGCGTTATCAAGAATTTTCATATTGAAATTCATTTCCATCTGGAAGGTCATTCAAGCATTTCTGTTTGAACTCTCCCAATGTGACTAAAACTAGCCTCGTGTCGATAACATATTGCGAAGCGTTCAAGGTATTTTGTTACTTAAAAAGTAGAATCGCTTTCTTTCACCCTCCTCGTGTTCCTGCACCTTGCACAGCATCTTGCTATCATTTATCATGCACGGCTTAAGCTTGTTCTTTTTTTTCTTAAGACTTTGTTTTCAGACGGCTGGTTATCTTCAGATAGCGGTTCAATCTTCAGCCTTGTCCTAAGAAAAAATTTCTGTGCTTCTAACGCACCCTTTTCAGTTTTATAGGCTATAGCCTGCAGAGGAAATCTAACACCATGGAAAAAATCGTTATTATTGGAAGTCATTCTTTTTCGGGAAGTCATTTTGTTCACCATGCACTCTCTCAAGGGCTCACTGTACTAGGGATAAGCTACGTCCCCAAAAAAAGTATTCCGTTTACACCTTATCATTGGAAAGTAGGAAGCGCTCACCGCCTTACCCTAAAGCAACTCAGTTTGGGTGCTCATCCTGATAATGCCATCTCGATGATCAATGATTATAATCCAGATTATATTATTCATTGCATGGGTGATGTTCAGCTCGACTTTCATGATCAATTAAAAAATCAGCCTCTGAAGTATGTCTCTGTTTCCTCACTGAAGGAGAATTGCTATCAACGGAACACAACTACCAAAACTTCTTCTGTTGTCATAGCTCCAATGAGTCATGTTTACGGCCCCGGTCAGCAAGTTCATGAGCTCATTCCTAAAATCATTCTCTCTATTTTATCAGAAAAAAAATTTCTCCTTCATGATGGTGGCCACACCAAGCAAGCCTTTATTCATATCAATGACATCACTGCCGGCATCTTCAGGGTAGTTTACGAGGGAGTCCCTGGAGAGATTTATCATTTTTCTAACAATCACCTCATTTCAGTTCGAGACCTTGTGTCTTTAATTTGCAATCGCCTGAACGTAAGTTTTGAAGATGTCGTAACCCTTATTGGTGATCACCAGCATCAAAACAAAGAAGAGCTGTTAGAATCTACGCAGTATCATCATGATCTTTCATGGCAACCAACTATTGAGCTAGAAAGAGGAATCGACACCGTTATTGCTTGGGCTCAAGAATGGCTACCTGCATTAAAAAATCACTCTATTGATTTAGGCGCTTAGGCCACTTTAAGTAAAATTATAGTGTATTAAATTGAAAAGGGGGACGTTAGAAGCGCCGGCATTTTTTCTTAGGACAAGGCCGAAGACTGAGACGCTATCCGAAGATAACGTGACTGAATGCGAACGCTGCTTGTTCCTAAATAAGATGAAATCAACTTAATGTAATTTCTAAGTAATAATAGTTCAAAAATTACAATAACTACGATGCTATTTAAACTTGACAATATACCAGCACGCAGTTTTATAAGGTCCCTAATCTAAAACCATGAAACCATTTTTCCTCTTTCTTTTTTGTCTATGGACTACTTTATTTCCAAATCAACTTATTGCCTATACTGGTATTCCGGAGTACAACTCTGACTCTTCAGCTAGCAGTTATTCAAGCATTGGTTGTTACTCTACTAGCAATGAAGTAACCAATGAGGAAAGCGAGACACCTGCAGAATATCAAAATACTAGTGTCGATAAAAATATTGAAACTGATTATGAAAATCAGTCAAGTAACGAGAATGCTTCTGAATTTAAAGAAGAATTACCTCTCATGATGGTAAGAGGGCCATTAACATATAACGGCCAAATTAAACTTGATGATGATGGAACGGGACCATCTCATAATGATAAAAAGCACAACAACGATACAGCATTTCATCGAAATAACAAAGCTCTCAATGCTGATACTGATTCCTATGTTGTCGCTCCTGGATGGTTATCCAGTCAAGGTGTTAGAGGGGGAGATAGAGCCGATGTAACCGTATATTTTTATGAATATAATAGTGGCTTAGATGCCAATAATAACTTAGTAACCTACCCCTGTAATTGTTATACAAAATCAATATCATCAATAGTAGGAGATGTTGGGCCTGTGCAAGATGACGTCGGTGAAATATCTATCAAGGCAGCTAGGGATTTGGGACTGGGTATCAGGGAACGCTCTAATGGACTAGGACCAGTTCCAACAGATCCTCATGATCAAGTCAATCAAAACAGAGACATTTATGCTACAGTTACTTACTATCCATCTGGATCCTAAATATGAACTTCTTTCGCAATTTTTTATTTTCATTATTTTTAACCTGTCTAATACATGGGCAAGAGGCTGTTGCATATGAACGTCATGAAGAATATCCATCACCAAACAAAAAATATATTGCGAGGTTGGTTATTGGGGATAGAGAAACAGTTTTAACAATTCATAATTGCTTAACCTCTAAAGATGATTTTTCACAAGCTCTTATTTCCCGTGTAGAAAATATTCAATGGACGCCTGATTCAAAATCACTATTTATCGTTGAGCATTTATCAGGAGGATCGATGGCCACCATTGTTCATTACCAAGACAATCATTGGATGGCTTACAATTGTGATCCTCCTGTAAAGGGTCCATGCTATTACTTTGTTGTTGGAGCTCACTTCTTCAAAAAATTTGCTAGGCTAGTTTATGGAGTTTATCCTTCCAAAGGTAGTCCGTTCAAAGAACAAAAAATATGCATTTTTGATGTAGACTGGAATACCGGCTCTCCAAAACTAATCAGCTTTAAGCTCCCTTCAAAAAAGGACCTTGATCAATTGACTACAAAGGAAAAAAGAAAATGGGAAATGTGGGAGAATGGCACTGCTAACACTGAAATAAAAAAAGATTACTTTTGATTCTTCGCGGACGTGGTTATTTTCCTAGTGAAGAAGGTGATAGGTACAATTTATTGAATCTGTCGAAAAATTTTTGGAAGAGTTAAAAAATTCTTATACTCTCCACCTTGTACTTGATCTTGTCTATTTTTCATAACGCTCCAATGGCAACTCATCAGGAGTGTTGAAAAAACAAATCGTTTACTCGTCAATTCATCAATACGAATTGGTTCACAGACAATGTCTCTCTCGACCAAATATTGAACAGCGGCCTGGAGATCATTAACAGCAAATGCTAAATGCCGCAATCCACATGCTTCAGGCTGCGAAGAGCGCTTCGGAGGATTTTCAAAAGAGAAAATCTCGAGTTGGCCTCAGAGGTGGATCCCATTCTTTTTATAAATTGGTAGGGGTCTTACTTGATCTTTATTTAGAGAATTGAAAGCTGAAACTTGTATAAACGACCAATCCCAATTTGGTTTTAAATTTTCAAGAAATCAAAAGATTTAACATTTATCTTCTTATACCCCACTCCCCTAAATGGGTATTATATCTCATACTGGGGACTTCGAGCACTGGAGTGACGCCGCAATACGCGGTTATAGAATTTTTTAACATGCTCTATTCACGGAGTTGGAACGAGCACATATTCTGAGTGAGCTACTTGAGCAAAATATGATCAAGGATAAACTTATCAGACTCCCAGGAAGCGGATCTCCTTTTAATCCAGAGCGAATCCTGCGACACGTTATTGTGTGATACGCAGAAGCACAATCCAAGTTAGCTCTTCTCACCAACAATAGAAAGCTGATCATCCATGGAAATAACGATATTTAAACTTGACAATATACCAGCACGCAGTTTTAGAAGGACCCTAATCTAAAACCATGAAACCATTTTTCCTCCTTCTTTTTTGTCTATGGACTACTTTATTTCCAAATCAACTTATTGCCTATAGTAGTATTCCGGAGTACAACTCTGACTCTTCAGCTAGCAGTTATTCAAGCATTGGTTGTTACTCTACTAGCAATGAAGTAACCAATGAGGAAAGCGAGACACCTGCAGAATATCAAAATACTAGTGTCGATAAAAATATTGAAACTGATTATGAAAATCAGTCAAGTAACGAGAATGCTTCTGAATTTAAAGAAGAATTACCTCTCATGATGGTAAGAGGGCCATTAACATATAACGGCCAAATTAAACTTGATGATGATGGAACGGGACCTTCTCATGGAGATTACGATCATAAGGGGGACACATCATTTCATAGAAATAACAAAGCTCTCAATGCTGATACTGATTCCTATGTTGTTGCTCCTATATGGTTAATTAATCAAGGTGTCAAAAAGGGAGACAGAGCAGATGTAACTGTATATTTTTATACATACGCTTGGCGTATGATAGGTGGTAGGCCTATCATCATTGACTCAACTCAATATATAAAATCTATCTCATCAATTGTAGGAGACTTTGGTCCTGAAAAAGATAGCGTTGGTGAAATTTCTATCAAAGCTGCTCAGGATCTCGGATTAGGCATTAAAGAGCGAAGTGGTGGATTAGGGCCAGTTCCAACAGATCCTTCTGACCAATTTAATCATGATAGAGACATTTATGCTACAGTTACTTACTATCCATCTGGATCCTAAATATGAACTTCTTTCGCAATTTTTTATTTTCATTATTTTTAACCTGTCTAATACATGGGCAAGAGGCTGTTGCATATGAACGTCATGAAGAATATCCATCACCAAACAAAAAATATATTGCGAGGTTGGTTATTGGGGATAGAGAAACAGTTTTAACAATTCATAATTGCTTAACCTCTAAAAATGACTTTTCAAAATCTCTTGTTCTTTCCATACAAAATATTAAATGGACACCTGATTCAAAATCATTGTTTATCGTTTCTCATTTATCAGGAGGGTCAATGGCCACCATTGTTCATTACCAAGACAATCATTGGATGGCTTACGATTGTGATCCTCCCATACAGGAACCATCTTATTACTTTGTTGTAGGTGTTCATTTTTTTAAAAAAAATGCCAGGTTGATTTATGGAGTTTATCCTTTTAAAGGTAGTCCGTTCAAAGAGCAAAAAATGTGCATCTTTGATGTAGATTGGGATACGAGCTCTTCAAAACTAATCAGCTTTAAGTTCCCTTCAAAAAAGGACCTTGATCAATTGACTACAAAGGAAAAAAGAAAATGGGAAATGCGGGAGAATGGCACTGCTAACACTGAAATAAAAAAAGATTACTTTTGATTTTTCTTGGACGTGGTTATCGAGAAGGCACGTACCGAAATGACCATCGTTGCAGCATTAACTTGAGATAAACCGCTCTAATTCCACCAGTCCTTCCAAGAAGGATGAGCCCAACGACTGCGGAAAAATAAAAAGCTTCCCAAGGCTATGACCCAAAGCAAGCATCCAAGGTAAAATGAAATGGAATACCAAAGCGGCGGAACAAATTTAAAAAGAATTTCTTGAGAGCCAAGTGGCACATAGACAGCAAGGAGTGCTGAAGCAGCTCGACGAATATCGGTTGGCTGCCCATCAATAAAAGCTTGCCAGTCCGGATGAAAAGCCTCCGCAACAGTCAACCATCCTGAAACAGTGGAAGGCAAACGATAGATCATTTTCCCATAATCATCAGACCGACGACTCATAGAAGGAACGCGTTCAAAAGGAGCTCCTCCGCTTTTTTGATATTGCGGCAAAAGTTCTACCTGACTATTTCCGGCAGCTCTGCCTGCAAATCCATTTTGCCGTTGATCGCTTGAAGCAAGCTCTACACTAAGAAGATTCATTCGCGCTAACTGCAAGCTCATTGGAGCCATCTGATAACTTTCTGAAGGAAGCACAACAAAGTTATGTGCCAAAAAAGCCGGGTAGAGTGAAGTCTCATTGGCTAAAATCACAATCGAATGATTTTCAAACACGACTGGAAAAAGAGCACGGTAAATATCCTGCGTTTGTTTTGGCGTCAGAGGATCTTCCTTATCGATGAAAACATAAGAAACCCCTGATAGGTTGAGATAGGTTTTCATCATATCAATGTTGGCCATCCCTGCGGCTTCAAAACACCGAACCCACTTCAATTCAAAATGCCGCATCAGGGCCTCCGTACTAAGAGAACGCCCTGTCTTTTGCGGAATCGTTAAATAAAAATAACGGCTACTCAACGGGTAGACACGACCGGGTAACGGTGCATTTTTTAAAAAAACCACTGACTGATCGTAATCAGAAAAAAGTTCCTCAGATAGACCACGTGTCCAATAAGTGGAATGAATAGGATAAAGCTCGAGTATAAACAGAAGGCCCATGACTACTGCGACAAGAGTACGGAATCGTATTGGAACTACTTTCACAAAAAGCTCTACTGTCACCATTCCAATAGCGGCTGCTAATGCGCAAAAACCTCCCACACTCCAAAATGATTCCGGAGCTCGAATATCCTTAAATAAAGGAAATACGGCTGCAATCCGAAAAAAAGGCAGCGCTAAAAATAAGGCTAATAATAACCATGAGCGCCATGGTGCTCCCGCAATGAGATAACGGATAACCTGATAACTCATCCAAATTAACCAAGCAAGAGCGAGCCAAAGAAGAGGAACAGAAAAGTCCGAAATATCACGAGCATTATTTTTTAAAAGATGCCAATGCCCTAAAAGAATTCCATCAGGACCTGCGGCCAGATTGATAGAAAATAACCAGCAGACTACTAGGATTAGGAACCAACGTCCAAGCAAGGAATGACGCCATTCTTTTAAAGCAGGAAGCCCTAATCCCAAGGAAATGCCTAACAGTGGAATGAACCCAATTGCAAACATCGCAGCATCCCTCTCTATATCAGCTCCTGAACCTTTCATCAAAAATCCCCAGAGATCAATCCATTGAAGTGCTGACTTAAATGCGTAATGATGTTGCCAAGCGTCTAGCGGATCAAATAAAAAACCAGCGGCAAAACCAAACTCTCGTGAGGCTGGCAATAAAAAAGGAAGCGTCAATATAAGTGCTAGCGCAGCACTCATGGCGTAGCGCGTGATGATTTTCAAACGAACTGCAACAGGTTGTAAGCGTAAAACTTCCAACGTCCAGAGCAGTAGCATCGGAGAAATCACGACAGCAATTTTCGCATAACTTAATGCTATTGCACTTGCTGCTATTCCTAGCCCAACAGTCTCTCGCAGCGACTTCTCTTCGGACAAAACTAAAACTCCTCGTAAAATAAGTGGAACAAAAACAAAACAAAGGGTCACACTGAAATGCTCATAAATTCCCATAGCGACCGTGATGGATGGCATCATGATGTAGGCTAGCGCTGCCACGGCAGCCTGAGTTTCATTACGGGTCAGGCGTCGCGCGAAAAAAAACATGGTCACACCACTAGTTGCAAAATACCCCAGCGCAATGAGTTTTTTGATAGCAAACAATGTTAAAAAAGATTGAAGCGGCAGCAGAAGGTAATGAGTAAAAAGCTCTATGACTGAGAGCTGATAAATCATACCGCTATGCCCCAACATGAATGTCGGTGTCCAACCGTTCCAATGAGTCTGCAGCAAATCCCATAACTTTCCTGTATTGCCGAAAGCTTCTTCAGCTGATGGAAGCTGGCACAGCCAAGTTATTCCAATCACACCAAAAAATAAGAAGCCTATTCCAAAAATCAGTCTGGTTGAAAAAGAATAATTATTGTTTTGCTGCATATTTAAAAACGAACCAATTTAGAAATTTAGACGCTCTTTTTCAACCACCAAAGGACGATGTAAAATTTGTGTGTGCATAGCTCCGATATATTCCCCAACGATGCCAATGAAAAAAAGTTGAACCGATGAGAAGAGAAAAAGCCCAATCACAATCGGAGCAATCCCAATAGGAAGAGAATCCCAAAATAAAAGCTTATAAATAAAATAGCCTATTGCTGCAATCCCGCTCAAAAAGGACATCAAAAAGCCAAGCATTGTTGCTAGTCGCAATGGTATTTTTGAATGACTTGTAATTCCTAACATTGCGTAGTCGTAGAGTGTATAAAAATTATTTTTTGACAGTCCTCGTTTGCGCTTTGATTGAGTGTAAGGAATACGCGCAACAGAATATCCAAGCTCAGCAATGAGGCCGCGCGTATAGGGATAAGGGTCATTTAACGATTTGATCTGATCAATCACAGTTCGATCATAAAGTCCAAAACCCGTGACATGCTGCATGAGTTCGGTATCAGACAATTTATTGACTAGTGAATAGTACATTGTTCGCAGTGCAAACATAATAGCTGATTCTTTGCTATTAACTTTCTGCCCCAGCACTACGAGATACCCTTCTTCCCATTTTTTTAAAAACTCAGGAATAAGAGCAGGCGGATCCTGTAAGTCACAGGCTAGAGAAATAATAGCCTCTCCACTCGCTTGATAGCATGCATACTGCGGAGAGCGAGCATGTCCAAAATTACGCTGGTTAAAAATGACTTTAACCTTGGGGTCAGTTGCTGCCAGCAGCCTCAGCTGCTCTGCTGTTCGATCCTGGGAAGCGTTATCAATAAAAAGGTACTCATAATCATACTGAGGCAACCCACGAAATATTTCTCGTACCTGCTGGTAGAGTTCTTCCACATTTCCCTCTTCGTTGAAAGTTGGAGTAAGAATGGTAATGAGTTTTTTTTTCATGGTAGTCACTTCCGTTAAAGCGGATCAGGCGGAGCTGCCCAAGTAAACATTTCTCCAAACTGATCTGATGATTCTACAACATAGCCAATAGATTTAAATAATCTTTCTAACTCATCAGACGTTAAACAGCCGTCTTGAGTAAGATGGTTACTTTCAATAGCAAAATGGATGTGATGTTCTTTTAAAAAATGTAGAGAACTTTTGATCACCTCAATCTCTGCCCCTTCAATATCCATTTTAATAAAATCAGGAATAACCCCTAGCTGCTCACAACAATCTTGAATCGTTAAAACCGTTACTTTTTTTTGAGCTCCATCACTAGGAAGATACGGAGCATTTTTTACAAAAGATGATCGCATTGATCCATCGGCAAAAAATACAGAGCTCCCTGATTGCCCTCCTAATGCTGCAGTTACAACAGCAACATTAGCTAAATTTTTATTTTTTATATTACTCTTAAGATAGCAGAGGTTGATTTCATCAGGTTCAAAAGCATAAACCTTACCTTGCTCCCCTACCATCTTTGAAAAAAAATAACTAATAGCACCGACATGCGCACCAACATCAAACACAATCATTCCCGGAGCAGGTTTAAATTTATCAATATAAGTATGAACAGGAGCATCTGCCAAACCTGGAAAGATAAATCCAATTTTATCACCTTTAAGGTAATGAGTTCCTGGCTTCGAAAAATCAAGCACCTCCATATCATTAATTTTCTTCGCCTCAATTTCGTTAAATTTTTGATCAAAAAAGCCTCGCATAATTAATGGCGCAAAAATGCAATCCTTCTCGCTAATAACAAGACACTGATGAGCTTTCCTAAATTTAATCACTCCATTGTTGAAAGTGACTTTATATCCACCTTTCAACAGTCCATAGAGCTTCAACGACCATTGAGTAAAAATAGAATGAGGCCCTTGGAGTAAAAGCCACTTTTTTATTTCTTTTATTACAGGAACCCTCTGTTTTGTTGTTACCATCATTTTTTTTATCAGTAGCATTGGGACACAGACGCTAGGGCGTTTTAAAAAATATTATAGCCGATATAGTGTCAGGAACGAGGAGCGCAGAAACGCAGTGTATATCTCATACTCGAGGCCTCAAATACCGGAGTGACGCCGCAATAAGCGGCTATAGAATTTTTGAACATGCTCTAAATATTCATCTACTGCCTCTTGCCATGGACGGAAAGTAAGGCCACTCTCGTTACGAAATTTATTAGTATTAAGAGGGGTCTTCAAGGGGCGATGTGTTCTAAATTGTTTCATAGAATATAATTTCGTTGGAATAATTTCTGTTGTTCGAACAGGCATTCCGTAATCGCTGGCTTTTTTTAAAACATAGGTTCCATATTCATACCAAGAGCAAGCTCCTGTATTGCAAAGGTGATAGATTCCACCTTTGACAGAAGAATTTAAAAACACGCCAAGCGATTCTATCAGATCATGGGTGAAAGAAGGCGAAGCGATTCTATCAACAGCTGAAACAACTTTTTTAGAAGTCATAGCTTCCTGAAGTATTTGATCAATAAGGCTAGGACATCCTGGGCCAAAGACCCAAGAAATCCTAGCAATGATATGCTGCTCAGAAGTTGCTATCACCCGTTGTTCTCCAATAAGTTTACTAATACCGTAGTGATTGATAGGAGCTGGCTCATCAGTTTCTTCATAGGGACGATCTAAGGTGCCATCAAATACGTAATCCGTGCTAAGCTGAAGAAAGCGCGCTCCTTTTTGAGCACAAACCTCTGCTAAAAAAGCAGGCGTTGTTGCATTGACAGCTGTTGCTGCTACAGCCTCACTTTCACAATAGTCAACATCGGTTAAAGCAGCGCAATTAATCACAAGATCGTTTTCACAAAGGTCATAAGCAGAAAAATTTTTCTGAGCAAGAAGGGGATTTAAAAAATCAATCTCCTGCCTGCTTAAGGGAATGATAGAGTCAGCTTTTTGATGATGCCTCCATTGTTGCAACAAGGTTTTTCCTAAACGACCACTCGCCCCTAAAAGATAAACACGCTGACTTCTCTCACTCTTCATTTTTTAAAAATTGAATAGATGAAACAATCACCAACATGTTCTTCCCCCATCAATGACTAAATTATGCCCCGTCATATAGGAAGAAGCCTCAGAACAAAGAAAAATAATCGCGGCTTGATATTCCGTAGGAGCGGCCATTCGACCTAGGGGAATTAAGGAAGTTAAGCGTTGCACAAAAGCTTTATTTTGTCCCGTAAAGACTCCTCCAGGAGAAAGCGCATTCACACGAACACCACAGTCAGCCCAATAAGTTGCCAAGTAACGTGTCAGCCCTATAATTCCACTCTTCACGACCGAATAGGTCACTGGCTTTACTGGTTGTAAATTTTCAGGAAGATGAGGTTCTTTGTAAAGGCGTTGATCTGGTGAAATCAGGCTTAAGTCAGAAGCAATATTAACAATCACTCCATGTCCCTGTTTAGCCATCTCAGCCCCAAAAACCTGACAACATAAAAAAGAACCTGTTAGACCAACGGCTACATCTTGATGCCATGCCTCCAAAGAAAATGATTCAAATCTTGAGTTGTTGGAGGTGATATCGCCATTCATCTTGGGATTATTAGCGGCATTATTAATTAAAATATCAATATTTCCTAACTCAGAAAATAGCTGCTGTTGCATGCTCCTAATCGCATTCACATCGGTGATATCAACTTCATACCCATAAATGGGAGCGTTCCATTCTGTTGCCAATTTTTTTGCTACCTCGATAGGCTTAGCCGCTGCGACATCAAGAATAACGGAACTACCTCCAGCAAGCGCAATAGCATGTACATGCTGACGTCCTAGGAGGCCTGCACCGCCAGTGATAACAGCAAGTTTTTTTTCAAGGCTAAACCATGGAAGGGCATTCATCAGTTTTTAAAAAATGTCAGTTAACATTTGAAGATGCTTTTTTATCCAATGAACTTCGTCGCCAGAAACTCCACGAGCAATCTGTAAAATGAGAGGGCGCTCATACTGAATTTTTTTTAAAGCCGTAGCAAGTTCAATAAAATTAACAGCCCCCTTCCCCAAGGAAACGGTACTTCCTCCAAGTAGACGATCCTTAATATGGATACTACCGATACGTTCTCCATAAGCCTTAAACTCTTCTGAAATAGAATATCCTAATGATGCGCTATTTCCAGAATCGTAATTAACCATTAAAAGAGGATGGCGCAATTGGCACAGCAATGCATGGAAAACATTTGGAGGCAAGTCCGCTTCCAAATGAAGTTCTATATTGTATTGTTCGGCCAAGGGTAATACTTCTTGCAACAACGCCACCACTTCTTTCATTTCCTCTACATTTCTAATATTTGCAGCGTCTACAAATGGAAGCACTATGGATCGAATATGAGCTTTTCGTCCTCGATCGAGGAGCCATTTTAATTTGCTAATACGTTCTTGTTGCTCGCTCCTGCTACATCTCAAAAAAGGATAATCCATAAAATAGTCTGCGCATAGAGAAAGAACTTGTACCCCTTGCTCAGCAGCAAGCTTTTCTATAGAGCTGATACCTGTGTCACTCGATAAAGGATTTTCATTAGACCCATAGTCTTCATAAATCCATTCAATCATTTGGATTCCCAACGAAGATGCTAAAGAAAATTCTTCATTCCATCTATCTTTTGGGAAGCATTGAATTCGGTTATTGATAGGAGGAAGCAATCTCCCTTGCATGATTCCAAGCAGCATGTTCACTCCTCTAAAGCTGGTATTATCATATTCGATAAAAATTCTTCTCTTTCTAAAAAGGGCCACAAATCCTCCAGCGGTTTAGAAACCATGCTCCCATCTGGTCGCTGCACGGAAGAGATCCGAGGCTCTCGTTGCTCATCAGCAACAACCATTACTTCACAAATAACAGGTCCTGGTCTTGCCAGAACACTCTGAATCTTTCGCTTCAAATTTTTTTGATTCTTAATGCAGGCTGTTGGAATCTCGTATGCTTTTGCTACTTTTTGTAAATTTGGTAAAGCTAATCCGCTACTAGCATCAGCTCCTACAAGCTGCTGAAAGTAGTTTTTTTGAGAACTTCTAATCGAGGCATATCCATCATTATTCAATATAAAAATTTTAATGGGTAACTGCCATTGGGCCACCAATGCCAATTCTTGGACATTCATTTGAAAACCACCGTCACCATCAATGCAAATTGTTTCTTTGGTACCAGCAGCTAAACATGCCCCAATAGCAGAAGGTAGTGCAAACCCCATCGAACCAAGCCCTCTGTTGTGAAAAACACGTTGGTTTTTTTTAATAGAAAAGTTGAGCAAAAATAATTCAATAGCAACACCAGAACTTCCCGGAGCAACGAGCGCTCCTTCTGGTAGACATTGAGAAAGGACTTCTGAAAAACAATAGAGGCTGACTCTATCTTTGATTTGTCGATGTTGAGGCTGTACTAATGGATACTTTTTTTTCCACTCTCGGGTCTTGGCCACCCAAGCATCAAAATTACCGAAGGCGCTAGAAGGAGCTTTTTCCATTTGTTTTAAAAGTACTTCTAAAAAAAGTCGCACATCAGCAACAATGGGAAGATCTATCTTTGTCTGCATTTTTTTGATCTCTTCCTCATCAATATCAACCATCACTTTTTTTGCTCCTCGAGCCATGTTTTCATGGGCATAACCTGTAAAAAACATATCTAATCGAGACCCAACAACAATCATGAGGTCAGAATTTTGAAGTGTGAAATTTGCTCCTCTAGAAGCAATCACACCAGGTCGACCAGCAAAAAGAGGGTGATCATGTGGAAGCAAGTCCATAGCTGGCCATGTTGTTAATACAGGCGCTCCCATCTTTTCAATAAATTCATGGAATTCTGGAATAGCATTAGCAATGCGAATGCCATTTCCTGCGACAATCACAGGCCGTTCTGCGGCTTGAAGCATGGCTAAAAGCTCTTCTGCTTTTTGTTGCAGAATAGATCCATCCGCTTTTTGTGAGTCTTCAGGAACAAAGCTTTCTAATGCTTCGGGAGCAATTTCAGAGGCTTGTACGTCCAAGGGAAAATCAAGCCACACGGGCCCTGGCCTTCCCTCACGACCTAGGTAAAAAGCTTTTTCCAAATGGTAACGTATCCGTTGAGGATCTGTAATGGTCACTGCATATTTCGTCACTGAGCTAACAATAGTAGTAATATCAACTTCTTGAGATCCTAGTTGTCGCAGCTTGGGTGTTTTTTTAAGATCTGCACGTTTTACCTGACCTGATAAAAAAATTGTTGCTGTTGAATCAAGCCAAGCTCCAACAACTCCAGTCAGCGTATTTGTTGCAGCAGGTCCACTCGTTACCATTGCAGCGCCTATTTGTTGAGATGACTTAGCATAGGCTTCCGTGGCAATAGAAACAGCTTGTTCGTGCAGCATTGGAATAAAAGCTATTTCTTCGCGCCTTTTTCCAAGCGAGTCATTAAGGTGCATAGCAGCGCCACCGGGTAAAAAGAAAACATGTTTTATTCCCTGCTGAATTAAAACATCAATCACATAATCAGAAAGCTTCATAATAATAAACAAGCATTAGAAAACCGGCGTGCCGACTACTTCATGACAAAACGATTGAGCCTAATTTCTTCTGCAACCATTTCCGAATTCCAAGCGATAGTAAAAGCTAGATATTGAGCAATCTCATCGGGATCCATAAAAGTATCAAATTCTTGATCGCTACTTTTTTTTCCCATTTCTGTTTTTATAGATCCAGGATTGAGGCTGATCACCCTTACATTGTGTTCCTTGGCCTCTTGATAGAGAGCGCGACTTAAGCCTAAGAGCGCATGTTTTGAGGCACAATAAATAGCGGTATTTTTAAAACCACTAAAAGCAGACGAAGAACCTATGTTAACGATACGCCCCCATTGCTGGGCAATCATATCTGGCAAAAAAAGTTTTGATAAATAAAAGGGTGCTCTCACATTAAGAGCAAAACAGCGATCAAAGTCCTCGAGTGTTGTCTCTGCAATAGAAGCAACTGGGAAGACTCCTGCACAATTGATCAAAATATCGATTGATTGAAAAGTTTTTCGAACTTCTTTTTCAAGAGCTAATATTTCATTTTCTTTTGCTAAGTCTGCAGAAAATATTTTTACCTCATGCGTGCTTTTAGAAAGTTCTTTTGCTACTTCTTCAAGAGCAGAATGCTTACGCCCTGTTAAAAAAAGGTGACATTTTAATGTTCCTAATTCCTTTGCGATAGCGGCTCCTAAACCGCCACTTGCTCCAGTAATTAATACTTTTTTTCCATGAAGAATATTTTTCATAAAATATTCAAACAATCAATTAACTCCCTCACGGCTCCCATGCCACCTTCCTTTTGAGTCACAAAATTAACAATACTTAACACGCTTTCATGGGCATTAGAAGGTGCTGCAGAATAGCCTACAATGTTAAGCGCCTCGAGATCGTTAATATCATCCCCCATAAAACAAATGTCTGACAGAGCAAGATTGTTTTCTTTTGCAAAACTGCGAATGGCTGCAGCTTTATCTGAACAGCCTTGATAGACTGATGAAATATTGAGCTTCGCAGCAAGGCGATCAACAATAGAGTTTTTTTCTCCGGAGATGAGCGCAAAAATAACTCCTTGTCGTCCAGCGCGAACAATCCCCATAACATCTCGAAAGTTAAAACGCTTTTGTTCACCTCCATTAGAGTCCCACAAAAATGTTCCATCTGTTAAAACTCCATCAATATCCAGAGCAATAGCTTTAATCGTCGGCATCATGCTTTGCATCCTACACGGCGAAGTTTTTTCATAACAGGAATCTCGCTTTTTTGAACAATCTTAATTCCGTCTCCCATTGACTCTTCAACAAGACGCACATCTCTCACTAAATGGGAAAGACCACTTGGCGCAAGAGAAGCGGCTTGATCAGAGCCCCACATTGCACGGTCCAAGGTAATATGTCTTTCGAGCACACATGCCCCCATCACTACGGCAGCAACTGAGGAAGCTAAGCCTGTTTCATGTCCTGAATAGCCAACTAGAACTCCATAACGTTCTTGAAGCGCTGGAATCACACGAAGATTTAGTTCGCTATACTTTGAAGGATAGGTGCTACAAGTGTGAATGAGGATGAGATTTTCTTTTCCTAAAATTGTTACAGCATGGTCAATTTCTTCATAGGTACTCATGCCAGTGGAAAGCAGAATCGGCTTTCCTGTAGCTCGTGTGTGTTTTAAAAGGGCATCATCCGTCAGTGAAGCAGAAGCAATTTTGTAACAGGGCACGGAAAACTTTTCTATCAAGTCGACAGAAGCCTCATCCCAACAAGAAGCAAACCATGTCATTCCTATTTCCTTACAATATTCATCAATCTCACGATATTCCTCTACTCCAAACTCTAATCCATGCTTGAGATCGCCATTTGTTACTCCAAAAGGATTTTCACGCGGCTTTGCTAATTCTTCTGCTGTATAAACCAGATCAACAGTGCGCTTTTGAAACTTAACGGCATTGCACCCTGCATTTTTTGCAATAGAAATAAGATTTTTTGCAATCTCAAGATTTCCATTATGATTAATACCAATTTCGCCAATGATGTAACAGGGGTGGCCTTTACCCACAGCTCGATCAGCGATAATGAGTTCTTGTTTCATTTGGTTTTCAGAAAAATGTTGCCCTCGTTTCTAACAAGAAAATTTTTCCTCAGCAATGCAGATCTTCGTCCGTGTGTCTTCTACTGCCCAGCGTGTTGCGGTGAAGCAACGGATAAAGGACTCGGCAGCTGTTTTTCCTCGAGGTAGTTTTCATCGCTATTAATTTCCCAAAGATCGACTTGTTCACCGTGATAAGCTCTGGCCGCAAGGATACCAGACAAGATCGAGTGATCTTGATTGTTATATTTATACATGCCACCTCGCCCAATCATCCAAAGGTTTGGTAATTGTGAAATAAAGCTTTTGAGCTTTCCAAAGTGATGCTGATGTCCAAGGTAGTACGCAGGGTAGCTATCTTTTTCTCGAATGACAAAGCCGTCAACAAGGGACTCTCTCTTGAGAAGACCGACTCTCTTCATCTCTTCCATTGCAAAGTGAATTAATGTCTCGTCTTTCATTTGCCATAAATCATCATGCGCAAAACAGAAATATTCGACACTCAGTGCACTGTGATTGGGAGAGGCAAGCATCTCCTTGGAAAAATTTCCATATTCACAAATGCGCGCCATCCTAACTTCAGGACTGTGAACATAAATCCAATTGTCAGGAAAAGGCGTAGGAGCATCTAAAATTAAATTCACAGTAATATGATCTCGATAGTAGAGTGCACGGGCTGCTTCAATCACAGAGGAAGGCGGAGGCGGTTGCAGTTTAAGGATAAACTCCGTTAAAGGAATACTCGAAAAAAGAGCATTACATGAATAGGTCTGGAGTTGGCCATGTTGGGTGCGTGTCCATAACTCATACGTTCCATTGATGAATGCAATGCGCTCCACTATTTCTGAAGTACGGACCTCGAAACCATGCTCACAGACATAGTTCCTCATTTTTTCATAGACGCGCCCCGCTCCATGCTTGGGGTAAGAAAATTCATCAACAAGGGATTTAATTTTTTTTGACTTATTTTTACGTTGCCCGCAAAAAGCAGTCCGTATCACCTCCGTTAGGGAAAGTCCTTTGATGCGCTGAGCAGCCCATTCTGCGCCAATTTCAGAGCAAGGAATTCCCCAAACCTTTTCGGTGTAAGTTTTAAAAAAAATGGAATAGAGCTTTGCCCCAAACTTTTGAACAACCCAATCTTCAAAGGAAGTTAATGTTTCTTTTTTAGGTTTTAGCTGTGCTAAGAGGTAGCTCAAGAATGCTTGTATTGATGTGACAATTCCTAATCCAAATAAGGCCTGCAATGGCTTCAATGGATATTCAAAAAATTTTCCACGATATAAAATTCGCGTTAAACGAGGCACTCGAATAATTTCTTCTCCGCCCAATTCATGCCACAGCCGATCAACCTCATCGTTTTTAGTGAAGAAACGATGGGGGCCAACATCAAAACGATAACCACGGTATATTTCTGTCCGTGACAGCCCTCCAACAATAGAGTTTTTCTCAAGGATTAATCCTCGATGTTCTCGTTTAGCATGTTCGTAAGCACAACTCAGTCCTGCTGGGCCAGCGCCAAGGATAATGATGTCATACTGATGGTTATTTGAAGTGAGTGATGACATAGAGCGTATTAAATTATTTCTTGCGGCAGAAAATCGTTATTAGACTTTGCTGCTGAAGTAAAAAATAGTTGTTTCCAATAAATTGAAGAAGCTCTATGGGAACATAGGTAGCATCATTTTTAAAAAAAACTAACACATCAAATTTTTTTTCTATCCATTCTTGAATAAGATAAGGCTCTTGCTGAGGCGCATAAAAAACACCTCTTTCCCAAGTAACAGGCTGGCCCGCAGGGGAAGGAAGACCAAAATCAGCATAGGCCCATCCTAAGCGCGGACCAAACCAAATAGAAGCTCCCCTTGCTATATAAAATGGAATACTAGCTGTTAGAGCGTGATGGAGCTCCACAAAAAGTGGACTTGCATAAACATCTTCAAAAAAATCTCCAGAAATCGTTTCTGAAGAAGTTGTATAGTCAAAAAAATCTCCAATCCCTTTGACTCTATTTCGTCCTATCCCTTCTCCAAACGAAAGCCCTAATAAAAAATAGCACAAGAAAATGAGCGCTAAATAATCTACTAAAACCAAAAATCTTAGCTTAGAAAGAAGTTTGCTATTGGTCACGCTGAAGTCTGTTAGTACGCCCCAAATTCCAAATAGGATAAACTGAAGACTCATCAATGCATTTTCACAATTATTAATCGTTGCAAAAATACCAGCTATTATCGTTATAAGCGCGATACCCTTTTGAGGTGTGAAGGAATAGATAATGACACGATAAAGTGACAGAAGTAATAAGATCAATGCTCCCCAAATGCTGATTCTTAAACTCCTTTCAACAACATCCATTTGAAATAGATTGTTATCTATAAATTGTTTTAAGGTGAATGCTCGATGAGCAATGCCTGCATAACTCCTCAATAAATTGATCACATTAATATTGAGCAATGATAACATTGCTACCCATCCAATAAGGGCAATGATTGAAAGCCCTATCAATCTTGCTCGAGAAGCATTTGAAAATGAAAAAAACAGTACTGTTGTTATTCCTATCACTTCTACCCCAACGGTATTTGGCTTCATGAATAAAAGTAACATCAATGATCCCAAATAGGAAAATAGAGCATATCGAGAATGCGGCGCTCTTAAAAACAACAATGCTGATAAGAAAAAAAGGATTCCAGCGATTGTTGTAATAGAATTAAACCACCAAAATCCTGCAAGGAAGGTCGTTGATGATTGTAGTAGTAAAGCCATCAATAATGCGACCAGCCTACGATCAGCGAGCTGTCTTAAGAGCCAACAACTCCATAAAAAAGTAACTCCACCATAAATTGCTGCAATGAGCACTAATGAAAACCAGCGTACTCCAAAAAACTTAAATGCGAGCATTCCACCTATTAAAAATCCAGGAGGAGTTGTACAAACAAAAGTTTCATACGGAATTTGGCCTTGATAAAACCTCCAGGCGGAATCAACAAGAATGCTAAAATCCCATCCTCCAAATTGCTGCATGCCGCAACAAAGAGTGCCAAAAACTAAAACCACCAAACAGCAACAACACGTTATTTTCCATTTTATAGGATGGTTTAAAAAACGTTCTACCTTCGCTTTATAACTTGATGTTTCCAAAAGCACTCCTAATAACAAAGCGACAATTCCAGACAAGAAGATCATGATCCAAAAATGTTCTACGCTATTTTGCATAAAAAAAATGCTTCCTAAAAACAGCACAGCAATGACAAAACTTCCATAGCCAATTTTTTTAAACAGGCTAGTTTGAAAAAAACTGAAAACTTTCTTTTTCATTTCTCCTTAATGAGAGTATGACCATTTAAAAGATCTCATTACACTCTCTTCCAGACTTACCCATTCTTTAAGCCCCAATTCATTTTGGGCACGTTGTGTCTGAGGTAGGTAACAGGAGCTTGTACCCCCTATCCCGACCCGTAAGCTTTCTTTGAGTTGTAATATAGTCTGAATTTTTTCTGCTAATTGCTTGATCGTGATCGCGTGCTCTGAACCAACATTGTAAGGACGGCATGACTGCCCCTTGAATAAAATTGTCCAGAGCCAAACCATAAGGTCAGCAGTATAAAGGTAGGAACGTTGGGAGCTACCATCACTTTTAATGATAATCGGTTTTTTTTCTAAAGCATCGCGCAAAAAATTTCCAATAGCAAAATGAGCATCCAGTGGGAGATGAGGACCTACAAAAGTAAAACAGCGAGCAATCATTGTCTCTAAGCCATGTTGGTCGTGACAAAGACGGCATAATAACTCCGCAAGCCTCTTTCCTTCACCATAGGCAGAGCCTGATTTCATGGGGTCTGGAGCAGCATGATCTTCTTCTGAAAAATAATGCCGTACTGATGAAGCCTCTCCATAAACAGCCCCCGAGCTCACAAACAAAAACCGCCTTGCTTCACACGCAACAGCAAAATCGAGCACACGCTGTGTTCCCTGAGTGATCGTTTCTAGCATTTCGAGCGGCGGCACAGGAACGCTCGCAGTTGTTCCTGCATGAATCACATGGGAAAATTTTCCTTCCGGAAATATAAAATCACGCACATCTCCAGCACACATTTGAATGGCTTGATGATTAAAAAGATGAGGTGCTTTTGCAGCAAAAGAAGAAGGATCACGGCTCAGTCCTACAAGTTCTGCTCTCAAGTCCAACTGTTCATTGGCATATAAAAAAGTTTCTAATAGCCAAATCCCAAAAAATCCTGTTGCTCCTGTCACAAAAATACGACCTCTGCGAAGGCTCTCCCAGAGCGGCTTCGTATGAGTTAAGACATGTTCAAGATCTTCTAACGGAAGAGGTCGCAGCACCATAAAAAATGTTATAGCTAAATTACTTTGAGATTACAGAAAAGAACGCTGAAGCTTTAAGAAAGTAGGGCCAAAAGTTTTGAGGCACTCGCATTTTATAGTTTTGTTTTCCTAAAACTCACTAACGCGTTTGCTCTTTTCGAGTTTTAACAAAATCCCAAATAACTTTTATTTCATAATCCAACATTGCTTGCGTTAAGCCAGGATATGTTCCTAAAAAAAGCGCGCTGTCCATGATGACATCAGCTCCAGATAGGCTTCCTACAACACGCAGAGCCTCAGGTCGATCTTTCTTGAGCTGCACGAATGCTGGCTGTCGTAACAAATTTCCTCCAAAAAACATTCGCGTCCCAATTTTATTCCTCTCAAGGTGGCATGCTAAATCAGCATGAGAAAAAGGGGCTTTTGATTTAACTCGCAGCATAAATCCAAACCATGAACAATCACTTCGATTCTGAGAGCTATTCCAACTGAATGTCCCATCTTCATTCCAAGAGACTGCATGGGTTGGTAATGAAAAGTCAAAAAATTCCTCTAATCCAGCTAAACCTGAACGAAGAATGTTCCAGTTTTTTTTCCGAGCTTCGACAAAAACTGTCAATTTTTTGAGCTGCTCACGACCAATAGCAGCTTGAGGATCGAGCGGCTTTAAATTGTAGCCGAGATGGCTATAAATGTATTTGTGGTCATAGCCCTGTGGCAACTCACCCAACTGCCAACCAAATCGTTTATGACAAGTATTGTCTTGGCCAGAAGCGCACCAGCAGTCACGCCCCCAATCACGAAAGCTTTCCGCATAAGATTTAAGCGGCGATCGTGAGACGATATTCACAGCACCTCCCTCGCCCATCGTGAGATGATGAGGCGGATAAAAAGATTGAGTGGAAAGATCACCCCACGTTCCTGTGTAGCGAGTAATGTTCTTTCCATCAGCCGGAATGCCAGGAGAATTTTCTGTGATTCCTAATTTTTTAGCACGCTCGAGTGGCATTGAATAAGTTGATCCAAGCGCATCGCAATTGTCTTCAATAAGCCAAAGTCCATGGCAACGACAAAATTCTAGTACTGTTGCAATGTCAAAAGGATTACCAAGGGCATGTGCCATCATGACCGCTTTTGTTTTCCCGTTGCAAAATGCTTCTTCAAGCAATGCAATATTCATATTTCCAGTTTGAGGATCGTTATCCAAAAAAACAGGAACTGCTCCAAATTGTAGAATTGGTGCTACTGTTGTTGGAAAACCAGCAGCAACCGTAATCACTTCGTCACCTGGCTTCAAACGCTGATGGGATGGAAGTTTGTGAGTAGTTAGTGCTGAAAGGGCTATTAAATTTGCTGAAGAACCAGAGTTAACCAAAAGTGTGTGCTTCACTCCCAAAAACTCTGCAAACTCTTTTTCAAAAGCGCTTCCTTCTTTACCAAGAGTCAACCAAAAATCAAGAGTACTTGCTACAGCAGCTTCTACTTCACTTTCATTGAAAACACGCCCGGCATACGGAATCATTGTTTCACCTGGAATAAAGTCAGGCTTTTTTGCTGAAGCTGGCAAATGAGCTTGATGCACAAGCGAGGAATACTCACGCGTAAGACGAAGGATTTCACTTTTTAATTCAGCAGGATTTTTATTCATGAAAAAATATCAAAACTTAACATGGCGTGGTAACAGCCAAGGCAGCTGCTTCGTAAGCAGCAATCTGTTGCTGGGTTAACACAAGAGCATTTTTCGAATCCTCGTACTGAGCTCGGTACCACTGAACGGTGCGTGCAATTGTCTCTTTAAAATTCCAAACAGGATACCACCCTAAAATATCCATGGCCTTTTTGATCGAAAGGCTCAAATGCAGGGCTTCATGAGGCGCAGTTGGATCGCTGGCGTCTCTCCATGATCCTGGCCAGTGTTGCAACATTTCATCAACAACATCTGCAACCGAATAATTTTCTTCGAGCAGAGGACCAAAGTTAAAAGCTCCTGCCAGTTTGGGATCTTGAGTCAATTTAGCTCCCAAGAGCAGGTATCCTGCAAGTGGTTCTAGAACATGCTGCCAAGGCCGAACAGCAGAAGGATTGCGAACGAGAACTGCTGCCTCTTTTTCTAAAGCACGAATCACATCAGGAACAATCCGATCATGAGCCCAGTCACCTCCTCCAATCACATTGCCAGCACGTGCAGTTGCAATGTGAATGGAAGAAGCGTTTGAAAAATAGGATCGTCGATAGGCTGCTGTCCCAATCTCTGCCATTGCCTTGCTAGAACTATAAGGATCATGTCCACCAAGTGCATGACTTTCATGGTAGGCCTTTCCATTTTCAACATTTTCATAACATTTATCAGTTGTCACCATGACCCCTACGATGCGATGAGAAGGTTGCTGTTGTTGTAATGAGCGCAAAGCCTCAAGAACATGCAATGTCCCCATTACATTGGTTTCATAAGTATTGAGCGGTTGCTGATAGGAGTAACGGACGAGTGGTTGTGCTGCTAAATGAAAAATAAAATCGGGTTGAAACGACACTATAGATTTTTGGAGCACCTCAAAGTTTCTCACATCTCCAACCTGGTGATGTAGACGCGAAGTCAGTCCCAGCTGATGAAAAAGTGAAGGGCTTGTTACTGGTTCTAATGAATAGCCATGCACCTCGGCACCCAGCTTCAAAAGCCATTCCGCAAGCCATGACCCCTTAAAACCGGTATGACCTGTTAGAAAAACACGTTTCCCTCGATAGATATTGGCAAGCTGAGTATGAAACGATGTCATTGCTTTTTTACCATATTTTCCATGGTGCCTTTCCGACATTCCAAAGCTCTTCTAAAAGTTGCTTGTCACGTAAACTATCCATTGGCTGCCAAAACCCTCGATGCTGATATGCATTTAATTGTTTTTCTTTCGCTAGTCGTTGTAATGGCTCACGCTCCCAAATGATATTGTTATGTTCGATGTGATTGAGCACTTCAGGTTCTAAAACAAAAAAACCACCATTAATCCAGGCGCCATCGCCTTCTGGTTTTTCAATGAAATGAGTGACACTGTTGTCTTCTAAATGTAAGGCTCCAAAACGGCCCGGTGGCTGAACAGCAGTCATTGTTGCTTTGAGCTTTTTCTGCCGATGAGCTTCTAAAACTTTTGAAATATCAATATCGCCAACCCCATCACCATATGTCATGCAAAAAGTTTCACCATTAAGATAACGCTCCACTTTTTTTAAGCGACCTCCTGTCATTGTCTCTTCGCCTGTGTCAACAATGGTAACTTTCCATGGCTCTGCATAGCGTTCATGAACTTCCATGCTATTGGCCTTCATGTCAAAGGTCACATCTGACATGTGCAAAAAATAATTCGCAAAATATTCTTTGATTAAATAGCCCTTGTAGCCAGCACAGATAATAAACTCATGCATACCATGTGCTGAGTAGATTTTCATAACGTGCCAAAGAATTGGTTTTCCACCAATCTCTACCATTGGCTTTGGTTTAAGCACGCTCTCTTCGCTAATGCGTGTTCCGAGGCCACCTGCTAAAATGACACATTTCATGCGGCGAGCGTAACAACTGCCCTGGTCATGATCAACCTTCAATCAAAGAATCTCGCTGCTGCATTTTCCAAAGGGTTGTAAAATGGTTTTCTCGCTTAAGTAATTCTTCAATACTTCCATCTTCAATAATATTTCCATCATGAAAAACCAAAATTCGATCCATTGCTGCAAGTGTTGAAAGACGATGAGCAATAATAATTGTGGTTCTTCCTTTCATTAAAGCTTTCAGTCCTTCTTGAATTTTTTGCTCTGTTAGAGAATCAAGTGATGATGTGGCTTCATCCAAAATAAGAATCGGCGCATTTTTGAGTAAAGCTCGAGCAATGGCAATTCGCTGACGCTGGCCTCCAGAAAGCTTGACTCCTCGCTCTCCAACGAGTGTCTCATATTTTTCAGGAAGCTGTTCAATAAATTCGTGACAATGTGCTCGTTTAGCAGCCTCGAAAACTTCTTTATCAGAAGCTTCCAAGCGCCCATAACGAATATTTTCCATCAGCGTTCGATGAAAGAGCAGAGGTTCTTGTGGAATGACGGCGATATTTTGATGCAATGATTGCTGTGTAACGGTTGCTATTGATTGTCCATCAATCAAAATTTTCCCAACATTCAAATCATAGAGTCTCAAAATGAGATTAAGAAACGTGGTCTTTCCGGCCCCTGAAAAACCAACAAGACCAACTTTTTCACCAGCAGGAATTGTTACATTGAGATTTTGAAAAACAGGATGATTCTGATATGAAAAACCGACCTCTTTAAATTGAATAGCTCCTCGCTGGACTTTTAATACAGCAGCATTATTCATATCAACAATATCATGAGGCTGCTGAATTAGTGACAAAGCGGCATGGACGGTGGCACTATTTTTGATGAAGTCCTTTATTTGATCACTAATAAACCATACCCATCCAGAAAGATAAAATGATTGCATCATTATTTGTGCAAAATCTCCGAGACTCACCCAATGACATTCCCACCCCCATATTAAAAGACATAGCATTCCACCTATGAGAAAGGTGTGGTTGATGCTGTATGCTATTTGCGTCCATTCTAAGTAGGTATAAGCTTGATTTGATTTTTCAACTTCTTGCCCTTGAATTTCACGAAAAACAGCTTGCTCTTTTTGTTCACGAGCAAACAGCTTCACATTTTGGATATTAGTAAAAACATCTACAATCCTTCCTGAAAGTGTCGTCACAGAATCAGCATGTTCTTCTAAAAGAAGATTTGTTTTTCTAAGAAAGAAAAATGTAATGACAAAGTGGAGTACAAGCCAAACAAATAGGAGCAGTGCGAATAAAGGTTGCGCAAGCCACATGCTAATGAAGATGGTCAGAGCCATGACAAAGGCTGTTGTAAATTCAACGCACATCATACTGATCATCCGTTCACAATTCGTAGGAATATCTGATATTTTGCCAGCGATAGTTCCTGAAAAATGATTTGAAAAATAGGATGTTGAATGTGTTTGTACATATTGAAAAAGAGCCTCTCTAATAGAAGCTCTGAACCGTGCACAAAAATGAACGCGAAAGACAAATCCTTGGAGGATATGAAAGAGATGCGCTACAATCCACAATGCTATAATCATTCCTGTTATTTTCAGACTTATCGCAGGAATTGGAAAAGTAGGATGGAATTCTAAAGAATTAATTAGACTTTTGATAAAGTAGGGAAAAATAGCGCTGTAAACACCCCAAGAAGCAGCAGCAATCACAGCAAGAAGGCATTTGATCCATTGCTGAGAAACAAAATAAAAGATAAAAGGAAACGGTTTTTTAGGGAGCTTCATATAAAAATAGAAAATAAAAAAGCGCCGATGACGAGAACGCTTTATCTTCGGCTCACAAGCTACACTGATAGCTACAGAAAGAGGTTGAAGGAACAGGTAAAAAAGAAAGCCCCTGCTTTGTTGTAAAAAAAGCAACTAAGGTACTGCAAGGTACTCACACTGGCTCACAAAATAAAAATGCAGCTGCAGAAAAATCTGTGTTTTCATTTTAACGGAATTCAGGAACCTACTTACGCTGAATTCCAAAGTCAACAATCTTCCATTGCCTTTTTAAAGCATATTCTTGAAGTTTTGCGTCAGGATTCACGATAATTGGCTCATCTACAAAAGAAAGAAGCGGGATGTCATTATGGGAATCACTATAAAACACAACTTTGTCGTAATGTTCTCTTGAACGCTGCTGTTCTTCAAACCATTGATGCAGGCGTGTAATTTTCCCATCACGGTAGGAAGGAACTCCATAGCATCGCCCTGTGAAGTTTCCTACTTGATCATATTCTTCCTGCGAAGCAATGAGATGAGGAATCTCCAAAAGTTTTGCGATGGGTGTTGTGAGAAATTCATTTGTTGCCGTTATCAAAACGAGATCATCTCCCTGCTTTTGATGCTCTATAACAGCTTCCCATCCTGCTTGTACAATCAAAGGACGAATACGCTCTTCCACAAATTGCTCGCGCCATGCCTCTATTACTGAGCGAGAATGCAGCTTCAAAATACCAATTTGGAACTCTATCAATGCTGGAATATCCAATTTCCCTCGGCGATAGGCTGCATAAAAAACAGCCATTGCTTTTTGATATTCCTTCAAATCAATAACTCCATGATCTGCTAAATAACGCCCCCACTCACTTTGGGTATCGCCATTGAGTAAGGTATGATCAAGATCAAAGAGAACGAGGTTCATAGCAAAACTAAATCGCAAGAACTCTTAAATTTAACCCTCACAAAAGACCACCTACCTAGAAAAGCAATTTAATTTAAGGATGTCGTTTTTTTCTCTGAAAAAAACTTCACGGGATGCCTTGCAGGGGTTAATGCCTGTTTACTTTCAAGGAGATGACTTTTTTCTTGATAACCAGGAATTGTTTGCGAAACAGGATGACGATCGCAAGCAACTCCCAGCACAAGAACTAATCCTGCGAAGAAAAAAAGAAAGAGCTGTTTCATAGAATGTAATATCTTTGAAAAGTCTTGATACTCTCGAATGTTAAGTTGATTACTTACCAGCCTTTTTTTGAGCCTTAGTAATAAAACTTTTTACAGTTTGAGATGGGCGAGCTCCAACGCTCAACCAATATTCGGCGCGCTCTAAATCAATAGAAAAATTTTCTTCTTTTTTCTTTGGATCGTAGTGTCCGATAAGTTCAATAAATTTGCCATCACGCGGGCTACGTTGGTCTGCCACAGTGATACGGTAAAAAGGATGATTACGCGCTCCTTCGCGACGAAGTCTAATTGCTACTGCCATGGGAATCGATTTGGTAAATGTTGAGAAAGTGAAGTATTAGAACCTTTTTTCCCAAATTGAGCCAGCATTTTTTTCATTTGCCCCATATTTTTTGTCATCTTCTTTAATTGCTGAAAGCGAAGAAGGAGATTATTCACCTCCGTTACGCTCGTCCCACTACCTTGAGCAATTCTCTGGCGTCGGCGTGCATTCAGGATCTCCGGGCGCTGGCGCTCCTGTGGAGTCATCGAAAAAATAATTGCCTCAATTCGAGTGAGCTCTTTTCCATTAAGAACATTTGTAGGAAGATTCGCTCCTCCTGGCAACATTCCAAGAAGATTTTCTAATGGTCCCATGCGTCGAATCATTTTGAGCTGCATTAAAAAATCATTGAGATCCAAAGATGATGTTTTCAGTTTTTTTTCTAACTGCATCATTTCATCCATCTCAACCGCCTCTGCGGCTTTTTCAACAAAGCTGACAATGTCTCCCATCCCAAGAATCCTCCCCGCTAAACGGTCAGGATGAAATAGCTCCCATTGATCAAGCTTCTCTCCGACACCTACAAATTTGATTGGCTTTCCAGTCACGGAGCGCAATGAAAGTGCTGCACCGCCACGAGCATCTCCATCAAGCTTTGTCAGAATGAGACCAGTTAATCCAAGTGCCGCATGAAAACGTTCAGCCACGCTGACAGCCTGTTGTCCAGTAGCTCCATCGCAGACTAATAAAATTTCTTCTGGCTTTAGAAACTCTTTGAGTTGTTTCAGCTCACTGATTAGTGCTTCATTAATCTCTCGACGCCCAGCTGTATCAAAGATTGTAACATTTCCTTGTTGCTGGTCGCACCATGCAAGAGCCTCCTTAACCACAACCATTACATCTTTGGCACCAGAGGCTGGTGCAAACACAGGGACATCTATCTGCTTACCGAGAACAACCAATTGCTCAATCGCTGCAGGCCTCACTAAATCAAGTGCAACAAGCATTGGATGATGACCTTGGCCTTTCAACCACTTCGCAAGCTTTGCAGAAGAAGTCGTTTTTCCAGCGCCATTCAAACCGACCATTAAAAGACGCCCTGGTTTATTTAAGTTGAGAGGAGCGGCATCTCCGCCGAGCAATTGAGTTAATTCATCGTGAAAAATTTTGACGATCTGTTGGCCAGGAGTAACGCTCTTAAGCACTTCTTCCCCCAATGCTTTTTCTTTCACACGCGCTATAAAATCTTTAGCAACTTGAAAATGAACATCAGCGTCTAGCAAGGCTAGACGGACTTCTCGAAGCGCCTCGGAAACATTTGATTCCGTAATGCGGCCTTGTCCTCGAAGATTTTTAAAAGTTTGTTGAAGTTGATCAGAAAGACGAGAAAACATAAGAAAAGCTACAGGTTATAGTTTACACACTACAACGTACAAACTGAAAATTGCTAAATCTGAACTCATCGTGCATGAAATAGACAAGAGCAAGCTGAGGGAGCTCAGAGCGACGATGTGTGTATCAATGTACGAGTACTGGTGCTACACGGCTCGTTATCGCTACAGTGGAATTTTAACAATTCTAACGAGGTTGATCCAAATCAGTTCGAAAGGGTGCTGCAGGCAGGCCATCCTTGTTATAAAAATTGCCCGTTGGATTATCTTTCCAGTTATAACGCACTGCTGTTGGCTTTAGAACAAGTTCACTCGAGACGGTAACTTCATTCCCTTCAATAAGCGCTACTGCGTCATACCAATGGCGATCATCTCCGGCAATAGCAAAACCTTGTAAAGAACGCGGCACAATCATTCCTCCGTCATATCGCCACGCAGGAGCAGCAACAGTCAACCCTTTACCAATATTACTAAAACTAAGGCGAATTTTACCTTCTTCTTGTTTCATAGAACGATAGGTTGGACCACTTGCAACGACAGGCTGGGCATAAAGATTTTTCCGTGCAAGCAATGCTAGCCGGCGCCCTACATCCAACTTGTCTTTTGGATGAATATCATTCGGACTTCCTATATCTGTGGTCACTGCCATTCCTGTCTCAGGAAGGAAAAGCGCCGTCGCTTGCCCTTCACGAACCCAAGCCCATCCAGGATTCAGTTCTCCTTCATCATCAACTAGCATTTCAATAGGATCGAGAGTCGGCTTCCGAAATCCAGCCAAGCTAACAAAATAAAAAGGAAATGGCCCTTCTCCCCAAGCCGCACGCCACGAACGAATGAGTCGTTGAAAGAGCCGTCGATATTCAAATGCGTCAGGAATATTAGTTTTAGTACCACCTTTTGGGAGTGCCGCCATCCATGATTTTTTAGATTCTCTATTTTCATTAGCTTCTCCTTGATACCAAATTACCCCCGTAATCGCATAGGGAATGAGTGGAGCAATCATTGCATTAAAAAAAATAGTCGGCGCTGTGGTACCTCCATTTGGCGACAAAGGACGCATTGGTTTTGGAGATAGTGGATCTGGCTTTAATGGTTGAGCCCAAAGCTTTGAACAAGCCTCTTTGCATTTAAGCTTCCAATCTGCCAATTCAGCTTGATAAGGAGCTCCAACCTCTTCTTCCCATGTGGCTAATTCTTGTTCATAGTTTTTTTCTCGCTGATCATAAGCCTCTTGATTTTTTGCAAAATCACGGACGATTTGATTATATTCGGCAAGATAATGCCCAAAAGAAGGAGCCTGCTTCAACGCGGCAAGACTCATCCAGGCTTGTATTGAAGTAGCTCCACAATAGCTTCCAATCAAGCCAATCGGCATTCCTGTTGCCATACGAATATCTCGCCCAAAAAAATATCCAACTGCAGAAAAATTGGCCGCTGCCTCTGGAGAACAACATTCCCATCTTCCCTCTAATTGGCGTTGTGGCATCAAAGCACACTTTTCAGGAACAACAAAAAAACGCATTTGATCATCGTGAGCATGTATGACCGCAGCCTCCCCTCCTTCTGCGGCCTTTAATGGAAATGCCATATTAGATTGCCCGGAACAAAGCCAGACATCCCCTACAAGCACATCAGAAAATTCTAAATGATTTTTCCCATCAACGATCAAAACATCAGATGAACTACGAAGATAGACTGGTCGGAGATTAACGCGCCACTGTCTATCTTGGCGTGCGATTGTTGTTACTTGCTGCCCAACAAATTTCACCGTTATTCGCTCGCCCGGATCAGCTTCCCCCCAAATTGGCAAGGATGCTCCCTGCTGAAGGACCATATGATCGCCAAAGATAGCAGGCAGCGTTACATCAGCATGTATTGCTGTTAGCAGAACGCTAGCAACAACAAAGAAAAACAGACAACGAAAGATGGGAGATGAAAGTTTTTCCAAGAACGTCTTTAACAAGTTGTTGAACATGCTACTTGGAGCTCAGTTCAAGCCTAACTCCTTGAGTTGCTCTTCGGTAAACCCTGTAACATTGGCAATTTGGCTTATCGGTACTTTTGTCTGATACAGCTTCATTGCAACCTCAGCCTTTCCTTTTTCGATACCCTTGGCTTCGCCCTCTGCACGCCCCTCTGCTCTCCCCTCTTCAAACCTACCACTCAACAATGTTTTTTCCGATCTAACAGCATCCCACTCTCGATCGTAGGCCATTAATTCAGTTTCGTCGTAAGAAGCAATTTCAAGAAGATGAAGAGCCTCTTTGATCGGTGCAACATTCAGCAAGTTAGGGTCCACTTCTTGAGTTCGCTCATCAATTTCTTTTAAAAAACGAAGCCACAAAATGGCCAATTTTTTTTGGTTCATTGTTGTTGGCTTAAGCTTGGGAAGCTCGATTAAAACAAGTTGGATATCATCCAGGGTTTTATCTTTATTAATGGCATGCGTCATCTGGTAGTGGTGAAACCACTCCTCACCTTGATCAAACTTAGTATCCAGCAAGGCTAAGCCATAGACTGGGCTCAAATCTCGATATTGTTCTCTTTTTTCGAGTTGCCGAACATAAGTTGTAGCTGAATTAAACAGCATCCGTTTAATAAAATCACTCGTCCACTGCAACTGCATCTCCACAATAAAATGGCGACCGTGATTATCACAACACCGAACGTCAACGATAGAATATTTGAGTGCGGGAACCTCGGGAACGTTTTCAGTTCGAAGATACGTTAGACTTTCGATCACACACTCCTCAGGCAGAGGCAAGACAGCATTGAGAAAACTCCTGAGCAACTCAGGATGTTGGCCAAAAATCCTCTTAAAAATAAAATCGTTCTTGGGATCGAGGTAACGTGCCATAAGGCCCCCCATTATTATATTGCTTGTAACCCTGTCAAGTTTAAACCAGATACGCCCAGGGTTCCCAAGGTCACCCTTGGCTCTTCAGCAAGAATCTTGAAGATGAGACTCCTAAAGCCCATCCTTATTTCAACTAGCTGGTTACAATCCTAAGGGGTGTTATCGCGTATGAAATTGAGAAAAGCGCGAGAGAAAGGCAAAAGTTTTTTCTCAGGACACGTCCGAAGATCGAGGCACGAGCTTACGGTAAGGTAGGCTCTGAGAACGCCCTCTTAAGCAAAAAGCGCAAGTCTGTAGAGTGCCCTTATTGATTTAATAGGTGATAAATAAAGCCAGAAATGTATTAAAGCATTTACATTCTTACTGCCAAATAAATGAAGCCCGACAGATGTTGAAGCTGAGCCTCGCTGCAGAAAGTGAAACAAACACGCTCAGCAGAACAACAACATCATGTACGGCTACGGAAGTTTTTAAAATACTCTAATGGAATAACAGGAGAAGCAACAGCCAAGCTTAGCTTTACCTCTGAGGCTTTGAATATTTTCTCACGGGTCCCTTTTTAAAAGAACGATCTCTAGGTGCCTCTGCTCGATAATCACTCTCATGCCTTGGCCCACCCCGACGCTCTCCTCGGTCACCACGGTTCGCACCACCTTTAAAACTGCGACTTCCACGAGAAGCATCACGACGATCATCGCGATGACCGCCTCGACTTCCCTGAGATTGTGCAAAAGAAAACTGTTGTGACTCACGCTGTGTTGATGTTTCTGCAGTTTGCTTTTTTGAGGCTCCTGAAGCTCCACCTAACAACATTGAAAAGAGCGCTGATCCAATATCGGTGGACGTATACCCCTCTTCTAACAGACGATCCATGAGGACATCATGCTTTTTAAAAGAGTTTGATTGAAGCTGCTGAAGAAGTTTTCCATAAAGCTGTTCAGCACGCTTTCCCTCAACCTCTCCCACAGTCGGAATAGTCCCACGGCGAATTTTTGCTTTGGTAAAGCGTTCCAAAAATTGAAGCTTATAAATGTCTCTGCCACTTGCAAAGGTGATTGCAACTCCCTTTTTGCCGGCTCTTCCAGTACGTCCAATGCGATGGACATAATCTTCAGGATCGTATGGAAGATCATAGTTAACGACAACTTCTAAAGCATCCACATCAATCCCACGTCCTGCAACATCGGTTGCAACAAGAAATTCAAATTCGGAATTTTTAAATTTATTCATCACCCGTGTCCGTTGAGCCTGGGCAATACCACCGTGCAAACGATCTGTTGAAAAGCCTTGTGCCAAGAGCGCATCAGCCAATTCATCGACCATCCGCTGAGTGTTGCAAAAAATAATTCCCAACTTGTATTCATGAAAATCAATGAGTCGAATTAATGTTTCAACTTTCATGCGCGATGGGATTTCATAAAACCATTGCTCAATTGTTGGAACAGCTAACTCTTTTTGCTCAATTTTGATTGTCTGTGGCTCATGTGAAAAACGATTAATGAGATCGCGAATCGGTTTAGAGAGAGTCGCTGAAAAGAAAACGGTTTGTCGTTCTGGAGGTGTTTTTTCAAGAATTGTTTGAATGTCATCACGAAATCCCATATCGAGCATGCGATCTGCTTCATCCAAAATAACAACTTGGAGTTGATCTAACTTTAAAGTACCCCTCTCCAAATGGTCCATTACACGACCTGGAGTACCAATCACAATCTGAACTCCTTTCTTCAATTCAAAAAGCTGACGCTCATATGAAGCTCCGCCATAGATGGGCACGCAATGAATGTTTCGCTTGAAAGCTGTCAATTTGTAAACCTCGTCTGCTACTTGTGTAGCTAACTCTCGTGTTGGACAAAGGACTAAAACTTGAACTCCTTTTTTAGCTGGATCAATTTTTTCAATTGCAGGGATCGCAAATGCAGCCGTCTTTCCAGAGCCGGTTTGAGACTGTCCAACAACATCAGATCCAGACATCAAAACAGGTATAGCTGCTGTTTGAATAGGTGAAGCTTCTTCAAAGCCAAGTTGCGCAATAGCCTTCATCATCTCGGGAGAGAGGCCGAGCGCCTCGAACGTACGTTTTTCCATCCGTTGATTAATAGCCATAAAAGAAGACAAAGAACACAAAGAAAATGTCGCTTATTGAAAAAAGATCCCTATAAAAAAGAGATGCATTTCGATGTTATCATTATTGGAGCTGGCGCAGCAGGCCTCTTTTGCTCTTTCCAAGCGGCTCACCGAGGGCATCAGGTTCTTTTATTAGAACACAATGATCGCGTCGGAAAAAAGATCGGCATTTCTGGTGGTGGCCGTTGTAATTTTACAAATATTCATGCCAACGCTGAAAATTACCTCTCTGAAAACCCTAACTTCTGCAAGTCAGCATTGGCTCGTTATTCTCCTTGGGACTTCATATCTCTCGTAGAAAAGCATGGAATCGCTTATCACGAAAAAAAATTAGGCCAACAGTTTTGTGATTCAAGCTCTCGTGAAATTATTGAGATGTTATTGCGCGAGTGCCATGCAAAAGGGGTTGAGATCATGACTTCCTGTCGCGTTCAAAAAGTTCGGAAAGAAACTACTTCCTTTCATCTCCTCACCTCCAGAGGCTCTTTCACCGCTGATTCTCTTGTGATTGCTACAGGAGGGCTCTCTTTCCCTAAACTTGGGTCGACTGATTTTGGATATCGCATTGCGCAACAATTTGGCATAGCAGTGACAACATTACGACCAGGTCTTGTACCATTAACGTTCATGTCAACAGACCGCCATTTTTGCAACGACTTAGCCGGCGTTTCACTGCCAGTATCTGTAACGTATCGTAGCGTCACATTTGAAGAGGCCCTCTTATTCACCCATCGTGGCGTTAGCGGCCCTGCTATACTACAAATTTCTTCGACATGGGAGCCTGGTGAAGAACTTGTTTTTGACTTACTCCCCAACCCAACAGCCTCTTCTCAACTAGCTCAAGAAAGAAAGAGTCATGCTCTACTACCTAATATTTTGAGCCATTATCTTCCTCGGCGTTTTGCTGAGGCCTGGTGCCAACGACATCACTTTTCTAAATCCGCTCACCAATGCAGTGATCAAGAATTTTCTTATTTCCTGGAAATGCTTCATCATTGGCCTATGCGCTTTTCAGGAAGCGAAGGCTATCCAAAAGCCGAAGTGACCTGCGGTGGGGTTTCCACTTCTGAACTTTCCTCCAAAACAATGGAGTCACGTCGCATTCCTGGACTTTACTTTATAGGCGAAGTCATTGATGTAACTGGCTGGCTCGGTGGTTACAACTTCCAATGGGCTTGGGCTAGTGCAAATGCTGCTGCAGAAGCTTTATAGTCAAATTACTTAGCAATGACAGGAAGGAACGCAGAGCCCTTTAGAAAAGGCGAGACCGAAGACCGAGCGCTATCTCAACGATAACGTGATGGGATGAGAACGCTGCTTTTTCCTAACTAAGATCACGTCAGCTTGTTGTAATCTCTAAGTAAGTTGACTACATAGCTAGAGCATTTTAAAAAATTCTATAGCTGCACATTGCGGCGTCACTCCGGTGCTCGAAGCCTCGAGTATTAGGTGTGGTACAGGTTCAGAACCTAGGTAACCCGAAAAGTTCATCTCAAATTGAAACAGACTGAATAGTAATATTTTTTAACAGGTCGAGCGCCTGTCATTGAATAGCTTTGATCAACTTCTTTCACTTGAGTAAAATCACGGCGGACTTCTTTAGGTGAGTAAGGCCACTCAAAAATAAAAAGAGCGTTGCTTCCTAAAGGGTAGCCTTCTTTAAATCCTGGCCAAATTGAAAACTGGTCTTTGATCCGTCCCCAGTCAGCTTCATAAGTATCGGGATGCCCTGGAAGGTAAAAGCTCAACAGGCTTGCCATTTGATAATTGTCTGAAATAAAAAAGTCCGTTTTATATTTTTTAGAAAGCTCTAATGCGTGTTGAGCCAATGACTCCCAGCCACGAGCGCGATCAAGAGGATCCACGGCCCCTACATTGAGATAAGCTTCGACCAATTTTTGAACCACAGGATTTTTACTCGTTTGCAAGACTGCTGGGACCGGCATATGAAGCCACCAAGTATTGTGCAACATGACCGTTTCAAAAGTAGCAATCATCAGCGCAGCCACAATCCATTTTTTTGCAAGCGCCCATCGCTGCTGTAGTACAGGCCAATTCCCGGCAAGTAATACCATTCCTGCAATATAACAAGGCGCTGTCCAGTTTGGTTCTGCTGCTTTATTCAAACTGAGGAAAGAGTAAAAAGCAAAAAGAGGTATAAAAAGCGAACGAAGATAGCATGTTGCTTTTTCATGTTTTTGATCACACTGCGGCCAAAAAACAGACACGACCATACCAAGAAAAAAGAGAGGCGAAATAACACCAGCTTGTGCCCCAAGAAAAGTCAGTAATTCTCCTGGTTTGATACTCCAACTATGATCAAGATCACCTCGATGAATTAAATGAACGAGGCCTATCCCTTGATGTTGGATATTCCAAATCACCATTGGCAATGCAAAACACAAGGTCGTTGCTAACATGAGATAAAAATGAGGTCTCTTCCATTGCCGCCGTTCCTCTCGATTCCAACAACAAAAAATCGCAAAGCAAAGTAGTTCTATTAAGTTCGTATATTTTGCAAGCATTCCCAGCCCAACAAAAGTTCCTGTTAAGATCCAAAAGAAAACTTCTTTAAAACCTGCTTTAAAGCTCGCTGTGGCCTTCCAAAAAGAAATCGCTGCCAAGGTCCAAAAGAAAATACTTAATGGATCAATGGTCATTAAAATACTTCCGACAGCGTAAAGCGGCATAAAGAGAGCAAGGAGCAAGGTCCAGCAAGCAGCTCGTTGTGAAAAAAGCATTCGGGCTAGCGCAAAGAGAGCCATCCCCGTTGCGGCTGAGAGTAACACTGCAAAAAAGCGCACTCCAAAAACAGTATCTCCAAAAAGATGCGTTCCTAACCAAATCGTTACTGCCGCACCAGGGCCTTTATCAAAAAAACTCCAATCGAGATGCTTTGAGCAATACCAATAATAAGCCTCATCTCCTATTAATTCGAGTTGTGTGGCATACCAAAACCGAAAAAGAGTTACCGCAATGATGAGTAGGGCAAAAAATAGAAGGGCAGATTTTTTTTCAAAAAAAGAAATCTTGGAAGAAATATTAGACATACGAGAAGATTATAGCTTACGGAGCACAGGTTACAGAAATTTTTTATTCTGTTTTGTAATCCACCACTCACCCTCGCAACTATAGTGCATTAAATTGAAAAGAGCACTTTAGGAGCGCAGAAACTCAACTCGCCCAGTACTCACATTATAAAATGCGCCTATGATCTTAATCACTCCCTCTTCTTCAAGGCGACGTAATGAAAAACTTTCATTACGAATAAAACCAATCGTTGCGCTAACGTGACGGCGTGCTAAATCATCGACCCATATTTTTTTTTCCTCCGCTGAAGAAAAGTTCACTGGTGTAGAAGGATCGATGGACTGTTGGATCTCCTGAAGAAGTGAATCAAGATGTTCACACCCTGTAGCTTGTTGAGCTGTTGTTTGTTGCTGATAAAACTCAAGAGCCGCTCCAACTGCCCCACAGGAGCTATGCCCCAAGACTAAGATGAGTTTAGCGCCAGCAACCACACAACTATACTCCATGCTGGCGAGCTCCTTATGATTAGCAACTTGACCAGCCATCCGAACGCTAAAAAAATCCCCCAACCCAGCATCAAAAATCATCTCCACAGGAGCACGACTATCAATACAACTAAGAATCACTCCCATAGGGTATTGGCCTTCGGATGTCTTTTGCATTTGACGACGCAGGTCGCGCTGTAAGGGCCGTCCTTGCCAGAAGCGCTCATTCCCTTCTTTCATAATTACCAGCACCTGCTCTGGCAACAGCTTGGATTGCAGCTCTCGAGTCGAATAGTCAATAAAGCGAACAACATCTTTGATGCGTTTATACTTTTTCTGAAAACCAAGAAGACTCACGGTAATATTGCGCACCTTAGCTTTCGATTGAAGAAAATCACGAATTAAACTGATGATGTCAGGGTCAATATAATCGGTACCACGAGCATCAATAAAAAGATGACTTTTGGAAGGAACCGCATCCAGAGCCTTCATGAGAGATGGCCGATTTAAAAAACTTACTTGATTTGCTAACTCTATACGCAAGACATCTCCAGCCGCATGCCGTTCTAACACTTGATGAATGGGACGATAAAGATTGTTATGAAGTAAAAAAAGAAGACCAACACCAAGGCCAATTAAAATTCCAAAAAGTAAATTCGTAAAAATAATCGCTGCGATCGTTACCACAAATGGTGCAAATTGACTCAATCCCTCATGCCAAAGGCTAAGAGCAACTTGAGGCTGAACTAGTTTCATGCCCACTATCACCAAAATCGCAGCCAAGGCAGCAAGTGGAATCTCATTGATCCACCGGGATAAAAAAAGAATCGACACAAAAAGAAAAACACCATGCGTGATTGTTGCCCAGCGGGTACGTCCCCCTGCCGTGATATTAGCTGTACTCCTTACAATCGCACTGGTAATTGGAATTCCTCCGATAAGACCTAAAACCATATTTCCAACACCATGCGCAATAAGCTCTCGATTTGGAGGACTAACGCGTTGTTCAGGATCAATTTTGTCAGTCGCTTCCAAGTTTAATAACGTTTCAAGGCTAGCACTGATAGCAATGAAAATAGCTGCCGTGTAAACTCCAGGTTGTACCCATTGAGAAAAATCGGGAAAGCGAAGTGCTGTTAAAAAAACGGCAGGGGTTGCAATTTTTGGAATTTGGACCAGATGCGTCGACTCAATCTCCCAAGAACACCCCCAACGGCGCAATAGCTCGTTCACACCAACTGCCCCAACAACCACTAATAAAGGAGGTGGAATTGGGATGGCTTTTACCCATTTCACTCGATTACTGAGTATTAAAAAAAAGAGCGAGAGACTTCCCACTAACAAAGCTCCAAACTGCAAATGAACGGCAGCGCATTTAATAGCACTGAAAGTATTGTTCCCATCCCATTCCCAAAATGCAGAATCGCCAAAGGCTACTGGATCATAACCAATCAAGTGTGGAATTTGCTTAAGAACAATCAAAATTCCAGTAGCTGTGAGCAACCCCTTGATCACACTCGAAGGAAAAAATTCTGCAATAAAGCCCCCACGAACCCAGCCCACAATAACCTGAATGATACCTGCGAAAAAAAGTGCTAATAAAAATGCTTCAAAAGAATGGAGCTCGCTAATTTGCTGAGCCACAATCGAAGCTAATGCAGCTGAGGGACCACTAATACTAACTTGTGAACCGCTTAATACCCCTACAACAAGTCCTCCAATCATCCCACCCAAGAGTCCTGAAAAAAGTGGCGCACCAGACGTCAATGCAATGCCGAGAGAAAGTGGGAGTGCAACTAAAAATACGACTACGCCAGCCAAAGGCTGCGAAAAAAAATTCTTTGAGAAAAATTGCTCAGATCTCATACTAGTTCAGGCTATTCATGTTATTATCACACAAAAAAATAAATCAACTCACAAAACGATCCCATCATTTTTTGCATTTTCATGAATATTGGGTGATTGAGTGCTTCATAGCGCTACTTCTTTTTTTTAAATTGCGACAACACTTTCCCTTTCCAATCCCTTTTCTAGTCGCTTGGGATGGATTCGCCTTTACCAGCATTGCTCTTACCGGGTTATTTATTTTCACTAAAAATCCTTATGAGATTAGAAAGCAGCTTCGCCTCAATGATAACACTCGTCATTTTTTCTTTTTGGTCGTTATTCTGGCAGCCATTGTTAGTGTTTTATCGACGTGGTTCTTATTAAACTTAGTAAAAGAAAAATTTACTCTTCATCTCTCTGCGAGCATTGTTTTTGCGCTAATCACCATTGCGATCTCTTGGATCTTTGTTCATACCCGTTTTGCAAGCCTGTATGCTCATTTTTTTTATCGTGCTCTTCCTTCTAATATTTCAAATGAAAATCAGGGCGATCAGACAACCTTTGCAGGTGGACTTGCTTTTCCTGGCCAAGAAAAATTTCCTGACTATTGGGACTTCGTCTATTTTTCTTTTGTCATTGGAATGACTTGTCAAGTAGCTGATGTTGGCATCACAAAACATCAATTGCGTCGACTCGTTTTATTGCATGGATTACTCTCGTTTCTTTTTAACACCTCCATCATTGCGTTAGTTGTCAACATTATTGCTGGATTGTTTTGATCCAACACCCTCACAAAAAATAGGAACTATCAAAACCACTAATTTTTACTATCTACCCTCTTTGCAAGAGCTCGTAACTCTCATCATGATTTCGGTACATCATAAAAATTTCTATAACCTATAATTTCTATCATGGCTAATCATCCCATCACCATGATCTCGCCAGCGCAAATGATTCAATCTTCACTTGCTGCTAACAATGATCAATTTTCTCCCTCCAACAGCTCAACACCTCCAACTGGCGGGCAAGGTGAAACATCGACAGGCGTGAGTAGCGGAACTGAGGCCAGTGTGAGCGTAGCACCAGGCACTGTTGCGCCTGATGCTTATGCAATGCAGTCCAACGATGCAACAGCTTTTGTTTTTGGGTCAACAGCAACAGGCCAAGCCACACCAGGAAATCAATACACCACCGTTGATGACACGGCTAAGTCCACCTTACAAGCAGCCACAACCCAGGATCAAATCATTGCTAACATTGGACAAAGAGGTGCTCGCCGACCTCCATTTAAAAAAAAGAATGATAGCAAAAAAAACACGGACACGCCCGAGGATGATGACAACGAAATAGCTTCCACGCGCCCTTACAGTTCTGATGCTACCAAAATATTGGCACGTGCCATGGAAAAAGGCATCGTCATTATGTAATGTCCTATGAAAACCATACCCTCTTTTTTCCCTTACAAGCTCGTTGACCTGAGTCACACCCTTGATGAAACAGTTCCTTCTTGGAGTGGAAGCTGTGGCTTTCATCAAGAACTCAAACTTGATTATGATTCAGCAACTGATATTTCCTTCCGCGTGCAACAACTTAAAATGCATGCTGGCATTGGTACGCACATAGATGCGCCTGCTCACTGCAGCTTGGGAAAAAAGACAATTGATCAACTTGATCTTAATAACCTCGTCGCTCCTTGTGTTGTCATTGATGTTTCAATGCACGCTGATGAACACTATTTATTGCCACCAGGTGAAATTGAATTTTTTGAAAAAACCCATGGCCTGATTGAACCAAAAAGCTTTGTCATTATTAAAACGGGATGGGAAAAATTTTGGAAAGAGCCAAAAAAATATCACAACAATTATCGCTTTCCTTCTGTTTCTCAAAAAGCAGCCGAACTATTAATTCAACGACAAGCTGTTGGCCTGGGCATCGATACCCTCTCTCCTGACAAGCCTGAAAGTGATTACCCAGTCCATGCAGCATTTTTAGGAAGCGAACGATACATCATTGAAAACATTGCAAACATAGATCTGCTGCCAGCAAAAGGAAGTTGGATCATAGCGCTTCCAATTAAAACACGTAACGGCACCGAAGCACCGATACGACTCATCTCACTCATTCCATAACATAGGGGCAGTCCTTAATTTTTTCCTGTAACCTGTAGCCTCTAATCTGTACGCTATCCTCATGCCTGAAGATCAAGCCTCGCTCAATATTTCTATTATCATTCCTTTTTATAACGAAAAAGATAACGTTGTTGCTGTTCTTGAAGAAACACGCTCAACGAATCCTCATGCTGAAATTATTGCTGTTAATGATGGGAGTCGGGACCACACAGAATCTTTGATTAGGAAATTTAGTGATGTTCGTTTGGTTTCTTTTTCAAAAAACTTAGGCCAAAGTGCTGCTCTCTATGCTGGCTTGTTAGCAGCTTCTAATCCTATTTGCGTCTTGATGGACGGCGATGGGCAAAATGATCCTGCTGATATTCCCATGTTGGTTCGTGAATCACAAAATTACGATATCGTCTGTGGTTATAGAAAACACCGCAAAGATAGCTGGCAAGTTAAGGCTGCCTCTAAAGTTGCAAATAAGGTGCGCAAATTTTTTACTGGCGATACGGTGCGCGATGCAGGCTGCACACTAAAAGTTATTCGCAAAGAATACCTTCGATTTCTCATGCCCTTTAATCAAATGCAATGCTACATGATTGCGATGCTCGAGCATGCAGGCCTCACACTCGGTCAATTTCCTGTCAATCATCGCCCTCGTCGCTTTGGTCAATCAAACTATACGATTTTAAAACGAGCTAGCCACGGCGTCCTTGACCTTATCGGTGTTTTCTGGTTGTTACGTCGCCAGATCAATTGGCCTGAACATTATTATGTGGCTCCGAGAAAAGAGAAATAGTGTTAGCGCTTTTGTTCTCTCCCCTCATCAAGATCAATATAATCAAATAAGGTTTGAATGTCTGTTCGGCTCTCCCAGCCACCTTCTTTGAGACGGCGTTGTAATATTTCTGCCATTGGGTCACGCCAACCGGATTTGGCAATATAGGAATTCCAAATCATGATCTCTTCTTCGGTGTGCATCTTTCCGTTTTTGGAACACCATTCCCAAGCCTCTTCATCAGAAGCTCCAGCGACCACAACTTGTTCCAATGCTTGATAAGAAACGCCTAAAAACCGAAGACAGGCTCCATCGAATTTTTGGTCATGACCAAGGTTGGCTATATAAACTTCAGGCAACTTGCCTGCAGCATGCAACCGAATTTTATCAAGTAATCGCCCAAAATAGACGAGGCCATGAATTGCGTCATAAGGGCTTCGCGGAAGATTCATGCGTTTTGTTTTTGTGCTTTTTCAGATTAAACTTTTTCTTCTCTACTTTGAGCGCTGCGAAGAAAATGCACTCAACAGAAAAAATCCTGTCGCCATACAAATGCACGTATCAGCGATGTTGAATGGCGGCCAATAATAATTCCAAATTTGGAATCCAAGAAAATCAACAACATGCCCTCGAAACCAGCGATCACAGAGGTTTCCAAGAATTCCACTCAACATTAATACCCATCCAAGTTGCAATGAAAGCGCTACAAAATGGTGACGCTGCCAAAATAAAATTGCTATTGCTGCGACCGAAATGCCCATAAAAAATCGGTTGCTATCATGAAGCATTCCAAAAGCAGCTCCTGTGTTGTAGAGGTGAGTGAGGTAAAAAAATCCTGGTACAATTTTTACCGCTCCATAAACAGAAACAGCGTGCAATACTAGTAACTTTGTCAGCTGATCGCAGGCAACAAGAAGAAAGACAATGGGGATGAAGTAGAGAGGAGCAGTCATGGCCACTAGCTTATAGATTGCAGGTTGCAGGTTACAGAAAATTTTACTGCACAACTCTAACTCTTGGTTTCAACGGCATTGGCACATCGTCCGCACAACGTTGGATGCTCCACATGTGAGCCGACATCCGCGCGGTGGCGCCAGCAGCGTTCACATTTTTCAGCACTCTCCAAAGCAATGGTGACTTTTTCCTCGCCTTCTTCAATTTCAAGATGGCTGAGGATAAAAAACTCTTCAATCATTGAAACATCTGCTGGCGTTGTTGCTGCCTTCAAAATTTCTGGCTCCTTTGTCGTTACTTTGACAAAAGCTTCTAATGGGTTTGCAATAACACCATCACGTTGTGCTTTTTCAAGAGCTTGCGCAATTTGACCTCGAAGTGCTAAAAGTTTGTCATACCGTTGCAGTAAGGCCACATCAAGATCGTCCTCCCCTGGAAGCAGTTCCAGGTGGATTGAACTGTTAGGACGATAGTAACTCCACGCTTCTTCTGTTGTGAAAACTAAGATCGGTGCTAGTAACTTGGTAATAGTTTCGAAAATACGGGCCATCGTTGCTTGAGTAGCGCGACGTCTTTCGGAATCTTTTCCATCACAGTAAAGCCGATCCTTCGTAACATCAACGTAGTGACTGCTCAGATCAACAGTACAAAACTGATTGATGGCATGTGTCACTTTTTGAAAAGCAAGCTCTTCATAGCCTTTGCGACAGGTGTTCACAAGCTGCTGCAAGCGTTCTAAAATCCAAGCATCGATACTTGTTAAAGCTGCGGCAGGCTCTGTTGCATCATAACCCTGAATGTTTCCTAATAAAATCCGTAGCGTATTGCGAATACGACGATATGAATCGGTCACACGCGCAAAAATTTCTTCCGAGAAAGGAACTTCATCTGTGAACTGAACGCTTGCTGCCCAGAGGCGCACAATATCAGCACCGTAGGTCTTGATAAAATGGGCGGCTTCGGTCGGTTTTTGATAACCAGAGGCTCCTTGATTTGACTTAGAAATTTTTTGACGTGTGTCCACATCAACTACAAAACCATGTGTCAAAACGGCTTTATAAGGTGCAGCTTCATTTAAGGCAACCGAGGTCATCAAGGAAGATTGAAACCAACCACGATGTTGATCGGTTGCTTCTAAATAAAGATCAGCAGGAAATTGGAGTTCAGGGCGCTGACGCAAAACAGCTTCATGGCTGACGCCACTTTCAATCCAAACATCGAGAATATCTAATGAAAAACGCTGTAAAGAACCTTCAGGTTTTCCAAGGCGTTGGCACCAGGTTGCATCATCCCAAGCAAACCAAGCATTGGATCCTTCTTTGTCAAAAACATCAGCGATTTGAAGAATCAATGCAGGCTCGAGAATTGGTTTTTTCTCAGTGTCATAGAAAATTGGCAAGGGAACACCCCATGAGCGTTGGCGAGAGATGCACCAATCCAAGCGCTCTACTCCAGCGCTAATACGGCTTTTGCCCCAGGCAGGAATCCAGTCGACATTACCGATGCCTGCTAACATTTGATCTCGGAGCTGAGCAATATTAATAAAAAATTGTTCAACAGCACGGAAGAGGATTGGTGTTTTAGAACGCCAACAGTGTGGATAACTATGCTGATATTCCTGATGCCCCAAGAGCAGTCCTCTCGCTGCGAGTATCGCAATAACAAGTGGATTTCCTACAAAAACATTTTTACCAATCAGTTCAGGAACTCCACATTCTTCGGTAAAGCATCCTTCATCGTCCACAGGAGATAAGACAGGAAGGTTTTTTTGCAGCCCAAGAGCATAGTCATCTTCACCATGCCCAGGGGCGATATGAACAAGACCCGTTCCTGAATCCATCGTTACAAAATCGGCTCCATACAATGTTGCCGTACGAGGCAAAAATGGGTGCTCTGCTATTTTCCCTTCAAGATCGCGCCCTAAGATTTTTTCTCCAAGGGAGATTTTTTCTAAAGCACATGCTTCACAAAAACTCTCCACACGAGATTCTGCAATAAGATAATTTTTTTCAAGTCCCTGTTGGTTCTTTGTTCGAACAATAACGTAGGTAGCCTCAGGGCTAACAGCAATGGCAACATTGGCAGGCAGTGTCCAAGGCGTCGTGGTCCAAATGACAACCGAGAGATCTGTAAGGCTTGAAAATTTTGGCGAACTTTCTTTTTCTACTACCAGCGGAAATGCGACGTAGATTGCTGGAGAAGTTTTTTCTTGGTACTCAATCTCAGCCTCTGCCAGAGCTGTTTGTGCTCCGGTGCTCCAATAGACTGGCTTCTTCTTTTGGTAAACCAGTCCTTTTTCTACAAATTTAGAAAAAGAACGAATGATGGTGGCTTCATAACCTGGATCTAGCGTCAGATAGGGATGTTCCCAATCTCCAAAGACTCCAAGACGCTTGAAATCGTCTCGTTGAATATCAATGAACTTGCGTGCATAGGCATCTGACTGCTCACGAATTTGAAGTGGCGTTAACCCTTTTGAAGATTTAACAACTTTAAATTCAATCGGCAATCCGTGACAATCCCATCCAGGAACAAAAGGTGCTTGAAAGCCAAGCATGGTTTTTGACTTAACAACTAGATCCTTAAGAACCTTGTTAAGCGCCGTTCCCATGTGCACTTGGCCATTGGCGAAGGGAGGGCCATCATGCAATACATACCGAGGAGCTCCAGCACGAGCTTCTTGAATTTTGAAGTAGAGATTTTCTTTTTCCCAACGAGCAAGCAGTTCCGGTTCTCGCGTAGCAAGACCAGCGCGCATAGGAAAATCAGTTTTAGGTAGAAGGACAGTATCGCGATAACGGCTCATAAGAAGGGAGACAGGCTACAGGCTACTTCGTGGCAGTTGAAGTTAAAAGTGTAAGTTACAGTCAAATTCTTTTTGTTGGTCCACAAGTGTATTGTTTTTCCAAGGCATCTCTTAAGTTTGTTAAGCTTTTTTTGCCTTAAAAAGTGTTACCTATGTCCTGAACCTATACCATTTGGGCATACTCGAGGCTTCGATCCCCGGAGTGACATCACAACACGCGGCTATAGAATTTTTGAAAATGCTCTATCAAGCAACATCATCTAACCAAGCTAGCAATTGCGAGACCGTCTCCGCAGTTTCATCCCCCATGTTAGAAATACGGAACGTTTTTCCTTGAAGTGGGCCATAACCGCCATCAATGATGCACTGATATTTTTTTTTGAGGCGTGCAATCCAAGCTACCACGTCAATTCCTTGATTGTTTTTAATACAAGTCAACCCTAAGGAACGAAATCCTTCGGGCGCGAAAAAATCAAACCCTCGTTGCACCACCCATTCATGAACAAGCGCATTGGTATAGGCATGCCGTTCGTAGCGCCGTACGATTCCTTCTTCAAAAATATCATCAAGCTTGGAAGCAAGAGCATAAATATGCCCAATGGAAGGCGTGCTAGGCGTCATATTTCCTTCATGATTTTTTTGAAATTCAAGAAAATCAAAATAGTAACCACGACCCTTGACTGTAGCTGCACGAGCCATTGCTTTTTCTGAAACAGAAAAGAGGGCTAACCCAGGAGGCAGCGCCAAAGCCTTTTGAGAGCTGGTCAACATGACATCAATGCCGAATTTGTCCATGGGAATTGGCATTGTTGAAAAAGAAGAAACTGTGTCTACAACCCACAACACGTCGGGAAATTTTTTCATAACAACAGCCAGTTCTCCTAATGGGCTGAGAACACCTGTCGATGTCTCATTATGAATCAACGTTACAACATCGATCTTTCCTTGTTGCAAGCGTTTCTCAAGCAGCTCGCTTGTGATTGGTGCTCCCCAATCAACTTGAAGCTTCTCTGCTTCACAGCCACAACGCTGAGTAACCTCAAACCATTTATCTGAAAACGCTCCATTCATGCAGTTGAGGACGTTACCTTTTGCTAAATTTCTCAGTGTTCCTTCCATCACACCCCAGGCTGAAGAAGTCGCAAGAAAAACCGGTCTCGTCGTTCCAAACAGCTCTTGCAATCGCGGCTGACAGGAAGCATAGAGGCTCTTAAATTCTTCTCCACGGTGCCCAATCATCGGCTTAGCAAAAGCCTCACGGGTTTTTTGAGAAACCTCAACAGGCCCTGGAATAAAGAGTTTAGTAAAACTCATAAAAAAAAGTGAACCACAAAGAGGTTTATAAAATCTTAATATAGGCTTTATCTCTTAACCCCTGCATCCATCGCTCTTGAGCTTTTAATTTTTCTTGCTCAATTAAGTTCTGTTCAATCTCACGCTGCACTTCTGTATATGGTTTCACTGAAGCCTTTTTAACTGCCTCTACCATGAGAATATAATACGAATGATCCAGTTCGATTACGGGGCTTACTTCTCCTGCTTTCATGGAAAAAGCAGCATTAGAAAGAGTCGTATTAAGTGTTTTTCGTTCTACCCACCCCCAATCGCCTCCAGAATCTTGAGTGGAATCTTCGGAATACATTTGTGCCATCCGATCAAATTCAGCTCCTCCTGCTAATTTTTGATGAATCTCCTCCGCCATCCCTTTTTTAGAACCATCAGGGTTATTAGGGTCACTCTCATGCAGAACAATCATACGAAGTTTTACTTGTTCAGGCGTAGCATAGACTTCACGGTTTTTTTCGTAATACGAACGGGCCTTTACTGGAGAAACAACATAGTTCTCCTTAAGCTTCGATCCCCGCATGACTTGAACGATGAGTTTCTCTTTTTGTGACTGTCGAAAACGAGTGAGTGAGTATCCTTGTGCCTGCAATGTTTTAAGGAAAGCCATTCGATCGCCGCCAAATTCCTCACGAATAATTTTTTGAATAGCGTCATCGACATAATACTCCGGTATCGAAAATTCCTTTTTCTTAAACTCCTGTAGAATTAAAGATCGATCAATTAAATCCCTCATTGCAGATTGACGGATTTCTTTAATTTTATCCTCCAACTGTTTTCCTTGATACATTTGAGCAACAGCTTTTTCTTGGGCTGCTGTTAATTCGCGCACTTGCGAAAACGTAATAACATCATTATTAACAATGGCTGCCATACCATTGACAACAATTTCTTCGGCTTGCAATAGCGAAGGAGAAGCTATCAAAAAAATAAATAGGTAGAAATAGAGCCAACGTTTCATGAGCAGAGACTGTTGAATGTACACTAGGTTCCTGAATAGTTCAACGATTCTACAAATTGCAAAACTTCCTTTAGCTTGGCTGCTGGCGTCACTGCCGTTAATCGTGGGAAGCGATGATTCAGCTGTAAAAAATCTCCATGCCGTGTCATCAACAGTTTTGGTCCTTGTGTTTCTACTTTGGTCACCCCAGATTCAGCAGCAACACGTCGAATAATTTCCATCATAAGAAGATACTGCAGAGGTTCAGGAAGAGGCCCAAAACGGTCACGCCAAGAAGCTTCTAATTGTTTCAGCTCCTTCCGATCAGAGGCTGCAGCAAGTTGGCGATAAAGTTCTAAACGAAGTGACACCTCGGGCAAATATTCTTCTGGAATAAAAGCTGGTATGATCGATTGGCAAAATCGTTTTCTTTCTGTTTTTTCTTTTGCGCTATGTTCTTTAAGTGCATTTTCCCAAGCGGCAATAGAAGTAACAACAAAATCGAAAAAGAGTGTGGTCTGAATAGCTGGCAATTCTTTAATTTTTTCTCCCTTAAGCTGAGCCACAGCTTGATGAAGCATTTTGCAATAAAGATCAAAACCAATAGCCGTGATATGCCCACTCTGGGCTGTTCCTAAAAGATTCCCAGCTCCACGAATTTCCAAATCGCGCATTGCAATTTTAAAGCCAGAGCCAAGTTCTGAATATTGTCGGATGGCTTGAACACGCCGTCGCGCTTCCCCAAAAATCATCATACTACGCGGTAATAACAAGTAGGCATAAGCTTTTTGCTGACTTCTTCCGACACGACCACGCAATTGATAAAGATCAGCTAACCCAAAACGATCAGCACGATCAATGATGATGGTATTTGCATTAGGAATATCAAGGCCACTTTCAATGATTGTTGTTGAAACAAGAATATCGGCATCACCTTTCACAAATCGTTGCATAACTTGCTCCAAATCTTTTTCTTCCATTTGTCCATGTCCGACAATGATACGAGCTTTTGGAGCTAGTTCTTGTAATCGTGTTGCTACTGTTTCAATAGTTGCTACACGATTATGTAAAAAGTAGACTTGTCCGCCACGCGTTAATTCTTGTTCGATGGCCTTGCGAATGAGGCGTTCGTCATAAGCCGCTATTACTGTCTCAACAGCCTGTCGATTGGCTGGCGGGGTTTCTAGGAGTGACATTTTGCGAGCTCCCATCAATGAAAGATAGAGCGTTCGCGGAATTGGTGTTGCTGAAAGCGTCAACATATCGATGAGACGAAAGCGTTCTTTGAAAATTTCCTTATGCTTCACTCCAAATCGCTGCTCTTCATCGACAATAACTAAGCCTAGATCTTTAAAGACAATATCAGCAGACAACAATCTATGTGTTCCTACAACAATATCAACAGAACCAGCTGCCAGCCCCTTTGCTACTTCACGCTGCTCTGCAGCTGTACGATAGCGGCTCATTAACTCAATTGTTGCTGGATAAGAACTCATCCGCTCTTTTAATGTTTGAAAATGTTGCTGCGCCAACACTGTGGTGGGAGCTAAAAAAACAACTTGTTTCCCGTCGAGCACAGCCTTGAATGCAGCACGCAAAGCCACTTCTGTTTTACCAAACCCAACGTCTCCACATAGAAGTCGATCCATTGGCATGGACGACTCCATATCTTGCTTAATTTCCGCAACCGCCCGCAACTGATCTCTTGTTGCACGATATGGAAAATGCTCTTCAAGTTCACGCTGCCACGGTGTGTCAGGGCTAAATGCATGCCCAGAGCCAGTCTCGCGCTCTGCTTGAAGTTGCAAGAGTTTTCCTGCATAAAGAAAAATAGATTTCTCAGCAGTGGCTCGTGCCTTTTTCCAACGATCATTTTCTAAAGAAGAAAGTGATGGTCTCGCTCTCCCAATACCAACGTAGCGAGAGATCTGCCAAGCCTGATCTAATGAAACAAAAAGCTTTGCTTTATCCGCAAACTCAAGCACCAAAACTTCCGTTAAGTTGCCGTTTAAGTCAGATATCTTCTCAATGCCAGCATAATAAGCAACGCCATATTCAACGTGGACGACAAAATCGCCTTCTTCGAATTCTGTGTAATCAATCGCAGAGCGTGCAGCTCGTTGTTCTTCTCTCTTGCGATGAGAAGCGCGCCATTGTTGCTGGGCCGATCGCCCAAAAATTTCAGCTTCAGAAAGGAAAACAAGCTTTGCTTGAGGCAATACAAAGCCTTCCGAAATATTAGCAGAATGCAACTGCAATGAGGCACGAGAAATATTTTCTTTTTCGGCTAGTTCAGTAAAGCGTTCCCCTCCCGACTCAGCACTACTAAAAAAGAAAAGTTGATATTCTTCTTTTTGCCATTGCCTCAGTTGCTTAAAAAACTCTCTTCGCTGTGCTTCATGTGTCACAAAGTCTCCTGCCGCAAAGCTAGCAAAAGGAATTGGTAACGAGGCAAGCTCGCAAGAAATTTCTTTTTCGTTAGCGTTAATTAATTGCTCTGAAAACCTCAGTTTTGTTGCTGGAAGTTGCAGTAGCAATTTTTTTGTTTCATCTTCACTAAAGTCATCTCCGAGTAAAACAATGAAGTCCTCTTTTTTAATATAGCTGCTAAGTGGCACTCCAGCGCGCTCTGGCTCTGCCCATTGAATTTCGCAAACTTCTAAATGTTCCAATGAAAGTTGTGAATCAGGATCAAAACTACGAATCGAAATGATTTTTTCCTCATCAAATTCCAATCGACATGGCCTCTCCTCCTGCCATGCAAAAAGATCTAGAATACCTCCTCTTAAGGCATACTCACCGCGATGAGCTACTTGAGCAGTACGCTCAAAGCCAACTTCCTTGAGCTGCTTAGCAAGACTTCCAGGGGAGCCTTTCCAGCCAATTGCAACTTTTAACACATCAGCTAAAAGTTCTTTCGGAGTTGGAACATTGTCTGATAAAGCTAAAAAGGCAACGCTAGCAGCAAAAGATTTTTTTTCAGCTACCTTTCCCAGGAAAGCAAGTCTTTCAGAAATGACTTCTGGATCAGGAAGCCCTATTCCTTCCGCCGTCATACTGAGCGATGGGAAAAAATTTAATAGCTCTTCTCTTTCATTCCATTCTTGAAAAAATCTTTCTTGAGAGCGCACATCATGACTGAGAAACCAAATTCCACGATCTTCTCCAAGTCTAGCAACCAGGGCTGCTCCTAAAAAAGGCCATGAGGCACGCGTAGCATTTGTGAAACAACAAGAATCACCGCGCTCTAATACTTCAACAACTTGTTGGAATGTTGGTATTGTTGCAATCTTAGCGAGCAGATCGTCGTGAGGCATATTAAAAGAGTAACAGGCTACAACCTTTCACCACAACGTCATTCCAGCATAGTGTATTAAATGCTCGAATAGCTTCTGAAACGTAGCCTATCTGTTCCAAAAATGCTCCAGCTTCCTCCCATCAAGCTCCGCTACAGGCATGATTCCAAGGCGCGAATTTGTCACAACCATCGCAATAATGTTCTCCAAATTATTTCTCTTCACATCAGCTGCCATTAGCTCAGGAAGTTGACGTCGCGCTTGAGCCAACATCACTCCATCACGTGCACCACGAGTGCGAGGCGGCGTCACAATGCGTCCATCATTCATCCAAAGAATGATATTGGCCATCGCCGCAGAAATTAAAAAACCCTCTACATCAAAAACGAGTCCCTCTTCAGCACCAGCTTGCCGCGCTGAGTTAAGAGCAAGGAGATGTTCCCAATAATTTCCTGTTTTTTCTCCCCAAGAATTAATCCCTGTGGGTTGGTCCAATGAAACAACACTGATTCCTTCGCGTAATTTTTCCTCCGAAGGAAACTCCGCTTTTTCCCACAGCAAAAATAAATGAGGAGTCACAATGGGTGAACAAGCCGCTCCTTCTCCCGCCGTTAAAAAAATCCTTAACATCCCATCATTCCACGATTCTTTTTTTAAAAAATAGCTCACACTTTGATACCAAGCATAATTAATTGGAAAATGATATCGCTCGGCTGCATGCATCAATCTTTTCCAATGTTCTTCAAAAAAAAGAACGTCCCCATTTCGAATCGCAATTGTTTCAAAAAGATGCTGGCCGTAGCGAAACCCACGATCGTTGAGAGGAACACCTTCACCACAAGGCTGCATCTCGTTTTGCTGCCAGGACCAAGAATTCATAATAAGTTACAGGTCACAGGTTGCAGGAAAGAGATTAAAGTTTTTCTTTCTTTGTGGTTAATTTGCTTTGCCTTCACACTCCTCCAAATCGTCGTTCCCGTTTTTGAAACTCTTCAATCGCAGCCAAGAGATCTGCTTTTTTAAAGTCGGGCCAAAGTTGAGGTGTAATATAAAGTTCGGCGTAACTCAACTGCCAGAGTAAAAAATTCGAGATGCGATATTCTCCTGACGTCCTAATGAACAAATCAGGATCAGGCATATTAGCGGTGTAGAGATGATGCGAAAAAGACTCCTCTGTAATTTCTTTGAGGGATAAAATTCCTTGCTGCACTTTTTGTGCAATCATTTTCGTTGCATCCACAATTTCTGCACGAGCGCCATAGTTCAATGCTAGCGTGAGCGTCAGTTTGCTGTTATGAGCAGTTGCATCAATGGCTTTTTGCAATCGCTTTTGTACTGAAGATGACAACTCATTGAGACGCCCAATGGCCTGAAAGCGAATTCCATTTTTGTTCATCTCTTCAATTTTATGCCCCAAGTAATGCTCCAAAAGAGTCATTAAACCTTGCACTTCAAGTTTAGGGCGCTTCCAATTTTCAGAAGAAAAAGCATAAAGCGTCAGATATTCCACTCCAGTTTCCAAGCAGGCATCTAGTGCCTCTTGGACTGATTGCGATCCTTGCTCATGTCCTTTGAGCCTGATCCAGCCTCGCTCTTTGGCCCAACGCCCATTCCCATCCATAATGATGGCAATGTGTTTTGGTAGTGGCGGAGAGGTCATTTTCATCGAAAAGAGGGTACAGGCTAGAGGTTGCAGGCTACAGGAAAAAATAAAACCATTTCATGAAAATAGACTTTCAATGTCTATTTTTCATGACTTCTCTCCAACCACAGCGCTCCCCATTTTCCTTGAATAATCGCATGCTTCCTTTGAAGACCGAGTGCAGCAAAACAATTTTCAATTTGAGGAATCTCTTGAGCAAAAATCCCTGAGAGAATGAGATGACCCTCTGCCTTGAGTCCTTTCGCAATTTTAGGAGCTGCAACCGTGAGCACTGAAGAATAAATATTGGCTGCAATCACATTCCATGTTCCAGGAATTTTCCACTTGAGGAGATCTGCTTGTTCCCACGTGGCTTTTAATAACTGGTTTGCTTTGGCATTAGTTCGTGCAACCTTAATGCATCGAGGATCAAAATCGATTCCCAATATTTTTTCTGCTCCAAATAACTCAGCAGCAAGCGCCAAAATTCCTGAGCCTGTTCCAAGATCAAGAAAAGACCACTTGTTTTTTGTCTCTTCCAGAGCAATCTTACTGAGCATCCGAAGGCAACTTCGAGTTGTTGCATGCTCTCCCGTCCCAAAAGCCATTTCTGCAGGAACAAGCAAAGGGTAGCCCTTTTTCTTATTGCGATCTTGTAAAAACAACTCGCGATCATTATGCAACCGCAACCCTCCTGCGATGCAGAGCGGCTTGCGACGCTTGATTTCAGGAGGCTTCCAAGTGGCTAAGCGAAAAGGGCGGACAGACCCACCAAAAAGTTTAATAAGCTTTTTAGAAGTTGCTTCATTCGTATAAACCTGCAAACGCAACGTCCGTGACGCAGGAAAGGCTTTCATCACGAGGTTCTCAGGCCCCGCAAAACGAAGACGCTCTACCCAAGCGTCTTCATGATTTTTGGAAGTGAGTCGCGTCCAGAGATGAGTAATAGAAGACATGGAAAAAAGTAATCAAAAATGAGTTCAGAGGCAGATCATCCTTCGTGATAATACTAGCTCTGAACGTGTGCTCTATTAAGATATAGGGTATTAAGTTCTGGAAGACTGAGTAGAGGACAATTTAAAACGGCTCCTTGCCCATGGTATCTTCCCAACATTGTTATGAAGCAAGCCACATCGTCTGCTCACGACCAGGACCAACACTCACAATCCAGAGCTTTGCACCAACAAGCTTTGCAAGCTCTTCGAGATAGTGACGCGCTTTCAATGGAAGATCGCTATATTTTTTACAATCAGTAGTAGAGCTCATCCATCCTGGCATCTTCTTGTAGACAGGCTTACAACGTGCAAGTTCCTCAGCATCTGTTGGAGGAATGGTCAATGTTTTTCCACGACCATCAAGGCGATATCCAGTACAAATGGAAATTTCTTTGACGTTATCCAACCCATCAACATTAGTAATAGCAAGACGGTCTACACCATTAACCATGGTTGCGTAGCGTACTGCAACAGCATCAAACCAGCCGCAGCGACGAGCCCTGCCTGTTGTAGCTCCAAACTCACGGCCCATTTGATGAAGCATATCGCTTACCGTTGCATTTTCTGTAGGAAGAGGCCCCTCACCTACCCTTGTAGTATAGGCCTTGAGAACGCCAACAACAGAATCAATACGATTCGGCGGCACACCTGAACCTGTACACGCACCTCCAGAAGTCGTATTAGAGCTAGTAACAAAGGGATAAGTCCCATGATCTAAGTCTAAAAAAGTTCCTTGCGCACCTTCGAAAAGAATATTTTTTTTCTTAGCCATCGCTTCGTGCAAATAAGCAACAGTATTTGCAACAAAAGGTTTTAGTTGCTTTGCTGCAACTTGATACTCTTTCAACACTTTTTGAAAAGAGAGCGGCTTTTCCCCGAAGCTTTTTAACACAAGATTATTTTCTTTAATCCGCAAGCGTAATTTTTTTTCAAAAACATCAGGTCTCATTAAATCCGCCAAACGCATTCCAACACGGGCTGCTTTGTCCCCATACGCTGGGCCAATACCACGCTTCGTCGTTCCAATTTTATTTTTTCCTTTGATCCTCTCTCGACCTTCATCAATAGCACGATGATATGGCATCACCAAGTGAGCAGCTTCACTAATGAGAAGATTTTTATCAACCTTGATTCCTTGTGAGCGCAATCCTTCGATTTCCTTCACTAAAGCAATTGGATCAATGACAACCCCATTCCCAATAACGCAACTTTTTCCTTTGCGCAAAATTCCCGATGGAATCAAATGCAAAATATATTTTTTGTTTCCACTAACAATTGTGTGGCCAGCATTGTTGCCACCTTGGCTGCGCACAACAAGATCTGCTTCTTCGGTCAGCACATCAATAATTTTCCCTTTGCCTTCGTCGCCCCATTGAGAGCCAATTAATATTGTATTCATAAAGAGTTTGGTTCAAATGCGACTGTTGAGGCACAGGACTGCGGCACTTCAGTACTCGTGTCCTCGAGTGTGACCTATACGCGCTGGGCTGCACCCCTAGTTCCTTATCTTGCATCCACAGCAGCGAATTTGACAGACTCTTTGCTTGCTATAACAGCGCACTTTTAATGTTTTGTTGAATGCTAAATCCTAATTTTTAAACTTTTTATTTTGTGTTCATTGCGTACCGCTTTAACAACTTGGCAATCTTCGTGGTGAATTTTCTCACCACTCTAAGACAGAAGCGGCCCAGGTCAACCCCCCTCCGAAAACAACGAGCAAAACGAGGTCTCCTCGCTCAAAGCGCTGTTGTCTTGCAGCTTCGTCAAAAGCAATAGCGACGGCCGCAGCTGAAGTATTTCCATAGCGGTCGAGGTTAATATGAAATTTATCAAGTGACACCTCAAGGCGATCAGCAATGGCTTCAATAATTCGCAAATTAGCTTGGTGAGGAATAATACACTTGATCTCATCAATACTCACTCCGGCGCGACGCAAGGCTTCTTGAGAAGACTCGACCATTGCTTTTACTGCTTGTTTATAAGTCTCTCTTCCATTCATTCGAATAGTCGAAAGTTTTTCATGCACATTTTCAATCGTTGTGGGAGCAGCACTTCCTCCTCCAGGAGTATAAAGAATGTCAGCAAGCCTTCCATCACTTCCCATAGGAGTTGCAAGAATTCCACGAGCCCCGTCACGATGCTGCAAAATGGCAGCTCCAGCTCCATCACCAAATAGAACACATGTATTGCGATCTTCCCAATTCACAATACTAGAAAGCTTATCAGCTCCAATAACTAAAATGGTTTTGTGCGTCCCTGTTGCAATAAATTGACGAGCTATCTCCATAGCGTAGAGAAACCCAGAACAAGCAGCACTCACGTCAAAGCAGATGGCTTTTGTTGCTCCAATTTTGGTTTGAACAAAACAAGCCGTGTTAGGAAAAAACATATCTGGCGTTACTGTTGCGCAGATAATCATTGAAATTTCTTCCGCGATAATCCCGGCGTTTTCTATAGCGGCTCGGGCTGCAGCAGCAGCCATGTCACTTGTTGTTTCATGCGGTGCAGCGATACGTCTCTCACGAATTCCTGTGCGTGTCCGAATCCACTCATCATTCGTTTCGACCATTTTTTCAAGGTCTTCATTCCTCATCACACGCTCAGGAACATAACTACCAGTTCCAAGAACAGAAGCCGAAAGTAGATGATTATTTTTTAAGTTCAGAGACATGAGATGAGACAGCGTTTTTCAAATGATATGCTTTTACTGCGTCCACAATACGAGGATTAACCCCGCGCTCAATAAAATCAGTGGCAGCTCGAATAGCATGCTTGATTGCAATTGCAGAACTTGATCCATGAGCGATGATACAAGTTCCATTAATTCCTAAAAGAGGTGAACCTCCATGAAGATCAGGATTGAGTTGATTGCGAATGGTCCGAAAAGCACCCTTTGCCAACCATGCTCCAAGAGCACGAACTGGCGTTTGTGTTAATTCTTTTTTTAAGGTATGCACTAAAAACGAAGCCGTTGCTTCCGCTGTTTTTAAGACAACATTTCCCGTGAATCCATCACACAAGACCACTTCTACTGGATTTTCAAAAAGATCATGTCCTTCGACATTGCCTCGAAAATTGAGAGAACTTGCCTTGAGGAGTTTAAAAGTTTCTTTTGTAAATCCACTTCCCTTGACATCCTCACTTCCAATGGACATCAAGCCAATTGAAGGATTGGCATAACCAAGAATATGCTCAGAAAGAACTGATCCCATGATAGCGTATTGCAAGAGATGTTCTGGACGAGCATCAAGATTAGCTCCTGCATCCATAATCACGCAGAGATTTTTTTCAGTAGGAAACCAGGTTGCAATACCAGGGCGATCAATACCTTCGAGCGTTCGTAATTTAATCGTTGTTGCAGCCACAGCGGCACCGGTGTGCCCTGCACTTACAACGGCATCGGCCTCCTTTTTCTTTACTAAGTCCACAGCCCGTGAAATAGAAGAATCTTTTTTCCGGCGAACAGCCTCAACGGCTTGGTCACTCATTTCTACGATCTGAGTTGTATGAACAATCTCAAGCCGAGGGTCGTTGCACTGATGTTTACGGACTTCAGCGCGCAACATTGCCTCATCGCCCGTTAAAAAAAGACGGGTAATTTTAGAATATTCTTTGAGCGCCAAGACCGCTCCAGCCACAGTATTGGCAGGAGCATAGTCCCCACCCATAGCATCGAGAACAATTCTCATCTTGCTTTAGAGGGATAAAAAATACGAATAAAAGACCTGCTGATTAAGCAGGAGTTACATCAAGAACTTGACGATTGCGATAGGAACCACAAGCAGGACAAACCGTATGAGAGTGAATTGGAGCATCACAAGTTGGACATTTGCCAAGACTTGGTGCATGCCAGCGATTAGCTGCTTTACGAGTGCGCAAGCGCATTTTAGAAACTTTACGTTTTGGGACTCCCATGGATGATTAATGTTTGAAGTTATCAAGTGCCGCCCAGACTGAACGAACTTCCGAATTTTTTGAAGAGGGAACTACTCTTTGCGGAAACTGCGCCGGGCATTTTTTTCCACCCAAAGTGCACTTGGGATGCATGGGCAGAAGAAGATGTATATCCTCTCGCACCTCATCAGTCAAGTCAACTAATTCAGATCCTGTAAGTTCTTTTTGCATCCCAAATTCACTATTCGAGACCTCATATTCGAATGGCTCCAGACAAGAAACACATGTTGCTTTAAGTCGAACCGACCAAGATCCTGTTGCGAAGAGGCCACCATCGGACAACCCAACTTCTAACTGATAATGCAAAGGTCCCACCGGCTCCATACCGGCCTCCTCAATACTAAAAGGTTGCAGTTCTCCAACACTAATCTCACCAGCCACGGAGAGTGTGTCGTTTTGAGGAATTTGATGAAGGTGGATAGGGATCATTATTATTTGTCTCTTTTAATAGGTTCTATGCCAGCAAGAATAATCATGAAGCAAGATGAAGCAAAATTAAAAATCTCAATTTTTTCAGAACTACTATAGTTCATTAGGAGCACGTTGAAAAAATGGGGCTACACGAAGCTTTTAGCCCCTTTCCTATTAATAAAATCCCCTAAAACTTTCCTCGTAGAGCCGTAGCTACAACTTCAGGCACAAAAGCAGCCACATCCCCGCCATGGGAAGCTACCTCTTTGACAATCCGAGAGCTCAGGAAGATACAATCCTCACGAGGTGCTAAAAACATGGTTTCTACTTTGGGTTCGAGACGTCGATTTGTCAGGGCCATTTGAAATTCAAACTCAAAGTCAGAAACGGCTCGCAACCCTCGAATAATCACAAAAGCCTCTTGCTCTCTTGCTGCTTCAACTAAAAGTCCCTCTAACGACTCAAAACGGACTCGTGGATGAGGACCAATACTTTTTTTCAATAGATCAATTCTCTCCTCCACTGAAAAAAGGGGGCGCTTCTCTGAATTACGCGCCACCGCAACAATCACTTCGTCAAAAATTTTTAGAGATCGCTCAATAAGATCCAGATGTCCATTGGTCACGGGATCAAAACTTCCTGGATAGATGGCACGTTTAAATTTCATTAAACGGCAGGTTATAGGTTACAGGTTGCGGGTCACAGCAAAAAATTCATGAAGAAAAGGTAACAGTGACGAGGGTAGAGCATTTTAAAAAATATGATAGCCGATGTAGCACCAGGAACAAGGAGCGCAAAAACGCAGTGTATATCTCATACTCGAGGTTTTGAGCACCGGAGTGACGCCGCAATACGCGGCTATAGAATTTTGAAAATGCTCTAGCACCACAGCAACGCCGCAGTGCACAATCTTAGTAGAATGAACAAACCATTATTCCCATTCGATCGTAGCTGGTGGCTTATTCGAAATATCGTACACGCAACGATTGACTCCCTTGACCTCATTAATAATGCGACTAGAAATCTTACGAAGCACTTCGGCAGGAACCTCTACCCAGCTGGCCGTCATGCCATCTTGGCTTTCCACAATACGAAGAGCGATCGTATAGTCATAAGTTCGCTCATCTCCCATGACTCCAACAGACTGGACAGGAAGCAGAACAGCAAAAGATTGCCAAACTTTATAGTACCAGTCGGACGCCCTCATTTCTTCAAGCACAATAGCATCAGCAGCACGCAAAATGCTAAGTCGACTAGGTGTAATTGTTCCAATAATACGAACGGCAAGACCTGGTCCTGGAAAGGGTTGGCGATCTACAACTTCACGCGGCAAACCAAGTTCGCGCCCCACCTCTCGCACTTCATCTTTGAAGAGTTGACGCAACGGTTCCACCAACTCAAATTTCATATTTTTTGGAAGTCCCCCAACGTTGTGGTGGCTTTTAATGAGTGCTGCAGGATTGTTGCCGATAGGCACGCTTTCAATGACATCAGGATAAAGTGTTCCTTGAGCAAGAAATTTAAATGGATGCCCTGCTTTTTTCGAAGCGCGCTGTAAGTCTAAAGCGGCTTTCTCAAAGACATGGATAAATTCTTTTCCAATGATTTTTCGCTTACGTTCTGGGTCGCTTACACCACGAAGCTTTGAAAGAAATTGTTTTTCTGCAGGAACAACTTTCAACTTCATTTTAAAGTTACGTTCAAAGAGATCTTGAACTCCCTTTCGCTCTCCTCCACGAAGCAAGCCATTATCGACAAAAATACAGGTTAATTGATCTCCAATAGCCTTATGAATCAGTGCGGCAGCCACCGACGAGTCAACACCTCCACTTAGGCCAAGGATGACGCGACCTTCACCAACTTGTTCTCGAATTCTTTGACATGCCGCATCAATAAAACAACCCATCGTCCACGTTGCAGAACAACGACAAACTTCAAAAAGAAAATTGTTTAAAATTTCCTTTCCTTGAGGAGTATGAGCGACCTCAGGGTGAAATTGCATGCCATAAATTTTTCTCTCTTCATCTGCAATGACTGCATGGGGCGCATTTTCTGTGGTTCCAAGAATGGTAAAGCCTTTGGGTAATTTTTCAATATGATCACTATGACTGTTCCAAACTTGTAATTTGCGGCTCAACTTTTTGAAGAGCAATCCCGCTTTTTTAACAGTGAGCTGACCTTGCCCATATTCACGGCGTTCTGAACGCGCGACTTTTCCTCCCAATGTATGAGCTATCAGCTGCATTCCATAACAAATCCCCAAGATAGGAATTCCTAGCTGGTAGATTTTTTTATCAATTGCTGGAGCATTTTTAGCATACACACTTGCTGGTCCACCTGACAAAATAATACCACGAATAGAAGGGTCATTACTGAGCTGTGAAGCTTTGGTAGTGTATGGCAAGACCTCTGAAAAGACATGTGCTTCACGAACACGACGTGCAATTACCTGCGTGTACTGCGATCCAAAATCAAGAATAATAACTTTGTGTTGCTGAGAGGATTTTTGTTTTTGATTCATAATGAGTAAAAGAAAGATAGAGAAAAATCAGATGTTTTACAAAACAGAAGATGAAAGATTTGTTGCCGTTTCAGAATATGATCCATTAATGGAAGCTCCATCAACCCTCACCCTTTCTGATCCATTAATCGAACTATCACGAGATCTCGCCACAAAAGGTATTTCGACCATCTCTTGTAAACTAGCAATACAAGGCCAAAGCAAGTCGTATTCTTCATGTTTTTTTTCCTTGATTGCTTCTACGAGTCGTTGCATTGGGATAACTTCATCATGCGTCTTGAGAATATAGTATTCTTTATCCTCGCCAAAACCCGTTACTTGCTCCCATTTTTCAAGCTTTATTGAAGGAAACGAAGGCTTCCAAGCAGCAGCTTCTTTTTGAGCTCGCATAAGTTTTGAAACTACTTGCGGATAAAAACCATGTTTTTCAGTGCAAGGGAGATCTGTTTCATTAAAGGGAATATGCGGTTCCAGATATGTTGGCATTACTGACATAAAAGTTTTCTTCCTTCTTAATCCCCCTTGCTGATTCTGATAAGCATTGTTAACAAAATTGCGATAGCTACTAGCAACATTTCCCAAACTCTCTACCTCCCTGGCTCTTTGTGTTTTTAAATCATTCCAAATATTACAAAGCCTTTTAATTTGATCAGACTTAACAGCAACAATGGAAAGCTCATGATGAACTCCTCCTTCAACTTTATAAATAGCTGTTTCTATGAGCGGCAAGCTGGCTAGTGTCATTACTTCTTCTTTTAGCTTTCTTGTATTCAATGATGCTTGCTCAGCGCTTGCATAAAGCCGCTGCAACTCAATTTCATCTAATAAATAGTTCTCTATTCTGCAATAAAGGTCTTTCAATTCTTCTGAATGGATCAATAAAGCATCTTTCATATTTTTTGCCTCACTCCATAAATTTTCCCAGCTTTTGCACTCTTCTTTATTATATTCAATACAGTTGGTAATAAAGTCTGACTCTATGGCCTTATGGCGATACTCTGCTGCAGCAAGCCACTGAGAGAAAAAGGGCGTTACTTGCTCTGCGCTCTTTGCTAGCTCAAAGTTCTTTGCCCATTGCTGTCTCCATTCAAGTGAAGGACTTTCAAGTTCAGATCCCAAGAAGCCCATGAGCTCCCTCCAAGCTTGCTGGGCATGAAGCACTGATTCCACCAAGCGCTCTTTCTGTTTAGAAGTGAGGGACGAAAACTCTTCTTGTTCTTTCCAATGAAGAGCGGACAAGGCTTCAGCATGGTGGAGAGATGCCCAATGAAGCTTTACTAAGCAAAGATCGTACTTCCTTTTTATTTCATTAAATTGAGATTTTCGTTCAGGCAATAGTTCTGCTGCCTCTTCTTGATGATAAGATGCAATAGCATTTTCAAAAGACTCTACGACTTCCCTTAATTGGATAATAGCTTCCTGCCACGAGGATTTTTTCTGCTCAAGATCGATTGGGCAACCAAGTGTTTTTTGAGCAATGACGAGAGAGGTTTGAGCACCTTTTTCTTTTTGATAAATTTCTAATAAATGCAAATTAGTTTGAAAAATAAGATACTCCATTTCTCGTGAAATAGGTGAGAAGAGCCAGCTTTTTACAACTCCAACCGCTTCTGACACCAAGGAAGCAATGCTGTTCTTATTACTTTCAAGATAGGGAGTAAAGTACAGCTGACTCGAGTTTAGGAGATCTCCTGTCATATCAAGCAACCTCTTGAGTGCTTGATGAGTGTGTTCTGTATTGCTCGTCAGATCTGTGTCAACGGTCTCGGTAGAGTGGCGTCTAAAAGGAAAACCAATCTCATGAGCAAACTTATTACTATTTAAAGAAACAGTATCTAATTTAGTAGAATCAAGGGCAGCTGCTCTTTCGCTCGATACCACTTGATCCGAAAAAAGACGCGGTAATTTTTTTAACTGTCTCAGCTCATTTGTTTTTGAAAATCTAGCGACCATATTCATTGCAAGGTAGCTTTTTGACTCTTCTTGTATTGCTAACTGGTAAGTTGCATCTCCCCATATCAATGCAGCATTGCTTTCGAGGGGGGCAAGTTTCACTAAACCTTTACTATTTTTAATAGCTTCGATATGAGTTTGGAGCTCTTGCAGCCTTGCTTTAGCTGCCTCTATTTCTTTTATTGTTAACCCAGCACCTTCGAGAGCATCTTCAATTTGGTCAGGTTTTAAACTCAATATTTTTTCTCCCATGGTTTCATCAATTAAATCAGGAAGGCTTCTAATGTAATGAGCACTTTTGTCCGTTCTAAGCTCCTCAATAAACTGATCGTCCAATTTAGTAAAATAAGAAGGGAAAGAAATCTCACTATCAATCACGCGTACACCCCAGTGATGATTAGGTTGTTTGATGTAGATCAGATTTAATGGATTGGGATCTAATTCTCCAGAGAGCAAGTAAAGCAGGTGGATATTAGCCATGGCCTGCTGCAAACAAGGATCTCTAAAATTAATTTCCTCATTAACAGAATGAATGACTTTACGCTTCAATGAAAAAACATTGTTTTCAATCAATTCTTCTGCGCGCTCTTCACTAATAGGAATTCCTTTTTCTAATAAAGGCTTTTCTAAACCAACTTGTGTTACGTAATCGGGAAAAGAAAGACTGATCCCATCTTGATAATTTCTGCCAAGAACCATTTCAACAAGCACCTCTTTCCAATTTTCTAAGCCACCGAAATGTGCTTGTCCCTCTTCTTCATTAATCTCTTTTTCCTCTTCTTTGTATAATTGAATCCCATCAATAAACTCCTGATAATATCCAAATCTAGCTCTCCCTTTTTCACCAAACACTGCAAATCCAGTGCGAGGAACCAAAGAGCATTGTAAGAGCTCACTGATTCTATAAGTTGCTAATGCTCTTCCTGCTAAATTTGCTATTTTTGCTGTTACTCCAAACTGGCTTGCATAATTTCTAGGAAATCCTAACTGGCTTGCCAGCAGCTCTGGTAGGACCTTCTGAGATCCCTCTTCTTTAAAAATAAAGCGCTTATCTGGAAATCTAAGATCCCTAAAACAATCGATCTTCGACATTCCTCCTGAAGCATAATTTTCTTTATATTCCTGAATGGTCTCTCCACTAAAAAGAATACCTTTCCGATTGCTTAATGATGAGTCTCTATCACTCGATGACAACTCAACTCCGTTTAACTTTGCAGACTCTATCTCAAGACCACGTAGTAACAAATTGCATACCTTCATCCGATGATGGTACCGATCGCTTAACACCTCATCTGCTATTGGTTTTTTAAGCTCCCGTCTTAGACCGTCAGCATTCTTCTTCAAAGAAGCCTTTGCTAAATTAGTTAACTCTGGCAAAAAAATTTGCTTCTCTTCACTGCTACTGAGCTCACTATATTTTTTTAATCCTGTTAGAATACGCTGATGCCAACTCCAAAAACTTTCAGGTTCTCCGACAACTGCTTGAAATTCCTGGGGAGATAACTCGAGGTATCCTCGATGCAAAATTGTTTCACTCGACGGACAAGGCTCCCTCAAAGCAGCAGCTGAAATATTTAAGTCCGTTAATTCAGAATCAGATTGATCACCTCGATATCCAGATTCTTCCATTGAACTTTTTTTCCCAAAAAAATCTCCAAGCATCATCAAGGGAGAAGAGCATCCTTGAATAGGCATTCTTTCAGAGATCAACGATCCCTCTTCTTCTAACAAAGAGTCTGTCTCTTTTGGGCTAGTTCCGCCATCAGCGTATGGAGTTTGTTGAGCATAGCTCGAGTAAAGCATTACGCTTAAAAAAAATCCTGTTCGAATAAATGGTTTTAGCTTCATATGGTTTTTTTTAAAAACTAAAGATCAAATAATGTTGGCCCTTCTTCTTGAGTGCGTACTCGAGGGCGTCGAGGACGAAAAGGAATTTCATGGGAAGCCAACTGCGGACGCCCCTCAGCACTAAGCTCGGCCTTTTCTAAATTAGCCAAAATTTCTTTTGCTCGTTCAATGACGATTGGTGGCACACCCGCGAGGCGCGCTACTTGAATGCCATAACTGCGATCAGCAGCGCCTTCCACAATTTTGTGTAAGAAAATAATTTCATCTTGGCACTCACGAACAGCAACATTCAAATTAATGACTCCCGAACGCGTTCGGGCCAAGTCAGGGAGCTCGTGATAATGAGTTGCAAACATAGTTCGTGCTTGTGTCACGTCATGCAAATATTCTGCAACGCTCCAAGCTAATGACAATCCATCAAAGGTTGCGGTGCCACGACCAATTTCATCGAGCAGCACTAAACTTCGTTGCGTTGCATTATGAAGAATGTTTGCCGTTTCATTCATCTCAACCATAAATGTTGACTGTCCTCGTGAAAGATCATCACTGGCTCCAACACGGGTAAAGAGACGATCCACCAAACCAAGCTGCATCTGTTTTGCAGGGACATAGCTCCCCATTTGCGCCATGATGGTGAGCAGGGCGACTTGTTTAAGATACGTTGATTTACCCGCCATATTTGGCCCGGTAATAATTGCAAGGCGCTGCGTTGCGCCATCCAAATTAGTATCATTCGGGATAAAACTTTTTTCACGGGTCATTTGATCCAAAACAGGATGACGACCTTCCTGCACAATAAAACGTGTACCCTCTTCCAACTGTGGCCGGCAATAACCAAACAAACGAGCTGTCTCCGCTAATGAAGCAAGCAAATCTAAGGTTCCAGCAGCCTTAGCAACCTCTTGAATGCTGGACAATTCTTCGAGTACCATTCCTCTCAAGCGCTGAAAAATTTCGTACTCCAAAGCACACGAACGCTCTTGCGCGCCCAAAATCTTCCCTTCCATTTCTTTGAGCTCTGGCGTGACAAAGCGTTCTCCATTTGCTGTGGTCTGCTTCCGATGATAGTCAACAGGCACTTGAGCAAGATTTGCCTTGGTTACTTCAATGAAATAACCAAAGACCGCATTGAAACGAACTTTAAGTGATTTGATTCCTGTGCGCTGAATTTCTTGCTCCTGCAAACTAGCAATCCATTCTTTCCCCTCGGTTCCGGCAGCCCGCAACTCGTCTAACATTGAATCAAACCCTGAGCGAATCATGCCTCCTTCTTTAGTTACAGCAGGAGGCTCCTCAACAATCGCCTCCGCTAACGCAACACGAAGCTCTTTTAAATCATGTAAGCCTGCTATTAATGTTGTGAGCAAAGGCGCCTTTAATTGTGAAGATACTTTTATTTTTTCTAAAAGTTCGCGCAACTCAGGAACGGCCTGCAAGGAAGATCCTAGAACCGCTAAGTCCCGTGCATTACCAGAATTTTGACTTAATCGTGAAACTGAGCGCTCCAAATCTCGAATGTGAGAGAAGGTTTCGCGTAACTCCTTTAAAAAAAGAGGCTGCTCTAAAAATAGTGCAACCATATCTTGCCTCGCTTGAATTGATGCAATGTCACAAAGCGGATGTAACATCCAGTCACGTAGGAGCCGACTTCCCATTGGTGTTTTAGTGCGCTGAAGCGCTGAAAACAAGGTCATCTCATTTCCAGAGCGCGAGGAAACTAGCTCTAAATGGGATTGTGTTGCAGTGTCGATGAGCAAATGATCGTAATGACGATAAGGATGAAGTGAGACAAGATGAGAAACATCACGCCGAAGATGTCTCGTAAGATAATGAATGAGGCCTCCTGCAGCTACGATAGCGCCTTGGAGATCACCGCATCCAAAACCATCCAATGATTGGACTTTAAAATGTGATCGCAATACCTCAGAACTTCCACGTTGATCAAAAAGATAATCTTCTAACAATTCCAAGCGAGGCCATCGTAATTTGATATCTTTTAAAAATTCTTCACACTGTCGTGGCGCGAGGATTTCAGCAGGACTAATAACTGCTAATTCGTTCAACAACTCTTCTTCGCTAGCAAGCGATGTGATAAAAAATTCTCCCGTACTAACATCAGCATATGCTAAGCCCCATTCTGTCAGGTTTTTTTTGTCATCCTTCCTTGGAAAAATAGCAGCTGTAAAATTATGTTCTCCTTCTTCCAATCCTACATCTTCTAACGTGCCAGGGCTGAGGATGCGCGTAATCTCGCGCCTCACGAGTTTTCCCGTTTCAACTTCCCCCACTTGCTCACAAAGAGCCACACGCTTTCCTTCTTTAAAAAATTTTCTTAGGTAACCTCGTAATGCATGATGCGGAACTCCGCACATTGGAGTCTCTCCTCTCTTTGTCAAAGACACATTCAAAATAGGAGCTGCTTGAATAGCGTCCTCAAAAAACATTTCGTAAAAATCCCCTAAACGAAAAAGCAGGAATGTCTCTGCCGGAAGATCACGCCGTAGCAAGTGATACTGCTGCATCATTGGAGTTAATTTTTCGGACATGGAGAACAGATTACAGGTTACAGGTAGTAGTTTGTTAAATTACTTTCATAGGCTACAGGCTATCAAAAAAAACACCAAAAGTTTTTAAGCACTATTAAAAATTAACAAAACTTCCTAAAACTAGAGTGTTTTAACGTATTTAAAAAAAGTGATAGCCAATGTAGTGCCAGGAACGAGGAGCGCAGAAACGGCTTGTTAGCAGGCTCTGAGTTAGGAGCTCGGAAATTTTTCTTAGAACAAGGAGGGAGATCAAGATCCTATCTCATGATAATGCAAGGCCTAAGGGAGCGTTTCTAAAAAAGAGCAAGCCTATAGCATTCTCTTTTCGATTTAATGTGCTATCGAGCAGCAGCACAGAGCTTATCCATTATGCGGCGTAGCGAGTATTTGAGCTGTTCCGCTATTCACAGCATTCATAAAATTTACAGGCCAGTTTTTAGAAACGCCGTGAGAGGACTTGTCGGAATCGCATGATCCGCTTTCGCTGGCAAACCTGCAGCGACAGCTTCAGAAGCACTTTCTACGGCCATTCGAAATGCTCGTGCCATCCGCACAGGATCAGCAGCAGCTGCAATGGCCGTGTTAACTAAGACAGCATCAGCACCCATTTCAATGGCTTCAGCTGCATGACTAGGAGCCCCAAGACCAGCATCAACAATAACAGGTACCGTTGCTTGAGCTATAATGATTTCAATCATGGTGCGTGTTTCTATTCCACGATTAGAACCAATCGGTGCTCCTAATGGCATTACCGTAGCAGCTCCAACATCCTGTAACCGCTTGGCCAAAACAGGATCAGCATTAATGTACGGAAGGACTGTAAAACCTTCTTTCACTAATAGCTCTGTTGCTTTTAATGTCTCGATTGGATCTGGGAGTAAATAATGTGGATCTGGATGAATTTCTAATTTTACCCACGATGGCAACCCTGCCGCCACTGCCAATCGCGCTAGTCGCACTGCCTCTTCGGCTGTATTGGCTCCACTAGTGTTGGGCAAGAGCAAATATTTTTCTGGATTTAAAAACTCCAAAATATTCGCAAAAGGATCTTTTTTTCCAGTGAGGTCAGCTCGACGTAAAGCTACCGTTACAACCTCAGCACCGCTTGCTTCAAGAGCATCATGCATAAGGCTGCCAGAGGAAAACTTTCCAGTTCCTAAAAAAAGTCGTGACGAAAAAGAACGATCAGCAATGGTCAAGGAGGCTGGTAAATTTGAGAGAGACATAGGGGTCGAATCGTAACTCAAAATCAGCCTGGAAGCTATCAACAAATCAATTGTTGCCTACTTCACTATCTCCTACCTTAGCTTCAGCCGCAGGCCTCTCTCCTGCTATCACAGAAAGAGAATGCAATTCCATATCTCCAGGAGAGGAGGATTGTTCGCACTGCAGTCTTTCTTCAGACTGCTGAAGATGTTGAAGAATCCAATGGGCGCTTCCTGTCGTCAGCCCAAAAGCCCAAGTAGCTCCTGAGTAAACACCAGCTACATGAAGCGCCACAGGCAAAGGATTTCCAGCAATGAGTGAAGCCACCAAAGCACCAACCCCAACTCCAATCGAGCCTACAGCAGCGTGATGACCGGCTTCATCGAAAAGCTCAACAACATGTCCAAAAAAACGATTATTAGAAGCATCTAGAGCGCATTCTTCAGGATTAGTGGTCTCTTCATCAGATGATTTGTAAGATTCCAACAAAACTCCTCCGGCAAGCCCTAAGTTAGCTCCAACGGAAGAACCGACACTCATCCCAAGTGCGACACCAGCTCCACCCTGCAAGAGGCCACCAACAAGACCTCCGGCCAACCCAAACGTTACAGCCCCACGATTGCTACTTCGATAAGTAGCTTTTAAAATATTGCTACTCGTAGAAGAAGCTTCCACTTGTTCGATCGCTCTCCCTAAAAAAACTTCCTTCTTTCCAGCTTCAGTAGAATGAACGGAGCTCACCTCCGAAAAGACATCTTTTTCAGAACAATCCTCCGCAGTAGTACTTGTCTCGAGAGAAGAAAAGCTCCCTCGTGCATCAACTTTTTTTTCTCCATCTTGAGTAGGCATAAAATTATTCCCACCTGGATTTCGGTAAGCGCTGCCATAGCGAATATCTGTGTACATGGGAACAGTCTGCCTTGAAGAGAGAGACTTTGAAAAGACTAAAGGTTGCGATGAGAGGCTTTAGATTGTAATTTTATTTTCCAATGGATCTTTTTATTCCTACTTCTATTTCTTTTGCTCAGGCTGCTTCACAGGTTACTCATCTTGGTATCGGCGCTCATCAAGACGACCTTGAAATCATGGCCCTTTCAGGGATTTTAGAATGTTATGAAGAGAGCGCCAAAAAGTTTGCCGGCATCACCTGCACTAATGGAAAAGGAAGCCCTCGGACAGGAATGTATGCAAGTTGCGATGATAAAAAAATGCAGCTCATTCGACGTGAAGAACAACGCCAAGCAGCCCTGTTGGGAAAATATCATTTTATGGCTCAGCTTGATTTTTCTTCTGCATCGGTTCAATCATCAGGCAATGCTAGCCTCAGTAACGAACTACATCAGTTGCTTCTCCAAATTCAGCCGGAAGTCATCTACACTCATCACCCTCTTGACAAACATCCTACTCACCGTTCCGTTTGCTACGCCGTTATGGAAGCGCTTCGCCGCTTACCGACTCATCAACATCCCAAACAGCTTTTCGGCGGAGAAGTCTGGCGTGGCCTGGACTGGGTCATTGATGAAGACAAAATCGCCCTCGATGTTAGTGCTCATCCTGAACTTTCTGAAAAATTACTCACTATTTTTGACTCCCAAATTAGCGGTGGAAAACGTTACGACCTAGCCACACAAGGCCGCCGTTACGCCAATGCTACGTACGCTAGTCCGTATCACACTGATCAACCCCTACTTGTTTCTTACGCCATCGATTTGATGCCTCTTTTAAAAAATCAAGAACTTACATTGAGTGAGTTTGCACTTGGATTCGTTGATCGCTTTCGCAAGAAAATAGAACAAGAACAAAAAACGTTAATATCATGACCCTCTCCCTATTCTGTACTTTAGCCTTACTCCTAGGGTTGTTCCTGGGCTGGTTATTAAGATCCCGACGAGCTCAACAAGAATTACTTTCAGCAAGAACAGAAGGCCGCGAACAACTTCAGGAAATGCTCACCGCTGAGTTTCGCAATCTTGCAACAGAAGTTCTTGAGCAAAAAACATCTCAACTTAACGACCATAGTCAACAACAACTAGGATATCTCCTCTCGCCTTTTAAAGAAAATTTGGAACTCTTCCGCAAACGAGTAGAAGAAATTCATACGGTACAAGTAGAAAGCAGCGGCAGCCTGCGACAACAGCTTTCGCAACTCTCCCAGCTCAATAATCAACTTTCTACCGATGCTCAAAATTTAGCTTCTGCCCTCCAAGGGAAATCACAACGACGCGGTGCTTGGGGAGAATTAATTTTGGAGCGAACTCTTGAGCTCTCAGGACTCGAACGTGGAAGAGAATTTGAAACCCAAGTCACTACTACTGATAGGCTCAGACCTGATGCCGTCATCTATCTTCCTGAAGATCGAATCATTGTCGTTGATTCCAAAGTTTCTTTGATCGACTACGAACGATCATGCAATGCGCTGGAAGAGTCAGAACGCCAGCAATCACTTTCTGCTCATGCAGCTGCTGTTCGGACCCATATTAAATCGCTTTCTGAAAAAGGATATCCCGATCTTTTCCCAGGAAAAACCCCTGAAATGACCATGATGTTTCTCCCGATTGAACCAGCCTTTGGAGCCGCTTTAACAGCTGACCCACAGCTTTTTGAATTTGCATTTTCTCACCGTATCATTCTGGTTACACCAAGCACCCTGTTGGCAGCGCTGCGCACCATTCACAATTTTTGGAAGGTAGAAAAGCAAACCAAAAATGTTTTAGAAATTGCACGTCTTGGTGGTGTCTTACATGACCGCTTTATTGATTTCGTTAATGACCTCCTCAATGCACGTTCCCAACTTGCAAAGGCGCTCAGCACTCAAGATGACGCAATCGCCAGACTCTCTTCTCAACGTGGCAATATGATTACAACAGCTTCTCGACTAAAAGAACTCGGCGCTAAGACAGAAAAGAAAATGCCACAAACATTATTAGAAAATTTTTCTAAAGAAAAAGAATAGCTTCAACAAAGCGCAAAGAAGACCAGGAGTAATCTTTTTTGTGTTCTTTGAGGGCTTTTGCGACTATTTTCATAGCTTATGAATCGCACCGCACTTCTCTTTTCTGGCCAAGGAGCTCAAGCCGTCGGCATGGGCCAAGACCTTGCTGCTAATTTTCCAACTGCTGCCACGCTTTTTCACCAAGCAGATGCAACATTAGAAATGGAACTCTCAAAAACGATGTTTGAAGGGCCTGCAGAAACACTTACTCAAACAGCGATCTGCCAGCCAGCTCTCTATGTTCATGGGCTTGCTCTCCTCGCCCTTTTAAAAGAACAACTTCCTCATTTCGCTTTTCATGCCACTGCAGGATTGTCACTCGGTGAATTCACTGCACATGCTGCAGCGGGAACATTTGATTTTATTTCGGGCCTCAAACTTGTTATGCAGCGAGCTCAGTTTATGCAAGAGGCTTGCGAAACAACACGAGGAACTATGGCTGCGATCATCGGCGCCACTGAAGAACAAGTGCGTTCACTTGCCACAGCAGCCAATGTTGACGTAGCAAACTTCAACTCGCCTGGACAAATTGTTATTTCTGGAGAAAAAGAAAATATCGCAAAAGCAATCGCTATTGCCAAAGATCATGGTGCTCGTAAAGCGATTGAATTGACAGTTGCTGGTGCATTTCATTCTCGCCTTATGCAACCAGCACGAGAGCAGCTTGGACATGTTCTTGAAAAAAGTTCTCTTACCATGCCCAACGTTCCCGTCATTAGTAACATTAATGCACGACCAACTTCTTCCACCGAAGAAATTCGATCCACTCTCGCAGATCAAGTCACTGGCTCTGTGCGCTGGACTGAAACGATCGAATATTTGATTGATGTCGTTGGCTGCACTCGATTTTTAGAGCTTGGCCCTGGCGGCGTTATTGCAGGACTTGTTAACCGTATTCGCAAAGGCACAGAAGTTATCAGTATTAGTGACAAAGCCAGTTTTGAACATGCTCTTTCTAGTATTTAGCCACGCTCTGACTTTCATCGCTCACAATCAATGTTAGAACGGGAGTAAGCGTATCCGACAGAGTGATGGCTGTATGCGTTTGTCGAACTAGCTGAAGAGATAAAAAGCGGGATACTACCATCCAGGATACTACCATCCAGGATACTACCATCCAGGATACTACCATCCAGGACACTACCATCCACGCTACGACTATCCATTTTATCGTCCAAACAATGTGAATATTCGTTAAAAATATGCCTAGTAAGCAGATAGGATTGCATGAAACTTGAACCTGCCGCTAAAGTTAAGCTTCTGCTAGCGAGCGAAGCTATGCTAGTGGGCGAACCTATGTTCGAACGGAGATTTGAAGCGCTGTTCCAAAGCGAGTTAAATAGACTTCTGTTATCAGGACCTGGAGCAACAATAGCAGCTACATCTTTTATTGCATTCCGCATAAAGAAACTTTTGATTAATACATTAGGAGTAATTTTCTTAGCTTCAGCTAGCAATTGTGTTGGGAGCTGGCTGTTATAAAGTGCATAATTTAAGATCCCAGCTCGATCTGTTTGCGCGCTCAAATAGTGCAAAGCTAAACTCCATCTATCCAAACAAGAAAGCCCTTTAGTATTCTCAACTACCAGTTTTTTTAGCGCGGCTGCACCCCTAGCAGCCCCTGCATCTCCACTAAAAGCTATGCTTTGATCAGTATTTTTAAAAAATCCATTGAAAAAGCGCTCATCACAATCAGAAGCATGCTGAAACTTCTCTACTAACGTGTCAAGTTGCTCCCCCTCTATAATAGACAAACGATCTTCTTGAGCAACTTTTTGGTCACCTGCCGCAACAATAAGATCTAATTTTTGACAATACGTTAAAGAGGAGTTAACACAAATGTTTAAAAGTAATTTCGTTTGATCTTCTGTTGAGAATTTTTCCAATAGACTTCGTATTTTTATTCTTTCTATTTTTTGAAAAATATCACTCTGCTGACTATGAGTTGCTTGAGGAAAATTAGTAATTTCCAACCGCATCTTTGGAGAACTAAAGGGATGTATTAACATGCTCAACAAATTTAATTTTTTCTCTGTCGGGATGCTAAGGTTACTGATTTCAAGAAGATTGTTTTTATAAAGAGTTGCTTCGCTTTGAGCAGTCACTTCACCTTCAAAAGAACTATCAACAAGCATAACATCATCGCTAGATGTCTCATCCATGTTTAAAAATTCCTTTAATATTTCATTAAGGCACTGTTCATCAGCTAGATCCAAACAGGTTTTCTCAAGATCTTTTAGTAGATTCTTAAAATGGCTCTCTGCGTTCGAAAGAAACTGCTTCTGTTCCTCAGCTGAAAGATCGTTAAATCGTTTATGGGAAAAAGATTTCCCTGCTAAAAGCAAATAAATCTGCAATTGCTGTTTTTCTTTGTCACTGAGAGTTGCTCCTTCTAAAAAATTGGCAATTTCTGGTCTTGTCTCTATTAATGGAATGAACCCATCCATTAACTTTTGCTCCTCCTCTGGTGTTATAGAGCGGGCTGCTAATATTTTTGTTAGGGGGGCAACTGCCGCCTCTTTCTCTAACTTACGACTATTTTGTTCATTCTTTTTATCAATATATTCGCCGATCCCAGAGCTAGAAGGAGTCTCACATGACTCTTGGTGCAGCACATCCTTATCGTTTTGCTGTAGTGAATCTTCTTTCACACGAATCATCTTTCCTCGCGGCTCATCAGCTGAGCGTGCACCTGTTGTGAACTCGCCTATTCTACGAGCAATTGTTTGCTTTAACGTGTGATAGTAATCGACCAAATCTGCTTCTGGATAATATCGATATTTGACAAAACTGCAGATTGCTATCAAACCGCATAAACAAGCTCCCGTTTCTTCTAAGCTTGTCCAACATGACCCTGCCGAAACAACAGGCTGGCTTGCTTTTTCGAAAGAAACAGCATTGAAGGCATCCCTGGGCAGAGAGACATTACTGGCATTGCTCACATTTAGAACAGTATTAACAGCCGGTCGCATGTTAGCCATGAGACAAGCATTGGCATTAAAAAATACCAGCAATAGGATTAAGGAAAAAGCCCAGAAACTCCATTGTTGTGAGTCAATCTGGCAAATGATTTTTGGTTTTTTTGTCATTCTACTAGACCTCCTGAAATAATGTAAAGGGGGCACAAGCATTAGGTCGATTTCGAATCATTTGCAACAGCTTTTTTCCAAAAAAATCGCCCTTTATATATTATTTTTTTCAAAACAACAAGTTACATTTTTACATTTTTATCATTTTTCTTGCTGTAACAACCATTATTGAAATACTCAAACAACTCTCAATCTATAAAAACCATGAAGAAAACACTCTTTTTTCTTTTGTTGATCACTCTCTTTCCAAGAAGCTCTTTTACTCAAAGCAGCACACCCTTTTCATTAACAAATCATGAAAGTGAAAGCTCTTCTCTTCCGTGTACACTCGACGAGAGTTCTCCACTAATGATATTCGAATGGCTTTTTGGGAAAAAAAACGTTTCCCATGAAGACTTACGCCACGATAACGAGCATCGAGCAGAGGATTTCTCTGCCTCCCAAGGCACTCCAGAAGGAGCTCTTGAACAGAATGGCCAGGCCCAATGGAACCTTGTTAATATAAATCCTCAAAGTCAGGAGCTCCACCTTAAACAGATTATTCTACAGGATAACATCGCTCTTAAATCTCAATTAAAAAATAACGAACTGCTTGAAGCCAGAAAGAGCTCTATTGCTCTGCACTTACAAGCTCAAGAAGCATTAACAGAAATAGCGGCTAATAATGTAGATTCATTAGCCCAGAAAAAAGCTCATTCGCTGGCGTTTATTTCCATGGAAGCACGTTCTAAATTGCCTCAGCGTAACATCATCTTAGACAGTGGAGGACAGGATAACAAAGTGCAGCAATGGATCCAGTGGTCCGAGCTTAGCGGAGAGGCTATTATCAAAGCGCTCCAACAGCAACTTTATCAAGAGCCAAACCAGGAAAAACAAGAAGAGATAACTCAACAAATTATTACAACTGTTGAGCTCGTGCAACAACTGCAGCAATTGATGCTTGGCTGTCACACTCCATTCTACATTACAGCAGCTAAAGACCGACTCAATAATTTGCACGACTCTTTACTATCTAATCCAGCTCTACAAGAGCTCAGAGCATCTCTTGATAGTATAAAAACTCGCTATCTTTTTGCAGAAGCTGCACCGCGTGATGTCACGCTTTCTGCTGTTACCGATATTATTAACGAACTTCAATCCGAATTAGAAAAACTTCAGCACACTATTCAATTGCGCGAATCACAATTAAGCTCTGTGTCTTCGGGGAAGAAAGCAAATTTTGATATGTTGCTCGCTCAAAAAAAACGTGCTTGTCACTTTTTGCAAAGAGCCATACTTTTTTACTCACAAATTGAAAATGAGCTGACCATTGAAACTGAAACCAGTGCTTTAGCCGATCTAAAAGAGTTAATTGAAAAAAAATTGGCCGTACTAGAAGAAATTTCTAGCCTAAAAAATATCACGATTCAAATTAATGAAGACAATAAATCTGCATTAATCCTGTTGAAAGAAGCTCTCTGCAACCCTGACTTTCGCATAGCAGAACGTACAACAACGCCACAAGATCCTTTAAATTTTTTAACCCTCATTCCATCACTACAAGACATCCATGATGATGCGATTATTACAGGCGAAAACGGAAAGATCATCTTGGAAAATAAGCGCTCTGAATCCCCAGAGCCAATAAAAAAAGACAACTCACCTCAGGAAGAATCCTCCGAGCTAACCGATCAGATTCAAAAAAAACAGACTGATGGTATAAACTTAATTCGATTTGCTCTTGCCAGAAAATATGGAATGCAGGCTGTTGGTTTTTTTGATAGTCACTTTGCTGTAGAAAGCTCATTCGATTTGGGAATATCGGTTAGAGTGCTTAAAAATTTTCTTCAACAAAAAATTTCCATTCCTCCAAGTCATTTTTTAAGCTCGCTCACATCAATAGATAAATTCATAACTGAGCTACATACAGCCTCTCAGAGCGCCCCTCTAAAATGGAGTAAAGGCGTTGCTGATTTTAATCCTTTCTTACCAACTCAGGTCATTACTAGTCCAGAAGACATGGTAAACATCCACAGGAACGAGCTCGTCGCTGCTATTGCCCATGCACGAGAAGCTGTTAAAAAAATACTATCAACTTTTTCTATTACCCCGAATCGCACTGATGCTGTTTTTAAACGTTTTAACAATCAATTTAATCAACGCTCTTCTCTAACAGCCGGAGACCTAAGAGCATTTATTGACACTGAAACAGCAAAAATCAGGAGATCTCCAACCGATTTTTGGGAAGATCACATGACTGACTCCATTAGAAACGGTCTCATCTCTGGCGTCGCCTCAGGAACAGCCTCTGTAGGCATCGCGCTCTTTGCCCATCATCTTCTTGCGTTGAATCTTTACTGCTTTTTGACTGGTGCTGTTGCCGGCTTTATTATCAGTCATATTATCTTACCGGCTCTACTTTAGAGAAAAAAGAAAGCGGTCTTAAGAATGAAATTTATTTTTCTTATCGACTAATTTCACGGGCTCTTTTATCTTTAATGACCTTCAATGGGTAGGTACCGAAGTGGCCAAACGGGGTGGACTGTAAATCCACTGGCTTACGCCTTCAAAGGTTCGAATCCTTTCCTGCCCAGTCTAAATGGAATGTTTTCTTCTTATGAGCGTTCCAAAAAATTTTACTTAGGGTGCCGCAACAGCTTCTTATCAAATTGAGGAAGCCTTTTTACATAAAAGAATCTTTCGTTCTTTTATGGCGTATTCAATTGAAAAGAGCGCGTTAGAAAATCCAGGAATTTTCACAAAGGGAAGCAAGCCATATAACTTTTCATTTGATCCTCTGAGTATCCTGCAATCGTGTATTGCCAAACTTCGCGAAGAATTCGCCCAAGGGGATGTGATTTCAATGCCCCAGCGCTTCCACATGAAATTCTCGCTAGGAGCGAGCACTGTTCGACGAGATGTAGACCTTCATTGCGGAGTGTCAAAGGTGGTGTCGCCCCCTCTTTAATCCGATGATAATATTCATTCCAAGCTTGATCGAGGAGCGCATACCTTTGTAACAGTTCTGATGAGGAACCATAACGTCCTTTCAACACCAGATTGAGAAGAGCCTTAGCAGCACCTGCAAAGTTATAAATACTTGGATGCTCTGTCGGAAATTTCGGTTTAATTTCCTGAGTTGCAAAAACAGTATTCTTAGGAACAAGCCATTGATTCAATACAACACTATTATTCGTAACCGCATCAAAAACTACGGTCTCAATTTTTGGTAGCAAAGTGATGGACCCTCCACTGCATTCTAAGGTCTCAAACGGGAGGATGGTATAATGGAGTTTATGATCATACTCAAAGGAAACTAAAAGGTGCGCAAAATAAGTTGCTCCTGTTGTCCAAAGAAACTTTCCTGTAAGGCGGAATCCATCAGGCTCGGAAGTCACCTTGAGCAACGTTCTGTCTTTTTGTAAGGCTAGAGCAACACCTCTTCCCTCTGTTGCTAAGAATTGCAATGTTCGCTCCACGTCAGGATGAGGCAATAAGGTTTTTAAATGCGAGATACAATATTGGTGCTGTGCTTGTAGAAAAAGTAATGCACCTGAATATTGTGCCATTAAAATATTGTAATCAATCCATTCATGCCTCTCTCCGCCTAGCCCCCCAAGATGCTTTGGAATGAGGAGATTCAATGCCCCCAATTTTAGCAAGCGGGAATAAAAATTTCGATATAATGCTTCATCCTCATCAAGCTGGTTCGCTACCGGAGCGACTTCCTGTTCGAGAAACGCGGTAAGATTTTTAAAAAATTGCTGCATAATACAAAAAGAATAAATCACTATTGCTCAAAATATAGTCAAATCGGATAGCGGTGTTATTTTACAGCATGTTAAAAATTCTATAGCCGTGTATTGCGGCGTCACTCCGGCGCTCGAAGTCTCGAGTATGAGATATACACTGCGTTTCTGCACTTCTCGTTCCTGGCACTACATCAGCTATAATATTTTTTAACATGCTCTAGCACACATATTCTTTAGAGATAAAATTGGCACTTGAGCGTCTGCTGAGTTGACTACTGCAGGAAAGTCAGCAGATCGAACCAAGCGGGTGCATGTGAGTTGCCTGTCTTCGGCAAGCAAGCTTCCGTACAACGCTGCTATCCGCGGCAATAGTAGAGTTTCAAAAGAGCTCTATTATTCGCTTATTGTTACCATGGGAGGATCAACAACCGTTACAGGAATGTGGAGTCTCAGTTTATACTTCCAGCAGTTTTGAATCTGACCACCATTGTTCGTAACAGTTGTTTTAAAAGAGAGCACATCATGTCCTACTTTTTCAGCATTCCAAATTTTGCAATACTCCATCCATGAATCAAAAATGAATGGTTCTTTTACCCATTCTCTCTTTAATAAAGAGGTTTCCCCTACCTCGAAGCTAACTGCAGACAAATTATTTTGTTTGGGATCAAAATAAAAAAAGTCATAGTACTCGTCCTCTAGATTATTTTTAGGACAAATTTTAAGGATCATTTTTTGGCCAAGCGATAACCTAATGGTTGGCGCAACAATATCAGGTAAGTACCCTTTAAAATCGAACATACCATGATACCTCAATGTTAGAGTTCCAATAATCTGAATTGTTTCTACTAATGTTCCATCTGGTTTTGTTGTTTCTGTAACAGTCACCTGATCTGAACTCCTCGGCACTTCCGGGGATTGAGACACATTTTGTGCATCTGCTTGCCTTGAAAAGAAGCTGAGTGAGAACAATCCTACAACTAGGAAAAATGATGCTATCGGTCTCATGAGAGGAAATTAAAATGGTAAAAGGCTTCTGTTTTACTGGACTAAAAAACAGTAGTTGAATTTATACTAAAAATCCTACGCAGCAAATTATTCTTTAGAGCTGCGAATAAATCTCACTGCCACCTTTCACAAACTCAGCAGCTTTCCCCTTCAAACCTTGCTCCAACGCTTCTTCATCAGAAATCTTTTGCTCTGCTGCATACTTCCGGACATCTTCGGTAATTTTCATCGAACAAAAGTGTGGCCCGCACATCGAGCAAAAATGGGCATTCTTGGCTCCTTCTTGCGGCAAAGTTTCATCATGAAACTCACGAGCTGTAATCGGATCGAGACCTAAATTAAATTGATCTTCCCAGCGAAATTCAAAACGGGCTTTGGAAAGGGCATTGTCGCGATATTGGGCACCAGGATGGCCTTTAGCGAGATCAGCAGCATGAGCTGCAATTTTGTAAGCGATCACACCATCTTTCACATCTTTTTTATTGGGCAAGCCGAGATGTTCTTTTGGCGTTACGTAGCATAACATCGCACAACCATACCAACCAATCATAGCAGCACCAATGCCACTGGTAATGTGGTCATAGCCAGGGGCTATGTCCGTCGTCAGCGGCCCAAGCGTATAGAATGGCGCTTCGTGACACCATTCGAGTTGTTTCGCCATATTCTCCTCAATCATGTGCATCGGAACATGACCTGGCCCCTCATTCATCACCTGCACACCCTTTGCCCAGGCTCGTTTGGTGAGATCGCCTTGCACTTCGAGCTCTCCAAATTGCGCCGCATCATTCGCATCAGCAATGGAACCAGGTCGCAACCCATCTCCGATTGACAAGCTGACATCGTACTGCGCCATGATATCGCAAATATCATCCCAATGAGTATAGAGAAAATTTTCTTGATGATGCGCCAAGCACCATTTGGCCATGATCGAACCGCCGCGGCTGACAATCCCCGTCATCCGTTGCGCAGTCAGTGGGACAAAGCGAAGCAACACACCTGCATGAATCGTAAAATAATCGACCCCTTGCTCGGCCTGCTCGATCAGCGTATCGCGGAAAATTTCCCAAGTTAGTTCTTCTGCACGTCCGTTGACTTTTTCGAGCGCTTGATAAATCGGAACTGTCCCAATCGGCACTGGCGAGTTCCGCAAAATCCACTCGCGCGTTGCGTGAATATTTTTTCCTGTCGAAAGGTCCATCACCGTATCGGCTCCCCATTTGGTCGCCCAGCGCATCTTTTCCACTTCCTCTTCGATACTGGAGGCCACGGCGCTATTGCCGATGTTCGCATTAATCTTCACGAGAAAATTTCGCCCAATAATCATCGGCTCAAGCTCGGGATGATTGATGTTGGCAGGAATGATCGCGCGGCCGGCAGCCACTTCATCGCGCACAAATTCTGGCGTGATCCGTTTTGGAATGCGTTGAGGAAAGCGGCGGAAAATCGAAGGCGCGTACTCAGAGGCTGCTGCTTCCTGTGACCCAGCATGACGATGATTTAAATCATTACTTTTATTTTTCGAAGACTCGCAAAGCCGCTCCAGACCCTGATTCTCACGAATCGCAATAAATTCCATCTCCGGCGTGATGATCCCTTGGCGCGCATACCAAAGTTGCGTGACGGGATGCCCCTTGGAAGCTCTTAGAGGCTGTGGTTTTTTTGATGAAAGCCCTGGAAATTCAACCAACCGATTCCGTTCTGCCTTACTGGCATAAGCTGCGTGTTTGTCGCTTAAGTAACCATTATCCATCGGTTGCAAATCACGTCCCTCATAAGGTGCCACATCGCCTCGCTCTTGAATCCAAGCAGCGCGCAGCGCTGGAAGGCCTTCCGTCACCTCCCCTTTAAAATCAGGATCGCCCCATGGACCACTGCAATCGTAAAATTGCACAGCCTCATTTTTTTCTAGTGAGCCATCAAACTTTTTTGTTGGAGACAACGTCACTTCCCGCATTGGAACACCAACCGAGGGATGAACTATTCCTGCAACATAAATACGTTTACTTGCAGGGAGAGGCTCATGAGAGAAGAATTCTTTATTCTGTTTTGAAGAAGCCATCGGAAAAAGTTAACGAAATTTTTTTCAAAGAGACACAAAAAAAATACCGTAATGAACGATGCCATCTCATTACAGGATTGTTTTTAAGAAATTTAAAAACTGAACAACAGTTTATTCAATAACTATGATAGGAACTTCTATAACCCCTATTAGCTGCCCTAACGGCTCCGATGCGCTAAACAAATTAAGCATTAGAGTACCTTCACCTAATCTCATTGGCTTCCATAATGTTGAATAAAAATTCGCTAATGAAGAAACCCCCATGTCACACTGAACTAAAATAGGTTCTACCGAATTTGAGCCAATAACAACCTGAGGGATTACTGCACCATCAGGACTAGTAGTATTAGAATAAATATTCAAAAAAAGATTTTGATTTTTATGGATAGGAATCACATCTGTCGTAATAAAAGGGCTTCTTATTACGTTAGAAATGTCTATGGTCGCATAGACTAGATTCTCTACAGCAAGGGTTGAGACATGGAGAACATCTTCTGACTGAGCTTGCGTGAAAGAGACATTAAGAGTAACAAGGACCGCTATGCAAAGAGAGCGAAGCAAGTGATTTTTCATCATGTTTGATAAGAGGTGGAGATCATTTAATACGAATCTGTTGATATATAAAAAAGGTATACAAAAAAAGAAAATGTCAACTAATTTAGTTGCCCTCTAAAAATCATATTGCTAGAGCATTTTTAAAATGATCTAGAGCTGATAAAACTGGAACCGCTCCTCATATTTTCCGCCAGCATATTTCCGACAACAGGCAAGGCAGGCAATCTTACGGCGTGGCTTGCGAACGCGACTTAGTTTTTCTTTACACGAGGGACATTGATAAAAAAATTTTTGCTTTTGTTGCCGACGGATAAAAGGCAGTTGATGGGTGCGTGATTCATTGGGAATCCCCAGATCGACGCAGGCCTGGCGCCATTCTCGACCATGCGCTGCAATCTTTTTTCTACCCATACGCTCTTGTGCGAGTAAGTGAGCCAGCTCATGGCGCAAGGTTTTATCAACTTCAGCTTCGGAAATTTTTTGAAGCTCTGGATTTAAAATCACTTCACACCGCTGATAAGAAGCTAACCCAGCGCTTGTCCTCATACGTGGATTCCAGAGCACAGTCACTCGCTTTGCTAAGTCAGGCGAATGAGGTAGCAATAATTGACGGGCCTGCTCTTCTAACATGAGGTCCCGCTGATCGACTCTTTTTTTTGCAATAGGAAGATCAGTAGCGATGAAACGTTGAAACCAGGATGAAAACATGCATTGGAATTTCTACTTGGAACTTTTTTCTCTGCCAATAAAATCTGACGATGCGTCCTTATTTCTTTTCCCTCCTTCTTGCTATCTCTCTCGGTCATGTTTCGTTAGCGCTCTCTTCCGAGGCGACAAAATCATTGGCTTCTGATCAATTCAAACCACTTGCGGAGCTCCTTCCAACACCAAATGATCAACGTACTGCCTCTGGGGCTCCAGGAAAAAGCTACTGGCAACAGCAAGCGGATCATAAAATTAATGTGGAGATTGATGAAAGTTCGCAAAACTTAAAAGGTGCAGAAACAATCACCTATCATAATAATTCCCCTGACACACTCACTTATCTCTGGCTGGAACTTGACGCTAATCTTTTTGCCAAACATTCTGCTAGCAATCTCACTGAGACCCTGGGCGGTAATCAGACAGAATCAATTCACCTCGAAAAGTTTCATCCTAAAACGCTCCAAGCAGAATTACTCAAAGAAAAATTTGATGGTAGCTCTATCATTGATTCCGTCACAGATGCTGAAGGAAAACCTCTTCCTTTTACCATTGCTGATACCATGATGAGGGTTGATCTTCCTGCACCGCTCGCTTCAGGAAGCACTCTTCGTTTCAACATCAGTTGGCACTATCATATTAATGATGCAACCCTACTCCCTGTTAGGACGGGATACGAATATTTTGAAAAAGATAAAAACTACATTTTTGAAATTGCTAATTGGTATCCTCGGATGTGCTCCTACACAGATGTACGAGGATGGCAGAATAAAGCTTATCTCGGTGTTGGAGAATTTTCGCTCGAGTTTGGAAATTACCTCGTCAAGATCACAACTCCTGAAGATCACGTGGTTAGTGCTTCCGGAGAACTTCAAAATGCAGAACAAGTTTTAACAGTTGCTCAACGCCAACGTCTGAAAGCAGCTACCACGGCGAAGCACCCAGTTTTTATTGTTACTCCTGATGAAGCGAAAAAAAATGAAGCCCATCATGCTTCTGGAAAAAAAACATGGATTTTCAAAGCTGACAATATTCGCGCTTTCGCTTTTGCGTCCTCTCGAAAATTTATTTGGGATGCTCAAGCTGCTCCTGGATCTGTTTGTGCTGACCCCAAAAAGCCAACGATGGCAATGTCTTTCTATCCCAAAGAGGCTGAACCTCTCTGGTCCAAGTACTCAACTCCTGCTATTCTTCATACGCTAGAAGTCTACACACAACATACATTCCCCTTTCCTTATCCAACGGTCAACTCGATCAATGGCCCTATCTATGGAATGGAGTTTTCAATGATCTGTTTTAACGGAACACGTCCAGAAAAAGATGGAACCTATTCCAAAGAGAAAAAAGAAGAGCTCATTGCTGTGATCATTCATGAAGTTGGTCACAACTTTTTCCCAATGATCGTCAATAGCGATGAACGCGAATGGGGATGGCTTGATGAAGGTCTGAATACATTTTTAGAACACCTCGCAACGGACCTTTGGGAAAAAGGATTCAAGAACGATCGCTCTGTACCACGCAATCTTGCAAAATATATGACAGGTTCAGATCTTGTCCCGATCATGACAACCGCTGACTCATTATTAAAAGTTGGAGGAAGTGCCTATGCAAAACCTGGCGGTGGGCTGAATTTACTTCGTGATACAATTCTTACCCCTGAGCGCTTCGATTTTGCTTTCAAGGTTTACGCTAATCGCTGGAAATTTAAACGTCCTGAGCCGGCTGATTTTTTCCGTTCTATTAGTGATGCAAGCGGCCGTGATCTTGACTGGTTCTGGCGCGGATGGTTTTATTCTATTGATCCTTGCAGCATCTCGATTGATACAGTACATCAATATATCCTCGATACAGGCAATCCTTCTCTCGACAAACTTGTTGCTAAAAAAGAGCAAGAGGGCCGCATCAAAACAGTTGCTGAAACTCGAGATGCCGCTATCAAAACTTACACAGAATTGCATCCTGAGCTAAAAGATTTTTATAGCAGCTATGATGAATTTTCTGTTCTTCCAAGCGAACAAGAAAAGTTCAAAGCATTTTTGAAAAAATTAGATGAGGAAGAAATTGATCCGAACATTCTAACAACCAAACGAAATTTCTATGTTCTTGATTTTAGCAATCAAGGAGGACTCATTATGCCGATCCCTTTAAAGCTAGATTATACCGATGGCACAAGTGAAGAGCTTCAAATTCCTGCTGAAATTTGGCGAACAAATAATCAAAAGGTCTCTAAGCTTTTCATGACAACAAAAGAGCTGAAGTCTGTTCAAGTTGATCCTCACGAAGAACTGCCAGAGACCCATCGCGATCTTAACTTTTGGCCACGCCGTCTCGTTAAAGATCACTTCCAATTTCACCTCGAAGAAAAAAAGAAAAATCCAATGCAGGAACTTGAGAAAAAGTAATCTTCAGTTTTTTCTTAGCCTGAGCGAGTTTCCAACAACAGAAAGCGAGCTCAGGCTCATCGCAGCTGTGGCCCACATCGGGTTGAGAAGCAAACCAAATGAGGAATACAAGAATCCTGCAGCTAAGGGAACCGCAAGCAAGTTGTAAGCAAAAGCAAAAAATAAATTTTGCCGAACGACAAGCATCGTTCTGTGACTCCAACGTTGTGCAGTGAAAATGGATCTTAAGGAAGGTTTCATCAAAATAATTCCTGCTGTCTCCTTAGCAAGATTAGAGCCTCGATGAACAGCCAATGAAACATTAGCTACACTAAGTGCTGGTGCATCATTAAGACCATCCCCAACCATAATAATTTTTTCATTATTCTGCTGCCACTCCTTGATCTGTCTTGCTTTTTCTTGAGGTGAGAGACCTGCTTGCCAGCTTACGATCCCAAGTTCATTGGCTACATTACGAGCAACAGATTCACGATCACCTGTTAGCATTGCCACTTGAAAACCTTCTCCTACCAAGGACTGAACAACTTCTGTTGCTTCTGACTTCAAGGGATCATCAAGGAGTACAATCCCTACCAACACACCATTGATAGCCATAGCAATTATTGTTTCTTTTTGGTTTTGAAAAAAACTTTCGTGTCCTTTCAAAGTAATTTTTTCTTCTTCTAAAAATTTTTGACTCCCTGCAAGAATGCTTTTCCCATCAACAATTGCACGAATTCCTCCTCCTGGAATTGCCTCAAAAAAAGAAGCCCTTTTTTCAGTGTCACTTTTTGCCTTTGCATAACGCAAGATAGCAAGACTCAAAGGATGTTCGCTTCCACGCTCTGCTGCAGCTAAAATACTCAACCATTCTTCAGGAGCGAGCGTTGAACAATTCTTCAATCCAACAACTTCAAATGTCCCTTCAGTTAATGTTCCTGTTTTGTCAAAGACAATCATGGTTGCCTCTTCAAGCTTCTCGAGCGCGCTTGAATCTCTCACAAGGATTCCATGGCGAGCTGCACCTTCAATACCAACAGTCAATGCTAACGGTGTTGCCAATCCCAAAGCACATGGACAAGTAATCATGAGCACTGACAAAGCGCGGCCTAATGCAAAAGCTCCGCCAAGCTCAGGATACAGAAAATACCACGCCAAGAAGGTTGTTCCGGCAATCACAAAAATAAGCGGCACAATTTTCGCAGCAATCCGATCAGCCAATTTCTGAACGGGAGCATGGTTTTGTTGAGCCCTCAAAATAATCCTTCTCATCTGCTCAACCATCGTCTCTGTTCCTACTTGCTCTACTCTCATCACAAAGCTTCCATAGCCATTGAGCGCCCCAGCATAAACACGAGTTCCTTTTGCTTTTTCAACTGGCAATGATTCTCCTGTTAAGAGTGACTCATCAACAGCAGAATTTCCTTCAACAAGAATGCCATCAACGGGAATTTTTTCTCCTGGATGAATGCGAATAATATTACCGGGGTGAAGACTACTAACTGAAACTTTCCTTTCGTTATCTTCAAGAACTAAGGTTGCAACAGTTGGAACCTCCTCCAAAAGCTCTTGCAGAGCTGTTCCTGCCTTCTTACGCCCAAGTGATTCTAAAAATTGTCCCAACAAGACCAAGTCTACAATCATGGCTGCCGCTTCAAAATAGAGATCATGATGAGCTGATGAAGAGGAACGTATTAGCTGCCAACAACTGTAAAAAAAGGTTCCAGCAACTCCTACAACGATCAATGAAAACATATTCAATGAACGTTGAAAAAAAGAATGAAGACCTCTCTTCCAAATAGGAACTCCTGCTAAAAAAAGAATTGGAAGCGCCAAGAAAAATTGAACCCATTGGGTCCAAGCCTTGAACAAAAAAGGGAAAGTATTTTGGAACAACATAGTTCCCATCGAAACAACAAGAAGCGGCAAGCTCCACCAGCACGCGCTCCAAAAATGCTGCCGCCAGTAATCGACTTCGGATAAAGCTGCAACCTCATTCGTAGGTGGAGAGGAATGGCAGCACGCTTTCATATTAATTTTTATCTAATAATTCCCCGCTTACTCTCTCGGATAAAATCTAATAACTTTTTAATAATAGCAGAATGCTCATATTTTTTTTGAAGCACCTCTACAGCTTGACTAGTGTTGAACGAGCCTCGATAGATTGTTTTGTAGGCATCACGAAGTTCTTTAATCGCTTGCATTGAAAATTCACGGCGCTCCAAGCCTGCTTGATTAACACCACGGATTTCTGCGGGATTACCATCTGCGATCATAAAACTCGGAACATCCTGCACAATCTTCGCACAGCCACCAATCATCGCATGTTCTCCAATCCGGCAAAATTGGTGAACCGCACTCAACCCACCAATCACGGCATAATCTCCAACAGTCACATGACCTGCCAGCGTTCCATTATTAGAAAAAATCACATGATCTCCGACACTGCAATCATGGGCAATATGAGCATAGGCTAAGAAATTTCCGTGACTCCCAACAATAGTCTTTCCGTAAGGCGCTGTCCCACGATTCACCGTTACAAACTCTCGAAAACAATTGTGATCCCCAATTTCTAAGTATGTTGGTTCTCCTACATATTTTAAATCTTGTGTTCGCTGGCCAATCGATGTGTAGGGATAAAATTCATTATGCACACCAACCTTTGTAGGTCCCATCATGCTTACATGACTGTGTAAATAACAATCCTGACCAATTTCTACTTCTGCACCAATGACGCAATAAGGACCAATACGAGTTCCTGAACCGATCTTGGCACTAGGATCAATGATGGCTGTTGGGTGGACTTGAGACATTTATTTAGCAATTAACCCAAACATGAGCACCCCTTCGGATACGACCTCGCCATTGACCTTACACTGGCAACTTGCCTTACCCAAATTTTTACGAGCACGCATCATTTCAACATGAATAAAAAGTGTATCTCCTGGCATAACCGGCTTTCTAAATTTCACTTCATCAGCGCTCATAAAATAGCCGATCTTTCCTAAGTTTTCAGTTTTGCGCATCATGATGATGCTTGCAACTTGAGCCATTGCTTCGACTTGTAGCACTCCAGGCATGACAGGATGCCCTGGAAAGTGTCCCTGAAAATAAGGCTCATTGATGCTGACACTTTTTACGCCAACGGCTTTTGTTTCCCCATCGATCTCAATAATGCGATCTACCATGAGAAATGGATAACGATGCGGCAAGGCTCTCATCACTTCATTGATGTCCATCACCATTGTCGAAGAAGTCATTGGACGAGGAGCCATAGCTAGCAACTCTGCATGACGCTTTGCAACAACGCGTGCAAGCTCGGTATTAGGACCATGTCCAGGGCGAACAGCCACAATATGGCCTTGTAAAGGACGTCCAACAAGCGCTAGATCACCGATGATGTCGAGAATTTTATGACGCACAAATTCATCGGCAAAACGAAGCGGTTCCTTACTCAAGACAGAATCGCCACGAACGACCAAAGCATTTTCTAAGCTTCCACCCTTGATGAGACCTTTTTCCATCAAGTCCTTTACTTCTTCATAAAAAACAAACGTTCTTGCTGGTGCGATCTCGCGAGCATAAACCTCAGGCGTAATCTCGAGTGAGAGATATTGGGTGTACCGCCCATCTGGACCAACTTGAGTGCATGAAATTCGAAAACCTGGACCAGGAAACAGTGTTAGCATTGAACCCCCAGGTGACTCATAAGAGAGCGGCTCACTCACTTCCAAACAAACACGTGGTGCATCAAGCTCAACCGTCCCCGCTTGCTGAATAAGTTCTACATAAGCCTTTGCGCTTCCATCAATAATGGGAGGCTCATTGGCATTCATTTCAATCAGAGCATTGTCAACTCCCATCCCCGCCAAAGCTGATAGAATGTGCTCAACGGTATGAATCTTTGCATTTCCTTCCACTAGGGTTGTTGAACGCTCTACCGTTTTTACATATTCTACCTTAGCATCGATAATTGGCTCATCAGGCAAATCACTCCGCTTAAATTTATAGCCATATCCCGCTGGTGCAGGGTGAAGAGTCAGTGTAACATGATTACCTGTATGAAGAGCACTGCCAGTAAAGCTGGCTGATTGTGCAAGAGTCCGCTGTTTTTGCATAAGCGAAAAGTCTAGAAGCTTACAATGTTGGAGGGAAGATTTTTTTCTGCCATGATCACCATATTGTATTCCATCTTTCCTATAGCTTATTAAATTGAGAAGGGCTCGTTAGAAGTGCGAAAATTTTTTCTTAGAATAAGACCGAAGATCGAGACACTATCTTCTGATAACCTAGCGTTGAAAACGCAGTCTTAAGCAAAAAGCGCAAGCCTATAGCGTACGCTTCTCAATTTAATACGCTGTATCGGTTACCCGTTTTGCATAATAGAACAGACCGCCCACAATAAATTTTATGCTAACAATTATTGATGAGACTCAAGATCTTTTAGTAATTAATAAACCGCCTCACTTGCTGGTGCATCCAACCAAGCCTGGCGGACCCATCACACTATGGGATCAATTAAAAGAGCTCCTGGCTTTTGAATGCATCAATGGCGGTCAAGTTTCTCTCATCCATCGCCTTGATCGAGAGACGAGTGGTATTCTTCTCGTTGCCAAACATCATCAAGCCGCACGCACTTATGCGATGGCGTTAGAACACGGTGACTTTAAAAAAGAATATCAAGCAATTGTTGTTGGCTGGCCCAAAGAAGATCAGGGAACCATCGATGCTCCACTTTTGAGAAAAGGAGAAGTCACACCTTCAAAAGTCTGGCTTCAACGTGCAGTGCATCCGAGCGGTGCACCAGCAATAACTGATTTTCAAATTGAAAAACGTTTTACCCATCCATTCCATGGCCCACTCTCACTTGTGCGCTGCTGGCCTCGCACGGGGCGCACACATCAAATTCGCGTTCACCTCGCCTATCTTGGACATCCGATCGTCGGTGATAAAATTTATGGCCCCTCTGAAGAATGCTATCTCGAATTTATCGAAACCGGCTGGACTCCCGCTTTAGAAAAAAAACTCTGGCTACCACGCCACGCCTTGCACGCAAGTGGACTGGAAGTCAGCCTTCCAGAAAAAATTCAACGTTGGGAAGTGACTCTTTATCACGATCTGCAATCTCTCTGCTACGAAGCCGCGATATCATTGTTATAACCAAGCCAGAGCAAATAACAAAGCGCCATCAAACAACTTCCTCCTGCTACTTGAATAGAGAATTTTCGACATTCAAACTGCCTAGTTTTTAACGCCAAGGCCACCGCTTTGGACGCCTGATTTGTAAATACTTGTTCATCCTCATCTCTGATTTGATCAAGGACATGCCTTAGGTAAGGATCTTGTCTTTGAATCATTGTTTGTTCCGCAAGAAGTCTTGATGCTGCTAACTCGTCAAGCTGCTCCAAAGCAAGCTTACCCTCACCTCTATTACAGTTTTCATCCCAAAGACGTTCAATTTTATGGCGATATGGAAGCCATTGATCCGGACTTACACCCATGAGATTGTTACAAAGATCGATCTTTTTCTGCACATACGGATAAAGAATTTTTGCCTCTTCAAGAGCATCCAACAAATCATTGTCATTAGATAGCAAGCTATTAGCGCTTCTTATTTTTCTCTTCTGCGTTTCCAGCATTAGCAATAAAGGATCTCTATCTTCACTTCTCGCCGCCTGATTCCACCTGTCAAAGGGAAGAACTTCGTTTACCAATCGTGCAGACCAGTTGAATACTTTACGCATCATGGCGTCTCGCTTGCTTGGCTTTCTTAAATTTTCGAGAGCTGCGTTTCTTTCCTCTTCATTAAGGAACTCCACAAGAAACAGAGAATCGCTCCTTGTCGCAAGAAGAGGATCTCCTGTTTCATTTTTTAATTTCGTTTTCAGAGCCTCTAACTTCGCTCTCCCTTTTGCTGTTATGTTGAGTTGACTTAAAGTGCCTGCCACTCCTGTGCCCGGCGTGACACCTTCACTCTCAGCAGACTGAAGGTTCTCTAAATTTTCACGATAAGCCTTCTCAAAGTCCCAAGGAAAAGAAGCCATCTCCTCATCAACAATCGCGTTGATTTCTGCATCATCTTTTATTTTTAACAGCAGAGCTTCTACTTCTGCCCGCAGCAACAATTGTTCTGACCTGTCGGTATTCCGTCCTTGAAATAAAAAAGTCTTCTGCTTCTCTATCAGCGAATCCAGGGCAGCAACAGCATTGGAGCGCCCCTCCCCAAGAGCTTGAACAGCTTCTCCTACTAACGTTAAAAAGCTCTCATGTAGTTCAGAATAATAACCCCTAGATAATTTAGTCGCTTGTTGTTCTGTTGGCCTCCTACTAAATGAAAGAATTTGTTCATACGCAGCGCTCAACTTTTTTCGCATGGAATCTAATGCTGGCGCTGCATCGAAGCGAAGTTGAGAAAGCGCATCGAGCGCGTGGGCTTCTTGCATTTTAAAAGAGAGTGTCTCCTTGTCATATTGAAAATCAGCTACACTCTCAGGAGAAAAGCCGAGCATCTCCTCTGTAAGTTCTTTCTTTTCTTTCACTAAGGAGCGTAATCTCTCCGCTATCCTAATATCTTCTAAAAATAGAGGCCGCTTATCATCCTTCAACGCCTTTTCCATGTGTTCTCTTAATCCCTCCCAGATCCATGTAGCTTCTTCCACTACCTCATTTCTATTACTCCCATCAGGTATCAAAGTATTTTTTTCTACGGTTGCTTCCTTTTGATAGCCCTCCACTTTTTTAAGCATGGCATTCCGAACGCGTGCATCTCCTAACAAAGGCAACACTTCTTCATCCGGCCTTTTTAACAACTCCTCTATGGAATTATTATCAGGATCAAAGGCTTTATCTGTGAAAGCTGTCGCTCTTCGTTCTTGAACAACTGCTTCATCTCTTCGTTGTTCCAAACTCGAGCTATCTTCATCATCCTCACTAGCTGATCGATCACGCCGGCGCCTTTGAGCTTCTTCCTGTACCGCTACATCATCTTGCTTTTCCTCATCGGTAACGACATCCCATACGCTAAATTTTTTTGTTTTCGTAAGTCCCAGCTCTACAGCGAATGAACTGCTCAAAAATGTAAGTGACAACAGCAGCACGATGCTGCAGAAAAAACTGGGAGAATATTTTCTTTTCTAATAAAACGGAGGGCAATAAGTGTAGCAGAAAGCTTTCTTCCCACAACGGAAGAGATTGTTTTTATGAAGGAAAAGCCCCTTCATTTAATAGCGTTAGAAACTCACACTGTTTTTTGGCGAATCTTAACAAAAAGAACGCTCTAAGAGGCCCGTGGTGACTCGATTTTGAGTGGGGTGCTATGATGATACCCGGAAAACGGCCTTTGGCATTTTCAATAAATTATCTTGTAAATCAATGAGTTGCTATTGAAAACTAGACAGCAATCACAGCTGAACCTCAACTTCTTCTCTGTAAAAAATCCTGAAATTTGCTCCAAAGTGGTTTCTTTCACCAAAACCGCTCGAGAGCGCCTCAGAGCACCGAATAAACCATAACTCTACAACAAAGAAAAGGTGTTGGAAATTCGCTGCTGTGGATGCAGGACAAGGAACGAGGAGCGCAGAAACGCAGTGTATATATAATACTCGAGGCTTCGAGCACCTGAGTGACGCAGTCCTGCGCCACAGCAGTAGAATTAACAACGCCTTTTCTTAGCCGCAGACAACTAGGTACATATCTTCCGGGAGCATCTTCGAGAGCGTTGAAATCATATCACCGCGCAGCATGTTCACCAGCTTGCCTCGTTGCGACGCGCCGATAATGACGCGTTCAGCACCTATGGTGGACGCGAGGTCAGCAATAGCATCAGGAGGAGAATCACTGATTGTATAACAAGGCAATATTGTTTCCCCAAGGCCTTCCTCTTTGAGACTTTCAAAAATGACTTTAGCCTCTTTATCATCATGCCATTTTTTCTTACGATCTCCTGGGGCAATAACTGGCTGCTCCCGAATAAACATGATATAAAGAGGGCGACCCGTTTCACGGGCTTCGCCGACTGCAAAATCAAGAGTCTTTCCTAACCCTCGAACCGCCGCAAGAATTGGACCTCCATGATGCTGCGTTGGATGCTCATACTGACGATGAGCTTGCTGCATTGTGCTGACTACAGATGGCAGCTGGCGAGAGGTTACATTGACGGCCTCCACCTTGCGATGAAGCTCATGGCTTTGAGCTTTTAATTTTGCAGCTTTACGCAGTGAGTGCTCTCGAGCAAGACCACGCATGATGAGTCCAATCGCAAGGATTGTCACCGCAAAAACACGAGCTCCTGGCTTTTCAACAAAAAGCGTCACCTCGATGGCGACCAAAATAGCAAACGTAATCATCATCAAGCCACGTTCATAAAAGCGCAAAGGTAACTTCCAATCCGTCATCGTTGCTCCAAGATTTGTGGCAATAGCACCAACAACTCCGACTGCATAGAGTTCAGCAAGTCCTGAAATATCTCCCACAAAAACGACCAAAGCTGCTGGAATTAATGTCACCAATAACAAAGCAAAATGAGGAACTCCAAATTGATTAAGCTTTGCAAATACTGGTGGAACTTCCTCATCTTTTGACATTAAAAAGGAAATAGAAATCAAACCAAGAATTGCTGTGTTTACAGCAGAAAGGAGCAATAGTCCAAAAGTAATACTAACAACCCAGGCAGCTACCATTCCACAGACAGGCCCTAATGAGTGACCAATGAAAACCTGAGCCATGTAGCGCAGCATGTAATCCCTCACCCCCTCTGCGCCTGGCGCACTCACATCTCCATTCACAAGTGTTAGCCCTGACAATGAAGTCATTGCTAGACCAAGCAGCGCCGTGAAACCAACGACCTCTCCCAGAACAAGGAGCAGTGCACGTGTGGATGTTTTAGTGACCACGGGAGCTCTTAAAGAACTTCCCGGATTTAACTTCATGACTCCCGTAGCATTAGCAATTGCTTCTACTCCAGAAAGAGCGAGAACAATACTAACAAAGCCAACCCAATTGTGACCTAAGCCACCATGCAAGGGTTTCAAATGAGTTAATGCTACCCCCAAATGCGGCAAAGAAAAACCTGCTAACAGCATCACTACTAATGCCGTCGGGATTGAAATCATCACCGCTAGAGCGCCTGTATGCTTAGGCCCAAAAAAGTTTAAAAAACCAATGACCAAAATAGCACCTCCGGCATAGTAGGCAGGATGGCTAACTCCTAAATATTGGAATGCAGATAAGGCGCTGAGAGCCGCTGTCACAATATAGTCAGCAATCATTAAGAAAGCGCCGACAATCGAAATGACTTCCGAACGATGTCTCACGCTTGCATAGACGCCCCCCCCATTGGGATAGAGTCGACAAATCGTAATATAGTTGATTCCAACGAGCGCTGTTAGCAAGCACATCGGAATAATCAGCCAGAAAGAGCTATATCCTGCCGCCGCAAAAGCAAGACCAATAACATAAGCCTTACTCGTTCCCCAATCTCCATAGAGAATCGCTGCAGCTCTTTTCCAATCAACGTTACGAGGCCGAGATGTACCGGTGTCTAACATGGGAAGAACATTTGTAAAGCAACAGCGTAATGCTTAAAGAGCAAAAAACAACGATCGATCGTCTTGATCATTTTCTTAAAAACTGAATAAGTAGTTTTCTACTTAATGGCAACAACAAGAGACTGATTCATGTGCTTCATCAGCAGTTTGACAACAAGCTTCTTGCCTCTTTTCCTGGCAGCAACGCCCGCCAGTGTTGTCCTGACAGCACGCTTTCTGATCAATTGAAAACATTGATGGACCTCCACAACATTCAGCTCCTTGATGATTGCAACGACAACCATCCATTTGCTCTTCAATTAAAACAGTCTCGAGTCCAATCTGTTGATGCATGATTTGCTCTTTTACACGTTGTAAAAATCCTAGAGCTTCTTCGCTTGGTTCATGAAGAGTGCGTAACTCAATCCGAACTGGCTTTCCAATAAGATGAGGAAACGACTCTTCCATTTCACCATCCAAAATAAAAGAAAGATAAGCATTTAATTTTTCCTGCAATTGAAAAAGTTGTAACTCGCCAAGCGTCCATGGCCTCAACTCAAACATTGCTAAGACAAGCTGGTCTTGATCTCGATCATGAACAAAAGCATCAAGTGTTCCTGTTTTTTCAAGCCCAGAATGAGGCATAGAACGGTTGTGGTGAACGGAGGTAGATATGTTCATAATTTTGTTGGGTACCATAGGTAGAGCATACAATAAACCAAGACACCTGTCACGGAGACATAAAGCCAAATGGGCAATGTCCAATGTGCCATTTTTTTGTGCTTATCAAAACGTTGGCGTAATGCAGGCATAAAAGTCATGATCACCAGCGGAACAAGAATTAAAGCCAGAGGAAGGTGGGTAAAGAGAATAAAAAAGTAAACTGCTCGAGGTACCCCTGGTGTTGTAAAAGGAACATGGTGCCCAGGAAGATGAAAGTGATAATAAAGATAGCATCCCAAAAATAAACATGACGTCAAAAAAGCTAGAATCATGCAACTTGCATGAGCAACTCGACGTTCGTTTTTAATGAAGCACCATCCGCTCACCAATAAAAGAGCGCTTAAACCATTGAGTGAAGCATTTAATAAAGGAAGAGAATGAAGAGACATAAAAAAAGTTATATTGAACAGTTGGGGAAAGAGACTTCTTATTTAAAATTTCTAGCTTTTTGAAATGCCATGCGCTGCATCAGCCTGTAAACAAGCATGACGCATGGCCCATGCAAAAACTCCTATGAGAAAAAGAAAGACTGCCAGCATAAAAAGGACACTCCATGAAAAAGCCATTCCAGCCATGATCGTTTGTGGTTCTGAAATACCTTTGGAGGCAGCCATTTTACAACCTTCGCAGGCTAGGAGCTGAAAAGGACTTAAAAAAATAAAAAGTAGAAACAAAATTTTCATATGATCTTTGTTAATGCTGACGTAAAAGACTTCCTACCTCACTAAGAATTTTTTGATCCATCTCTGGATCACTCACATCATGACAACTCCGAATCATTCCCTTTTGGTCAATGACTAAAAAGCGTGTAGAATGATTTGGCATTCCTCCCGGTTCGCTAACTAGAGACTGCTTCATTCCCTGTTGAGTAAAAGCTGTAACCTGATCAAGTGGTCCTGTTAAAAAATACCATCTAGTAGGATTTGCGCGAATATTAGCAGCATATTGCGCCAAGACAGCAGGTGTATCATACGCAGGATCAACGCTGATAGAAACTAGTTTGACATTAGAAGTTTTTAAAACTTTGGAGGCCAATCCAGCCATATGTGAGGTCATAACCGGACAGGGCCCGGCGCAACGCGTAAAGATAAAATCCGCAATCCAAACTTTCCCAAGCAAGTCTGCTTTCGTCAACGTGCTTCCATCCTGTGTTGTAAAACTAAAATCAGGAACCTCAGCAATTGGGGGCTCCGTCATAGTACAGCGTTGCTCAGACTTTTGAAACATCACAACTGCCCCCCCGAGGAGAATTACAACGAGGAAGCAAATAGCCGCCCACCAAAAAAGTGGAAGCGATTTAGAATGGGGGAAAGCAGAGTTCAAACGAGATAGAGAACGGTATAAAGAAAAATCCAAACTACATCGACGAAGTGCCAATAAAGTCCAACATTATCGAGTGCGACATGATGCTGCTTGGTGAATGATTTGAAAAGAACTTGTCTTAAAAAGCACCATATAAGAAGCAACACTCCGATCAAAACGTGAACTCCATGAAATCCTGTTAATACAAAAAAGGAAGAACCATAAACACCACCAAGATGGAACCAGAGACCTTCATGATAAAGGTGAGTCCACTCATAAGCCTGCCCACAGAGAAAGGTAGCACCAAGTGCAATCGTTAAGAACAACCAGCGTTGACCAGTCTTTCCGCTCTTAACAGCAACCTCTACCATATGAAATGCAAGACTACTACAAATAAGAATGAGTGTGTTACACCCGGTTAGAACCTTAGGAAACGCTGGCAATTCGGGTGATGGAGGCCACTGAGCACATCCAAGACGCAAGACAATATAACCTCCAATGAGTCCAGCAAAGAGCATTGCTTCGGACAGCAAAAAGACAATCATGCCAAACTTGCAAACACGCGGTGGTGCGCCGTGATGCACAGGCTCTGCAGGGGTTAAAGAATCAGAAAAAGAAGTTGGAAGTGCAGCTGAAGACATAAATTGAGGTTATCTTAAAAGAAGAGAAGAGTTTTGGCTATAAGATTTATTGAGTGAGCGCCGGACCACGAAGAAGCATCAGCCAAATTACAAGTGCACAGAGGCCTATTGCAAAAATAAAAATGCCAAGACCAACAATAATCCGACTTTTTTTTGACATCATGGAAAAATAATAAGATTAGAAATTTGAAGCGTTGAATTTTTAAATATGACCAACGCCCCTAAAATAAGCGGTAAATAAATAATGGAAGCAAAGAAAAGTCGACGCGCATTTTCCCGAGTCCGGTCTTTGACAAACAAAAATCCGGCAAGCGTAAAAAAAACTCCTAACACCAACGCTATTATAAAATAAAATACTGATGCCATTCCTAGAATTGTTGGCAATAGAGAAACCGCAAGAAGGCCGAGTGCATAGAGCAAAGCTTGACGTGATGTCATAAAGCCCTCGGGATCGTCAACACTGAGCATCCGAAAACCAGCAGCAGCATAATCATCTCGGTACAGCCAAGCAATCGCGAGAAAATGAGGCATCTGCCAAAACCAGAGAATCAAAAAAAGGACAGCTCCTCCCATACCAATATCATTTGTTGCTGCTGCCCAACCAATGAGAGGCGGTAACGCACCAGGAATCGCTCCCAGCAAGGTATTCAACGTTGTGCGTCGTTTTAATGGCGTGTAAGCCAAAACATAAATAATCACTGTTAATATTGCCAAAAGGGCAGCAAGCAAATTGACGAAAAAAAACAAAAGCGCTGCCCCTACAAAACACGAAAGCAAACCAAAAAAAAGCGCATCGCGAGGATGCAATCTTTTTGCAGGAAGAGGGCGATTCTCTGTGCGCTTCATCAAAGCATCAAGCGCTCGCTCCCACCATTGATTAAGGGCTGAAGCACCACATGCAGAGAGTGCTGTCCCTAGTAAAGTTGCGCTCAGCAAAAAATAGTTTAATGGCCCATTCCATCCCAATAAAAATCCAACAAGCGTTGTGATCAATACAAGCAAAGACAAACGCGCCTTAATTAATTCCATCACATCGTTCATGGTATTTGCTGCTTTCACAATCAGCTTACAGTAGAGAGAGAGCTCTCATTAAAGTTTCCTTCTTCATCTACTGCAACCCCGCAAGCTTCTTCTACTTTAGTGACTCGAGCAACAAACAATCGAAATGTTAATAGCATCGCTCCTCCTAGCATTAGGGCCCCGAGGGTCATGTGAGCTGTTGCAACATCTGCTGCTTTATTAGACCAGATAGTCCAAGCTCCCAATGCTGCTTGCAGCACTAATAACAAGGCCCAAACGAGAGACCAGCGATGAACCCAATGCCGCTCTGGCAATAATTCTTTAGCCCGGATCATCAATAACAACACCACTCCCATTAACAAGAGCGCCCCGCCACGATGAATGAGTTGCAAACAAATCTGCGTTACTGTTGTTGGCATCATTCCATGCGCCAAACGCCCAGCATTAATGACTTTTAAAGCTTGATCCGAAAGGTCTGGAAGAAAGTTTCCATAAGCAGTTGGAAAATCAGGAATCGACAATCCCAAATGAGCATGCCTCATCGTTGCTGCAAGCGTAAGCTGAACATATGTAAGCAGAACACCGGCCAAGGCTAACCAGCGAAGCTTAGCTGCAGGAGCATCTCCAGCCCATGTCCCATCAATGAAAGAACGACTTGTAACTGCAGAAAAAATTAACAAAAGGGCAAAAAAGGTTTGCGCTACAATTGCATGAAAAATTCCAATTTCATCTTTATAAAGGGTAACACGAAGTCCCCCTAACACTCCTTGCAAGATAACACCGATCAAGAGTACGAATGCGAATCGCCTCACCCACCTCCGCTTTTCTAAAAAGAAAGCCATTACTCCTAAAATGACTGTCAAGAGACCAATTCCGGAAGCCAAAAGGCGGTGCGTATGTTCATAAAAAACTCCCCCAACCCATCGAGACAAAGGGAAAGCAAACATATTATAGCCGTACGTTGTCGGCCAATCAGGAACTGACATTCCAACACCTTTTGAGGTAACTAAACCGCCGCTAAAAAGAAGAAAAAAAGTCAGGAGCGTTGTAACGAGTGCGAAAACGTGAAGTAAAGTAACAGGTAGCGAGTAACGAGTAGCTATCGATGAATTCTGAGACAACATTTTTTATGATGATTGTTCGTAAATAAGCTTCAACAATACAAAAAGTTAAAAATTCTTATTTGACTCTGAGCCTAACGAGCTCATTATCGGTTAGTTGTTACTTTTTAATGTAGCTCCAACTGAGCTGTCTCCGGAGCCTTGACATCCTGAGGCAAGTAATCATCTTCCATACCTGGAACACTATACTCGTAAGGGCCGTTATAAACTGTTGGCGTTACAGGAAAGTTCCCATGTAGCGTCACTGGTGATGGAAGAGTCCATTCTAAGGTAGTAGAGCGCCAAGGATTATTAGGTGCCTTAGGCCCACAGCGGAGGCTATAAATAACATTTACAAAGAAAACAAGTGTTGAAAGCCCTAACCCAAAAGCCCCAATAGTAGAAAGCACGTTGAGCGGTTGTAATTGACGCAAGTGTTCATAGACTGTTGGATCAGAAATACGGCGCATCATTCCACCAAGACCCAAATTGTGCATAGGGAAAAAGGTAAGATTGAAAAACACGAGCGTTGTGAAAAAATGGACCATTCCAAGAGTATGGTTTGTCATTCGCCCAAACATCTTTGGAAACCAAAAATAGAAAGCTCCAAAAATAGCAAATATACTACCTCCAAAAAGAACATAGTGGAAGTGAGCAACAATAAAATAAGTGTGATGGACAAAAAGGTCAACCGGCGTTGAAGCCATAAAGATACCACTGAGGCCTCCAATAACAAACATTGCAACAAAAGCTAAGGCAAAGCACATTGGCACAGTATACTCAATAGATCCTTTCCAAATAGTACCAAGCCAATTGAAAGTTTTAATTGCCGAAGGAACAGCAATGACCATCGTTGCTACTGAAAAGGTTGCACTCAAAGTAAGGTTCATTCCACTGACAAACATATGGTGCCCCCAAACAATGAATCCAAGAAAACCGATTGCTCCCATTGCGTAAACCATAGCTTTATAACCAAAGATAGGTTTACGAGCAAAAACGGGCATGATCTCGGAAACCAGACCCATAGCTGGCAAAATCATAATATAAACTTCAGGGTGTCCAAAAAACCAAAAAAGATGTTGCCAAAGAAGCGGCTGTCCATTTCCTGCCGGCCTAAAGAAACTGGTTCCAAAATTAAGATCAAATGCAAGCATTGCTGCTGCTGCTGAAAGAACAGGAACGGCAAAAATCAAAAGAATCGAAGTAACAAACAGTGCCCAAACTGTCAATGGCAACCGAAACATTGTCATTCCCGGAGCTCTCATTGTAATCACTGTGGTAATATAGTTTGTTGCACCTGCAATAGAGGCAAGTCCATTAACAAAAATTCCAGCGCCCCACAGAGTTTGACCAAGCTGCGTTTGGTTAAAAGCAGCCACAGAACTCAATGGAGGGTATGCAGTCCACCCAGTTCCAGGGGCACCTCCTGGAGCAAAAAAAGCTCCAAGCATAATAAAACCAGAAAGCACAAAAAGCCAATAACTCAACTCATTTAAAAGAGGAAAAGCCATATCACCGGCTCCAATTTTCAAAGGAATGAGATAATTTCCAAAAGCTCCAATAATGGTTGGCATTACAAAAAAGAAAACCATGAATGTAGCATGCATGGTCACAAGCATGTTAAAACCTCCAGGAATGATAGCTCCCTCATCAGTTACAAGAGTAGAAGGAAGAAATCTTCCAAGCAAAGGCACAGGATGATTCGGAAATCCTAATTGAAAACGAACAGCTAAAGCTAAGGCTCCGCCAATCAAAAGAAAAAAGAAAGATGTCCAGAGATATTGAAGCCCAATCATTTTATGATCATAGCTCCAGATATATTTCATGATGCCTGGAGAAGCATGGTCATGATGAGCTGCTTCAGCATGCTCTTTTTTGACAGAAGTAGAAGTCATTACAGCGTTCATAAAAATTCAGAAAATATTAACTAGTTTGTTACAGTGAGTCCCGTTTCAATAAAAACATTTGGCTTAGTCACTTTTTCAGCATACCACTTGTCATATTCTTCTTGGCTCACCACACGAATTGGGGCCTTCATATTGTAGTGACCTTTACCACAAAGCTGGCTGCAAGCAAGTTGAAAGCTCCCTGTTCGAAGGGTTTTAAACCAAACCCATCCAATAGTACGTCCAGGCACTGCATCTTGATAAATACGAAACTCTGGAACATAAAAAGAATGAATGACATCACGGGAACGGATTAAAACATGAACTGGTTTTCCAACGGGAATGACTAATTCTGTTGTGGAAAAATCTTCCTTAGCACGTGGATCTGTCATATCAACACCAAATTTATTAATAGGCGTGATATTACGAACATCCGATCGAGCTAGTGTCCCGCTTGTGCCAGGATAGCGAAAATCCCAAGCAAACTGATATCCTGTGACCTCAATTGTCAGGGCATCTTCTGGAGCAGGACGATGAATTTCATACCACATACGATTGCCATAAATCGCTAATCCTAAAAAAACTAATGTTGGCAATGTTGTCCAAATAATCTCCAGGGTATTATTCCCATGACTGTAGTGAGCCTTTACTCCTGGACGGCGACGATACTTGATCAAATAATAAATGAAAACAGTTTGAACAAGAAAGAAAACAGCCGTTGTTAACCAAAAAATGAATGTGAGAAGACTATCCACTTCAATCCCGTTGAGGGTTGCATTGCGAGGCAACCAATAGATGTTTCCAGAACGCATTTCTGCCATAGCACTGACCGAAAAAAGAAAAAACGTTGCTATAAGAATAACAAGCTTCTGAAAAGGAAAATGTTTAAACGAGAACTTCATGATTATTTCTTTGCTGAGGCTGCTGCTGTAGGAGCACAGTCTTCTTTTGGAATGGCTTTCATTTCAGCGAGAGTCCAAGCCTCGCTACGAGGTTTGGTATCAGCACGGACCTTGGTCACAAACTCTGTTGTGATTGGAGGTGCATTATTTCCCCACTCTGAACGAATATAGGTTAGTACAGCAGCAATTTGTTGGTCTGAAAGTTGATTCCAAGCGGCCATTGCATTATTAAATGGCAATCCTTTTACTGTGATTGGCCCTTGCATTCCATAGAGCACTTGTTTTACCAAGTGATTATCGCCATGCCAATCTTGGGAAAGAACCCACTCTGTTCCAACAAGAGCAGGAAATTGCCCTGGAACACCAAGTCCTGTTGCTTGGTGACAGATTACGCAAGTCTGTGTGAAAACTTTTTTCCCAAGTGCATTCATATCAATTGGCGCTGCTGCACTGCTGTTCCCACCGCCACTCCAAGAAACAACGCTAGCATCGAAGACAGTTGATTTAAAACCACCGCTATTGTAAGCCAAATACATTCCAGCCCAGAAAAATAAAAAAATGGAAAACGTCATTAGCCACAGTGGCAAAGGTCTAAAAAAGCCATCTCTATTAGAGTGGTGGAGCGTTGCGGGAGCATGATTGATCTCCACCAGATCACGCTCGAGCTGCAAGTCATGAGAAGAATGAGAAATATTAGATGAATTCACAAAAAGAAAATGTTTTATTTTTCAGGAACGGAAGGAGCTTCTGGCAAGGTATAATCTTGTTTCCGAGAGAGCAAGTAAGCAACAAGGTCTTTAGCATCTTCAGTGGGAATGACTTCATAGCCTTCCTTAGGAGCATGAGAACCTGACAAAGGAACAGCCTCGTCTGAACATGCTCCCTGGATTTTTCGCATTTTAAAAAGATAACGATATGCTGGCATATTTGATCCAGGTGTCATCATTGTTGGTTCATAAAGATGTCGATAATACCAAACGGGGTCCGCAGCACGGACACCAACATTACTTAAGTCAGGACCAATTCGAGAGGTTCCAAGAAAAGCGGTATATTCTCTCAAATAATCGCGAGGAACGGAAGGTCGCTTACCCCAATTGCGATCAATATCAGAACGCGTTAGGCCAGCTTGGCGAATTTGTTGGCTATGACAGGTAACACATCCTTCAACTGCATAAACCTTAGCCCCGCGAATAGCGCTTCCACTTTGCATAGGAGGAAAACTCCCATCGCTCTCGACTTGCGGAACAAGACGCCCTAACTGCAAGTAGGAGTACGCAACAAACCCAAGCCATCCTAAAAAGAAGAGAAGGGCAATAGTAATGAAGAGTGGTCGCAGACGATTCATGAAAGAGAAGCTAGTTAATGACAAGAGCAGGCTAATGATTTTTGGTTAGGATGAGTCGCATGAAACAGCATCTTACCAAAAAGTCTTACAAAAGAAATATAAGAAAAAAGGAGTGATATCCAAGCAATGACATTAAGCCAACGCCAAGGAGCAGCAAAAGATATAACATTCACAAAAGTGACAGCTGCATCATCGAGTGCAAGGCCCTCAAGAAGCCCTCCAAGGACAGCAGAAACAACCATTAATGAAAGCCCCACCACGGCAAACCAAAAATGGCAACGAATAGAAGAAGCACAAAGCCAGGTAAATCCTAATAAGCGAGGCGCAATATAATAAATCCCGGCAAAGAAAACCATGCTCACCGCACCTAACAGCGTGAGGAGCATAACACCATGAGAATAATTCGTAAAATGGAGAATTCCATTCCATGTTGGAATTGCATACGCCACATTAAGAATGGCGGCAACAAGATAAGAAAAGACACCAAGTACAATAAAGCGGAGCGTAGGACTTTCTTTAATGGCAGCATGTTGCCCTTGAAGCATCTGAAAATAATTAAGAATTACTGCGATGACAGGGACAATAAGGAGAATTGTCGCTACGACACTGGCACTAACCATCCAAGCTGGAATCGGCCCGCCTAAAAGCGAAGTCATTCCTGACCAGCCCGCTAAGAGTAACAATGAAAAAAATCCAAGCAAAGCTAAATAGTAACTATAGATTGGGGCTCCTGTAATTTTAGGAATTAAATAGTAAATAATGCCCAACGATAGTGGAATAAGGCAGAATCCAAAAATACTAGATCCGTACCAAGCAGCAATTGCTCCTTGTGCAGAGGCTTGTATTGATCCCCATGTTAAGAACATATTGCCGGTCGCATAAATCCAAGGAAAGGCGAACAATGCAGCAACAAGATACCATTGAGTAAGATAGATGGAACGAGGTTGACGAACTGCAAATAGCATTACAGCCCAAACCCCCATTAACAAGAAGGCAACAAACATTGGAACAGAAGCCCAATTAGGATATTCAAGCCATGGAATAGAAGTTCCATAACCACAAAGAACTCCTAATGATCCAAGAAAAACCCCTGTATTCCAGAAAAGAACTGCAACAATGAGTATCTTAGGACAGCGGAGAGGAGCACCACAAAGACGTGCAACTAGCCAAAGACTAATGCCAAGGCCAGCTGGAATTGCCCAGCCATAAAGAAGTGCATCAAGTGCGACTGGAAACAATCTCCCATAAGATAAAAAACTGATTCCATCAAGGAAGCAAGGCTCTACCAATTTTAGCGATGTAATAGTACAGAGAATTGAACCTAGCAAAAGCCAAAAAAGAGCTGTTCTAAAAAAGAGGAGAACAGGAAAACGAAGTGAGGCATCAATTTCAGCTCGAGTCGTTGCATGCAATGGCGCGGGCTCACTAAAATTAGTAGCTGCTTGAGCTTGAGAGAGAGAATATTCGTGACTCATGAGATTACTTTGCTGGCGTAGAGGAAGCGCTAGAAGCTCCTGCTGAAATTGGCATCCCAGCGGCTTTAGGAACAAGATCTATTGGCGCAATCGGATAAGTTGCATGTGGCTTCCATTTGGGGTCGTTAAGCGAAATTGTTTCTAACTTCATAGCTTGTGCGACAGGAATAAAAACAACCCCTTTAGCTGAGTCAATCCATCCATAATTATTGAGTTGTTTTTCATTAGCTTCACGAAGCTCTTTTAAATTTTTCATTCTCAAAACAGCCCGTTCCGCATCCTCATCAAGCGGCTTTGGATTCCAGAGAACCAAAAGAAAAACAGCTGCGAGAAAAAGAACAAACATCCCAATGATGGTCCAAAAACGGGACCAAGGGAAACAGCAACGTGATGATGAGTGAGATAAAGAGCAGCTCATGAGTATTAGACAGCAATGTTAATGGAATCTTTGAGGCGCGGATCGCGCAAAGGCCAAAGTGGGACATCGCCAAGGCGTTTGAGAAAAACAGCGGCTAGTGTACAGCCAATAGCAAGCAATGCAAGAATATCTAAGATATTTGGAGAAAATCCAGCAGGATGCATCATCGGCAAAACGACAATGTAGATATCTAGTAGATGCATGAGTAAAATCCAAAAAGCAACCCCACAAAGATAGGCAGGACGACGTTTTGGGTTTCGAAACAACAGAAATAAAAATGGAACCAAAAAATGTCCAACAACTAAAACAATGTTAAGAGTACACCAGCTCTCTGTGTTACGGTGTAAAAAGTAAATAGTTTCTTCAGGGATGTTTGCATACCAAATTAACATATATTGATCAAAGCCAATATAAGCCCAAAAAACAGTGAAGGCTGTCATTAATTGCCCCATCAGCGAGTAGTGTCGCTCCGATACAATTCCTTGTAAATAACCAGCTGAGCGAAGAGCAGTGACAATAAGAAGCACAACGCAAAGGGAGCTCAATGCTGAGCCTGCAAAAATATAAACACCCCACATTGTTGAAACCCATTTGAAATCAAGTCCCATAAGCCAATCTACCGCAGCAAAAGTTAAGCAGACTGCAAAGAGTGGAACACTTGCAAAAGTTACCTTGCGAGCCATTACTGTGTATTTTACATCACCTGTCTTGTCTTGTGCTACGGAAATTCTACGAAGCCACAGAGCTACAGTACTAAAAAATAAAAAATAAAAAGCTGCCCTCATCCAAAAAAAGGGAAGATTAAGGTAGGCTGATTTTTCGATGAGTTGAATATCATGACCATGAGGAATAGTCATCCAAGTCCAAAGCCGTGGCGCAACAAAGATGAGTGGCACAAAAAAAACAGCTAAGACCGGAAAGAGGCTGGCCACATTTTCCATTTGGCGACGAATACCAACACTCCATTCAACATCAATTCCATGATGCACAAGCACCCAAAAAAGGCTGCCTATCATAATGGTCATGAAAAAGAAAAAAGCAAACAACCACGAGAAAGCAAATTGCTTAGGATGGTGCATTCCAAGAAAAAGCGAAGCGAGAAGCGAGATGAGTGCTACAGAAACAAGACCCATAAAGCGACCTCCGACGTGCTTATAGTCGAAGTATTCAGGACTCTTAGTTGAAGACGGGTTGGTATGGCTCATGAAAATTATTTTGTTGCAGGAGCAGAAACAAGCTTAGCTCGTTCCTCAGCAGGGAGATCATTAATTGTTGCATTTTGTGAGCGTTGAAGTGCTCGCAAATAACAAATGATAGCCCAACGATCAGAAACTTGAACATTGGCGCCGTAGCCCATCATTGTATTCTTTCCCCAAGTGATCGTGTTAAAAATTTCTCCATCTGCCATATCACGAATCCGCTGTTGATGCAGATTAGCAATGCTATTTAATCCATACTTAGAAGCAATTCCATTTCCTTGCCCCGTTGCACCATGACAAACCGCACAATTAATAGTATAACGCTCCTGACCTCGTTGCATGATGGCGGGCGTTACTTCAAATGGAATTCCTGTTCCCCATTGTGTTCCCATACGACCAGTTTCTCGGTAGGTTGGAGATCCAGAAAATTGAATGTTTTTATAAGGCCCAGCAAGATCTACTTCCATTGAGATGTTCTTATCATCAGATTTTTCTTGTGGAGCGGAATAGCCCATAGGAACTGTTCCCATCGCATGCGCCCGTGCAGAACGATCATCTCCATAAAATGAACTTTCTGTTTGAGCCTTATACTTGGCTTGACGCACCATATCAGGAAAAAGCTCAAGAGGAGGACGTTTTGACTTCCAACCACGCAGTCCGGTCATTGAAACAAGAAGCAGGAGGAGCAGGGTAAATCCGATAAAGAAATAACGTAACATGATTAAAAATTATTCGTCGTGATGAATGACAGTGACATGATTTCCGCCAAGTGATTCTAAAAAGCGATGTGTTTCTTCCAAAGAAAATTTTTCATCGGTTGCTTCAATAGCAATATAAAATTTATCTTCAGTTACTTTTTTAAAACGATCCCAGTTAAAAAGAGGATGATTCCAACGAGGAAGGCCATTTAGCGCCAGCATTCCAAAAGTTGCTGTGAGAGCCGAAAAAAGAATAGTCAGCTCAAACATGATTGGAAAGAATGCAGGAATGGTCATCAAATTAGTTGGCTTTCCATCAACCACCAACGGATAAAGAAAACTCGAAGCACCAAACTCCATGAAAACAGCTGTACTAAAACCAGTCAGGCCTCCAATAAAAACAAGTGCACTGAGCCACGATTTTGGAAGCCCCATTGCTGAATCCATACCATGAATTGGAAATGGAGAAAATGTGTCCCACCGTTTGTAGCCAGCATCACGTACTTTCTCAGCAGCATGATATAAGTCACGTGCGCTTTCGAATTCTACTCCCACTGCATAAATAGGAGTTGTTGAGGAATCAGTTGTTGTCATTGATGTTGTCATCTTAATGGTGCTCCTCTCCATAATGTGGGTTAGCTTCTGGCAAGACAGCTTTTACTTCAAACATACAGATCATTGGCAAGAAACGAACAAAAAGCAGGAAGAGTGTTGTAAAAACTCCAAATGTTCCTACAAAGGTAAAAATATCAACCCATGTTGGGTGAAAAAGCCCCCAAGAGGAAGGTAGAAAGTCGCGTGCCAAGGTTGTTGCAATAATAACAAAGCGTTCAAACCACATTCCTGCATTTACAAACATTGAGACAATAAAAACTACGTAGACATTAGACCGGCACCATTTGAACCAAAATACTTGAGGTGAAACAACATTACAGAACATCATACATGCATAAGCCCACCAGTATGGTCCAAAAGCGCGATACCAAAAAGCTGCACGTTCATATGGGTTAGCTCCATACCAAGCAATGAAAAGCTCCATTAGGTAAGCATATCCAACAATGGATCCAGTTAACAAAATAACCTTTGCCATTTTATCGATATGGCCAGGGGTGATCATGTCATGGAGTTGAGGATAGATGGCGCGCGCCGGAAGCATGATCGTAAGCACCATTGCAAAACCACCAAAGATAGCACCAGCAACGAAGTAAGGAGGGAAGATTGTTGTGTGCCAACCAGGAATCACCGAAGTAGCAAAGTCAAAGGAAACGACACTATGAACTGAAAGCACAAGCGGAGTTGAAAGACCCGCGAGCAAAATATAAGCCATTTCATAATGCCGCCATTGACGATTACCTCCACGCCAACCAAGGGCAAGGACACCGTAAACAAATTTCTTGATTTTTGTTGTGCATCGATCCCTCATAGTTGCTAAATCAGGGATCAAGCCGGTGTACCAAAATAAAACGGAAACAGTAAAGTAAGTCGAAACCGCAAAAACATCCCAAAGCAAGGGGCTGCGAAAATTTTGCCAAATTGCGTTGGAGTTAGGAACGGGCGCTAAAAAATAAACTTTCCAAATGCGGCCCACGTGAAACATTGGATAGATACCAGCACAGACAACAGCAAAAAGCGTCATGGCTTCTGCAGCACGGTTAATAGAAGTTCTCCATTTTTGACGTGTGATGAAAAGAATCGCTGAAATAAGAGTTCCTGCATGGCCAATACCGATCCAGAAAACGAAATTGGTAATATCCCATGCCCAAAAAACAGGACTATTATTTCCCCAGACACCAACGCCTGTTGCTACAAGGTAGCAAAGAAGCAGCGGCGTAAGGAGCGCAATTGTTCCGGTAATTGCAATCGAAATCCACCACCAGCGCGGCGTCTTCGATTCTACAATTGTACTAACATAGCTACTGATCCATGACATCGTCCGCTTGTTGAGAACAAGTGGTGCTCGAGTCACAGCATCGCTATTTAAAGATGAAAGAGTTGAAGAGTTGAGAGAAGAGTCCATACCTTAAATCTTATGATTGTTGCGAGGTTTTCTTAGCCCCAACTTCTGGTGCTGGCCGCTCTGGAGCAGCAACACCATGTGCATCAAAATGTGTTGGTCCTACATCAGAATGCTTAGAAACCTCGTGTGATCCTCCGTGATGAGGAAGACCATTAGCAAGTCCAACCTTTGCAGCTCCTGGCATGTTAAGGTTTGGGTTTTTAATACGAGCCAAGTAAGTCACACGTGGTTTCGTATTCAAATATTTGAGCATGGTGTAGTCACGTGAGCTAGACTTGCGACGTGATACTTCGCTATTAGGATCAGCTATGTTTCCAAAAACAATCGCCTCAGAAGGACATGCTTGTTGGCAAGCTGTTTTGAACGGAGCAACAGCAACTTGATGAGAATCACTACCTCCTGCTTTGACAAGGCGTCCAATTTTAGCCTCTTCGATTCGCTGAATACAGAATGTGCATTTTTCCATAACACCACGCATACGAACTGTGACGTTAGGATTTTTTGACATTTTAAGACTATCAGCCATTCCTTTATGAGCCATCGGTCCATAGTAAAGCTGATCTAATGGGCGCTCATTGTAATCAAAGAAATTAAAGCGGCGCACCTTCCAAGGACAGTTATTGGCACAATAGCGCGTTCCAATACAGCGATTATAAGCCATTAAATTGAGCCCTTCTTCGCTATGAACTGTCGCATTAACAGGACAGACTGTTTCACAAGGCGCGCTTTCACAATGCTGACAAAGAATCGCTTGAGGGAGCATTTCAGGCTCCTCTTCAGAAGCATCTGGACTTGCAAACCAACGATCTATACGAATCCAAGCCATATCACGGCCTCGACGAACTTGATCTTTTCCAACAACGGGTACGTTGTTCTCTGCTTGGCAAGCTAGCAAGCAAGCATTGCAACCAATGCAGGTGTTCAAATCAATGGACATTCCCCACTGCTCTTGCCCTGTGTATGGAGGATTGTTGTAAAGGCTGATGTTGGGTGGAATATGCGCATCCATTCCCATTGTTTGTGCAAAAGAAGGATTTTCCTGGTAGCGCTCAAGCGTTCCTTCACGTACAAGATCGCGTCCCTCCATGCTGCGATGCTCTTGCGTTTGCGCAAAATCATATTTTTTTCCGCGAAGTGGAGCAATAGAAATGCCTTGGACGTAATTAATAGCTCCACTTTGACGCAGCGGATAAACATTAAAGCCAACATTATCGATTACGTGAGAAAGGCCTTTTCGTCCATAACCTAAAGAAGCGCTCACAGAACCGTCAGCATGCCCAGGAGCCACGAGAAGAGCTATTTCCGTTTTATTATTTCCATTGCTAAGCGAGACTATATCCCCATCCGAAAGACCAAGTCTTTTTGCATCGGTTGGGCTCATTAGGAGCGCGTTATCCCAAGTTATTTTTGTAATAAAATCTGGCGTTTCTTGCAACCAAGCGTTGCCACTATAGCGACCATCATAAACACTAGAGCTTGGCAAAAAGGTCAATTCAAATTCACCTTGTCCTATAGGCTCCGGCATCTCAGCAGCAATAGCAGTTTGAGCTGCAGTCTCATTCCAAGATGGCTTAATGACCGATACTGCAGAATTTTCTAAAAATCCATTATGCAGATATTGATTCCATGCTGCATCAGAGGTGTCTTTAGAAAGCGTGTTAAAAGTTTCGCGAATCAACGCTGGCCCTTCTGGAGCTGGTTTGCCCTGGTATGCATTCAGGACTTCAATCTCTGTGAGGCCATTCCAAAGAGGAAGAACCATCGGCTGAATTGCACAGCATGTTCCATCAAAACTGCGAACATCACCCCACGATTCAAGGTAGTGGGCCGCAGGAACTACCCAGCGACAGGCCTTGCTAGTCTCATCTTCATGAAGAGAAAGGTGAACGGAGTCAGGGACTGACGCAATCAATTTAGCAAGCTCAGCTCCTTCAGGAGCTGTGTAAACAGGGTTTGTTTGGAAAAAGAAAATCTGTTTGATGGAGCCCTGCTTTAAACTTGTTATAACATCTTCCAATGAAGCTTGGGTTTTTCCAAGTGCTGCAACATCCATTGTTGAGCCAAAGTTACCGAGAACACTGTTAATAGCAAAAGCTAAAAGCTGCACAGCTTCTGATTGCCCAGGTCCTACAAGCACGAGACTCTTGCCTTGAGCTTTCGTCAAATCATCAACCAATGGTTCAATCCATTCATTCCATTTTGGCACATCAGCTGTTGGATGATTTTTTAAATAAGCTATCGAGAGGGACTCTAGAGAGGTATTGCTGAGCTTTTTAGCAATTTGCAATCCTAACATTGCGGTAAAAGCTCCAATCTGACTTGCCTTAACACGCAAGCGATGATCAGCAACACCTCCTGTAAGCGTGTAGTGATTCTCCACAACATAGAGACGATTCATCTGCTGTTCTGGATTGCGACGAGCATAGAACTCTGAGGCAAAGCCAACCCCGCGCTCTACAGGATTGAGAAAATCAGAATCAAGAGCAACTAGAATGTCTGCTTTTTTGAAGTGATAAACCGGCCGCATTCCTTGACCAAAAGCGATATCACAAGCCTTATTATAATTTTCACGAGACAGGGCTTCATACTCAACCCACTTCATCTTTGGAAAATCCTTCATCAACGCATCACGAAGACGATTGCGCGTTGGTGAATGAGCATTTTCGACAACAAATGCGAGTCCTTCTCCTTGATTGCGCAAGGCCGTTTCGCGGAGTTGAGCCAGATAAGCATCGAAGACCACTTTCTTAACCTCTTTACCATCACGCTTAATTGCTTTAGCACGATGAGGGTCATAAAGGTCCAGAACTGAAGCTTGAGCAAAAGCATCCGTCGAACCGTTGCTAATCGGATGAAGAGGATTTCCCTCCATTTTAGTTGGACGACCTTCAAAGGTTGTTGCAATCAATGGAATGCCACCAAGCGGCGTTGGCATTGTTGTTGCGTAATAAAGAAACTTTCCAGGAATAGTCCACTCTGCAGAGCGCGTAAATGGCACTAAATAAGCCTCAGGTCGACGACATGCAGTAAGACCAACCCCAGCAAGGGCGGCAGAAGCTCCAGTAAGCTTCAAAAAATTGCGACGCGACATTCCATTGGTCGCTATGTTTTGTTCGCCATCACGACGATCTGCGGATTCTGGAAACTCACGACCGAGCGCCTCATTAAAAACAGCTGTGTTTGCATGCTCTCCGGAAGTTCTCCAAAGAGTAGGCTGTTCGTCGCGTGCTGGATGTTGAAAAATACGTTTCATTGCTCAAAAATTACCTGTGACAGCCACCGCAAGTTGTTGGCGGGTTAACATTCCATTCCTGTTTGAATTTTTTACCCATTTCTACTTGCTGATCAAAAGAGGCAGGATGCCACTCCATGTTAAAGACTTCATTAGTTGGACGAAGGAAATTTTCGGGAGCACGGTGGCACTCAAGACACCACGCCATACTAAGAGGCTTTGCTTCGTAGACCACGGACATTTCATTAACCTCACCGTGACAGCTGTAACAGCTCACACCGCGGTTCACGTGAACAGCATGATTAAAATAAGCATAGTCAGGAAGTTTGTGAACTTTAACCCATTGAATTGGGCGACCTGTTTTCCAGCTTTCTTGAACAGGAGCAAGACGCGGACTGTCCCACTTTACCTTGCCTTGACCATGGCAATTAATACAAGTCTGAGTATTAGGAACATTGGAGTGTCCTGAAACCTCAACAAAGCTATGGCAATAGCGACAATCCATACCAAGCTGCTTTACGTGAATTGCGTGAGAGAAGGGAACCGGCTGATCTGGCTGGTAGCCAACACGGGTGTATTTCGGCGTAAAGTAGTACCAAATTCCTCCTACAATAAAGCAAGCGATAACGATCAGGCAAATAAGCAGCTTTATCGGCAAAAGGTTGGAGCAACGAGGAAAAAAATTGGGCATGATAACTTCTGAGTAATTGAAGCCCCTTAGCCTGCCGCAAGCAGGCAAAGAACTCAATAAAAAAGTGACGGGTGACTTTACTATGAAATAAAGAGAAGGCAATCTTTTTTTGTCAAAAGTTTCCTTTGCTTTTGAAAGGCCTGAACTGTTTTTCTTCGACTTATGCTATATACAAATTTTATTTCCTATTTTTGCTTAAGCCTTCTTTCCTGCAAAAAAAATTCATCAATTAACACCAACTGTGACATCAAGTAGTTGAAGGAGTCTAACGAACACCAAAAGAAACCATTCCTCGGTTAGTTTCCTTTATTAAAAATCAAACTTCTTTCCCAACTTCCAGCTCGCTTCGTTTGTTTTTTTTATTATCATATCGCGATGAATTTCGAACACTATCTCGCCACACGTCCCGGACTCATCTGGATCTGCATCTTGATTCCAGTTGCTTTTGCAATTCTTGGAAATTTTTTAGCGCGCAAGTGGATTCATCCTGAAAAACGCAACCCTCACCACGCGATTGCTCATGCAACACTAGGGCCGGTAGCCACTATTTTTGGTATTTTAGGAGCCTTTATGGTTGCTACGACATGGAATGAATACATGGCAACCAAGTCCAACCTCAATGAAGAGAGCAATGCTTTACGCGATCTTTATTTCAATGCTCAAGCCTTTCGTCCAGATGCATGCAACAAGATCCAAAATCTTTGCCGCGACTATCGAAAAACGGTCATCCAAAATGAATGGAAAATTATCGTCAAAGGAAAAGATGACCTCATTGGAGATCGCTTAATTACCAAGCTCTCTAATCTTTATCGTGCTTATCAACCTCAAACAGACAATGAACGCGTCTACTTTAGTATGAGTGTTCAAAATTTAGAAAATCTTCGAAAATATCGCGAACAGCGTATTCAAGATTCCTTCACTGGCTTGTTACCCTTACTTTGGATCCTCTTTCTTCTTGGAGCAACAACCCTCATTTCGGTTAGCCTCCTCATGATTTCTTCTCCAGGTCGCACCCATGGCCTTATGTCAATCCTTCTCTCCGCTATGATTGGCATTATGACCTTTGCCATCATCAGCCTCGACTTTCCTTTTATTGGATTCACAAAAATGAGCACCATGCCCCTTGATATGATTCCAATGGAAAATGAGGCACAGCCTACATCTACTGCACATTGAGATTTATGCGTTTTTTACTCTCATTGTTTCTATTCGTTATCATTGTTCATTTTTTCTTAGGCAGCGCTATCGCTATTGATTTACAAAAGCGCCTTCCCCGCGCTTCCCTTTCCATTGGAGCTTCCCAACTTGATGTGGCGATTGCGATGGATGAAGCAGCCCGAGAAAAAGGATTAATGCACGAAAAGTCATTAGGAAAAAATGAAGGCATGCTTTTTATTTTTCCCCATCCTCAACGTGTTGCTTTTTGGATGAAAGATACCTTACTCCCGCTCAGCATCGCTTATCTTAATGCAAGTGGACGTATTTTAGAAATACACGACCTCAAACCTTTTGACGAACACTCACTCTTGAGCAACTCCTCCGCAGTTACCTATGTCATTGAAACTCCTCGTGATTGGTTTACAGAACATCAAATCCTTTCAGGAGATATGGTCACGGGACTACCCTCTTTTTCTTCTGCAAAGTAGAGATAACGGCAGACCAACTTTCTCCAATTCAATATCAAACTAATCCACTAGTGAAGCGAGGCCTACAAAAACAAGCGCATTAAAATACAAAAAAAACAAAAGTAATAAAAATTTTGTTTTCCATTTTCAAATCATTGCGTATACTGGCCGACCACTGAAAGCAAAAGTGAACGCAATCAATGTTCCATTTTTGGCTTTTTTTGGAAAGACTTTAGCAGCCGTAGCTCAATTGGATAGAGCATCTGACTACGGATCAGAAGGTTTGGGGTTCGAATCCCTACGGCTGCACTCTTTTATAAGAGACTAATTGCAAGGAACGCAGAGACCGCAAAAATTCTTTTTGTGAATTACCTCTCCCCTCTTCAACTCGCAGAAACACTGCGGCACAAAAAAAATTTTGTGTGGCTAGACTCTTTGATTCCGCAAGCCTCCAGCTCGCCAAAAGAAAAAGGACTATCACTCCTAGCTGCAGAACCTGAGTTTATTATTCAAGGCAATTCTGGCGACTGGCCATTATTGGACACCGCGCTCAGAAGCAAGCTACGATCCTCATCTTGCAAGGCTCACGGAGGCGCTGCTATTGGGTTTTTCCGCTACGATGGTTCTTTTCATTTTGGCTTTTACGAAAAAGTTTATCGCCATATTGCAACGCCAGAACAATCGGAGTGGTTAACTCCACTTCCTCCATTAGAATTCCATCGACCATCATCGTTCCAAAAAAAAGAGACCCTTTCTTTTCAGGACAGCATGACCCGCGCTGAATTTTGCAAAATTGTTCGCGAAGCTCAGCATGAAATTGCACTAGGAAACATTTATCAAATCTGCCTTGCCCATCGTTTCCAAGCCCCTTATGAACACGATCCATGGCCTCTCTATCTTTCCTTGCGACAACATTCACCAGCACCTTTTGCTGCCTATCTTCAATGCGAAGAAGAATCGATTTTATCAAGCTCTCCTGAATGTTTTTTAAAAATAGAAGGCCGTCATATTCTCACTCGTCCGATTAAAGGAACACGACCACGCGGCAAAACTTCGGTTGAGGATGCCGAACAGGCCTCTTTCCTCCAAGCTTCGCTGAAAGAAAATGCAGAGCTTGTTATGATCACGGATCTCGAGCGAAATGATTTAGGACGCATTTGTGAATATGGAAGCGTGGTTACTTCACAACTCCTACAACTTGAATCTTATCCTCAAGTCTTTCATTTAGTTTCGACTATTGAAGGTAAAATGAGAGAGGATATTTCTCACGTCAAAGCCGTTGCCGCCTGCTTTCCTGGAGGATCAATCTCGGGTGCACCCAAGAAAAAAGCGCTTGAAATTATCAATCGATTAGAGCCGGCACCACGCGAACTCTTTACGGGTGCAATTGGCTACTTTGGTTTTGATGGAACCAGCCAGTTCAACATCGCCATTCGCACTCTTCATCTGCGCGATGGCATTGCTCAATTTCATGTTGGTGCTGGAATTACCAGCGACTCCATTCCAGAGCAAGAATGGGAAGAAACCTTACATAAGGCTGCTGGCATCTTGATCGCAACGCAATCAAGATGCTGTACAGCAATTGAAGTTGAAAGTTGAAGTTTAAGTTGCAACTTAACTTCGTCAAAAAGTAGAAATCTTTACTCTGGGAAGCTTTTGAAACTTCAACTTCAACTTTTTGACCTCAACTAACTTTTTCTTTTTGTGAAAAAGTTTAATACTCGCGACGAGGTCCGCGGCGATCATCACGACCACCACCGCGACGAGGGCCACCATAGCCACCGCCACCACCATTACGAGGAGGACGCTCTTCCATTGGACGGGCTTCATTGACCGTCAAACGACGACCACCAACTTCTTGCCCATTGAGTCCTTCAATAGCAGCAAGACCTTCTTCATGACTACCCATTGTTACAAATCCGAAACCGCGTGAGCGACCGGAAGTGCGATCCATAAGGATAGAGGCATCAGTAACGGTGCCGAATTGAGAGAAGACCTCGCGGAGGTCTGTGTCTGTTGCAGAGAAGGCTAGGTTGCCTACATATAATTTCATACTAATCTAATTTTGGTTGTGTCTCGTTACGTTGATGGCGGCTTCTCGAAATGCACCAAACCTCTCACCTGAGAGGGTCAGAGCAGTTCACCGTACAACGGAGAACCTGCATTACCTGAACGCTATCATCGAACTTCGACACGCATGTATGCTTTGAAGTTGGCATTTTAGCAATAGAAATCTTTAGAAAAGTTTATTTTGTTGCAGAAATGGCTATTCTCAAATTTCAAAATTGAGCTATTATCGCCTCCGCTAAAATAAAAATTGAACCATTTTTGGTATGACATTACCTCATCGTACACTCCCTTTTTTTTCACTCTTGCTGGCACTTGCCATCTGCATGATTGTTGGATGCGCAGACCATACCGCTCGCCAACAGCTCCCTCAAACTCCACCAAGCCGATTTGGATATGGAGGCACCAATGCTGACGCTTCGTTTGTAGAAGCTAATGATGCTACAAACACCATTGCACCTACTGACACAAGCGTGACAACAAACACTCCAACGAATCCTTTTCTTGCACCCACCCCGCAAAAACTTGCTCCAACTTCTCACGACCTTCCCTATGGAACTCCTGTTCCAGGAAAGCCAGGTTTCGTAACGAGCCCTCACTCTCCCAGCGCTGGTTACGTCGACGTACGAGGCTTTCCTCCAGGAACAGAAGTGAAAGACCCTTATTCAGGAAAGACTTTTTTAGTTCCATAGAGTCTTGTTAAAAACTACTACTGAGGCACAGACTCCCTCTTCATGGCACGGGTCTTACTTGTTCTCATGATGCAGTGCCATTTTACAGTCACCCTTGGACAGTCCTCTGTCGACTGCTAATCTGCATCTATTTGTTTTCAGTAGAGCGTTTGAATAAGCCCCTCTCAATTCAATATTTTCTTTTCTCTTGAGTTTTAAAATCACACCTTGCTCCATTCCCTTTTCTGGAACCATCACGGTACCAGGAGACAAAAGCATTTCGCACCGTGCGTTAATACTAGCAGCGCTCAGCAGAGGAATATCGACGATTCAAAATTTGTCAGATGGAAAAGATGTTACCTCAACATACCAAGCACTAGAGCAGCTTGGCGTTAGAATAGAGTCGTTAGAGCCAGGAAAAAAGAGGGTCTACGGACGATCACGAGAACTGACTTCCCCTCCAAATAATATCGACTGTGGAAATTCGGGAACAACGATGAGGCTGTTAGCTGGAATTTTATCAGCTCAATCATTTCCTTCACGACTCATTGGAGACGCCTCTCTCTCTCAGCGCCCAATGGAACGGATCATTACTCCATTACGACAGATGGGAACAGTCATTCAAGCTGAAGAAAAAAACGGACGCCCCCCACTTTTTGTCCACGGAAATAAAAATCTTTTTTCATTGCATGATTACAAACTTCCCGTTGCCAGTGCCCAATTAAAGAGCGCTCTTCTTCTAGCTGCTCTTTTTGCGCAAGGAACAACAACAATTATCGAACCAACCCCAACTCGCGACCACACCGAGCGCCTCTTCGAGTCATTTCAGATTTTTTTTGATGAAGTAAAAATTGGGACCTCCAAAAAAATTTCTCTCACAGGACCACAAACACCTCAAGCCTGCAATCTAACCATTCCAGGAGATATCTCCAGCGCTGCCTTTTGGATTATTGCTGCAGCGGCAAGACGCGGATCAAATATAACAATTAAAAACGTTAGCCTTAATCCCACTCGTATTGGTTTTCTTGATGTATTAAGGCGAATGAACAGGACTTCATCCCACCCTTTGTGTGCTTTGGAATCAGGCATGAAAACTAATGCTATGGCACCAAAATACGCAATATCAGGGACTGACCCCTTTGGGAATATTGTTGTTCAAGGCTCTTTGTTGACTGGAATAACGATAAGCGGAAAAGAAATTCCAGGCTTAATTGATGAGCTTCCAATCCTAGCAATCGCGGGAGCGCTAGCAGAAGGAACAACAATCATCCGCGATGCACAAGAGTTGCGAGTGAAAGAAACAGATCGTATCGGTGCTCTCGTTCATAATTTGCGGGCAATGGGTGTTGCTGTCAAAGAATATGATGATGGCCTTGAAATCAAGGGCCGAAGCCACTTGCAGGGCGCTTCTTTAAAAAGTTTTGGCGATCATCGCATCGCTATGGCATTTTCTATTGCTGCTCTTTTTGCAACAGGAGAAAGCACCATTGATGATGTTAGCTGCATCGAAACTTCTTACCCTAGCTTCATACCTGCTCTTGAAAAAATTATTCGAGAAAGTTAATAGAGATTTTCTTTGTTCTTTTTTTGAGTACTCTTTCTTCCATGCTCACTCATCAAGTTATCACTATGGATGGCCCAGCCGCCTCAGGAAAGAGCGTTGCTGGTCAAACACTCGCCGAAAAACTTGGTTATCTTTTTGTCAGTTCCGGCCACTTTTATCGTGCTTTAGCCTGGGCTGCAAGCCGCATCCAGCTTGATATTACAAAGCTAGACGAAGTTGAACAATGGCTGCAGCAGTTGTCTTTCGAGCACAAAATTATTGATGGCCATTTACATCTTTTTATTGATGCTGCTGACGTAACGCCTCACCTCAATGACGAAGTCGTCAATAAATTTGTTTCTCCTCTTGCTGCACTTCCTGCAGTAAGAAATTTTTTACTGGCGAGACTTCGCGCACTTGCTGAGCAATATGATCTTGTCATGGAGGGACGCGATATTGGATCGGTTGTTTTTCCGGAAGCAAAATTTAAATTTTACCTCGATGCCTCGCCTGAAGTGAGAGCCCGTCGTCGCGCCCACCAAGGCATCATCGATAGTGTGGCCCAACGAGACCAACAAGATAGCACGCGCAAAGTTGCCCCTCTCATTGTTCCCGAAGGAGCTGCCATCATTGATACTTCCCATCTTACAATTTTTCAAACACAGGAAGCTGTTGATAATATATTGGAAAAAATGAAAATGTCATTTCCCTTAAAAAAAGGTGAATGATAAGCTACAAGACGTTTTAAAAAAGAGATCGATCCAGCTGAAGATGTAAAGCGCACTACAACGATCTTGCTGCCAAGCCCGATTTTAGCCGTTTTAAGACACACTTCATGAAATTCACTTATTATTTTTTCTACACCCTTTCCAAAATCATCGCGCGTCTTTTCTTTCACTTCCGCGTGATCAACCCTGAGTACATGCTTGAATCAGGTCCCCTGATTCTTGCCATGAACCATCAAAGCTATTTTGATCCACCACTTGCAGGGATTTGTTCAAAGCGTGCGGTCTACTACCTTGCTCGAAAAACATTGTCATCACTTCCTTTTTTTGGACGTCTCCTGCCTGATTTTAACGTCATTCCGATTGATCGCGATGGGAACGATCCTTCTTCGCTTAAAACGATCATCCGTCTCCTCCGCTCCGGCAATGGCGTTGTTCTTTTTCCCGAAGGAACACGTTCTCCTGATGGCAACTTGCAAAAAGCACGCTCCGGTATCGGCCTCATCATTTCAAAAACAAAATCACCCGTCCTTCCGATGCGGGTCTTTGGTGCTCACGAGGCCTTTCCCAAAGGCTCTCGCAAGATTCACCTTAATCCAATTACCGTCGTCCTCGGAAAGCCGATTTATTTCAGCGAAGCAGAACTAACGCCCATTCGTGGTCAGGAGCGAGAACTTTATGAAAAACTTTCTGAGTGCGTGATGAAGGCTATTGCTGAATTGCAATTACCTCGTTAAAGTTTTATTTTTAAAACATGCATCACTCTCCTGACGCCATCACCATTCGCGACCTTATCAAAAATTACGGCGATCGTCGTGCTCTTGATCATTTAACATTAAACATCAAACGCGGAGAGCTCTTCTGCCTCCTTGGTCCTAACGGCGGCGGTAAAAGTACTCTCTTCCGCATTTTGAGCACCTTGCTCCAACCGGATCATGGTGAAGCCACAATTGCAGGTCATTCTGTGACCAGAGAACCATCAGCAGTCCGCGCTAAAATTGGTGTCGTCTTTCAAGCTCCCAGCCTTGATGCAAAGCTAACGGTTCGTGAAAATTTACTTTGCGGCGGAGCCATGTATGGATTACGAGGAAAGGAACTTGAAAATCGTTTGCGCGATGCTATTGCTGCGGTACAACTCGAAGAGCGCCTTCATGATCGTGCCGAAACTTTATCTGGAGGATTACAACGCCGCACAGAAATTGCGAAGTGCCTTCTCATTCGTCCTGAGGTGCTCTTGCTAGACGAACCTTCAACAGGCCTGGATCCTGCTGCCAGGCTTGATCTCTGGGCTGCCTTAGAAAACTTACGTCACGAACGAGGTGTCACTGCTCTTTGCACCACTCATTTAATGGAAGAGGCTGCACGTGCTGATCGTGTCGGCATCATGAGCGAAGGACAACTTGTTGCACTGGGAACTCCATCAGAATTAACTTCCGCTTTAGGCGGTGATGTCTTGAGTCTTTCTGTACCTCGTGGTGCAGATCAACTAGCCCAACGAATTAATCAGCATCACAACATTATTGCAACTGTTGTTGAGGGAGAAGTTCGGATTGAACATCCTCAAGCTTATGAACTGGCGGCACGATTGGCCGCACAATATCCTAACGAAATTACTGGTCTTCGAATTGCACAACCTACACTCGAAGATGTTTTTATTGCTCGTACTGGACGACTCTTTGGTGAGCAAGAAAACGAGTAAAAAAATACGCTAATCATATGTCATCTTTAACACCTCCTTCCTCTCAATTTCTTTGGACTCCTGTGCGCGCTCTGTGGTGGCGTGATGTCATTCGCTTTTTGCGCCAGCGCAATCGAATTATTGGAGCGCTCGCAACACCCCTTGTTTTCTGGCTTCTCGTAGGATCAGGCTTTGGGCCTTCATTTCACAGCTCGGGAGCTAGTACAAGCGAAACTTATCTCGCTTATTTTTTCCCAGGAACGATTGTCCTCATCATGCTCTTCACTGCGATTTTTTCTACAATCTCAGTAATTGAAGATCGCCGTGAAGGCTTTCTACAAGGGGCTCTCGTAGCCCCACTTTCCCCAGCAACAATTCCACTTGGAAAATTTTTGGGCGGCACCACTCTTGCTGTCCTTCAAGCTATCCTGTTTTGCGTTCTAGCTCCGCTTGCTCACATTCCAATTGGTTTTAGCCAAATAATTTTATTACTTCCTGCTTTTGTTTTAGTTGGATTTTGCATGACTGGCCTTGGATTTCTTGTTGCCTGGCCAATGGACTCAACACAAGGCTTCCATGCCATCATGAATATTTTTCTCATGCCACTTTGGATGATGTCAGGAGCTCTCTTCCCCATGCCTGCAGGAAGCGGTTGGCTTTATTGGGTAGGTTTGCTCAATCCTGTTAGTTACAGCGTCTCTTCGATTCGTGATGCCTTTATGGCGGAAACATTTCTAACACCACCGCCTCACTATCTTTTTTCACTGATGATTACTGCGCTCTTTGGCGTAGTAACCTTTGGTATTAGTTACTACCTTGTTGCGAAACCACGCAAGCAATTCAACAAATAAAAAAACCGCAAAACCACGATAGCTCGCGTGTTTTGCGGTTAATTAAAGTTATCTTTTTTATTTCTTAGCAGCTTTTGCTTTTGGTTTTGCTTTTTTTGCGACTGGCTTAGCAACAGTGCTCTTGCCGCTAGCAACACGCTTGTTCAAAAGGCTCTTTTTGCGAGCAGCTCTATTTTTAGGAACAACACTTTTCTTTACTGCTTTATCAAGCATCGAAATAAATTTTTGAAAAAGCTCTTTAAGCTCGACTGATTCTGCTTCTAGAGCCTTCATCACTTTTTTCTCTTGTGTTTTTAAGCTAGAAAGAATGCTCGTATTGCGAGCATGGCGCGTAGCGCTTTGCTTTGTACGCTTAATTGCAGAACTATTTTTTTTAACGGGTGCTTTGGCCATAACAAAAGTGAGAAAAAGTTAAACTAAAAAATAAAAAGTGCCAGAGGGGAGAATCGAACTCCCGACCAAGGGCTTATGAGTCCCCTGCTCTACCGCTGAGCTACCCTGGCGTGGGAAAGAAGCTTAGCAGAAAAAAAGTAGGGAGCAAGATGGAAGTTAGAAAGATGAAACTTTATGAATGCCCTTATGAAGTCCACTTTCTACAATGTAAGCATTTGATAATGCTGGCAGAGGTAAACGTTCAGCTGCTCTGGCGTTCCGTTTTTAGTCAATGTGAAGGTAAGACTCAAGGGAACAACTGCAGCAAAAGCACTAGTAATGCTTTGCGGCAGGTTGTCTAACTTTTCTGTTGTAATGTAAAAAGCGTCTTGTCCCAAGAAAGGGCTCACTGCTTTCTCTTCCGTATAGAGTGGGTCAGGTGTTGCATTTTCGGTTGTCGCATCGGCATAGTTTGGCCAAAGTTGAAATTGACTTGTTAAAGCAGGCGATTCAGCTACGAAAACGGAAGGTGCAGCTGGTCTTTCCGGATAATCAATCGGTATCACAGTTCCTAAAATTGCTGCAAGCCCTGGCTTCTCTGCAATAAGAAACGGTTCTCTTCCCGACGTATCTGCATATGACTTCCTTAGCTTTATCAACTGTTCTCCCACAGCTTCTACGCCTAACACACCTCTTGCTGAGGGGAAGTCCCAGGAAGATTCTTGCACTGTTGAGGTAGAAATTTTTCCAACAAGAAGCAAAAGGGATGATCCTCCAAAAAGAAGCAAGAGCAACAATCCAGCTATTTTTCTTTTTTGTGTTTGAGTAAGGAGTTCAATAGCCAGAGGCAAAAAAAGTGCTGTTGTTACGAGGATGAGCGCAAAAGGGACTTGTTCATGACCAAGCTCATTCACACAAAGAAACAAGGGAATAACTCCAACCAAGAAAAAAGGGTTCTCAATATTCCATATTCCAGAAAGAGAGCAGATGCTGGCAATCAGTAGCGGCACCAGCACCAGGAGAGACCATGTAATAGGTAGTTGCTGAAAATAGTCATTCTCCCAAGGAGCCCATGCCCAAAAGGCATCCCAGGTCATATTTTGAAATTGAAGTCCATCATGATGTTGATTCCACAACATAATTGGCAACCAGCTTAGAGCTAAAAGAAATAGTGCAGCTAAAATCCCAAAGAATTTCTTCCATCCTGAAAAAGCAACTACACTCTCATTCTCAAGAGGGAGCTCATTCTGAAAAAAACCTAAAGAAGCAATCATGACTAATAACAAGAGCCATCCAATCTGATAAGTCATCTGCGTGCCAATGGCCAAAATAAAACCAAAAATCAACCAGGTTGAAATTTTATTTTTTTGAATTTTATTTGTTATCAGCATCCAACTTATCCAAAGTGCCGCAAGCCAACAGCACGCCACGACAATTGTTCCTTCCATGACAACACTGGCTGCATTTGTCAGTGGCAAAGCATTAAAAGCTATGACGGTCCAAAATGCAGTTTCTCGATTTCGTAGCACTGAGATCCAACGCCAGAGAATCCAAGAGCCTCCCAGAACCAGCAACGGGGAGAAACACCTCAAAATAAAAAGATGACTTCCTAAGATTCCACTTATCCGCATCAGAGCAGGAACTCCAGCTGGTCCCTCCATAAACCCCCAATCAAGATGATGAGAACAAAGAAGCAAATAGGATTCTGTCTCGTTAACGTGCCCAAAGGCCGCAATTAGCAAACGAAGAATTGTTATCAGTCCAAAAATGATCCAGGGAAAGTTCATGATTTTTAAAATCGAGTTTACCGAAGTGAGGGATGTCGTACTACTAACTCAGGAAAAAATTTCCCCCCCCATTGTTGCCATGCTTTATTCAACAAGGCCACGATTGATACTGCTGAAAGACATCCGACTATTGCTCCAGCAAGAACATCTGTTGGCCAATGCATGCCGGTATAAATACGAGAATAAAATACCATGCAAGCTATCAAAAGTGCTAAAACTCCCCAACGCCGGTAAAAAAGAAAAATGACTGTTGCAGAAAGCATGATATTTGCAGAGTGAGAAGAAGGAAAGGAACGCCCTTGAGCAGGTTCATTGGCGCGAGGCGCTTTAGAAAGCTGAACGTCAGGCGAAGAATTCATCGAAAGAAATTGTGGAGAAGCCTGTTTTAAATGGACTACTCTGACTCCTTCTTGCGCTTGGAAAGGCCTTAGACGGCCGACCGCATGTTTTAGTCCGTTAACAATAATACCATCGGTAATACCAAGAGTGATGAGCAAACAAAGAAGCATCGTGCGTAAGCGAAACTTTCCAAAAATGATTCCAAGAATGAGAGCCGCAAAAAGAAAAGGCCTCCATGCAGAAAAGCTGGTGATATCCGCCATTATTTGATCTAGCCAAGGCGCTGTGGCTTCTCGATTAACCCAATGCTGTAGTATTTGGTCCATAGTATTCCAAAAAAGTTAACCACAAAGAACACAAAGTTAAACCTAAAAGCGTCACTGAAAATGAGAAAGTTGGCGCAACGAGTTGACTTTAAAAGCGCTTGTTGTACGGGTAGAGCCAACCTAAATCATGAGCGATGCACCAGAACAAAAAGTTTAAAACAAGCGCTATTGCATCAAGTTTTTTATTCTCTTTCATGTTTTAAGATTAAAAGAGCAATGGCCATTTCTACCTTCTCAAGAATACGTTTTTCTTTTCTGTGTTCCTGACACTTTTTATGATTAAATTCTCCTTAATTTGAAAACAGAATTTACTCCCCAAAAAAAATCTCGCCAAGCTCTGATCAAAGAGCGACAACAAAACTCCCTTTGGTGGCAGATCATTCATTTGCTTGGCTCTTTGCAGCTTGCCTTGCTCCTTCTTGCCACTATTGCTCTAGCTTGCGCCATCGCTACCTTTGCTGAATCACATTACGATACTCAGATAGCTCAAACCGCTATTTACAAAGCTCCCTGGTTCATGGCATGGCTTACCGTTCTTTGCATCAACCTCTTTGCGGTTACTTTGACCCGTTGGCCCTGGGAAAGAAAGCACGTCGGTTTTATCATCACTCATTACGGAATCATTGTTTTATTGATAGGAGCTATGATCGGTATGACATGGGGATTCGAAGGAAATGTCACGCTTCATCGTGACGCTCCTCTCAGCAAAATCACGACGCGTCAAAGTGTCATTCAAATAGAAAGCCCCGCCGATTCTTATCTCTATCTACTCCCCTACGACGCCACAATTACTCGCCCTTCAACCAACCGCCCCACACAACTTTCTATTCCCGGAACAGAATTTCATCTTGTCATTGATGATTGGAGCAAACACCTCGAACAACAACCGCTTCTTCAAGCCAGCAAGGATCCTAAAGCACCCGCAGCCCTCCTGCTCCTCCTTCAAAGCAAGATGCTCCATCAACAACAAGTTGTTCCATTAACTCTTGCTGATACATCCTCTTCAACATTTGATTTTTTTGGACTGGCAACAATTCAATTCTTATCAACGCTTCCAAAGCCTCACGCTACTTTGCATCACGAGTCCCAACTCGTGGCTGCTAACTTTGCGCCCGTCATTGTTACTGAAAACCAACCTTCAGGAATCAAACTGTCATTAAGTAATGATGGAAGCCTTGTCACGATTGCGACATCAGAAGGGACATCCACAAGCTATTCGCGATTTGATTTAATGCAGCAAAAACTGCCCGTTGGAACAGCTACCATCACCATTAAGGAATATTGGCCTGACTTCAAATTAGTCGATGGAAAACCAACCACGCTTTCTCAACAGCCAAAAAATCCGGCCCTGCGCGCTGAGATTCTTTTTTCATCAACAAACATTGAACCCCTCACTCAGAAAAATACTCCATGGCTACAACTAGCTTTGGATGCTGATTCTAAAAGTATTCAATACCAACTTGGTCGCGGTTCCTCTATTCAAAAGGCAGGAACACTTGCCATAAAAGCTGTTATGGCACTCGGATGGTCTGATTGGACCTGCACACTTCTTGATGCAGGCTTCCATGAAGAAATTGGTTATACTGTTACGCCACTTCCAAACACATCCCATTTAAAATCTGATCCCTCCACGGCTCCACCTGGCTTTCACGCTTATCTCACCAATCAAGAACATCAACAAGGGCCTGCACAATGGATCATCTCAGGCGCAGTTACTCCTCTCACCATGGATCAACAAATGGTCCGCATTGCATATGGATTACAACTACGCCCTATTCCATTCAGTATAGAGCTGCTTCACTTTGAAGTTCCACGTGATGAAGGAACTGATACCCCCAGTGACTTTCGTGCTAATGTCCGTTTTAAAAATTTAACAACCGGCATAACCCGCGATGGCCTCATTCACATGAATCATCCAGCAAGTTATCCTGGAACATTGTTAGCTAATTTAACGGGCATTAATTATAAATTTTCACAAGCAGAATGGAATCCCCGTGACCTTGATGAGACAACATTACAAGTCCTTTACGATCCTGGTTGGCTCTTCAAATGGATTGGCTCACTTGCGATTTGCATTGGAATTGGGATGATGTTTTATTGGAAAAAGAAAAAATGAAAAAGTTCATCTCCACCATTACAACAGGGTTGTTTTTGCTAACAGCAATTTCAAGTTATGGCTCTTTGAGCAAGATCCCTCCTTCCTTTGAGCAACTCCCCATCCAAGAAAATGGCCGTCGAAAGCCTTATTTGATTTTTGCAGAAGAGACATTAAGAACGCTAAGCGGTCGCTCTTCGTTAATTGTTTCCGGCAAAAAAACAAAGGCGATTGAACTAATTACCTCAATCTGGCTCGAGCCTCATCAACCCTGGTCTACGGAAACATTATTACTTATTTCGCATGGCCCTTTAAAAAAAACATTGGGACTTCCACTAGAACAAAAATTGTTCAGCTATGAAACACTACGCCATAATTCAGGCCTGTTAGCACTCATTGACCAAGCCAGCAAAGCACGACGTGCTGACCCTAGCCATCGGGTGGAAGGATTGTTAAAGGAAGCCGCTGATGTTGGAATGCGCATGGCTCTTTTTGAAGAAATTCGAGACGGGTCGCTCTTCCGCATTGTTCCTAGCACGCAGCGCGGTGGTCAATGGAATACGCTTGCTGCATGGCAACAAACAGTTCCTGAACAAACTCTCGAATCCACTCAAGCAAGTTTTCAGCTTTTACAACAAGGGTGGACTGAAAACAACCAATTACTCTTTCTCCAAGGGCTGACGCAATTACAACAGCTTTTCCAAAACCTCGATCCTCAGCCGATCTCTCCTTGGAAATTACAGCTGGAAGTCTTTTATCAAAAAATGCACCCCTTCCGTTGGGCTTGGATTCTTTACGCGCTAGCTGGAATTCTATTTTTCTTTTTGCCAGATTTTGGAAAAAAAAATCTTAAGAAAAATTCTTTCTTTCATCGTTCAGCATGGTTTTGTGTTGGAAGTGGTTTTTTCTTTCAAGCTCTAGGACTTGCTGCTCGGATCCTGATTGCAGGAAGACCTCCGGTTACTAACATGTATGAAGTTGTCATTTGGGTTGCTTTTGGAACTGTTTTTTTTGCATTGCTCTTTGAATCTTTTTTGAAAGGAGGATTTTTTATTTTGGGAGCTATTCCAATCGCTGTGACATCTCTGATTTTAGCTGATAGCCAACCCATGATTCTTAACCCTTCAATTAATCCGCTTGTACCAGTCTTGCGCGATAACTTCTGGCTTACCATTCATGTGCTCACAATCACACTAAGCTACGCAGCCTTTGCACTCGCACTAGGAATCTCTCACCTCATTTTAATTCGCCTTCTTTTAAAGCATCAACCATTAGCCATCCTCTACAACTATCTTTACCGAACGCTACAAGTTGGCGTTTTGCTATTAGCCGTTGGAACAATTCTTGGTGGCGTCTGGGCCAACTATTCGTGGGGCCGCTTTTGGGATTGGGATCCTAAAGAAACATGGGCTCTCATCACGCTCTTAATTTATCTTTTTCTCTTACACGGTAGAATCGCAGGACGTTGGGGAGGCTTTGGCTTAACAATTGGTTCGATCCTTGCGTTCTTGAGCGTGTTAATGGCGTGCTATGGCGTCAATTTTGTTCTTGGAACAGGTCTCCACAGCTATGGCTTCAGCACAGGAGGATTTCCTTATGTGTTAGGATTCATAGGCCTCGAGCTTTCACTTGTTGCAATCACGGTAATACGGCACAACAACTCAACTAGGTTGGTAAAAAATAGGAGCTGAAAAAGTTCTCCTGCTCGTGGAGGTGAAGACAAACTCTATTTTTCAGTATGGCCTATCATTCACCTTTAATTTCTAGGTGGATGATGGGCATTATTCGGATCATGAGCTTTGAGATCCTTTCCTTGGCGCAATAAAACAAAAGTATTATTCGTTCCGTAATTTTTCCAAGGGCCATCTGGAACGGCAGCAGCATCAACAAATTTCCAGTCACAAATTTGATTTTGATCAAGTCCAAGGTAATCACGAACAGCAGGTGAAATATCTAAGCCAGCACCATGGTTCAAGTTGGGCCGAGGCCGCTCAGATCCGAAGACATAGGAGCCATGATCAGTTCGAAAAGGCCCACAGTCCTCCCACTGAGCAAAACAAGTCCGCCCTCCATGATGGATTGCTATCCAACGCCCCTTCAATACGGATTGCCCTGGTTTCACAAAAACATCTTTAAACCAAGGAATGATATGCCGCGCATCTGACTTAGTTATTCCATGCCCAACGTCGTTGTAAGGAAGCGCACAATAAAAAGGATTTTGGCGAGGAGTAAATCCTTTCGGAATAAAATTTTGTCGCGCTGAAGGGTTAGGATTATCATATCCACCAAAATTACGAGCCCAATTGGCATCCCATGTACTTTTATTATTAGGAACAGGATTACGGGCAGTAGGGCGTTCTCCAATCCAAAAAACTGTTGTAAAAATATCACGTTTCCAAGGATAACGGTTGAATCCTTGACCTAACAGAGCAAGAGGAGATTTTGTTTCTACTCGAGGAACTCGTGTTGACTCAATGGCCTGCTGACGGAGTTTCAGGGCCATCGCTTCAAACTCTTTTTCACTATAAGTTGAAGACGACTTCTCCTTTCCATCATCAGCAGCTCTTACAGAATTGACCTCAGCCAATAGGAGCAAAAGAGTAATGAGTAAAAAATTAAAACAACGAACCATGGAAAAAATATTGGTCTAAGAATATCGGAAAGAGAGGATCAGAAGCAAGGACTGATGAAACATGACGCAGAATACAGATAAAAATGAGCTCGCAAAAAAATCATATTTAAAATAACTCGAGCCTACTCCAATTAAAAAAAAAGTTGCTGGCAGTTTTCTCTGCAGCCTGTAGCCTTGGAGCTGCTCTTATGAATTTTTCTAATCAACTCACATTATCACGGATTTTTTTAGCCGTTTTTTTTGTAGGAGCATTAACACTCCCGACATCGTGGTCTCTTCCAGTTGCTTTTTTTCTTTTTTCCTTAGCTGCCTTTACTGATTGGTTAGATGGTTTTGTTGCCCGACGTTATCAACAGTGCACCAATGTTGGTCGACTACTCGATCCATTAGCAGACAAAATCCTCGTTTCAGCAGCTTTTATTTGCCTTATTCCCTTTCATGCATTTCCCGCTTGGGCTGTTACCATCATCATTGCACGAGAATTTCTGATCACAGGCTTACGTCTTCTTGCAAATGAAAAAGGCGTCGTTATTGCCGCAGATCGATTTGGAAAACATAAAACAGGATGGCAGTTTGCAACGATTCTTTTTTATCTTCTATTACTTTCCCTTAAACAAAGCACCTTACTAAATCAAACATGGATGCTTTGGTCATGGAACTATCTTGGCCCCACATTAATTGGAATCACTTTAGTGTTAACCGTAGCTTCGGGAATAAGCTGCCTCTGGAAAAATCGAGAATTTTTGAAGTAGAGCTAAAGCTCTATGACGGAAAAAAATTTCAGAGCGTTTTAAAAATTATTATCGCCGCTGTAGTGCTAGAAACGAGGAGCGCAGCAACGCAGTGCATAGCTCATACTCAGGACGTCGAGCACCGGAGTGACACTGCTACCATCAATCTTGCTCATAAGGTTGCAAGGTTTTTAAAGTTTAGCTGCTCATACATCCCGGAAGAACCAGGCAGGATCAGACCCTTTTTTTTAAATTAGGAGTCAATAACAATAAAAACAAATAACTTTTAGATTCCTCGTCTCCACGGAGGAGGAATCGTTGTTTTTTTAGTGATAGATGCCATTCCATTGCTCACTGAAGGCTGATTCTTAACATCACTCAAAATTTCAGCACCTGCTTCCTCAGTTATATTAGCTGCCACTTGCTTGCCTGCAGTAGTAATCGCTTTTTCAATTTTTACTAACTCTGCTATAGAAGCTTCTTTTTTTGAAGTCATGTCTTGAATGGCTTTTATACTTTCAATAACAGCAGTAACTCCATCACGAAATAGTTGATTGTGCGCACCGGTGGTAAAGGTTTCTCCTTGAAAAATAACTTTCAAGGCATCAAAAGGAGTATTTACTGGAGCTAATCCCATTCCTAGAGCAGCAGTATGGATGGCACCAGATTTTGCAGAAGGATAAGCCGATTCATGACTGAACGACTGCAGGCTTCCTTTTAATAGCTCTCTTAAATGCTGTTCTTCTGCATTAGAGAGAGGGCTGCTTGCCTCCCTTTGTTCTCGTAAGTAGGCCTCTAAATGATACTCCATATGTTCGAGTAATTTAGCAGTAATAAACTTTTCTATGCCCTTTGATATTTGTTTATTACTTAATAAATCTGCTAAAAAGAAAATATCTGTGGGGGTTAGATGGCCCATTGTGAAAAGAGCAAAGCCTGCCACAGCACTGCCACCAACAACTCTTCCAGCATGACTTAGAAAGCCCATCGTCTGTCCATCTTGCTGCAATGTCTGCTCTTTTATTTTTTTAGCATAATGAATCATCGCTTGATCCAACAAGTCTGGTTGTGTTTGTCGTTCAGCTTCTGCTGCAAGAGATTGTTTACAATATTCAGCAAGGGTATCAAGCATCTCCACCCCCTTTTTAACAATCTCCTGCGCTTGTCTAGGAGTTAAAGGAGCACCTTGTTCAAGCATTTGCCCATGATTTTCTTTTGGATAAAGATATTCTGTTAAAACAGCCCCAAAAAATTCATGTAGCTTTTCATTAAACTCTTTCCTCACCTTACAATTTGCCTCTTTTTCTTCTGCTGTTCTTCCTTCTACGTTTAGCGCAAGATATTTCCCAAAAAACTTTTGCGGCGCTTCGATGAAAGAAGCATTATGCACAGACACGTTGAGTAGTTCTTCCTCTCCGTCCTGATGATGCGTAACAGTGCTAGGAGACGCTCTATTATCGCTCAAAGGAAATAGAGAGTTTGAAGAAAGAGAGTCTGTCATAATTTTATTTCATCAATTTGCTCTTGCGGCAACTCCTCCTCAATTTCTTCTCGTAATGGCTTTGAAAGAAATGGCCTTATAAACCCATACAGCAAGTAGAAAGTAAAGAGCAGTGCAGGCACCCACTCATAATTAATCGCAGCAAAAATCAATACCAAAATAATAAGTAAAAACCGTGGAATGGAGCGTTGAGAGCGCCATCCAAGGCCTTTAAAGCTCGGATACTTGACATGGCTAAACATCATGAATGAGAGAAAAAGTAACATCGGAGGAAGCACAAACTTCCAAACTCCAATTGTTCTCTCTCCTTCATTAAGCCAAAGCATTAATAGTGTTAGCGAGGCAATGACACCCGCTGCTGCAGGAATGGGAAAGCCAACAAATTCGGAAGAATGAGTGTCTTCTCCTTTAGCACTTGTTTCTGCTTGAATCGATAAACAGTTAAATCGTGCCAATCGAAGCGCGCCGCAAAGCAGATAAATAAAAGCAATCACCCAACCCGTGCGATGAAAGTCTTGCAAAACAATCTGGTGTACAAGCAGCGCAGGCGCTAAACCAAACGAAACAACATCAGCCAATGAATCAAACTCCCGTCCGAAAGGACTTTCATGCCCACCCAAGCGTGCTAGGCGCCCATCGAGCAAGTCAAAGACACACGCTCCTAAAATAAAGGCCAGCGCCATGTGATAGTTGGCAATCGCTGATTTTCCAGCAGCATCAAGGAGAGAGGCTTCAATAATTTTGAGCACTGCAGCAAAACCACAAAAAAGATTTCCTGCCGTCATTAAATTAGGAAGGAGATAAATTTTTGGTTCTTGATTATTCATGTGGACCGAAAATTTACCACACTTACTTCCACTGCGCAACTTGAGTTGAACCTCCAGCAACTTTATCCCCAATGCGTACTAGAATCTCTGTCTCCATCGGAAGATAGAGTTCCGTTCGAGAACCAAAGCGAATCATTCCAAAACGCTCTCCTTTTTCTAATCGGTCACCAACATGAGACCAAGGAACAATGCGCCGCGCAATAGCACCGGTAATTTGTTTCACTCCTACCAAGGCTTTTTCTCCTTGAAAAATCCAGAGCCGACTTTCATTAAGGAGAGAAGACTCTGGCTTGCGAGCATCAAGATAAAGGCCTCCACGAGGTTCACTATGAATCAATTCTCCAGCAATCGGAGCGCGATTAACATGCACATCGAAGACAGAAAGAAAAATCGAAACTCGTTTCAACCGCATTGTTAAATAAGGATCACCCTCTACTCCTTCTACTTCATCAATCGAAGTTACGGTTCCATCGGCAGGAGAAACAATGACAGCAGGATCCTCAGGAATTTTTCTTTCAGGATCGCGGAAAAAATAAGCGGAAAAAATGATCAGCAGCCCTAGAGGTAAGGCAAGCAGCGGAAGCATGGCCATGGCTGAGAGCCAAAGAAAACCTAAAATAAAAAAAATCCATCGCCCTTCGTAGAGCGCCTTGGGGTGTTTGCGGTGAGAAGACATAAAAAAAACAATAAACACAAAACATAACAAAGAAATCAAAAAGAAATTTTTCTTTGTGTTCTTCGGATTCTTTTATGGCTATTCTGCTGCTCTTCTTTTATGACACAGCCCATCTCAAAAATCTCCCCTCTCAGCTCGATGCATGATCTCCTCGCGCACTATCCAGGCGCAAAGCGAACGCTTTTTCGTCGCTATCACCTTGGCGGATGTAGCAGCTGCGGATTTGATTTGGAAGAAACTCTGGAACAGCTCTGCGAGCGGAATGGCGGGTTAAACCCAAATCAGGTCTTAATTGAAATTGAAGAAGGCCACCGCGAAGACGAAGAGATGTTGATCGACCCCTTAATACTTCGTGAGAAGCTTCAAGATACAACACTCAGTGAGCTCCACCTCTTGGACCTTCGTACGCGAGAAGAATTCGAAGCCGTCCACGTTCCAACAAGTCAACTCCTCACGCAAGAGCTGATGCAGCAAGCGATGTCTCATTGGCCAAAAAATGAATTACTAGTTCTCATCGACCATCTCGGCGAACGCACACTTGATGCTGCAGCTTATTTTGCAGGCCATGGTTTTACCAATGTTAAAGCCTTGAGGGGCGGCATCGACGCTTATGCCGAAAAAGCAGATCATTCACTCCCTCGTTACACAATTGAAAAAGAAAATTCAGATTCATGAATGACGATTCCTTAACAACCAAAATTGAACGTGCTGCCGCGGAGCCTCAAAACATGGGCGAGATGGAGTCCGCAGATGCGATGGGGACTGTTGGAAGCACCAATTGCGGGGACATGCTTCGTTTGTGGATTAAATTCAAAGAAGAAAAAAATGGTCAACGTGTCATTGATCGCGCCACATTTCAAAGTTTTGGTTGTCAAACTGCGATCGCCGTAGCCAGCGTTGCTACTGAATTGATCCGCGGCAAAACGCCCGAAGAAGCCCTCTCCCTCTCCAGTGAAGAACTCTCGGCTCCGCTTGGTGCGTTACCGCCAATGAAAATCCATTGCGCCCAACTCGTCGAAGAAGCTCTCCGATCCGCTCTTGATCCCTCTACAACAAGCCAGCTTGAAACAAAACCTCCTTGTTCTTCACCAGCGGCAACACTCTCCGATCAATTGAATCCACAAGCAGGAAAGTTTAAGATCAATTTACTGCCTCATGATTAATTCGTAAAGAAATGGATCAATAACCACAAGAAAGAGAGGCCGCTATTTTCATTTTCTTTTTTTGTGTTCTTTAAGTTCTTTTACCGCTATTTTTTCCTTCTCCTATGCACCAAGAAATTATCCTTAAACGCGATTGCGATGCTATCCAGATTCCAAGCGGAACAACGCTTATTCTTCCAGCTGGAACACAAGTCATCGTGACCCAATCTCTCGGCGGAACCTTCACGGTCGCAACTCCCGGAGGACTTGCCCGTATCGATCAAAAAGATGCCGATGCTTTAGGCCTTGATGCTTCTATCGCAGCTCCTGAGAAGACCGTTCCTGAAGGAACATTGGAAGAGGCTGTTTGGAATCAACTCAAGACAGTTTTTGATCCTGAAATTCCCGTCAATGTTGTTGATCTTGGATTGATCTACGATTGCAATATCGTCTCCGCGGAAAACGCTCAAACAAAAGCCGAAGTCAAAATGACCCTGACCGCTCCCGGCTGCGGCATGGGCCCCACAATTGCAGCTGATGCTCGTTCTAAAATTTTAACGATTGAAGGAATCGATGAAGCGGAAGTCGAACTTGTTTGGGAACCGGCCTGGAATCAAAATATGATTAGTGAGGCGGGCCGAATGAAACTAGGAATGGTTTAGGGGGCGTCCTAACGCGCCTAAAATAACGCCTTGCGGCGGCACCGTAGTACTCGCCTTCGTCACGTATGGCTGCAACTCTAGCTAGAGTCGTCTTCTATATAGTGTATTAAATTGAAAAGGGCAGGCCATAAGCTTGCTCTTTTTCCTTAGGACTGCGTTCTCAGATCTTACGTTATCTTCGGATAGCGTCTCGATCTTCGGCCTTGTCCTAAGAAAAAATCTCGGCACTTCTAACGTCCCCTTTTTCAATTTAATACACTATAGTTTTTTAGCAGCGCGTTCTGTTTGACGAAGCCTCAACTTTTTTCTGTAGCCTGTAGCCTTACAATAAACAAAATTTCATCATCTATAGGAAAAAAATACTTGCTCTTACTTCAACTTTCACCTAGATTTTTTGCCCCATGAGTCAACATCCTAGCCTTAAAGGCTCCAGCACTATCACCGCTAAGCGTAGCGTTCTAAAACGTTTTGAACGCGTCGAGCTTTTGAAAAAGCGCGGTCAATGGAAAGAAAGCCAGCGTGTTATTGGTTTACCCAAGACAAAGCCAGACGCTTAAAAGATTGCTTCTTTTTTTGCACTCTTTGCGTTCTTTTGCGGCCACTAATCCATTATGAACGAACTTGAAACCTTGCGCCATTCCTGCGCGCATGTTCTTGCCAATGCAATCTTAAAACTGTGGCCAGAGGCTCAGTTTGCTGCAGGGCCACCAACAGCAGCAGGGTTTTACTACGATGTTGATCTCCAACATCGCATTACTCCGGAAGATTTTGAGCGCCTTGAAAAAGAAATGTCCAAGGTCATTCAAGCAGCGCAGCCATTCAAACGTGAAGTGGTTAGTCGACAAGAAGCTCTTGAGATGGGACAACGTGGAGAGCTTGCGGGCCTAGGACCACGCTTAACTCCAAGCCGCTTCAAGCTCGACATCATCGACAACATTCCCGAGGACGAAACAATCACTCTTTATCGCAACGGCGAGTTCACTGACCTTTGCGCAGGACCACATGTAGCAGACACTTCCAAGATTGGAGCCTTTCGTCTGACCCATGTAGCCAGCGCCTATTACAAGGGTGATGAAAACAATCCCCAACTCCAACGCATCTACGGGACAGCTTTTGCAACCCAGGAAGAACTTGATCGATCAATAGAACTTTTGGAAGAAGCTAAAAAGCGCGACCACCGCAAAATTGGTCGTGAACAAGGCCTCTTCCACATCGATGATATGGTGGGCCAAGGTCTCATCCTATGGACTCCAAAAGGAGCTATCATCCGCCAAGAATTACAAAATTTTATTGGCGCTGAACTCCGCAAGCAAGGATACTCTCAAGTCTTCACCCCTCATATTGGACGTCTCGACCTCTTCCGCACTTCAGGACATTTTCCGTACTACGCAGAATCTCAGTTTCCCCCTCTTATCGACCGGGAAACCATTGCACACTTAGCGGAAGAAAAATGCAGCTGTTCTGAATTAAGCAATCGCTTAGATCAAGGCGCGGTTGATGGCTTTTTGCTTAAGCCGATGAATTGTCCGATGCACATCAAAATTTTTGATGCAGAGCCACGCAGCTATCGAGACCTTCCTGTCCGCCTCGCAGAGTTTGGCACCGTCTATCGTTGGGAACAATCAGGTGAACTCAATGGCATGACTCGTGTACGCGGCTTCACGCAAGATGACGCCCATCTCTTTTGTACAGAAGAACAAATTTCTGCAGAAATTCAAGGCTGCCTCAATCTTGTAAAAACCGTACTAACTACTTTCCAACTCACTGACTATCGAGTCCGCATTGGACTTCGAGATCCGGCTTCAGATAAGTATGTAGGCAGTCAGGAACATTGGGAAAAAGCAGAAACAGCTTGCCGTGAGGCAGCTCAATGCCTCGGCGTTTCTTTTTCAGAAGAAGCGGGTGAAGCAGCATTCTACGGCCCCAAGATTGACTTTGTTGTTAAAGATGTTCTCGGCCGCGACTGGCAATTAGGAACGGTGCAAGTTGACTTTAATCTTCCACGCCGTTTCAACCTTAAGTATACCGGCTCTGATGGAAAGCAGCACATTCCTGTTATGATCCATCGTGCTCCATTTGGATCTTTAGAACGCTTTACAGGCGTGTTAATCGAACACTTTGCAGGCAACTTCCCTCTTTGGCTCAACCCTGAGCAAGTGCGAATCCTTCCGATTTCTGAAAAACTGACTTCATATGCTCAGACGATCCTCTCCGAGCTCATATCACGGGATGTGCGAGCAACAGCTGACTTTTCTTCCGAAAAAATTGGCGCAAAAATTCGACAAGCCCAATTAGAAAAAGTCCCTTATATGATTATTATCGGTAATCGTGAAGAAGCTGCTGGCCAGCTTTCACTGCGGAGCCGCTCAAAAGGCGACGAAGGTTCCTTTGCTAAAGAAGATTTTTATCAACGTTTGGAAGAAGAAATTAAAAATCGAAAATAACTCTGCGAATAACGCTATTTACATCTTTCACTTTTTTGTTAACTATTTTCTAACCTCAACTCATTCCAGCTTATTAATCCTGACTTCATCCGCATTAACGAACGAATTCGCGCTCGCGAAGTTCGTGTTATCATTGGTTCCACCGGCCAACAGCTTGGCATCCTTCGCACAGAGGATGCCGTCCGCCAAGCGAAATCTTATGGCCTCGACCTCATCGAGATTTCTCCCAATGCTACACCGCCAGTCTGCCGCATTGCTGATTTTGGAAAATATAAGTACGAGCTTACAAAGCAGGAAAAGGAGCGGAAACAACATCATGCTAAGGTCAAAGAGATAAAGTTCCGTGTTAAGATTGGCACTCATGACTATGAGACCAAATTGCGCCATGCAGAAGAATTTTTGGACAAAGGAAATAAGTTGAAAATCCAACTGCAATTCCGTGGTCGCGAAATGGCACACAAGGATCTTGGAATGGCTATGATGAATAAGATCAAAGCGGATCTTGAAACTATGGCCATCGTTGATATGCCTGCTAAAATTGTTGGCCGTGCTATCGGCATGTCTATGACACCACTCCCAGCAGCGAAGCGTAAACGCCGTTTTGCCAAACCGGAAGAGAGCTTTGAGGAAATCGAAGCAAAAGATGCTGCAGAGATAGAAGACCACGAAGAAGAATAGCTTTTTCTTCAATTTTCTCTTTGGTGAAAATCACCAACAGTTTTACTTCATTAATATTTTCCCGGAATTTGGTTGGCACAGTGATAGCCAATGCGACACCGGGAACAAGCATCTAGCTGACAGGAAGACAGGCTGCATGATTCCCCTGGAAGCCCCATAAGAACCCGAACTAGAGAGAGCGCGTTCAACTGCAGAAACGCAGTGTATATCTCATACTCGAGGCTTCGAGCACCCGAGTAACGCCGCAATACACGGCTATAGAATTTTCAGCGTGCTCTGGCGTGCTCCTACCAATTTAAGACACTATATCAGGAAGCTTAAAAAGAAGGGACTGCTTGATAAAGAAATCCCTTGAGGTATTCAGTCTCGGGAATGTGAATCGCTATTGGATGATCGGGGCTTTGGCTAAAAGCCGCTATTTTTCTGGCTGAGCGACGAGCTTCATAGAAAGCTTCCGCAACACTCTCATGAAAAGCTTCACCCGAAACATGATGAGAACAAGAAAAGGTAGCAAGCAGCCCATCCTTCGAAAGCAATTGGGCTGCTTTTAAATGCAACTCTCGATAACCGCGCAATGCCTCTTTGAGATTTTTTCGAGTTTTAGAAAAAGCAGGTGGATCAAGAATGATGAGATCATATTCCTCGCGGCGACGTGCCGCATGCTGAAGAAAATCAAAAACATCAGCACCGACTACTTTTAGCTGAACTTGATTAAGTGCTCCATGCTTTTCAATGCGCGGCAAATTTTGAACCCCCGATTCCACAGCTGTCACTGCAGATGCACCGGCTTGCGCACATGCAATCGCAAAGGCGCCTTGATTTGAAAAGCAGTCTAGCACTCGCCGGCCTTGAGCCAAACTTGCTACGCCAACATAACTTGCAACTTGATCGAGGTAGAATCCTGTTTTTTGCCCTCCTAAAAAATCAAGAGCGAATTTCATTCCTGCAATTGTTACCATTTCCTCGCTTGGCTCCTCTCCTAGTAAAATTCCAGTTCGTGATTCCAAGCCTTCTAATTTTCGCGAGGAAGAATCATTGCGTTCAATGACAGTAGAGACGCCTAGAACATCGACTACCGCTTGCGCAATCATTTCTCGACGCTGATCCATCGCCATCGTTAGTGTTTGCAAAATGGCAACAGAACCATAGCGATCAACAATCACACCAGGAAGCCCATCACTTTCACTCCAAACAACACGCCTAGCTTGCGAATCAACACTCAAATAATTTCGGAAAAGCTGTGCGCGCTCAATGCGTCGTCGGAAAAAATCCAGATCTAAATCCTGCCGTTGATGAGAAAATCGGCGAGCTACAATTTGAGATCCTCCATGATAAATCGCACTACCAAGCAAACGATCTCGACCATCTTTGATTGAAATCACAGAGCCATTCTCAGGATTGCCAAAAACTTTTAAAATTTCAGTGCCATAAACCCAATCATGACCATGAAGAATACGAGCGCGAGGACGGATAATAATACCAGGCATAAAAACAGATTATAGGTTACAGATTGCAGATTGCATTTTTTTTCTTTGCTGAGCGTCCTCAAGGAAAGCTTGGTGAACATCGAAATATTCTTCAGTAATAGGAAGGGGATGATAACGACCTTGAGAATCCATGAGGCGAGCTTTCACATTGTCTTTCCAAAACCATTCTAAAATTTCTTCTACATGCGTTTTAATGTCAGGATTCAGCAAAGGAAAACATGTTTCCACCCGACGAAAAAGATTACGAGGCATCCAATCGGCACTGCTAAGAAAGATTTCAGAAGCACCCCCATTTTCAAAACGTAAGATCCGACTATGTTCTAGAAAACGTCCCACGATACTTCTCACCTGGATAGTTTCACTGACTCCTGGAATTCCAGGGCGAAGACAGCAAATACCGCGAACGAGAAGTTTAATGGGCACTCCAGCTTGAGAAGCTCGATAGAGGGCCTTGATCATCCCTTCTTCGACAAGCGCATTCATCTTAAGATACATTCCAGCGGGCCGTCCTGCTCGTGCATGGTCTATTTCACGATCAATCAAGGCGAACAATCGTTCACGAATCACATAAGGCGCTAAAATGAGCTCCTTCATCTCAGGCAGTTTAGAAACGCCCGTTAAAATATTGAACATCGCGGCAACGTCTGCCGTCAAAGATTCCCGAGAGGTTAACAATCCTAAGTCCGTATAAATCCGTGCGGTAGCAGGATGATAATTGCCTGTTCCTAAATGAGCATAGCGTCGAATGCTTTCTCCTTCTTGGCGTACAACGAGCATCGCTTTAGCATGTGTCTTTAAACCCGAAAGACCATAAATCACATTGATTCCAGCCTCACGCATCATCCGAGCCCATTTAATATTGGCTGCTTCATCAAACCGTGCTTTTAATTCAATCACCACTGTTACTTGTTTGCCATTCCGAGCAGCAGTGATGAGTGATGAAACCAATGGCGAATCATTACTTGTACGATAAAGCGTTTGCTTGATGGAAATGGTATGAGGGTCCTCTGCAGCATGTCCCAAAAAATCCGCCACAGTTTGAAAACTGTCGTAAGGATGATGCAACAAAATATCACGCTTACGTAGATGCCAGAAAATATCAGCTTCCTCACTTAACGAAATGACATTGGTCGGACTAAATCGCTCCTCGCGTAAATCAGGCCTATCTAACTCAAACGCTAGTGGCAAAAATTGTTTTAAGTTGATGACTTCTTTAAAAAAATAACAATCACCTTCACGCAAATGAAAAAGATGAAGCAATCTTTTTGTGACGGTCTCTGGACAAGCCTCTTCAATCTCCAAGCGAATAGGCGCACTGTGGCAAACATGCCTCAATTCTTCTTCAATGGCATGCAAGAGATTATCCGATTCCTCTTCGTCAATAGTCAGATTACTATTGCGAGTGAGGCGAAAAAGGTGAACCTCTTGAATGGTCATACCACAAAATAGGTCACTCAAATGAGCTTTGATGATGCTTTCTAAAAAAACAAATTGGTGCTTATTCTGATCCTCATTGTCAGGAAACGGAAGAAGCAAAGGAAGAGCCGTTGGAATCGGGACTATTGCTAAGTCACAATACATTCCCTCCCCCTCGAGCGAGACGATAAGATTAGAGCTTAAATTAGCAAGCTGAGGAAAGGGATGTGATGGATCAATGGCAAGCGGCGTTAAGGTTGGAAAAATAAATGCTCGGAAGTAATTAGAAAAATAAATTTTTTCTTTCTCTGGTAATTCAGAATACTGATAAAAAGAAATTTTTTCCGCTTCGAGTGCTGGTAATAATTCTTCCTTCCAACAGCGACATTGCGACTCTACTTGCTGATGAATTCTAACAGTCAGAGCTGCAATTTCTTCTTTTGGGCTCATTCCATCAGCTCCTATGGCCATTTGATGACTTTGATACTGCTGACGTAATGCCGCCATGTGCACCTCAAAAAATTCATCTAAATTAGAACTAACAATGCCAAGAAATTTAAGGCGCTCAAGCAAAGGATTGCCTTGATCAAATGCCTGATCTAAAACTCGCTGATTGAACTCCAGCCAACTCAACCCACGATTGAGAAAGAGAGAATGATCTTGCTGGTCTTGCGTTTTCATGAAAAGGATTCTTCATGATAAAAGAAGAGCGTCAAATGAGGGAAGCAGGAAATAGATCTCTTTCAAAACTTACTGCTCAGGCGAAAAGCTAGAAAAAGCTGCAGCCCTCAGAACTAGGGTGTTATCAATAACAAAAAAGAACGTAAGACCATTTTCAAAAGTAAGATCAAAGTGCTTTGGCTATAACTCAGTCCCAGTCGATATGCTTTGACAACATTTTATCCCCATCAAAATAAAAAAAACCTTTAAATGTTTTACCGTCTAGCATCCCTGGAAACCAATATTGATCATCTTCCCACATTTCATGATAGGGAATTTTAGTACAATGAAACCAATGAGGAATTGCTTCTGCTGTTTCCCGTGGCTCTCCCTCATAATCTTCAGCAAGAAAGACCACCGTATGCAAAGCCCCTGAAATGCCATCGGGAAACTGCTGAGGCATTCCTGTTTCTTCGTCCACGAATTGAAAGGAAAGCTCTCCCATTGTTTTCAAATTGAGAGGCGTGACTCCAAGCTCTTCTTGCGCTTCTCGTACAGCAGCCTCCAAAGCCGTTTCTCCATGCTCTAGGTGCCCTCCTGGGCCATTGATTTTTCCAGCACCAACACCTCGCTTTTTCCTAATCAATAAAATTTCTTCGCCATGCCGGATAAAACAGAGACAGGTGCGTGCCGTTGGCTTCCATTCTTGCCAAAAAAGTTTTTGCTCAGGCGTGATCACACCATCTCATCTGCTTCTGACCAACCCTCTCCACCACGAATTGATTCCAAATGACGCTGAGCACGGCTCCGTGAATGAGGGCGATTGCGTAAGCGCATAACAAAACTAGCCACTATCGGTACTGCGATCATAACACCTGCTGTTAAAAGAACAGCGGAAGTACGACGACGAGCTCGTTTGCTCATTTTATCAGCAATCATTAACCCAAGACCACAACCAGCTGCAGCCTGAGTAACGGCAATCGTTCCTGAAACAGGCAGATTTTCTGAAAAATTTGAAAGTGAGAGTTGAGACATGGATTTAACGTAGCCTCTTTGAAATATAAGATCAACTGAAAGAATTTAGAAGATCAACGGCATAGAAAGCAGACTACAGGATGAATGACATAGAAAATTTTACCTCAAGGTATAAAACAAAAAGTTTCTTTTACTGATGAATATTCTTATTTTTTTGCCGAAGGACTTCTTTTTGCTTACAGTGCATGCTTCTATAACTTTATTTTTATTGCTTCTACCTCTCTCAATTTTTTATGCAACGCTCTCTAGCCATCGACCTTGGTTCCGTAAGAATTGGCCTTGCTCTTAGTGACGACCTTGGTTGGATGGCTCATCCTTGGCAGACTCTCTCACGATCGCCACAAAGTGCCAAAGAAGTTGCACAACTTATTGAAGAAAAAAAAATCACAACGGTGATTGTTGGACTACCTCGCAAACTGGATGGAACCTACGGACCGGCTGCAGAACAATGCAGAGCCTTTGCTCAAGAACTTCAAGAAAAGACGCCAGCAAAAGTTGTACTCTGGGACGAGCGCTTTACAACTGCCATGGCCTCGCGCCAACTACAAGAGGCAGGCCGCAACCATAAGCAACAACGCGCTATCATTGACCAAGCTGCAGCACAACAAATCTTGCAAAGCTGGATGGATGCTACTGCTATGAACCAGCAGTAATTGTTTAAGGTAAAACTTAAACTCTTCTTTTCATGCGTCTTCGCCTTACGATTGCCTACGATGGCTCCAGCTTTGCTGGTTGGCAAAGCCAAAGCCATGGCAAAGGAATTCAAGATTGTCTTGAAAAAGCCTTAACTTCAATCGCTGGGCGTCGCCTTATTCTCCACGCTGCAGGCCGTACAGATGCTGGTGTTCACGCACTAGCTCAATGCGCTCATGTTGATGTTGGTGAGCTCGAAGGAAAAATGAAAGATCCTCAGCGGTGGCTCTCTGCTCTTAACGCAGCACTCCCTCCTACTATTCGCATTTTAAAAATTAGGAAAACTTCTCCTCTTTTTCACGCTCGTTTTTCTGCTCATCAAAAAACTTATCAGTATTTACTTTGGAACGGGGCCGTTCTCCCGCCGCTCTTGCATCATCGTGCCTGGCATCTCTACGGTCCTCTTGACGTTGGAATACTGCAACGTCTCGCTCAACAAATTGAGGGAACTCATGACTTTCGGGGCTTTACAGCTAAATCGGGAGCTGCTCGTGAAAACACGGAACGCACCCTCTATAAAGTAAGTATCAAAAAGAGAGGCAACAAAATTTCTTTTTCCTTCACTGGAAATGGATTTCTTTATCATATGGTGCGCATGCTAGTTGGCTCCATGGTTCGTGTAGCTCAAGGAAGAATGTCAGAACATGATTTTTTTCAACGATTGGATTCTAAAAAACAATCCATAGCACCTCACACAGCCCCAGCCTGTGGACTTTATTTAATAAAAATTAACTATCGGTAAGCTTGTTTTTATCTTCATTACCGCTATAAAAAAGAGGATGCGCCGTATTCTGATTTTAACTCTTTTTTTTGGTTTTTTATCTCGCTTGTCAGCAGATCCAACCGATGCGGAAAAGCGCGCTACTTTTTTAAAGACCCAATCTTCTTCTGTTTCCTCAAGCTCTCTTCATCACAAAAAAAAACATCACTCTAATACTTCTACTAATAAGCATCACTCCTCTTCGTCGACAACGACGCACCACTATCGAAAACATACTTCTAGTAGCAGTGTTGCTCCCAGCTCCGACACAAGCCATGATGTGATTATTCCAATCACCCCTACCTCTAATAAAGGAAGCACCAGCGCTTCTCCTATCACGATTGAAAAATCAGGCATCCTAGAAGATCAGGGATTACAACCGATGCCAACGCCACTTCCCCACAAAACAACGGGCTGGTGGATTTTTAGTCATGAAGAAACAACAGGCTATTCTTATCACTATTTAACTCCTGCCGTGCGTCGTGCTATTGACCGAGCTCCTGTGCGTCGAGGCCGCTGGAAATATATCGTTGTCCATAATAGTGGTTCGCGTGTTGGAAACGCCCATATTTTTGATGTTTATCATCGCCGTGTTCGTCATATGGTCAATGGATTGGCTTACCATTTTGTCATTGGCAATGGTCATGGCTCTGCCAATGGTCAAATTGAAGTTGGGCACCGCTGGACGGCACAACTCAATGGCGGCCATGTAGCCAGTGACTACTTAAATGATATCGCTCTTGGAATTTGCCTTGTTGGCGATTACAACCGTGATGTTCCAACTAAAGCCCAGCTGATTGCACTCAATGAACTCATCACGTATCTAAGATATCGTGTTGGCCGTGTTCAAGGAAAAGAATCTATTGTAAAAGCTCATAAAGAAATCAATCCACGCCCTACCGATTGCCCAGGTCGTTACTTTCCCTATCGGTGGCTACATCATGAGTTTGATCGATCATAATTCTCCTCACTTTAAATTTTCATTAACGCAATGATTATTGGAATCACCGGCGCTAGTGGCTTTGCAGGGCGTTACCTTGAATACAAAGCTCAGCAGCATGGAGATCAGGTCATTCGCTTTTCACGTTATCCAAAAAATAATAGTCGCTTTTTTAACTCATCAACTATTCCGGATGTGAATGGTTGCGATGTTTTGATCCATCTTGCAGGAGAATCTATTTTTGGCCTTTGGACACAATCAAAACGACAAAAAATTTTAGAAAGTCGTCGCGAAGGAACACGGAGACTTGTAGAAGGAATAAAGCAAGCAAAACAAAAACCACGTGTTTTAATTAGCGCTTCCGCCATTGGCTACTATGGCGACCAAGGAGAAAGGACACTTACTGAGTCATCACCTCAGGGCAAAGGTTTTCTTGCTGATGTTGTGCATGCATGGGAAGAAGAAGCCCTCCAAGCAGAAAAAATAGGAGTTCGCGTTGTGTGTCTTCGCTTTGGATTGCTCTTGGGGCACGATGGAGGCTTTTTAAAAAAAGCACTTCCTTTTTTTCTAGCTGGCCTTGGAGCTCAATTAGGAAGAGGAACGCAATGGATGTCGTGCATTCATCTTGACGATCTCGCACGCATGATCTTCTGGTGTTTTAAGGAAGAAAAAATGCAGGGCATTTTTAATGCAACCATGCCAACACCTATTACAAATAGCAACTTTACTAAAACTCTTGCCAAGATCCTTCATCGCCCAGCATTGCTAAAAATTCCAGCATGGGCACTTCGCTTCTTTCTGAGGGATTTTTCGCATTTATTTTTGGACAGTCAGCGCGTTGTGCCCAAACGGGCACTGGACGCTGGGTTTCAATTTCAATATCCAAGCACGGAAGAAGCACTGAAAAGCTTTCTATAGCCAAATTACTTTGAGATTAAAAAAAGAACGAATCAATTGTTCTGAGGCTAATGAAAACACCAATCGCCAGGAACGCAGAGGCTGAGCATATACGAACCATTTAATGGCTCCATCATTACAGCAATACCGTAAATCAAAGCTCCAGTAGAATTGCTAAGGCAGTTTTAATGCCCAAAATCCTCTTCAAGAAAGCTTGTAGAACTCTCGGAACGATGCTTCTTACAAAATTCTACGAAGCGCGTACTAGTGATTAAGAAATAAAAAGTAGCAGCAACAAGCCCTAATAGAACAGGACTTTGAGAGAAGGCATAAAGCAGCCAAAGGAAAATAATAAATGGAGAAATTAATATAACAAGAACCCCAATGTTCACTTTTTTCGTTAGCTGAATAATCCCATAAACAAGCATTAAAGCCATAATGGAAAAATTCATCATTGCTAGGTTATAATGAGGAAGTGTATTCATCACAAAAGTGAGAATGATAAAAACACAACATCCGACAAAACGTGTTTTTGGTTTGATAGCCCCCATGCTTACAGGAGCAGCCATATACCCAATAACATGATACCCTGTCACAACTAACATCAAGGAAGCCCAGCTTTTAGAATTCCAAAGGACCAAGGCTACAAGCGTCCAGTTAATAAGCAGAGACCGACGGCAGAGATTGTAAATAGGATTAAGTTTAGCAATGGTCCACTTTGGCATTTGTCCTTCCATAGCCATCGCATAAAACATCCGAGAAGAACCTCCAAGATAAGCGTACCCTGTTCCTGAAGGGCTCACCACACTATCAGCCATCAGAAGCATGACTAAAAAATTAAGTCCTAATAAAAGTGCTAAGTTCATCAGCGGTGAATGAAAGTTAAGAGAGCTCCATCCATTATTGAGCAGGTCATGCGGCACAGCCCCCATAAAAGCAAGTTGTAATGCCATATAAACAAGCATAACAACCCCAACAGAAATGATAATTGAGAGAGGAACATTTCGCTTTGGATTTTCAATCTCACTTGCAAAAGCAACAGCTAACTGAAATCCGTTGTAAGAATAAATCAATCCTGCTCCAACAATGGCTGTCAGCGCTGATCCAATGCCATACATTTCTGTGTTAGAGAAAAGGCTAAAATTACTTTTATCAAAATGAGCAATTAGCAAAATAGCGATCGTAAATAAAGGGGTGAAGATTTTTAGCGCTGTAATCGTATTATTGATCTTTGCTAACAGCTTAATGCCATAAAAATTAATCACCAAGTAGAGGAACAGAATGGCAAAAGCAAGCAACTTTCCGTATAACGTCAAGCCTCCATCTGTCATTAACTCACTATTTTTAAAACAAGCAGAAAGATACTCTGTTGTAGCCTGAGCTTCCGTTGCCACGGTTACCATTACGCCAAACCAGTTAGCAAAAGCAAAGGGCATTCCAAAAACGGCGTTGTGAGAAAGGGCGCTGGAACGTGACGTTGCACCTCTCACTGGATAAACAGAGACCACTTGTGACAAACACAAGCCAACAGCCACAATTAAAACAGCTGCCACTCCCCACGCTACAAACGAATAATTACCCGCCAATTGCGCATTAAGCTGAGCACTGAACAGCCAACCAGAGCCAATCATTGCCGTTACACCTAATGTGACAGCACTAAAGAGCGAGATTTTTTTTGATGAATGAGAAGACATAAATTTTAGTTATAGCGTATTAAATTGAAAAGAGCATGTTAGAAGCGCAGAAATTGTTTCTTAGAATAAGGCTGAAGATCCCAGCGTTATCTGAAGATAACGTAAGATCTAAAACATAATCCTGAGGAAAAAGAGCAAGCTATGGCGTGCCTTTTTCAATTTAATACGCTGTATAACTACAAAAAGAGCGAAAGAAACAATAGCGACAAAAGAACGAGAGGAACACAAAAAAAAAGAGAAAAGAAAGTATTAATAACAATTCCAAGAAACTCGAAGAAAATTGTCTTTGAGTTTCTTTGAAATGAGCCTACTTCCCTTATACCAACTAGCTCAAAGTGATACTAATGTACCAAGTCCTCATCATGAAGTGAGATTCCTTCTTCGCGATATTTTTTACAAAATTGAACATAGCGCTCACTAGTCATAATCCAATAAAAGAGCAGTGAAATAGCACCTACAAAGAAAATGTTTTGATAAATGTAGAGCGTCCACAAATAAGCCATGAGTGGCAAAATCATGATTAAGAGAGAACTCATATCAATATTTTTTCTTAATTGGATAGCTCCATAAAAAGCCATCAAAACAAGCAAAGAAAGATTCATCATCATTAGATCGTGTGATGGGACCGTGATCATCAAAAGTCCTAATAGAATAAAGATAAAGCCACCAAAAAAACGTGTTTTAGGTTTGATCCCCCCCATGCTGATTGGAGCAGCCATGTAACCAATGACTTGATATCCCGTCACAATGACCATAAGCGAAGCCCAGCTTTGAGAATTCCAGAGCACAACTGTTACCATAATCCAGTTAATGATTAGAGAGCGTCGGCACAAGTTATAAACAGGATTCAATTTTGCAATGCACCATTTTGGAACCTGGCCCTCTGCCGCCATGGCATAAAACATCCGAGAGCACGCTCCAAGATAAGCGTATCCAGTCCCTGAAGGGCTCAACACACTATCAGCCATGAGTAAAACAACCAAAAAGTTAAGTCCCAATAAGAGCGCTAAATTAATCAAAGGCGAATGAAAATTGAGAGCGCTCCAACCATTTGATAAAAGATCGTGAGGAACAGCTCCCATAAAAGAAAGTTGCAGCGTCATATAAACAAACATCACGACTCCAACAGAAATAATAATAGAGAGAGGAACATTCTTTTTTGGATTTTCAATTTCACTAGCAAAAGCAACAGCTAATTGAAAACCATTGTAAGCGTAAATCAAACCTGCACCAATAAGTGCTGAGAAAGCTGATCCAAAGCCATAACTAACATTAGAAGGTAAAGAAAAATTACTTTTATCAAAATGAGCAATGAACAAAACCGTAATGGCAAAAAGCGGCGTAAAAATTTTGAGAGCTGTTACAGTATTATTAATTTTTGCGAGTACTTTCACTCCATAAAAATTGACAACTAGGTAGACGAATAAAATTCCCGAAGCAAATAACTTTCCATTCAGCGTTAGCCCTGTATCCGTCATGAATCCGATGTTTTTGATACAGGCCGATAAATATTCTGTTGTTGCTTGCGCTTCGGTTGCCACCGTCACCATCAAACCAAACCAACCCGCAAAAGAAAAAGGCATCCCAAAAATAGCATTATGCGACAAAATACTAGCGCGTGACGTAGCACCACGGACGGGATAAACAGAAACAACTTGAGAAAAACAAAGTCCGATACCAATGACCAATAGTCCTGCTAAAATCCATGATAAAAATCCATAATTTCCAGCTAAGCGAGCATTAAGCTGAGCACTAAAGAGCCATCCCGAACCGATCATTGCAGTGATACCCAATGTAATGGCGCTAAAAAGTGAGATTTTTTTATTCTGTGAATTTTTTTGTGAGATCATAGGTATTTGAAAAATGGTTTTAATTGTCAAATAGTTGGTCAAAGATAAATCTTCTTAAATTGCTTTGTATATTTGGTGCTAACGTTATGAAGCTACTGGTTACGATTTTTGCTCGATGTTTCTTTTCTTTTCAATTGGGAAGCCAATACCCTCATTCACTCTCTTCAATATCAAATAGGTTTTCTTTTTTTGGATGGTTCAGTCTGTTGAACGAATAGGCATGGGTAAAGAAATTTTTTATGCTTCTTTCTCTTTTTGTTTTTTCGTGACTTGCTTTAAAACTTTTTTTGCTTTAGACTTCGCGCCCTTTTTACCAGGAGCTCGCGGTGCAAATTCAAAGCTCACTTTTTTGCCTTCAAGTTTGAGGAGAGCCGAAAACTTACGCCCCTTCTTGGAAACAAACCCTGGGAGAAGGTCTGTCTTTCCGCCCTCCACAAGCTTCACCACTTGCTCACGCGTGATTGGTTGTTGCAAAATAGTTTTCCCCATACGGAAAGAACATTTTTTCCCAATGGTCTGATCACAAACATAAGCATTCATTCCATCACGAATTGTTCCCGTTTTGCAAAGAGGACATAAGGCAATAGCTTCAGCTTGTTTTAACTGCGCCTCCGCTTCCTCATTCCCTTCTTCACTAAAAGAAAACTTTGGTTTCAATTCTTCATCAAGGAGCAGCATCGCTGCAAAGGTCTTGCCAAAGCGGCTTCGAAACCCTTCAAGAGGCCCCACTTTTTTCTGCTCCAGTAATTCCTTGATTTCTTCGCGTTCAAGAGGGCGACTTGCAAGCGACTTCCAAAGACTCCAACCGCATTCACGGCATTTAAACTGCCGGACATTTTCTGCAAATGGTCCTTTCCCACACTTGGGACATAGAACTTCTAAATCCGGAAAACTTCCGTCGTCGTCTTGAAATCCTTTTGCTTTTTCCACAATCTCACGTGTAAAGCGGCAAATTTCTTCCATGAATTTTTCGCGCTGCACTTGATGTTGCTCGATCCCTTTAAGTTTGAACTCCCATTCACCAGTCATCTCTGGAGAAGTCAAGGCGGCAATACCGATATGATGAAGCAGCGTTATCAGAGCCATTCCTTTGCTCGTTGCTGCCATCTCCCGTCCCTCACGAGCCACATAGCCGTCGAGGAGAAGTCCTTCAATAATAGCGGCTCTGGTTGCCGGAGTTCCAAGCCCCCTTTGGCTCATCGCTTCTCGTAGCTCTTCATCCTCGACTAACTTTCCGGCCCCTTCCATGGCACTCAGCAAGGTTGCTTCCGTAAATCGAGCAGGAGGGCGCGTTTGGGCTTCTTGTGCCTCTACTACAATGGTCTGAGCATCTTCATTTTTACCTCCAGCTGTCGCAATAGGAACCAGCGTTTTATCGCTCTCTTCGTCAGTCTCCAAACTTTTTCCATAAACAGCAAGCCATCCTGGATCCGTTAGGATCTTTCCTTCACTCTTAAAACATTCCTCTCCAACCCGGGTAATACGCGTCGTTACATCAAAGCGAGCCACAGGATAAAAAATAGCCACCAATCGCTGTGCAACCATGTTATAGAGCTTTCGTTCAGCTTCGTCTAATTTTTCAATTGAGGCGCCTGTTGGAATAATTGCGTGGTGATCGGAAACTTTTGCATTATTAAAAACTTTTCCTGTCTTAACAAACCATCCCTTTTCAAAAAGGAGCGCGACATGTTTTTCAAGTCCACCTTCTAGATTCTCGAGCGCTTTACGAGCTGCTGCTACGTTATCTTCGGGGAGATAGCGAGAATCCGTACGCGGATAAGTTAGGACCTTGTGATGTTCGTAAAGGCGCTGCGCTAACTGTAGTGTTCTTTTAGCACTGAACCCAAAACGGCTATTCGCCTCTCGTTGTAAAGAAGTTAAATCATACAACAGTGGAGCGGCTTGCGTAGTGGCTTTTTTTTGTTCTTCGATAACGCCAATTTTTCCTTGGCAACGCTCGACAATGGCCAATGCTCGCCCTTGATCCCATATGCGTTCCGCCTTAGCATCCTCTTCCTCGCCTTTTTTAAAATCAGGATCAAACCAGCGTCCAGCATACTCACCAGCTTGGACTTCAAAGGTGGCATGAACTTCATAATACGTCTTTGGGACAAAATTGCGGATTCTTTCTTCGCGTTCCGAGAGAATTGCCAAGGTTGGTGTTTGCACCCGCCCCACTGGAGTGAGTTGAAAACCACGATCACCCGAATTGACAGCAGTCAGAGCCCGTGTGCTATTGATGCCAACTAACCAGTCACTTTCTGCACGACAAATTGCTGCCGCAGCAAGGTCTTCCATCTCCTTAGCAGGACGAAGGGCAGCAAATCCAGCACGGATCGAATCTTGTGTCATTGATTGAAGCCAAAGGCGCTGCACTGGCTTTTTGACACCGGAAATTTGCATGATGTTGTGAAAAATCAACTCTCCCTCGCGGCCAGCATCGCATGCATTGATAACGGCCGTGACATCCGCACGCTTTAAGAGTTTTTTGACCAAAGCCAAACGATCAGCAGAACGAGGAATTGGCTTAAGTTCAAAATGATCAGGAATAATAGGGAGAGATGCTAACTTCCAAGAAATGCCTTTCCCCTTAGTCATCGAATTAGGCAAACAAAGTTCTGCTAAATGACCTACAGCAGAAGTGATAATATAATTTCCTACTTCAAAAAATTCTGCCTTTGCTCCTTTGCCTCCTAAGGCTTTGTTTAGATCGGCTGCAACACTTGGTTTTTCGGCTATGACTAAGGTTTTCGACATTTTTTCAGATTAATTTAACATAACATTGCCCAGGAAGAGCACGCACATGACCAGCAAGTTCTAGTGCGAGCAACCTGGAAGAGACTGCAGCTGCAGGCAAACATGATTTTTTAATAATCTGGTCAATGGGAGTGGGATCATTATCGATTGCGTGATAAATAGCAAGGTCTTCCGCAACGAGAAGGTTTTTTGGTTGTCGTGCCTCCATTTCAGGCGGCTGTGAAAAAAGAAGTGGAAAATCACTCAGAATATCGGCAGCCTCCATTACTAATTTTGCTCCTTGTTGAATTAATCGATTCGATCCAATGGCAACTGGCTGATCGATCCTACCAGGAATTGCGTAGAGAGAGCGGCCTTGATCCAACGCCTGATGTGCGCTAATAAGCGCGCCGCTTTTTGCTCCAGCCTCTACGACTAAAGTACCAAACGAGCAACCTGTGATAATTCGATTCCGTTTAGGAAAACTTTGTCTAGAAGGCGCCGTACTCATTGGAAACTCACTGAGGACGGCTCCCGAGCTAGCAATTTTTTCAGCAAGGAGTTCGTTTTCGCGAGGATAAAGTTTTCCGAGACCACTTCCTAAAACAGCGACAGTCCGTCCCTTGGCTGCAAGAGCTGCCTGGTGAGCAGCCGTATCAATGCCTCGTGCCAAACCGCTATAGACCGTTAATCCCGAATAGGCGAGTTGATAACTTAATTTTTTTGCAGCTTCCAACGCATAATGACTTGCCATCCGAGAACCAACAATGCCAATACCATGACGGTGATCTTCTGCGCTCAAGGTGCCCCAAATATAAAGCACGATTGGTGGGTCTGCGATTTCTCGTAAGAGCGATGGGTATTCAAGGTCAGAAGTAGTAATAACACGTGCCCCTATCTGATCTACTCTCCTTAGCTCGGAAGCCAGATCAACTTCTTTTTCCCAATTTCGAATCGAATTTGAAACTTCTTCCCCGATTCCCTCGACCTGCCGTAGTTGATTTCCTGTCGCTTTCAAAATTGTTACTGCCGAACCAAAATAGCAACGCAGGCGCCCAAACCGAACTGGGCCAACATGAGAGAGCATATTAAGAATGATACAGGCTTCTGTTTCTGTCATGCCTTTTGCGTGTAGCAGAAAATATTGAAATTTAAAAGCTATTTGAAAAAAGTGCCCTAGGAAGCCCGTGTAGTCTCGTTTCTTGAAGGGGCGCTATACGTATAGCCGCTAAATCAGGCTTTGTTAACTTTTCCTGTTTCTACTTTATCTACAGAAAACAAGATAGTTACAAAACTTTTCCATGTTTGATATTTTAGTCCCCTAACAATTTTTCTCTGTAAAAATAAGCCTTTTCTCTCACTGTTTTTCCGCTTAACTCCATCATTCACGCCTTTAAAAGGCATTTTGAGCACCTTACCAACCTAGATGCATGAAGTGACAACTTCTGTAGACTGCGGCTTGCCCTCTCTAGCTCATGAAATGATAGCGTATTAAATTGAAAAGGGCACGTTAGAGGCGCAGAAATTTTTTCTTAGGAGAAGGCTGAAGGGAGAAGGGCTATTTTTCTCTAAAAAGCTCAAGGTAATTTTTTGTAAGATCAAAATAATTTGGCTATAACCTCTAACCTATGTTCTTTTCCTGCCGTCAAAAAACTTTTGATCTCACGCGTCAATCTTTAATCCTCGGCATTCTTAATGTCACACCGGACTCTTGTTCAGATGGTGGAAGTTTTTTTGAATTAAATCATGCTGTTGAACGAGGACTTGAGTTGGTAGCAGAAGGAGCCGATATCATTGATATTGGAGGTGAGTCAACACGCCCAGGAGCAACAGCTATCTCAGCAGAAGAAGAGATGGAACGGGTGCTTCCCGTCATTCAAGAGTTACACAAAAAAACAGATGCTCTCATTTCTATCGACACCTCTAAAGCCATTGTTGCGCAAGCTGCAATCAAAGCTGGCGCATCGATCATTAATGATATCACCGCATTATCGGATCCAATGATGGCGGAGATTGCCGCCTCCACTCAAGCCGGCCTGATTTTAATGCACATGCAACAGAAACCTCTCACCATGCAGACTTCACCAAGTTACCCGAATGATGATGTTGTTGCGACTGTAGTCAACTTTTTAGCGACAGCTCGAGAGAAAGCATTGAGTCATGGCGTAGCAGAAAGTTCCATCATTCTTGATCCTGGTATCGGCTTTGGAAAAACAGCCGCACATAATTTTTCGCTCATCAAAGCGATTCCACGCCTAACACAACTTGGATCCCCTCTTCTCATCGGCCACTCACGAAAATGGTTCCTCAATGGAGTTCCTGGAGACTACTCAGCACAAGCTCTTGAAGAGCGCTTCATTCCTAGCATTGCGGTAACTACAATAGCACGCTACCATGGCGTAATGCTTTTTCGTGTGCACGATCCTCGTCCTCATCAAGAAGCTTTACGAACAACTGAAATACTCCTTGCTTCATGACGCCGCTTCAAAACAACCTGACAACGCTCATTGCTTTTTTCAGTGATAATTGGACGACAGGTCTCGAAATCGTGATCCTGGCAACGCTCCTCTATTACGGATACTTGTACATCAAAAAAATTCAAGGAGCTCGCATTCTTATTTGGATAGGACTCATCTTTGTTTCACTAACATTCATTGCTCAAATTTTAGACTTAGCTCTTCTCAACTGGCTCTTGCGGAATATTTCTGCATTCATTGCGATGTCGTTAGTAATCATTTTTCAGCCAGAATTGCGAAGAGCCCTGAATGAGTTTGGCATTCATCGTCTTTTTACTTCAGTATCACAACGTCGAGAAGCCATCGAAGATTTAACCAATCTTGTCTTTGATCTCTCTGCGAAAGGCTTTGGAGCATTAATTGCATTAGAACGAGACATTAGCCTGAATACATTTGTTGAAACAGGTATTAACATTGATGCTGTTTTTTCAAACGAACTAATCACCACCATTTTTCACCCAAAAACATTACTTCATGATGGAGGTGTTATTATTAGCGATGGACGTATCGTCGCAGCAAGCTGCATTTTTCCGCTCTCACAGCGTGATGATCTTGATCGTACATTGGGACTCCGCCACCGTGCAGGACTAGGGTTAAGTGAAGAAACAGATGCCATTATTCTGGTGATTTCTGAGGAAACAAGAAATGTTTCTATTTGTCATGGCGGGATCATCGAGCGCCATCTCAACGAAGAAGAATTTCAACAATGCCTTCATCAACTCATGCTTCAAGGAGCACAAGAATCTCAGGCATAAATTTACATCGACTTTATGAATCAACGAAAACTCTTTGGAACAGACGGCATTCGCGGCATTGCTAATCGCGAGCCAATGACTCCTGAAAACGCTTTTCGCTTGGGAAAAGCATTGATCAACTTTTTAAGAACAGCTCCACTCTCTAATTACAATGCCCCTTTGCGCGTTGTGGTTGGGAGAGATACACGGCGCTCTGGAGAGATGTTAGAAGCAGCCCTCGTTGCTGGACTCACCTCTGCAGGAGCTACTGTTTTACTCGCTAACATTCTTCCAACGCCAGGTGTAGCATTGCTCACACGAGAAGAAAACGCAGCAGCAGGAGTCATGATTTCAGCTTCTCACAATCCTGCTGAAGACAATGGTCTCAAACTTTTTCGTGGGGATGGAATCAAGTTTGACGATGCTGCCGAAGCAGAAATCGAAAAGCTGATGTTTCAAGAGTTGAATGATTCAGAACGTCTCATAGGAGCTGACATTGGCACCACTAAGATTCTCTCTAATGCAGCAGACCGCTATCTTGCTGCTTGCAAAAAAACAGTTCCAGCACTCTCACTTACTGGCTGCTCTATCGCTCTGGACATGGCTCATGGAGCGGCTTCTAAGACAACTCCAAAAATTTTAGAGACCTTGGGAGCAACGGTTCATCTTTTCCACTCAAGTCCTGATGGAATGAATATTAATCTCAACTGCGGGAGTACTCATGGCGAAGAAATCAGTCGCCTTGTCCGAAAAACAGGCGCACAAATAGGACTCTCACATGATGGTGATGCCGACCGGCTCTTGCTCTGTGATGAAGAAGGGAACTTGGTGGATGGAGATGAAATTCTTGCCATGATTGCGCTGGCAGCCTTACGTGCTGGGAAGTTAAAAAATAATACTCTCGTTACAACTGTGATGAGCAATTTTGGCTTGGATGAAACGATTGCCGCAGCAGGAGGAAATGTATTGCGCACTCCCGTTGGGGATCGCTATGTGATGGAGGCAATGTTGCAAGGCGATTTTAATATTGGAGGAGAACAAAGCGGCCACCTCATCTTTCGAGATCATAGCACCACCGGAGATGGCCTTGTTGCAGCTCTGCAAATATTACAATTAATGCAAGAGACGAAACAACCATTGAGCCTCTTGCGGCGCTGCCTCACTAAATATCCTCAAGTACAAAAAAATTTACGTGTAAAAGAAAAAAAATCTCTCGAAGAACTTCGCTCGCTAGTTCCCTTCATTAGTGAGATAGAAAAAGAGCTCGAAGGTCAAGGTCGCCTTCTGCTGCGATACTCAGGCACTGAGCCACTCTTGAGAATCTTGATCGAAGCAAAAGATGCAAAAAAAATCCACTCTTACTGCGATTCACTTGTGGCATCTTTGACTGCTCAGCTTTAAAACCTGTTTAGAGCCTATTAAAATAAAAAGGGCAGAGCGTTGGAAATTTTTTCTTAGAAGGGAAGCTTAAGGGCTACGCGCTATCTAAACGATAACGTGATGGGATGAGAACGCTGCTTTTTTCTAAATAAGACCAAGTCCCTTTCTTGTAGTTTCCAAGCAATTTGACTACAAAACATTGTGATTTACTTGCTCTAACTGAAGCTCCCCTAAATTAAATGGCTTACTAGAAACGGAAAAGGGACCAAGAAAAGGATAATGCAAAGAAATCAAAAGTGAAAATGAAAGAGCTATCACTACTCCAGGAATCAGAATAGGAATGAGAGAACCAAAGCCTGTCCAAGGATTCATATAGGCCAAAAACCAAAGTGCTAAGAGCGTCATAAGCATCATTACTCTCCAAAACTGAACAGGAAGATGAATGTCTGATTGCGTCAGACGGGTTCGGTGAGCACTTTCTAAATCGCGCAACATCTCAGGCAACTTGTCATAAAAATGTTCCTGAACTGTACCTACTGGATGAGAATGTACAACCGCTGCTACGACCGGAGCTATCAAACTTGGAGCTAACGCCCAAACCTCGTCTAACTTTCCTGCTTGCATGAGAGGCCATTCTTTTTCTTTCACACTCTGCGCATAGTTTTTAACAGCTGTTTTAATTTCAGCAGCATTATCTAAGCCACTAGACGTTTGGAGAATAGCAACTAAAGCATTAGCCTCATTTGAAACACTCTCTTCAACATGCTGATTAGTGTCATACATAGAGACAACTAAAAATGCTAAGATCAGCCCAAAAATCGCCGCATTCATATCATTTGCCAATGCCGCGCTATCAGGAATAGGAGCTGCATTTTTTCCACGCACGAGATAAGTCAAAAAGACAATTAGAATACTAACAGCAATCACCCCTCCAGTGATGATCAAGACCATGTGCAAAAACGGAAGTGCATCTAGCTTCCGAATATAAACTAAAGGATCAATATTAAAAATTTCGTAGCCGCCATTCTCTGTCATAGAAGTTTACAAAGGCTTTTGGTGCGCCCGGCAGGATTTGAACCTGCGACCAAGGGATTAGAAATCCCCTGCTCTATCCCCTGAGCTACGGACGCATGCAGGTTGATAGCCTACAACCTACAAGGTACGTGGTAAAGACTGTTTTACTGAAATAGAAATCTATAAGGCATAATTCATTTTTATTTCTTTTGCTAATTTCATATCTATGAATTTTTTCCTGTAGACTGCAACCTTCAATCTGTAGCCTGTCCGTATGTTCGAAATTAGAATTCTTGCCAGCAGCAGCAGTGGCAATGCTACTTTAGTCCGCTCTGAAAGCGCTACTATCCTTATTGATGCTGGTCTCAGCGCGCGACAGCTAACAGAGCGTTTGGCACAATGTCATGTTTCTCCTAAAGAAATTTCAGCCATTCTCATTACTCACGAACACAGCGATCATGTCAAAGGTCTCCCTCAATGGTGCAAGCAACATAACACTCCTGTTTTTTGCAATCGTCATACAGCTACAATCCTTCGAGAAAAAATGAACCTTCATCAGGCGTGGCATATTTTTGAAACAGGATCTTCTTTTTCTTTAAACAAGCTGAATGTGCAACCCTTCTCAATTCCTCATGATGCGGTCGACCCAGTCGGCTTTGTCTTGCGAGAAGAAAAAGCTGCTTTTGGTTTTGCCACAGACCTTGGCTATGCTACGCAGCTTGTTATTGATTCGTTAAAAAATCTTAATGGCTTACTCCTTGAAGCCAACTATGACGAACAGCTTCTCCAGCAAGATTCTAAGAGGCCCTGGTCAGTGAAGCAACGCATTGCTTCACGCCATGGACACCTCTCAAATCATGCAGCTGCTACATTACTCGAGCAATTACTTCACGAAGAATTGCAATACGTAGCCCTCGGCCACCTGAGCGCCGACTGCAATAAAGAAGAGCTAGCGCTCGAAGCAATTGATCGTGTTCTTAATGCTGCGTCACCATTGCAACGCTGGTGCGCTTCACCTGATCAAGTCAGCCGAGCCATCGTGATTGAATAGAGTATTATTTAACTACTGGTGGCACAAGAGGTGCATGTCCTGCAAAAACACCCATTGCAAGAGACGCTAGGACAATAATCAACAGGTAGAATGCCACAAATAGGACGATGGAACAAAAGAGCACCAAGAAAAGTCGCCCTGTTGAAACACGATGTACTTTCTTCAAGCCGATAAAATAAATGATAACGCCCCAAACAGCACTCACAATTCCTCCAACAAAAGGAATCAACTGCACAACGGAAGCTGATCCTATTGCATAACACATCGTACGAAATGTGGCTTGAAACGGTTCTTTAGTTCTGGCAATGAGTCTGAGACTGAGATGCGTTACAAAAGAAGAAATAAAAATTCCCCCGGTAAACAAGAGGGGTGAAAGCAGCCAAACAATAAACAAACCAAGCAAGATGACTCGCGGAGAAACATCTGCTAACTGAGAAGAAAGGAGTGTTGGATTCTTAAGAATGCTGGGGAGCTGGTAAGAAAGAACGGCTCCAAAAGTCAGCACACTCATTAAGAGATAATAAGAAAGCGGCTTCAGAACTCCACCCTCTACTTTTAATTTCGAAAATGTTGTCCCTGGTTGAGATAGAACGGTGCGGACCGTTTGAATGATTGACGCAAAAAAACCGAGCTCAGTACGGCGCTCCCAAGCAGGTTCACTAAGCAAAGGAAGCTCAGCATCAGCTGGCGAAGCTTTTGAAGGAACAGCATCAAGGCCCCAAGCAGCGGCCGTTTCCTGAAGAGGACGCCAGTCACTCATACCAGACCTCCAGGAGAGATCTTCTCCAACAAAACGTTGAGAACGGATGCCTTCTTTAATTTCTTCTTCTGTAAATGAACCAAGTGACTGTCCGTGACGAGCGATATGAATAGGTGACATACTTTTTAGTGATGGATAATGAGTAATGAGTAGTTGGTGATTAATGATGAGTAAAGCGGAAATTTTTTCCTGTAACCTGCAGGCTACAATCTGTAACCTGCAACCCGATGAATCCTCACCTTATTGCCCGGAACCTGCGACAAACTTATCATCTTGGCGCGACTTCGTTAGAAGTTTTAAAAGGAATTAATTTAACAGTAATGAAAGGAGAAATTTTGTTTCTTCGAGGAGCTTCTGGGGCAGGAAAGTCAACCTTGCTCTACACTCTAGCAGGCTTGGAAAGGCCGTTACAAGGGGAGGTTGAATTTGAGAAGCAATCTCTTTTTTCAATGAAAAGTGATCGACTTGCGCTGCTAAGAAATAGATGCATGGGGTTTGTTTTTCAATCCTACTTTTTGCTGCCAGAATTGACGGCCCTTGAAAATGTAAAGTTTCCTGCAATGCTCTCAGGAAAAAAGAGCGACTCTCAAGCGCGATCGCTGCTGACTCGTGTTGGGTTGGAAAAACGAATGGATCATTTACCCTCTCAACTCAGCGGCGGTGAACAACAGCGTGTTGCAATTGCACGAGCTCTCATCAACGATCCAACAATTTTATTTGCTGATGAGCCAACTGGTAATCTCGATGCTACAACAGGAGCCTCTATTATTGATCTTTTACTCCAGCTCACATCACAAGATCGACGCACCCTTGTTGCTGTCACTCATGATCCTCAGCTAGCTGCGAAAGGCGATCGAGCACTAGTAATTAAGGATGGACTAATTGTTGAAAAACAGTAAAAAATCCAAGGATGCCTTCCCAGACAGCTTCTATTTTGAATAAGACAAGTATCATAACACAAGCACAGGTCATGTTTTTTGACACAGATGTTGCAGGTGTCGTGCACAATATTGCGTACCTCCGGTTTATCGAAACGACACGGACATTACTGGCTGTTCAACTCGGGCTTGAGTGGAAGTGGATGGAAGAAAAATCCATTTTCCCTGTCATTCTCAAAACAGAAATTGATTATCATTCGCCTGCTTTTGTAGGAGACCAATTGGATGTTCATGTACATCTTGGCGAAGCAAGCGGTGTGCGCTTTTGGTGTCATTTTAAGATTACACGCCCCACAGATGGCATTACGATTGTCAGCGGAAAGCAGGCCCTGGCTTTTGTCAAAGTTCCCGAAGGAAAGCCCTTGCGTCTCCCTAAAACATTTCCGACACCCTTTGTCCCTATGCAAGAAAAATCCAATTAACTGATAGCAGTTTTCATGTTAAAAGTATTTTCCCTTGTTTTATTGCTAATCGCACCACTTCCCTCACTGAGCGCAAGCGATGCATCTCGTGGGGCACAGGTGCTCACTGTTAGGCAGTATACTGCCTTTCTTCAAGCAACAGCAGCATCAGATCGTTATGGTCTATACAATGAAAAAATGGGCTCAGATATTCTCTCTGCCTGCATTTTACGTCATGGCGAACCTGGATGTTACTGTTACGAAGTCATTCCTGAACATGAAGAAGATCCTGTCCCTTATATCTCTCATCTCTCAGCAAAGCGTTATTGCAACTGGCTTCAAAACGACCAACCAATAGGCGAGCAAGATGAAACAACAACAGAACAAGGGGCATACACTCTCGATGGGACCATGGAAGCTGATCCAGAAAAAGAAGAAATGGCCTCCTACTTTATTGCTGCTGCCAGCAACGACCAAGTTGATCCTAGTTTATCTTCCAACTTGAAGAGTTATGTGATTGTTACTCATATTGGAGATACTTTTCAAGTTAGCACAAGCTCCCACGAGGAAAAAGAAACGTGGACCACAGGTGAAATTATCGCAGGCGTCATCGGGATAGCCGCTGTTACCGCTGCTATTCTTCATCCTAGGGAAGCGATGCATGGCGCGGAAAGAGAAAGCGAGGGAAGCAATCATCTCACCTCAGAAGAAACAACAGCAGCATATCGAAGTAGAGAAGAAAGCCGTGAAGCGGGATCTTGTGTAGCCCACCCTGAAGATCCAATCGATTCTACTTCAACAAATCATCAAGCAGAAACTCCTTTGCCATGGAGTGATTCCACAGAAATAACAATTGATGGCAACTTTTTAAAATGGCTTGCTAACGAGCTCGAGAGGATCAATTTTTTAGAACACACACAATGTTTGACCGAATTACAACAAAGAAGAATAAAACAATCTGCCCCTTGGATCAGCGATTTTTTAATATCAGCTAAAGCCTTTACCGATCAACATGCTCAAAGCGTCAAAGACTATTACCATTTGATGAAGTTACGCTTAGTTGCTGCTCCAACTGATTGTGTTAAAGCTAACCAGCGGCACAATCAGGCTCTTGCAAAATGGCTTTGGCGCTATCATCGCTCTTCGCTTTATAAGGAATATGCTAATTTTTTCACCTTCCCAAAAGAATTATACCAAAAAACTTGGGTTGCTTATTTGTTCCAAAGTCCAGAGCATTGTCATGCCGAAGCATATAAAACATTCCATCACCAGTTAGCAGAAACCTATCAGATTAATTATCACGGAGGAAAAAACTACTGGCCTTATGAAGTACTTCTCCAAGAATGGAAAACAAGCTCTACAGCTCCATGGAGACAACTTGTAGAGAGAGAAGAGGAAGCTCTCCAGCTTCTTAAAAAGTACGTTACAGCAAACCAAAAAAAAGTAAGCTTTAAATTGAGCTCCAAGAAGGAGAGGGAGAAGAAGATCTTTGCTTATCCCAAGCCTAAGGGTGTTTTCCTTTCGGATTATCACAAAGCATCGGTTAAGGAACGATTATTCGCAGGTAAAAGGCAAAAAAAAGCCTCTTTGAAAATATTGATTCCTGAGCTTATTAATAAGCAGCTTCAGGAAGCCACACCTGAAACCAAGGCTTTTTATCAAACAATCAAACAAAATTATGATTCAGAAAAATCAGCACCTTGGGAGTGGGAGGATGAGGCTGCATGGCAGCAGTTTCAAGAGTGCTTCAGCAAAAGCGACCGACTCATCAAGGAATTAGTCTATAAAAAAACAACCTTGATGAATGATGCAGACACTTGGAAAGAAAGAAACTATGGCCCACACCCTCGCTTGTTACGAGTTTTAAAACAAGAAGCTACTGACATTTGGAAAGAACAAGTTCAAACTATTGAGAAAGAACTGAGAGAAGTCGTTAATACAGCAGGTGAGATCTACCATGGCCGTTACACGCCAACCTCTATCCTACCTCTCAAAATAGAATTAACCAACCTCACCCTAGCAACCTTTCGTCATCTTAAAAAGATTCAGAAGCATATGGAATCAAATCGCACGATCTTAGATCCATCAGAGCAAGATCGCTTAGCACTCATGTTAGATTCAAGAGAGGACATTAAAGCCTGGTTTGCCTTATGGGAAGAAGATCTTATAAAAGAATCATCTCGCACTTTTATTCCAAATGACTACGACAGCTCATTGAAGTTACTGGTAAAAATAGTGCAATCTATTCAAAATTTTATTAGTTCGTATGCTGAGCCGGTACCTCAAGTGCCAGAAATCAACACTCCAAGAGCTCCAGAAATTTTTGAGACTTCCCAGCAAACTCAAGCTCAACAACACCCCTTAAACGCTCAAACTTCTTCTGGTTCTTTAGAGGAAAATACCGACACCGAAGATACAACTACCTCCAACACTCACGCTACCTCTTCTGTTTCGGAGTGCCCCTCTCCATTTAACTCCCTAGACCAATTTTAAAAAAGATGACAGCCGATGCCTTGCCAGAAAAGAGGAGCGCAGAAACACAGAGCCGAGTCAAATGACTTAGAAATGACAGGAAAGCGCTTAGAGATTTTTAGAAAAGGCAAGGCCGAACATCGAGGGCTATCTCAACGATAACACGATAAGATAAGAACGCTGCTTGTTTCTCAATAAGATCAAGTCCATTTATTGTCATTTCTAAGTAATTTGACGATGCCTCATACTCGAACCTTCAAACACGGGAGTGCCCCCTCAACACTGCGGCTAGAGCATTTTAATATGCTCTAACGAACTTTTATGCACGCAAGAGGTCACATCAGAGCATGCAGTCTTGTGCTGCAGCAACAGTAATTTTAACAGACTCTTAATCTACTTTTTTGCGGATGCAGATGGACTTGCGCTAGCCACAGGAGTTTTAGGATGCTTGCTTTCCATGGCAATTAGCTCGGATACAGTTACAAATTTGTATCCTTTTGCTAGCAATGCATCAAGGGTTGCAGGCATTGCTTCAATCGTTCCAGGGTGAATATCGTGCGAGAGAATAATAGCCCCTGGTTTTGCCCCGGCTAAAATACGGCGCTCAACAACTGCTGATCCAGGGCGTTTCCAGTCATTAGGGTCAACAGACCAAAGCACAACTTTCATCCCATCTTGATCAATCAACCGGTGAACGCGTGGATTAACAGCTCCATAAGGAGGACGAAGTAAAGTCGGTTTTTTTCCTATAGCTTTGAAAATAGCATCTGAAGTGTTGTTAACCTCTTCCTGAACGCGCGCATCTGAGAGCTTTGTCAAAGCTGGATGATCCCAAGTATGGTTTCCTATCTCGTGCCCTTCAGCAGCTGCACGGGCAACGATCCCCGGAGCATGCTCTACATTTTGACCAATAACAAAAAAAGTTACTTTAATCCCTCGCTGCTTCAATATATCCAACAGTCGCGGCGTTAAAGAAGGACTTGGTCCATCATCAAAGGACATCGCAATATAAGGCCCATCGACAGGAACAGAAGTATAACTTTTCAAAGAAGCAGGAGCTTCTACAGGCAATGTCATCTTCTCATCATGGGGACAAACCATGTCTTGTGGAGAAGCAGGAGTTTCAGTATTCGTGGCAATAGAAGCCGAAGTATTAACAGCCGGAGTTACGGCCGTGTTTGAAGAGGAAGGGATCGTGACGACTTGATTTTGAGCTGAAGCTGAATAGACAAGACTTGTCAGGAGCAAGGCAGAAAAAGTTTGGAGAATTTTCATGAAACTTGATGCTTTCATAGCTATCCATTCTTGTCCAAAAAAAAATATTCATTTACGCTCTTGCCTCAAACAAAGCGCTTCACTAAAAAAATTCACTCAGGCCAAACTTTTCGCATGTCTAAAAAAGAATCTTCGCCTTCTCATCCTTCGTCTCAACACTCATTAGAGTCAGCTCTCGCGCGCCTTGAATCCATTGTTGCGGACATCGAGCTGACCCCTCCTCCTCTTGAAACGTTAATTGAACGTTATGAAGAAGGAACTCAACTTTTAAAAACTTGCCAAGAAAAACTAGCAGCAGCAGAACGACGCATCGAAATTATTTCTCGTAATGCTCAAGGCGAAGTGACACTTCAACCTTTTGACAATGATTGATTCGCCAGCAGCACTCAAAGCCCTTCCCGAGGATCAGCTCCCTCTTCTTGCACAAGAAATTCGAGAGCAACTCATCGAAACGCTTTCGAAAACAGGGGGACATCTTGGCCCCAATCTTGGTGTTGTAGAATTGACCATTGCACTTCATCGTGTTTTTGAAACACCAAAAGATAAATTCCTTTTTGATGTCAGCCATCAAGGATATGTCCATAAAATTTTAACTGGCCGCAGCGCTCAGCTTCCAACCATGCGCCAACATGGAGGGCTCAATGGTTTTTTACTCCGCACCGAAAGCGTCCATGATTGCTATGGAGCTGGCCATGCTGGCACCGCCCTCTCCGCTGCTCTCGGATTTGCTGCGGCACGCGACCAACGTCAAAGCGAAGAACACATTATTGCCGTTGCCGGCGACGCGGCCTTTACTTGTGGCGTCAGTTATGAAGCCATCAATAATGTTGCTGCTACCACTAAACGCTTCATCGTTGTTCTCAACGATAACAAATGGTCGATTGCTAAAAACACAGGCGCCATGGCGCAATATTTCAATCGTATTACCACGAGCCCAGCTTATGCCCATCTTCACGAGCAAGCAGCCAAATTCATTGAGTGGATTGGAGGAAAAAAAGCACGCCATCTCGCTCACAAAATCGAAACTGGCGTAAAACAAATTTTATTACCTGGCGTTATTTTTGAAGACCTCGGTTTTCGTTACTACGGTCCTATCGATGGCCACGACATTCCGCTTTTGATCCGCACGTTTGAATTTCTTAAAACACAACAAGAGCCGGTCCTCCTCCATATTTTAACAGAAAAAGGAAAGGGGTATGCCCCTGCGCTTGCTAAACCCGATAAATTTCATGGTCTTGGAAAATATCAGCCAGAGACCGGTGAGACAGATCCTCTAACCACGCCTACTTACTCAGAAATTTTTGGTCACGCGCTCTCTCAATTTGCAAATGAAGATCGCTCTATTGTCGCCATCACCGCTGCAATGCCCACGGGGACAGGATTAATGCCCTTTGTCAACCAACACCCTGATCGTTTTTATGATGTTGGGATTGCCGAAGAGCATGCTGCTCTTTTTGCTTCAGGTATGGCGATTGAAGGATTCAAGCCGTTTTTGACTATCTATTCCACTTTCATGCAGCGGGCCTTTGACATGATCGTCCATGATATTGCCTTGCAAAACCTCAACGTTAAGCTCTGCATGGATCGAGCTGGTCTCTCTGGAGATGATGGACCAACACACCACGGACTGTTTGACATTGCCTACCTCCGAGGCATTCCAAACATAGTGCATATGCAACCGAAGGACGAAGAAGAATTCGTTGATATGCTTTGGACAATGACTCAGTATCAGCAAGGCCCTGTCGCTATTCGTTATCCACGCGGAACAGGAACAGGGGCTATTCCTAAAAAAAACCCTGAACTACTCTCCATTGGAAAAGCCGAAATTCTTCGCGATGGAACAGATGTCGCTTTATTTGGCTTAGGAAATTTCTGTGCTGTAGCTTTAGAAGTAGCGGAACTTTTATCACAACAGGGCATTCAAGCTGCTGTCATCAACCCTCGTTGGATCAAACCACTTGATACCGAGACCATCACTCACTTCGCTCATCAGTGCTCCCTAGTAGTGACTCTCGAAGACCACGCCCTTCTTAATGGCTTTGGAACAGCTGTTGCAGAGCATTTAAGCGATCAAAAAATAAAGACCCCTCTCCTTCGAATTGGCTGGCCTGACCAATTCGTTGAGCATGGATCTGTTCCTATTCTTCGCAAAAAATATGGATTAACAGCTGAAGCGATTGCAGCAAAAGTCCAGCAATTCAGCTTGAGACGAGAGGAGAAGAAGCATTTTTAAATTGTCTTTCCCTTCACTTTTCCACTATTTTCCTTATTTCCCTTTGATTATTTGGTTAATCAACGATACCATGTTTCCCCTCTGTAACTTGTAACCTGTAACCGCATCATGAATTCTTCCTGCATTGAACAAGCCCTAAACGTCATCCCTAGCAAACAATTACTTGTGAACATGGTCAGCAAACGTGTCCGCCAACTCACTGCTGGCAGCCGCCCTCTTATCGAAGTAGAAACTCGCATGGGATTTGCTGATATCGCCCTTTTGGAAATTGCTAACAATCGCATTGCTGTGATGACGGATGATGCCTCTGAATCTGTTGCGGCGTAGCACACAAAAACTTCTTTTCAGAATCAAAAGCTTGTTCAAAATTCGCTGATACAGAATAAGGAACGAGGCGTACAGGCTCAGAACACATCGTTTGAGAAGGCACTCGCAGGAGCGAAACTGTCGCTTGCTATAACAATAGAACCTTTACCAAGCTGTTATGGATATTGTTGTTAATCGAAAGGCCTTTCGTGATTTTGAAATGAGCGAAAAGTTAGAAGCCGGCATTTCTCTGCTTGGCACGGAAGTCAAATCAATTCGAAAGGGACGTGTTGACTTATTAGGTGCTTTTGCTCGTGTTGAAAAAAAAGAAGTCTTTCTTTATGACGCGACTATCCAAGTTTACGAACAGGCCAGTCATGAAACACACGAACCCAAGCGCCGTCGCAAACTTTTGCTTCACAAGTCCGAAATAGAGCGTCTTCTTGTCCATACGCAGCACCAGGGACGTGCGTTACCAGCTCTCCGAATGTATTGGAAGCATGGTCGCGTTAAAGTTGAAATAGGATTGGGCAAAGGAAAGCATGCTGCTGATCGCCGCCAGGATTTAAAAAAGAAAGCTGTTGATCGTGAAGTAAAGCGCGCAGTTGCTCACTTTGAACGAGGGAAGAGATAACTTCGTGAAGCTACTGCTCATCGACAATTACGACTCTTTTACCTACAATCTCGTTCAATATTTTGGAGAGTTAGGAGCGACTCTTCACGTCGCAGAGAATGATAAAATTTCTCTCCAAGAAATTGAGGATCACCAACCTGATCTCCTCTGCATCTCGCCAGGACCAGGAAATCCACAAGAAGCGGGCATCAGCTGTGATACCATTCGATCATTTGCTGGGAAAATTCCGATGCTTGGCGTCTGCCTCGGTCATCAATGTATTGCTGAAGTCTTTGGCGGATGCGTCGTCCAAGCCCCTCATCAACTGCATGGAAAAACTTCATTGATTTATCACAATGAAAAAAATTTATTTTCTTCCTTACCGAATCCTTTTCCGGCCACCCGCTATCACAGCCTCATTGTCGAAAGAGAAACACTTCCTGATTGCCTTGAAATCACTGCCTGGACGGCAGAAGGAGAAATCATGGGTCTCCGCCATCGTGAACTTCCAGTTTGGGGTGTGCAATTTCATCCGGAATCCATTTTAACACCCCACGGAAAAGAGTTATTAAAGAATTTTGTGTGCTCTCGTGAAGACTAAATTCTTTTAATGTCTCACAAAGTTGTTTCTAAAATCAGAATACACTCCCATTGGCATTAGCTATTTTAGCACAACCAACCTATTAAGATTAACTTTCTATGATTGTTCTAAAAAGTTTTTCTAACTCCATTCCAACAGCCTCCACACTTAATTCAACAGTAGTATTGCACTGTTTGGACTTGTTTAACTCTTGCTTGATAGACGTCATCTCAACTCCTGTCAGCCCACATGGTGTGATCTCTTGAAAAGGAGCAAGGTCACCGCAAACATTGAGCGCAAGGCCATGAAAGGAAATCCATTTTTTAACTCCTACTCCGAGAGAGGCAATTTTACGATCAGCGATCCAAACACCAGTCATTCCCTCACGACGTGTCCCTTCAAGACCATAGATCGAGAGCGTTTGGATAACGACTTCTTCGAGCACGCGTAAATAACGATGCAGGTCGCGTCCCACCAGGCTGAGATCAATAATGGGATAGGCCACCAATTGCCCTGGCCCATGATAAGTAGCTTGTCCACCACGCCCAATGCGATGAAGGGGATGCGGCAACTCCTTATTTCCAAGACTCGATGTGTCTAAAGTTCGTCCAATCGTGTAGACAGGCTCATGCTCAAGCAGTAGAAGATAATTTTTTTTATCACCATCAATTTTTTGGGCCACCAGCTTCTCTTGAAGTTGAAGTCCCTCCTCGTAGCTTCTGCGCCCTAGCCAGTCCGTTGTGAGATTAAAATGCATATAAAAAATAGAGTTTCTTAAAAAAATTTTACTGCTGCTAACTTTTAGACCATCTATTTCGTGGTTATGTTACTAAGAATTTTTTTCCAGATTATCGCTCTTAAGATGAGACACCTTAACTGTTGACGACAAGCCGGTGGCCATAGCCCGCAAGTGCGTCAGTCCAACTGCAATGGCATCTGCAGCATCGCTTGGTGGCGTTTCGCGCAATCCCAATAATGCCCTCACCATAAAAGCCACTTGATCTTTAACCGCACCACCTCTCCCAACAACCGCTTGTTTGATTCGCTTAGGGGGATATTCATACACCGAAATACCAGCTTGCGCTGCCGCTAACAGAGCCGCACCACGAGCGCTTCCCATGACAATCGCAACCGATAAGCTTTTAACATAAATAATCTGTTCAAGCGCCATGGCCTGAGGTTGGTATTGCTCAATCACTGCAGCAAGACGCTCATGAATGTTTTTTAAACAAGCTGCAACACTCAGTGCGGGAGGATTATGAATTACGCCATATTCTAAACATCGCACTTTAGCATCTGTTCCTTCCAAAACAGCAAAACCTGTAGAGCGGAGAGAAGGATCGATGGAGAGAAGCGCACATGCTGGAGGCTGAGGGCCGGAGGTTAAAGGATTGTTCATCTATTTAGCTAATTGTTTGTGTTCCCATGATACAAGTAGAGCCATGGGGAATGGGCATGCGTAGCAACTAAAAAAGCCAATACTACAAGGCAAGCGGCAGGCGTAATAGGCGACTACAAAAATTTTGAATAGACCTAATGTGATCCCATTCCCATCGCCCCTAACATTCCGCCACCTTCCCAGGAGGCCGGTCGATTCCACGGAATAGCGCTTTGAGAAGCTGTTCGTTGCGTTCCTTCCGTTTCACATCCTGTCATTGTAACTGCAACAACGATCACTAAGCATGTTAGAAAAAAAAATTTCATCGTAAGATCTCTAACGTTATTTTTTGATCATTTCAACAGAAGTTGAAAAAGCATCATCGCCAACCTGCATAGCAGCGCCTGGAGCAACACTATTGGGAACAATATCACCAATTGAAGTCAATGGCTCAACAGAAGTAATTTTGATTTTTCCAATCGTCTGGCCATTTCGTGTTACCGTCATTTCGGAATCTTTAGTCAATCCATTGTTTTCTCCGATATTGAGAACCACAAAATTCCAAGATGGATTAATGGCCGCGACCTTACCAACAATAGCGCCAGCTGGAGCACATAATGCTGCAACACTTGTCGCATCTGCAGGAGGAGCAGCAGGATCTTTTTTTTCTGATGCTATTGCATTTTTAGAAGTTCTTTTTTTTGAAGCAGGGATAGAAGTTGGTGTTGGCGCTCCCTTTTTTTGAGCCGCTATTAACGACTGAATCATTGCTTCCTTCGCAGCAAGATCTTTGTTTTTCTGATCTAGCTCAGCATCTTTAGCTACTAGTTGTTTTTGAAGCTCGGCTAAATCACCCTCTGCTTTAGTGCTAGCCTGCTGCGCATCAGCAGCAGCTTTTTGAAATTGCTGCTCATTTGTTGTCTGGGATGCCATCTTTTCTTTGAGAGCATTACACTCTTCTTTTACCCTTTCCATCTCTTGCTGTTGCTGTTGAAGAGCAATTTTCTTTTCTGAAAGAATAATTTGATAAGAAGAATGATTCCAATACCCCAAACCTGCTGAGAGAAGTGTGATGAGGATAGCAGTATAGAGAAGAATTTTTGACATAGTAAAAAAAGGTTTATCGTTTTACAGATTTATAGGTTTAAATGTTGTCTGAAAAACCTAATAATTAACTGCAAAACAATTTCAAAAAATTACTTCCTTAAGATATTTGGGGAGTACTTGAATAACAAGAAACAAATGAAAACTCCTCCAGCCTCCAATCTTCAGCCTCCAGCGCCTGATCTCAACCTTATGGAAAAACTTGTTAGCCTCTGTAAACGACGTGGTTTTATTTTTCAATCATCTGAAATTTATGGAGGATTAAATGGCGTGTGGGATTATGGTCCATTAGGAGTGGAACTCAAACGCAACCTCAAAGAATTTTGGTGGCGTCGAAATGTAAGGGAACGAGATGACGTTGTTGGCATGGATGGTGCCATTTTAATGAATCGCTCCGTCTGGCAAGCTAGTGGCCATGAAACAACTTTTTCAGACCCAATGGTTGATTGCAAAACCTGCAAAGGTCGTTTTCGCGCCGATCAGCTTGAGGCCATTTCTTGCCCAATGAAACCAAGCAAAAAAATAGCGACATGCGATGGTGAAAAAACAGAACCTCGCGAGTTCAACTTAATGTTCAGCACCCATGTTGGCCCAATGGCAGATGAAAGCAACAAGACGTATCTTCGTCCTGAAACGGCTCAAGCTATCTTTGTTCAATTTAAGAATATTTTAGAAACTTCCCGACAAAAACTTCCTTTTGGTATCGCTCAAATCGGAAAAGCCTTTCGTAATGAAATTAATCCTCGCAATTTTATTTTTCGATCGCGCGAATTTGAACAAATGGAAATCGAATATTTTTGTCGCGCCAAAGATGGCCTCTCTCTCCTTGATTACTGGCTTGAAGAGCGACTTCGATTTTATGATGACATTGGAGTTCCTCGTTCTAAAATTCACGTTAAAGACATTCCTGATGGAGAAAGAGCCTTTTATTCTCTTAAAACATATGACCTTGAATATGAGTTTCCCTTTGGCATTCAGGAGCTCGAAGGCATTGCGTATCGCACAGATTATGATCTGACACAACACATCAACAAAAGCGGCAAACCCCTTGATTATTTTGATGAAGAGACGAAAGAAAAATTCATCCCTCATGTCATCGAGCCAAGCGCTGGAGCTGACCGTACCGTTTTAGCATTATTGTGCGAAGCTTTTGACGAGGAAGAAGTCATCGATCAACAAGGGAAAAAAGAAACGCGAACAGTTCTCCGTTTTCATCCTCGTATGGCGCCTATTAAAGTTGGCATCTTCCCTCTGCTCAAAAATAAGCCTGCTCTAGTAGAAAAAGCTCAAGCTATCGCACGTAGTTTGCGTCCTTACATGACTGTCTTCTATGATGAAGCTGGAGCTATTGGTCGCCGCTATCGACGTCAAGATGAAGTGGGAACGCCTTTCTGTGTTACTGTCGACTTTGAGACACTCGGCGATCCTGATCCTTCTTTGGCAGAAACTGTAACCCTTCGCGAACGCGATTCTATGGAGCAACGACGCATTCCGATTGCAGAATTACAAACTTACTTGCAGAGCAAAATTTTTTAGAGCGTTTTAAAAAATATTATAGCCGATGTAGCACCAGGAATGAGGAGCACAGAAACGCAGTGATAGAATTTTTTAACGTACCCTAGAAAAGAAACTACCAAGACAAGCATAGCGTAGCAGTCATTAAACTATAGCGCGCTAAATTGAGAAGGGCGCCCTCAACGCGCCCTTTTCTGTTTGATTATAGCATTTTTGAAAACACTCTAAGCTGCGGGCCTTATCACAGCACGGTAAAGGCCTGCAGTCCGATGCACATCTCGATGCAGCGGAATTCCAATTACCTGACTCATCATTTGGCATTCTAACGCATCGATTTCTGGATAAGGAGCACGCAAGCTCTGAAGGGGATCGTGACTCTCTATTAGCTCCCAACCAAAATCCCCCTTTTGCACCTGGCTTAAATGCCCTTCTTGATCCCGCACGTCAGAAAAAGCCTGCGCTCTTTCTTCGGATGTTTCACCTTTAACCATTGCTTTGTATGTTGCTGCTAAAGATCGAAAATGAAGCATCAATAATTTTTGAGGCGCTGTAGGACCAAAGAGTTGTCGCGCTTCTTTCAACAAAGAAAGCGCTAAATCATTTTTTTCTTCTGAAAAAAGTTCATACGCCTTCATTGTTAAACGATAAAACATCCGGGGCCTTCCACGATTTCCTGGTTGCCGCCATGTGTCCAAATATCCTTGGCGATGCATATCAAGACAATGTGCTTTGACGCCCATATAGCTCATTCCAAGCGAGTCTGCTAGGTCCTTAACATCTCTGCCATTAGTCGACTTTTTTAACAATTCTAAAATCGAAAGCCTCTGAGTGCGTCCAATTTCTTGAAACATTTTTCCTCTCATAAATTTTGGTTTTTTTAATCTTCTTTTCTACGTCTCAATAACAATCCCCCATGATGCCGCTTCTTTTTCAATGATGGCCGTGAGGGATTGAAATTCAAAATTTCTGAGGGCTTTCACCAGCTCCGGATAACAAGGATTAATTTCTAACTCTTGTACGGGAAGCGGAAGTGGAAGATCGAGATCGAGAGCCACCATGAGACGATTCTGAATAACTTGTTCTCGATAAGGGTCTAGTTTTGCATGCGTTTTAGGATCTAGCTCCGTATTTGTTAATAAAGCCTCTAGCGAACCATAACGCTGAATCCATTTTGATGCCGTTTTTTTTCCGACACCAGGAATCCCAGGAATGTTGTCTGCAGCATCTCCTGTTAGTGCTAAGACATCAGCAATTTGATGTGGTTCTACTTCCCATTTTTCACGCACTTCAGGAATGCCTAATAGCGCAAAGCTCTCCTTTTTTCCATCTACGTCAACTTTAGCAACAGAATAAATAAGGACCTGATCATCGACGAGCTGCAAAATATCCTTATCATTAGTCGCAATCACGCATTCTATGTTTTGTTTTTTTGCAGCAACGACATAGGAAGCTATTAAGTCATCGGCTTCAGTATTAGGAAGCAAAATATTTTTAACACCGAGATATGGAATTACTTCCCTCAAAGGTTCTTGTTGCAGATCTAAATCATTGGGCATCTCCTCACGATGCTGTTTATATGCTGGTTGCAAGGCCGTACGCCGTTCAGGCAAGCCTGCATCCCAAATGATAGCTGCAAAATCTGGTTTTAAATCGAGCAACATCTTACGCAACGCCTTAACAAAACCATAAATAGCATTGGTCGGTTCTCCGCGAGAATTTTTGAGATCTCGAATCGCAAAATAAGAGCGATAGAGGTAATAATGGCCGTCAACAAGTAGTAACCTCATCATTGCAAAAAAGTAATGTTGAAATAATAATCTAATTTTGAGAATAGGAAATAGAAATTTTGCTTAGAATCACTTTTATTCTATAAAATAAAATTTTTGCTACTGTTGGAACAGGCTGAGCAACACTTTGACCTTATTCCTGTCGCACCAATAGAACTTTCTTATTTGTATAACCAGTTGCTATTTTTGATAAAAACGATGCGGCATCCAATCTTCCTTTGCCACTTTTTACTCATTAGTAGGTTATCATTCGCTCAACTTGAACCTGGGGTAAGAAAAGCCATTTCTCTCCAGGAGCCAACAACGGTTTCTAGTGAGGAGCATAGAGAGTCCATTTTGCCTGCCTCGAGTCATCCTACAGAAGCCCAATTCGCGATCGCCGAACAACGTTATAAGCAAAAAGAATAGTTGGATCGGCCTAAAATTTCATGAACAAGGCAACTTTTTTCAGGCAGGATTTTTTTAAACCGAGTAATGAACTGCAATGCCCCAAACTTAATCACGCAAGACGTCGTTGCGGCTTTAGCAGAAACATTGATCAAGCGACAAAAGTATCAAGCTCCAAAAAATCCAGCAACAAAAGCGTTAGAGATGTCGAATGATCCTGTTTCACGAGCACGTGCGTTGTTGATTTTTGCAACAATAGAAATAGGTCTTAGCAACTCTATCAAAACTGAAAGTTTCCTAAAAGAAGCTCTCTTGCTCCAACCAGAAGGAGAGCTTAACATGAAAGCTCGCCTGCTGATGCAGTCTATGATGGATCACTCTTCTTAAAAAAAACACTCCGCTCTTTACCAAACAACTACATTATAAGACTCAGGAAGTTGACCATAAGATGGAAGAAGATAGTCAAATTACTGCTTTCTAGCAACTCGATTGCTGACAATGTGATCAGCTTCGAATATGAATCAGCTCACTACTTCAAATGATGAGGCATGATGATAGGAGTCATTAGAAAATTTTGACCTCTGTCCTTTTTTAATCTTTACTGTTTAGACCTTACTCTTTACTTCTTTTTCCCATGCCTTCTTCACCTTACCTAGAGCTTCTAGAAGCTCTCCGGACTAATTGCAACCTTCCAGAATTCCCGGATCCTCTACCTTCAACCCAACTTGATTTGGAGTTAGAAGGTGGACCAACGGTAACGATTGACTTTAATGAAGAATCTGAGTTTGTAGAACTATTTTCCGAACTAGGAAGCTACCCTCTCGAACGTGAATTAGAAATTTTGAAAGAAATTGCGGAAGCCAATTTTCTTTGGACAAAGACTCACGGTGCCACATTAAGTGTTCGACCCGAAATTCAGACAGCCTACCTTGCTCTCCAGCTCCCAGTTTTGAGCTTGAACGGAACAGAATTTGTTAATCTTGTCGAAAGTTTTGTTGAAACAGCCAATCGGTGGAAAGGTATTATCTCGGGATCTATCATCGAAGAAGAATTCCTTCCAGAAAACAGTCCACCATCTTTTGAGGCAAGCTCTACACTTCCTTCACCGCAAAATAATTTTATTAAAGCTTAACTGTTTGTTATGTCCTTCACTTTCCCAAGCCAAGGTGGAGCAAGTTACCAAAGGGGTGCTTATTCTTCAATTTCCACCCAGGAGAAAAAAGCTTCTGTTTCCTTGAACGATGCACTTGAAGGTTGGCAGAACAACGATGAAATCAAGTACCATCAAGGCGAGAACGGTCAAACTTCCTATTATTATAGCGACTCTCAACAACCAGAAGGTTTTTTAGAAAGCGGCCACCGCTTCTTTGCCCATCTTGCAAATCGCGAAGCACAGGCTCTCCACCGCCGGGCCATTGATGCCGTTGTCAAAGATTTGAAAACTTCATCAGCCACCTCAACTAAGAGCGCAGCCATAGAGCAAGATTTCAAGCTTCGAAAAATGTTGGGCCAACCTCTTTCCATTGGCGCTCTTAAACAATCACTGAGTCAAATCGAGCATGCGACTTCTCCTAAAGAAACTTCTTCTCTTCCCTTTAATATTTTTGGAAAAAGAGGAACCCCAAAAGTTTCATCTATACTACAAAAAGCTTTTTCCTCCCCTCGGTCTTCATCAAAGAAAGGCTATCAAAGCAGAGGTTCATCTATACTACGAAAATCTCTTGCTTCTCTACTTTCAACAAAGCACGGCTATCAACGTATTTCTGAAAAAGATACTGTAGAAGGTCCACAGTCATCAGAACCTTCTCGTTTTTATCAGGCAGGAAGCGATGCAGATGTTCCACTAACAGACCAACAATACACGACACCTCAAGCTCCAACACAAAGCACAAGCAGGAGACAACCACAATTGGAGCCTCAGCAGCAATCGCCTTCTGTCACTATCAATCCACTCTCAAAACAAGCGCAACCAAAGCAGCGTACTTCTTCCTCTAATCCTCCTGGTGTCACTAATCCAAAAAGCAGAATCAAATATTCTTACACCATCGTTAACGATGGTGATGATGATGTTTAGCATTAAAAGTGCGACTAAAAATAAAACTGCTTATGTGCAGGGAAAAAGCTTAGCGCTTCATTTGTTTTATCCCATCTACCTCTTACACCCGCTTCATTAGATGACGGCAAGGCCTTTATGCTGAGTTTTGCTTTCCTTCTTTTTTCTTCAACTCCATTGCTAATTGTTTAATTGCACGTGACATCTCTGAATCATCAATAAGGGTGAGCGCTTCTTGTAATGAGACCAAACGACGTAGCCGCAAATGCTCTTCTGGCCAAGTATTGAGAAGCTTTGAAATTTTCATTGCATAGAGCTGAAGAAAACGCCCATTTGACATTTGATAGCGAAGATGAAGATCGTTTCGCAATGTTCCTAGAACCCCTCCCTCTTCGACTGCCTCCATCATAGCAACTTCATGTGGGGTCATTTCTGATTCTTGATGCCCTTTAGGAATAATCCATCGATTACCAGAGGAGCTCGTCACTAAGAGCACTTGAATTTTTCCTTGCTTGATCACATAAGGAAGCACTCCTACCTGACACATGCCATTTGGCTCTGGAATGCCGTGAAGAGCCATGTTCTCAGCGTCATAAGCTTCAGTCTTAGTTACCTCTTCTCCAAAAAAAAGTGGTTTTTTAAAGGCCCGGCTAGCTTGGAGCGTTGAAAAAAAAACTTCAATTAACTGCAAAGGAGCGTGCTCTCCCAAAAAACAGTCAACCTTGACTTTTCGATTTTTAAGTTGAAAGAGATAGCGTTTGTATTTAATTCGCTTCCCTTCGGTAAAAGGCCAGAGTGATTCAAAATGAGATTTAGTAATTTTAATGTCCTTCGTATGAAACAAAGAGTCCTGCTTTTCTCGGAAAGAAATAAAGTAATTTTTATGACTCCGCCGCAGACGAAGGTCCCGCAGCGAAGAAGAGACAATAAAACCTTCTTCTTGCTCCACTCCTCGAAGCTTTAACAAAGCTGGAGGAAGCTTTAGCAAAACAAACTTTCGTCGAATGAGATCAGCAGGTTTTTTCATGAATTTTCAAATTCTGTCTTGAGAATCTTTTTTTTTAAACATTTTTATTGCTGTTTTTTAAAGAATCAAAGATCCTCTCATACCGTTTTAAAACTATTTTAAAACAAAATCATGGTGGCCGTAGCTCAATGGTAGAGCTCCAGGTTGTGGTCCTGGCTGTTGCGGGTTCGAGTCCCGTCGGTCACCCCATCTCGCTAGCAGTCTAATGAGATGTCACGAGTCATAGGTAACGCGTGTGCTAAGACAATTCTTTTTTAGAAAGAATGATTTAAAAACGGGATGCTAAAAATAAATGTCTCTAAAAATCGATTTGATCTAACGCTAAAAATATTCGTTACTTTCCTTAATGCACTTCACGATCTTTTATGGCGATCAATTGCAGGCATAATATGATTTTCAAACGAACACTAAAATGAGCATCTTCGAAATCATCGGTCCCGTCATGGTTGGTCCTTCAAGTTCTCACACAGCAGGAGCCTGCAGGATTGGATATGCTGCACGACAACTTCTCGATGAAGCACCACTCCAAGCGATTATTTATTTGCATGGTTCTTTTCTTGCTACGGGAGATGGTCACGGAACGAAGGAAGCCCTTGCCGCAGGACTTCTTGGTTTTCATCCCGATGATGAACGTTTAATTCACGCCCTGGACCTTGCTGTAAAAGAAAAGCTCGAAATAAAATTTGAACCCATTGACCTTGGGCCTCAAGCTCACCCCAATTCCGTTAAGATTGTTGTGCAAGGGGCGGACCGCTCACTCACGCTGGTAGCCGCTTCTATTGGCGGTGGCAGCGTTCGTCTACAAGAAATCAATGATCTGCCTGTTGACATTTCTGGAACATTAGAAACTTTGGTTCTTTGGCATACCGACACGCCTGGCTTTCTTGCTAAAATTACAGCTGTTCTTGCTTGCGTTCAAATTAACGTTGCCACGATTCGCACGAGCCGTGTACAACGTGGGGAAACGGCCATCACCATCATCGAAATTGATACCTCGCTTCCATTAGAAACGGTTGCTTTCTTAAAAAAAATTCCTGCCATTAATCGACTCCTCGTTCTTTCGCCACTGCCAGGATTTTGACATAGCTATTCAGGTAACGCTCCCTGGATTAAGGATTGCAGAAAGAAAAAAAATTCTGTTTCCTATCATTCAATTGCTACAACCCATCACCTGACCACTTACTTTATGCTCTATCAATTTCGTACTGCTGTTCAACTTTTAGAAATCTGCCAACAACATCATATTTCGATTGCTGAAGCTACTATTCGAAGTGAAGTAGAAAATAGTTCTCTCACACGTGAAGCAATTGAGGATCGGATGTTGACCTATTATCAGCGGATGAAAGAAGCTGTACAAGCCGGTCTCGCCATTACAGAACGAAGCCGGAGCGGTCTTTCAGGAGGGGATGCACGCTGTGTCTTAGCTCATAGCGAAGGAACTTCTGTTAGCGCCTTAGGCCCTATTTTCGAAAAAAGCATTGCTTATGCTTTAGCAGTTTTAGAAACAAATGCTGCCTTCGGTCGAATTGTTGCAACACCAACCGCAGGAAGCGCCGGTATTGCTCCTGCATGCTTGTTGACATGGCAAGAAACAAGAAAGGCTTCTGACAACACAACATCACATGCTCTCTTCACTGCTGCTGGTATTGGAAAAATCATTGGCCATGGCGCTTGCTTTTCTGGCGCCCAAGGAGGCTGCCAAGCTGAAGTTGGAAGCGCCTGCTCAATGGCCGCTGCAGCCATCTGTGAACTTGATGGAGGGACTGTTGAACAAGCCATTAATGCAGCAGGTCTTGCACTACAAAACACTTTAGGGCTGATTTGTGATCCCATTGGTGGTTATGTCGAAGCTCCTTGCACAATGCGTAATGGCCTCTATGGACTACATGCTTTTGGAGCAGCTGCAATCTCATTGAGTAGCGTAGAAAGCGTTGTTCCCTTTGATGAAGTTGTAGGAGCCCTACGCGAAGTCGGTAATAAAATGCCTCGTATCTACAAAGAAACTTCTGAGGGGGGCTTAGCCACCACTCCAACAGGCCTCCTTTTCAAGCCAACAAAGCGCTCATGTGGTTCAGGAGACTGCAGTAAAAACCAAGATTGAGCTTACAGAAGTAGCTATTTTTATTATCTCTTTCCTTTTTGGAAAATTCTTAGTCGTCAGCTTCTCCTCCATGAAACCCCGCCGTTTTTTCCTGTTTATTTTTCTATTGTGTTCCTTTGTCGCCGGACTTCTTTGTTGGAAGTTATTTCAATTAGAACCAAAGCCTCTCCAACCTCACGAAGCAATTAATCGCCGCCACACACACCTTTTGCCAGCATCAGGCAGCGAACCAAAATTGCCTGATACTACAACCCTTGCTACCATCGACGAAGAACAAACCCGCCTCATTGCAAAAGTCATTCCCTCGGTAGTTAGCATTATTACTACCGATGCCCCTAGTCGTGAGGAAATGCTTCGTGAATTTTTTGGATTTTCTAACAAAGTTGCTTCCACTGGGAATAAAATGGGTTCAGGAATGATTGTTTCTGCTCAAGGTCACATCATTACTAACTGGCATGTTATTAAAGACGCGATTCAAGTCCTAGTGCAGCTCAACGATGGACGAACCCTTTCAGCAAAGCTTACCGGCTTTGATGAACGTGCTGATATTGCCATTTTAAAAATTCACACCCCTGGACTTGTTCCTATTTCGTTAGGCAATTCCGACTTAGTCAAAGTGGGACAGCAAGTTTTTGCCATTGGCAATCCTTTTGGACTCCAGGAAACAGTCACTCAAGGAATTATTAGCGCCAAAGGGCGTCGTGCCATGAGCGAAGCAACCAATGAATTTTTCCAAACAAGCACTCAAATTAACCCAGGCAATTCAGGCGGTCCGTTAATTAACATCTATGGCGAAGTCATTGGAATCAATAATTTCATTATCAGTCAGAGCGGCGGAGCAGAAGGACTTAGTTTTGCAATCCCTTCCAATGTAGCTCACCGTATTTACAATGATATCATTGGGTATGGACGCGTTACTCGCCCTTGGTTTGGCGTCGTCATGCGTTCTCTTAATCGCGCTTTAGCAGAACAATTAGAATTAAAAACAACCTCTGGAGCTCTTGTTGTAACGACCATTCCAGGCTCTCCAGCACAAGTTGCAGGGTTACAACCTGGCGATCTCATTGTGGAATTTAATGGAAAGCAGATTGTCGATCGTGTTGATCTCCGAAATCGAATTGTAGAAACAGAAATTGGAAAAGAAATTCAAGTTGGACTCTTACGTCATGGAATTCCAATGACTGTAAAAGTCAAAATTGAAGAAGAGCCTGCCAACGCTAAAGTCCATTTAGAACATTAGAGCCTTTTAAAACAGATCACGTGTTATAAATTTGAAATGCGTCTTAACATTATTTGTAAAAGACATAAACGTACTATTAATTTTACTTGCTAACTCTTCCAATCTGTGGCACCCTCTTCAGCTCTCATGAAATCTGGCAAACATCCCGAATACAACCCGACAACGATTATCTGCGCTTGCGGCGCTGCTTATCAAACACGCTCCACTCGTGATAATCTTAAAATCGGCATCTGCTCTGCCTGCCACCCTTTCTTTACAGGGGAACAAAAATTTATTGATACAGCAGGTCGCGTTGAGAAATTCTCTCGTCGTTATGGTAGCGTTCGTGCTACCCGCGCTCAGAGCACTGTTAGTGCTTCTCAGGCTCAAGCTTCCAAGCTTGCCAAGAAAAAGCGTTAGTCGGTTCGTCACTGTTTAAAATAATTACTCGTAGAGAACGCTAAGAGCGCAAAGAATTAATTTTTCTTTTGTGTTCTTCGCGTTCTCTTTGTTTAATTTCACTCTCATTTTTTACCCACTTCATGCTTCTCGACTTTACCAACCTCATTCAACAACGTCGTGATCGCTTTACTGTTTTAGAAAGAGAGATTACTGACCCAGACCTGTTTCAAGATGCCAAGAAAGCCCGTGGAATCTTGCAGGAGCATGCTCGCATCAAAGAATTACTGACAACAGTAGAACAGCTTGAAGTCTCAAAACGCCACCTTCAAGAAAATGAGGAGTTATCAAAAGGAACTGATATGGAGCTTGCAGAAATGGCTGCTGCAGAAATTATCGAACTTCAAAAAAAAATTCCACAACTCGAACAAGCGCTCCAAGTAGGCCTTCTCCCGCCCCAGCCAGATGATGACCGTGATGCAATCGTAGAAATTCGCGCAGGGACAGGGGGATCCGAAGCAGGCCTTTTTGCAGCAGATTTGTATCGGATGTACACGCGATACGCTGAAACACATGGTTGGAAAATGGAAACCATCGAGGGAAGCCCGGGCGAGTTGGGTGGTTACAAAGAAATTATTTTCCAACTGAGCGGAACCCAAGTCTTTCGTAAACTTCGTTATGAAAGCGGCGTCCATCGTGTACAACGTGTTCCTGCTACCGAAGCTCAAGGTCGGATTCATACTTCTACAGCTACCGTTGCTGTCCTCCCTGAAGCTGATGAGGTCGATATTGTTCTTCGCCCGCAAGACCTTCGAATTGAAGTCTGTCGCGCAGGTGGACCAGGCGGTCAAGGCGTTAACACGACGGACTCAGCGGTGCAAATCTTACACATCCCTACGGGCAAAATTGTCCGCTGTCAAGATGGACGCAGTCAGCAAAAAAACAAAGAAAAGGCATTGCAAATTTTGCGCGCTCGCCTTCTCGAAGAAAAAAGAGCTGAGGAAGAAGAAAAGTACTCAGAACATCGACGCAGCCAAATTGGAACAGGGGGGCGTGAAGAAAAAATTCGAACTTATAATTTTCCGCAAAATCGCTTAACCGATCATCGTATTGGATTAACTCTTTATAATCTAGATCGAGTGATGGAAGGAGACCTGGAAGCCTTAATCGGAGCACTAGAAGCAGCTGACGTTCAGGAAAGACTCGAAGAAGCCAGCAAAAAGTAAAGGCTCAAGAGCAATCAACGGCTCAGCAAAAAATCAAACCAACCTTGTTATCTGCAAGCTCACTCCTCTTAAAAAGTTTTGATTTTTGCGTTAACCTAATTCTTGCCCCTTAGCTCTTCACGCTTCACTTTTTTTGACATGCATCAAAAAAATTCCTCCATCTCTCTTCTCGAAGTTCTACAAGGAGGTACTGCTTTTTTAAAAAAGCAACATATTGAGCACTCTCGGCTTAACATGGAATTGCTCTTGGCTCATATTTTAAATATTCCACGACTAGAGCTTTATTTGCAGTTTGAGCGAATGCTCGGCGAAGTAGAGCGTGAGCCGCTGCGCGAACTTTTACGAGCAAGAGGAAAAGGCGTACCGTTACAACATTTGCTAAAAACAGCAGAGTTTTTTGGAAGAACATTTCATTCTGATGCTCGAGCTTTAATTCCAAGGCCTGAAACTGAACAACTGGTGGAGCGAGCCCTCACCCATCAAGAGGCTACTCATATTCTTGATATTGGAACTGGAAGCGGCGTAATCGCTATTACACTCGCTCTTGAAAAACCGACAGCTTGTGTTGATGCAATCGACCTTTCTCCTGAGGCCTTATTGCTCGCTCAAGAAAATGCAGCGCTTCATAAGGCAGCACACATCACATGGCATCATGGAAATTTATTGGAAAACCAATCCAAAAAATGGGATTTGATCATTGCTAATTTGCCTTATATTGCACCGGAAGAAATCCCTACCTTATCGCGTGAAGTACAATATGATCCACTCACAGCGTTAGATGGAGGCAAAGATGGTTTGGTATTAATTCAGCAACTCATTGAACAAGCTCCAAGGAACCTTGTTGATCAAGGCGTACTCTTATTAGAAATTGGAAAAGACCAAGAAAAAGAAGTGATAAGACTACTTGAATTGAATCACTACTCCGATATCCTTGCTCTACCTGATTACCAGGGCGTCCTTCGGTTTATCGAAGCACGAAGAAAATAAAAATTTTATAGGGATCAAAGAGATGAAAATGACATTCTGTGTCCGTTCTTTTTCATTAGAGCGCATTCTAAGTACCTTTTAAAATTTTAATTTCAATTCTAAAAATTTTTCCTCCCTTCTATTTCTGTAATTTCCTTTTTTAATTTATGCAAAAAATGCTTGTACATGGTGGGTATCCTCTCGAAGGAGAAGTATTCATCGGCGGTTCAAAAAATTCGACACTCCCAATTTTAGCAGCAACACTCCTCACACGTGATCGTTGCATTATTGAACATGTCCCTGATTTAAGTGACATTCATTACATGCTAACCATTTTGAACACCCTTGGTTGTGATGTGGAAAGAGCAAGCGGCATTGTTCAAATACAAGCAGAAAATATTAAAACAGAAGCTCCTTATGATCTTGTCCGAAAAATGAGAGCTTCGGTCTGCATCCTAGGACCATTACTAGGGCGCGAGCATGCAGCGACAGTCTCGCTTCCTGGTGGTTGCGTTATTGGAGATCGTCCAATTGACCTTCATTTAAAAGGGTTTGAAGCTCTCGGAGCTGCAGCTCAAGTCAAAGGAGGAAACGTACGTATTCTGGCTCCACATCTTCGTGGCAATACAATCCAGCTTTCTGGAAAATACGGCTCAACTGTTTTAGGGACTGATAACATCATGATGGCAGCCGTGCTTGCTGAAGGAACTACCATTATTGAAGGCGCTGCAGAAGAACCAGAGGTTACTGACCTTGCCAATGTACTTCAAAAAATGGGAGCTAAAATTGAAGGTGCTGGAACTTCTCGCATTGTCATTGAGGGGGTGAAGGAATTACATGGCTTCCATCACAAGGTCATTCCCGACCGAATTGAAGCTGGCACTTTCTTAATTGCTGCTGCAATTGCAGGAAAAAAAGTCACTCTCCGCAATGTAGTCTCGCAACATCTTCAGTCACTCCTTGAAGCACTCACTCAAGCTGGAGTTGAAATCACAACAGACCAAGAGAGTATTACTATTTTGCCATCCAAAATTAAAAAATCTCTTTCTCTTGAAACACTCCCTTATCCAGGCTTCGCAACGGATCTTCAAGCCCAGCTTTGTGCGCTTCTCTGCACAGCGGAAGGTATCAGCACCATTATTGAAAACATTTTTCCTCAACGTTTCATGCACCTTGCTGAATTAAAGAGAATGGGTGCTGAGATTGAATTAGATGGATCGACTGCCATCATTACAGGCGTCCATCAACTGAGCGGCGCTCCTGTCATGGCAAGTGATTTGCGTGCCTCTGCAGCCCTGATTTTAGCAGGGCTTTCAGCTGATGGAATTACTGAAGTTAACCGCATTTATCATATTGATCGCGGTTATGACGCCATTGATAAAAAATTAAATCGCCTTGGAGCACAAATTGAACGGGTCAAAGAGTAATTGCTCATAAACTTGAGCAACTTTCGCAGCAGCGTTTAAGGCACTAAAATCAGCTTCAACTCTTGTGCGAGCTGAACACACTTGACTTGGACTAGGTTTCTTTAAAAAAGCCTCAGCCATGGCTTCTACACGATCAGAAGGCACTATCACTCCATGTCGACCTTCTTCAAGAACATAACGAGATCCTTCTAAATTAGTACTTATTACAGGAACTCCAGAAGCCATTGCTTCTAACAAAACAATTGGCAAGCCCTCATGAAGAGAGGTAAGTGCAAAACAATCTAAAGTTCGATAAAACAAAGCACGCTCTTTCACTTGCCCCAAAAACTTGATCTTCTTTGTGATATTAAGTTCAGCAGCAAGCTCTCGTAATGCATCTTCTTCAGGGCCACTCCCAGCGATGGCAAATGTAGCTTTGAGGCCTTGTTGGAGAGCGCGTTGAGCTGCCTTTAAAAATAATTTCTGATTTTTTTCTACTGCTAATCGCCCTACTGTTCCAATAATCAACTCCTCTTCATGGAGTCCAAAAAATTGACGCGCAGCTTTTTTCTCTAAAGAAGTTCCAGGAGCAAAAAGTTTTGTATTCACTCCATTTGAAATCACCGTGATTTTTTCTGGAGAGAGTGCCTCATAATTGATTAAAAAATTTTTTACTTCAGGAGCTACTGCAATCGTGTGCGAAGAAAAGCGATGCATGATAGCATCGATTACCATAGAGCCAACCCCACGAAACTGAAGATTGCCGCTAGCATGATCATGAACAATGCGTGGTTGATTTCCTAAAAAAGCGGCTAAAGGTTTTGAAATCCAATTAGCCCCTGAAAGATGAAAATGGAACAAATCAAATTGTTGAGCGAGTTTTAAAAAACCAGGAACGTAGAGAGGAGGCCAAACCGAAGGCGACAATGAATGTACTTTTATATTTTCTTTATTTAAAGCATCTGCAAAAACTCCCCAACCATGCAATGTTGCAACCTCAGCATGCCATTTTTTTGGATCAGCCAGCGTGACCAAATCAAACAAAACAGCTTGAGCGCCTCCAAGACCAAGGTGGTCAATAACGTGTAAAATTCGCTTCATTTTGAAATGAGTTGGAGACTCTTTACAAAGACCTCTACATTTTTTTTATTATCATGCCATTCACTCACAAACCGTGAAGCTTCTTGCTGCGCATTCTTCAAGATTTGCTTATCTGACATCAAACGCCGAATTTTTGTTATTAAGTTCTCCATTTTATTTTCAGCACACCCTCCCGTTTCAAAATGAGAGAACATTTGATCGGGATCAACCTTCAGCGAAGCAATAGCCGTTGCCCCAAGTCCTGCATGAATAAAGGTATTGGGAACACCTTCATCAGAAGAAGTGTTTACAAAAATTTTTGCCTGGTCAAAATGCGATTGAATTTCGTGATAAGAAACTTTTTCCAAAAATTCAACATGAGGCATTGTTAAGGCTCGTTTTTTTACCTCGTTCCACAAAATTTCATCTTGATTCGAACAGATCATCCGACAAGTTGCTTGCGGAAACTCTGCAGCAAGATCTAAAAAAAGATGCGGCTGTTTAACAGGATGACAGCGCGCCACCCAAAGCAAGTCGACTGACTTACATTCAACATCAACGTTTCGATTTTTGGAAAAACCTTCTTGGAGCAGCAATCTCATAACATGGCATGACATTCCTTGCTCACGAAAAAGAGTCGCTTGATATTCTGTAATCGCCAAACGCTGATCAGAAAGTTCCATCCCTCTATGAAACAACTTTCCACGCAAAGGGTTCGCGCGATAAAATCCGCCATCAATTTCTGAGTCGAGAGCACAAACAAAGAGAAGACGATATCCAAGCCAACGCCGCATCTGAGCTAGCAAATAGAGCCACGCAGTCCAGCCATAGACAACAACAACATCTGGTTTTTCTTGGCGTAAAACAGAAAAAATACGTGGTAAAGCCTTCAATGTATCCCAACTTTTACCCGTATCAAAACATCCACCATTACGAATTTTAATTCCTTGTTGCATCAAATTATCCCCTTGGCCTGCGGTTGCTGCCAAAAGAACAATTTCATGCCCTCTCTGCGTTAACTCTTTTGCTAACAAAGCAACTTGTAACTCTGCTCCACCTGACGAGTGTGTTGCAGCAGGATCTAGTGCCAAATGAGCAAAGCTAGAAAGAAAGAGAATTTTCATAAAACAAAGAATCAAGAATTAACCACAAAGGACACAAAGAACACAAAAAAGAAAATAAAAATTCTTTGTGCACTTTGTATGATTTGTGGTTAATTGCCTTCTCCATTGATGAATACTTATTTTTATCTTCCAAAAAAATATTTCCCCAACAAAACCTGGATGGAGGCTTGGGAAAAAGGCCACCCTCTTCCTTTGGAAGCTTCCGGAAAGGCCGCTACTGCTCATGCTTGGGTTTATCAAACATGGAGATTACTCACGGCCACTGGAATTCAAATCTCCTTAGTTACAGAATTACCAACAAAAGGCCTTGTTGTCGCATTGAGTGGAACATTAAGTTCTTCTCTTTCATTTTCTCAAGCTTCCTCCGATTTCTTTCTTATCGATATTGTTGCTGACGGCCTCCCACATCCAGCTGCTCATATTCACCTCGTTCAAAACAGAGCACACGCTCAGCGCTTGCCTCACGCCCATTTTACTCCTCATTGGCCGCAACCAGCGCTTCTCCCTCGCGAAAAAAGCAGAGCAACACGTTTTGAAAAAATTGGTTTTTTGGGCAACCCTAGTAATCTTGCACCTGAGCTGTTAGAGCCGCACTGGCAAGAGTGTTTAAAAAAAGACCTCTCTTTAGACTTTGAGATAAAGCCTGCCGAGCAATGGCATGATTACTCTCAACTGGATGCTATTATTGCTATTCGTAATTTTTCACGAGCTCGTCAACTCCACAAACCAGCTACTAAATTGTACAATGCCTGGTTAGCAGGAGTTCCTTTCATTGGAGGAAATGATTCTGCTTACCAAAGTGATGGCCGACCCGGAGTGGATTATCTCGTTGCAAAATCTCCACAACAAGTACTGGAGCATCTTCGCACATTAAAAGAAGATCCTAATTTTCGATTTCAGCTTATTCAAAATGGCCTTGCGTCGGGAAAAAAATTTACTCGAACAGCAACTCTCGAACATTGGAAAATATTAATTCAAAGAACACTCCCCGAATTGGCGCTTCAATGGCAAAAAAAAGCTACTTATCAACGCGATTACTATCTTTTTACTCAACGTCTATCTTGCTGGATTGATAAGAAGCTACGATGACAACGGTCCTTCAAATACTCATTGAAATTCTTTCAGATTATCGCAATCAAATTATTGACGCCAGTATCGTTGGCTTTAGCAAACCTGCTCAATCTCTTTGTTTAGAGCATATGAAAAAATTCTCTAGCGGCGTATTGCGGCGTCACCCCAGTGTTCAAAGCCTCGAGTAGGAGATAGAAACTCTATTTTTGCGTTCCTCGTTCCTGGCTCTACATCGGCTATCATCTTTTTTTAAACGCTCTACAACATTGAAAAAAGCTCCTTGAAGAAACGATTCCTCAACATGTTGCTTCTTGGCAAAAAAAGTCAAATTGGGGTCGACGTTTCTTTTTTTTACGTCAATATTTTCCCTGCTTGTCGTGCCGCTATTTAATGAGATGAAAACTGTCTTTTGCTTAACTAAAGAATATGTTCCGCCAGGACTCTGGGTTCAAGACCTACTGGCTGGAAAGCCTGTTACGGTTCCTGAAGGCGGAGGACGGTGTTTGAGCGTTAATTGGATTTATCAAACATGGGCATTGTTGATCTCGTCTGGAACTCGCTGCTATGCGCTGCTCGACAATCCAAACACAGAAGGCATTATGATTGCTCTCAGCATTTCTGCATCTCATGCCTTAAAAATGCCTAACACACCCTTTTTTGTAGATGTTGTTGCTGATAGCACTCCTCATCCTGCTGCTCATCTACATCTCGTACAAAATAAAGCGTACGCAAAACGATTACCCAATGCGATTTTTATGCCTCATTGGTCTCATCCAGGACTTGTTCCTCGTGATCCTAATCGAGGAGATCGTTTTGAAAACCTCTGTTTTTATGGGCATTCTAAAAATCTAGCTCGAGAACTACAGACAAAGGAGTGGCGCCAACGACTTAAAAATGAATTAGGCATTCAACTTCACCTTCCCTCCGTAGAGCATTGGCATGATTACTCACAAACTGATGGCATCATTGCTATCCGTGATTTTTCAAACTCTCCTCATTGGAACAAACCTGGTACAAAGCTTTATAATGCGTGGCTTGCCGGAGTCCCTTTTATTGGTGGAAGAGATTCTGCTTATGCTGCAGAGGGTCGCCCTGATGTTGATTATCTTGTAGCAACATCGCCTGAAGAAGTTTTTCAACATTTGCGCCACCTCAAAGAAAACGCTTCGCTGCGGTCCGCGCTTGTTGAACAAGGCTCGGTTGCCGCAAAAGAAGTTACACGAGAAGCTATCTTAGAACGCTGGCGCGAATTGGTAGAAAAAAAACTTCCCTCTTTAGCACATCAATGGGAGCAAAAAACAAAACGCCAACGTTCCTTTTTTGCGTTACGACAAAAAGCCCATTTGTTTTTAGAAAGCCATACTTGGAGCCATCTTTTTCAACGTCCTGCCCCTTCGGTATTGGAAATTAATTTTTGCATTCATCACAACTGGCTTCCAAGCTCAGAATGGATTCAAGCATGGAACCAAGGAAAATTAATTTCACTCGAAGAAGAGGGCAAATGCGTTACAACTCATAGCTGGATTTATCAAACATGGAGTCTTGCACAACAATCAGGTGTTCCCTGCAACTTGATTCACACAATACCTGTTTCAGATGTCGCGATTTTTTTAAAAATGTCGCTCACAACAAAGTGCAAACCCTCGCTAAGTCCTAATTTGTTTTTAGTTGATGTTGTCGCACACGGAAGCCCTCATCCAGCAGCTCATTTTCATCTTGTTCATAATAAAGCTCATGCTCGATGGTTACCTCGCTCACTCTTTATACCTCATTGGCCTCAACCTTACTTAATTCCTCGAGATCCTGATCGTGGAGATCGTTTTGAAAATATCTGCTTTGTAGGAGATCCTGCTCAACTTGCTCTTGAATTTATTGCTCCATCATGGCGAGAGCGTTTAAAAAGCGAGCTTCAACTTAATTTTAAAATTAAAGGTTCAGATCAATGGCATGATTATAGCGATGTAGATGCAGTCATTGCCCTTCGAGATATTTCCTCCGCTCGCTATCTCGATAAGCCTGCCACTAAACTTTACAACGCTTGGCATGCTGGAGTTCCTTTTATTGGAGGACTTGATTCAGCCTATGCAGCCGACGGATCGCCTGGAATCAACTACCTGGTTGCATCTTCTGTAGAAGAAACGTTTCAACATTTGCGACGCCTCAAAGAAGATATAACACTTCGTCAAAACTTAATTCGCCATGGTACCGAAGCTGGGAAAGCTTTCACACGAGAAGCTACCTTAGAAAAATGGAAAACCTTCCTGCTTGAAACGCTTCCGAACCTTGTAGAGCGATGGCAAAAAAAATCCTCTCTTGAACGACGCTGCTATATGATAACCCAACGTCTTTTTTGTTTCCTTGATCGATACCTTCGTTAAAAGTGTTTATGAAGGTTACTTTTTTATTAGCTCCTGATTTTATTCCTAACCCAAGCTGGGAGGAACTGCTTCAAACAGGAAATGTCCTACAAGTTGCTGCTTCTGGAGCTGCTGCTACAGCTCAAAACATGATCTATCAAACTTGGTTTTGGTTAAAAGAAGCTGGCGTCACTTGCAGTCTTAGCCACACTATACCGACTGAAGGAATCGTTATTTTTGTCAGCAATACATTTTCTCCTAGCACGTCTCTGCCCCCCAATCTTTTTTATGTCGATGTCTTAGCAGATGCCACCCTGCTTCCAACAACTCATTTTCATTTAATTCAAAATCACGCTCAAGCACGCCGCACACCTCATTCGCTTTTTGTCCCTCATTGGCCTCAGCCAAGCTTGATTCCACGAGACCCAGCGCGTGGCTTACGTTTTGAAATAATTTCTTTTTTTGGAGATCCCGATAATTTAGCTCCTGAATTACAAACTCCTGAATGGATTAACCAATTACGACGTGAACTAGGTATTTTTCTTGATTTTAAAGATAGCAGCCGTTGGCATGATTACTCAGATACAGATGCTGTTCTCGCTATTAGAGACTTTTCTCGATCCCGTCATTATCACAAACCAGCAACAAAATTATACAACGCTTGGCTGGCTGGCGTGCCGTTTATAGGGGGAAGGGATTCAGCATATACCATGGATGGCCGTCCCGATGTTGATTATCTTGCTGCAACCTCTCCTCAACAAGTCATCGATTATCTTCGTCGCTTAAAAAAAGACCCTTTATTCCGTGAACAACTAGTCACTCAAGGTCGGGAATCTGTGAAGTCTTTCTCTCGGGAGGCAACTCTATTGCAATGGAAAAAATTAGTTGAGGAAACCCTTCCTTTTCTCGCTAAAAAGTGGCAAAAAAAATCAGCATTACAACGTCATCTTTTTTGGATGGTCCAAAAGTCTAGCCATCTTCTTGCCGCCTATCGCAAGCCACCCAACCATGAGGATATTATGATTGAAAAGGCCTTTCCTGGACTTACTGACTACTTGAAACATTAGCGCACTTTGAACAACACGATGAGCTCTAACCTAAAAAAATTTTTAAAAAATCAACCAGTTTCTCTTAGCGAAGAACTGGAGGCGTATCACCTCTTATCTGAGGAAGCAAAAAAAAAAGGAAATGATAAATTAGCTGCTCGATGGGAATTAGTGGTCCAACTTATTAGAGCATTTGTACATTATCTTCACTCTTCTCGCGAAACGTCTTTCCTTACAGAATTTTTAAATCAAGTCAGCATCAACGATAGAGCTATTGAAACTCAAGAGATAGCTCTCTACACAGCTTCCTCTCTAAATGCATTAAGAAACAATAATGCAGTCTTAGCTAAAGAGCTCATGGGCTACGCTGAAGAAACAAAAGAAGCTGGTATCCGCTCTCGGCACTGGCTTTCTTGGATGAAACACGAGCTCTCCACCCATCATTCTTCCTCAGAATCCTCGCTTGAAGAAGCTGCTATTCAATATCGAGCTCATGCACTCAATGCTACTAACTCAGGAAAAGAGGCGATCGCCCACCATTGGCTAGAAGCGGCATGCCTCTCACAAGAAGCTTCTAGAAAGCAGGGGCTCGGTTTATCAACTTATATAACTTCGGGAAACGAAATGTTAGCAGCTTACTGGGAACTCTCTAAAGCCGCTTCACATGACGCAGCTAAACTCAAAGTACAAGTGGCTCTTGCGTTAGAACAAGACAATCCAGCATTGGCCCAAGAATATGATCATTTAGCTCTTTTGACTGAACAGCTTTCTTCTGATCGAGAGAAGCTAGTGCGAGCTATCATTAATGGAGAAATAGAAATCATTCCTCATTGGAAAAAAGTTTCCGACTTTTTAAATAAAAGCCTAGATTTTCGACATTCATTGAAAAATTTTTCTGAAAATGATCCCCTATTGATTTACCAAAAAGTCATCATCACTTCTTCTGAACAAGCAGCTGAAGCCCATCGAGGTGCTATTTCAGAATTACAAAAAAAGAAAAAGCCTTTACTACGTTCGATCCTTTTTGCTGAACAGGGATATGAAAAAGCTCTGCAAGCTTTGAAGTTTTACAAAGAGGAAAACTTCCTTGCTGCAGAAATATTGAAAAAACAAATTTCCCTTTATCATGATGGCTATCAATTCAGCAAAAAAGCTGCTCAAGCAAAACAAAAATGGTACACTCTCCGAATTCCTTTTTTGTATTGGAAATATCGAACTCAAAAAATTGAGAATGCCCTTAGAAAGAGCCTCTAAGAGGCTAATTTCATTTTAAAAAGAGAACGAAAAGGGGCTCTGCAGTATAAAAATCATGAAAACCGTTTTCTATCTTCCCCCTGAATACACTCCTTATTTTAATGACCCACAAGCTTGGCTCGAACCTGAAATCGTACCGAGTCATCATACAGGACATCACGGCACTGCTGAAAATTGGATTTATCAAACATGGTCACGACTCAAACAATCTGGCTTTGTATCAACACTCTCTATAAAACTGCCTTTCTCAGGAATCGTCTTCGCCTTGGGCAGCTCTTTAAAAAAAGATTTCATCAAACCTCCTGGAGTATGTCTTGTAGATATTGTTACGGATGGAGTTCCTCACCCCTCAGCAGCCATCTACATTGTTCAAAATCGTATTCAACAAAAATTCATTCCAGATTCTTTTTTTATTCCTCACTGGCCCCAACCCAAGATAATACCTCGCTCTCCAGACCGAAGGAATCGTTTTGAAAACATCGCTTTTGTGGGAGATCCATGTCATCTAGCTCCAGAACTTCAACAGCAAGAATGGCACAACTATTTACGAAACACGCTAGGCTTATCTTTTATTATCAAATCTCCAAATGAGTGGCATGACTACTCGGATATTGATGGCATTGTTGCTATTCGTTCCTTTTCAAAATCTCGTTACCTATCAAAGCCAGCCACAAAACTTTATAATGCATGGCTCGCCGGCGTCCCTTTTATCGGAGGGCGTGATGTTGCTTATGCTGACGAAGGAACTCCCGGTGAAGACTATCTTGTAGCAACCTCTGCGAAAGAGCTTTTACTGCGCCTTCGTGTTTTAAAAGAAAATCAATCGTTTCGCGAAGACCTTGTTACCAAAGGGCGCAATCGGGGAGCCTTATATACTCAACAAAAGACAACTGATCGGTGGAACAGTTTAGCGCAAGAAATAATTCCGAAATTAGCTCACACCTATTTCCGACAAACACCTCGCCAACAGCTTGTCATGTTGCAAAAGCATCGGTTCTTTTCTTGGCTTTATGAGCAACGTAAACGCTATGAATTGTAGCAGCATTTAAAAACTGCTAGGAACCGTGTGGTTGTAAAATTCGTGCTGGATTACCAACTACAGTTGCTCCCTCTGGAACATCATGAATAACGACAGCCCCAGCTCCAATAACAGCATCATTCCCAATGTGAATATCGCCAAGGATGATACTATGGCATCCTACATTGACACGATCTCCAAGCGTAGGCGCCTTTTGTCCAGAGCGCTGAGTCCCTATTGTTGTTAAATGTCTCAACGTTACATCAGCACCAATAGTAACAGCTTCATGAATCACTGTTCCAATACCATGAAATAAGCGAAGTCTAGGCCCAATATTTGCTTTATAGCTAAGTTCGATCCCTAAAATTGAAATGCTAAAAAATTCATAGCTGGCAAAGAAGGGATAGCCAATCCATCGATATGAAGATGGAAGCTGGTGAAATTTTTGCACTAATCTCAAGAAACAAAGTAAGAATTGGCTGCGCCAATTTCCTTGATTTACTTGCCAATCTTGAAAAACAAACTTAAGCATTTATTTCTTTTGGTGAATAGGATCGAACAGGCGACTCCCAATCCATTGTAAGGTATAAAGGGGTGATGTTAAAAAAGCCTGCGTGATAGCTCGTAGCTGATCATAACGATTTTGATTTTTACTTCCAGCACATTGCAAACGATAAACTACTTCAAGACGTTGTCGGTCATTTTGAGCTATTAAAGGAAAGGGCTTCTGAAAATTTTTACAAAACTGTAACAACTCTTCCCAATGAACGCTTTTTCCTTCTCTAAAATTTTGGAGTAACAACCGTTCTTCAGGCTTTAGTTCTTGTGCAAAAGAATATTTTTCTTCTCGTATGGCGATTTCATTCGCCTCTGCAAACGTCTTCATTGCTCCCAGCTTTGAAAGTGAAGAATCTAAGTGCCGGTAGCTAATTAGCCGTTCAGAAAGGTTCGCCACACGGTGGTTTCTTATCATGCGAGTCCAAAGATCATAGTCCTGTGCAATATGGTAACGCTCATCATATCCTCCTAAAGATTGCGCTATATCCGTACGAAACATCACAGAGGTGTGAAGAAAGGGATTTTTAATGGGAGCACTCCATCTAATTAAATCGTGAGTTAACGGCATATCTAGAAGACCGATAAGCTTCCCCATTTTATCAATCATCGAACCACTGGTTCCTAAAAGAACTAATGTTGGTTCTTCTTGGACTCGCTTCCATTGTCGTTGCAGTCGCGCTGGATGAGAAAGATCATCTGCATCTTGCCTTGCAATCCAAGCCCCACGAGCCTCTGAAAGCCCTTGATTCAAGCAGCGTGTTTGCCCTTTGTTGATAGCATTGCGAATGATTTTAATCCGTGGATCTTTTTTTGCGTATGCTTCGGCAATAGCTAAAGAGCGATCTGTTGAAGCATCGTCTACAATAATAAATTCCCAATCCTTAAACGTTTGGCGTTCTATACTGTCTATTGCAAAACCAAGATAGGGCTCTGCATTGAACACAGTCATAAGAATAGAAATTGCGGGGGGTCTAGAGTAATTCATTTTATTGCTCGAATTTATTGGCATTAAGCGATTCAAAAATTTCACGATGCCGCGCAACCCAGCATTCTTCATTGAATAAAAACGCTGCTCTTTGCCGTGCAGCCTTAGCAGCCTCATCCCATCGAGGTAAAAGTTCCATCACTCCTTCCGCAAGTTGAATACCTGTTGGCGTTATCATTTTATTCCAATACAAGGGAACTGAAATAAGATGTCCACTCTCACTGGAAACTAGTTCGGGAAGACCACCAGAAGCAGAGCCAATAACAGGGCACCCACAAGCTAGCGCTTCAATCACAACTGTTGGGCAAGGATCGAGATATTTTGGATGAAGCACAAGATGATGTGATTGGTAAAGTTGAATCGCCTGTTCTTGATTAAAAGAAGGTAAAAAGTTCACGGCGCCTACAAGTTTTAGTTGTTCAACTTTTTGATGAATCGAAGCCTCCCCTTGAGGCCACAAATATTTTCCAGCAATTGTCAGGGTTGCTTCAACTCCTCCTCGACGCAATATTGCTAAACATTCTAAGGTTGAAAATACTCTTTCTTCATAGCTATGAGTTCCGAGTGTTAAGAGCCGAAGCGGCTTTAATAATGGTCGATTCGTAAGTGGAAAAAATTTTTTAAGATCAACTGGATTAAAAAGAATTTCACTTGGTGTTGCGCAAGCCCCTAAAAATTTCTCTGCAGCTTCTCGACAAAACTGACTTTGGTAGATGATATAATCAGCTCTCTCTCGCAGCCATCTCATTGGCCTATTCTGGCGTTCACTCTGCCAACCAGCCCATGCAGGATAGCCAACGCCATTCTGATTCCAAACAAAGGGAATACGACGCGCCTTCACCTGCCTTACAAGATCACAGGAAAAACGAGGCTGAGCGCTACTTACAAGATAAAGCAGATTAAACTGACTTTCATTGCATTTCATTTTTTTTTGCAGCGACAAAAGCTTAACCGCGCCACCATGAATTAATTTTCTTTCTTCTAAAACGCCACCAAGTGAAATCACCAGCTCTTGAGATGGTGAACACTTGATTTTATAGCGCTTCAAAAAACAAGTCCCTCGCTGCGGAAGATCAATAAAACCTCGAAAGAGGTCAGCAATCTTGGCTAACAAAAAATTTTTCATGAAAATAATGCTGTCATTTTTTGAACAATATCACACTTCGGTCTCCATCCAGTCACTTCAGAAAAAAGCGCTGAGGAAACTTTTGAATAATTCACATCCCAAGAATAGCAGGGGCAATACTTAATCTGGAGAGGTTGCTGTGTTATTTCTTCAGCAATTTTTATCAATTCAAGGAGAGAAAAATTGTTACCTGATCCAATATTAAAAACTCCTTCAGCAGAAGATTCCATTGCTGCTTGTAAAGCCTCTAAACAATCATCAATCCACAGATAATCTTTACTCCCCTTCCCATCACCCCAAAGCTCTAAAGGCCGATGATTTTTTGCTGCTGCTACAATTTTAGACAAGACTCCTTGGGGAAGTGCAGCATGAGATGGAATTCCCACTAAATTGGTCACGCGAAGAATGACTGATTTTAAACGAGGTTCATGAACAGCAGCCTCTAAAATCAAACGCTCTGCTGAGAGCTTTGCTCGTGCATATCTGCTCAGCGGCGTGCAAAGGGTCACTTCTCTTGCTGGTTCCTTTTCTTGATTTCCATAAACAGATGCTGAAGAAATAAAAATCAATTTAGGCATCGGTGCTTCTGACGGGAGATGATGCAAGCTTTCCAAGATTTTTTTTAACAGTGGAAGGTCCTCGCGCTCTTCTCGTCCAGGATCTTCTTCACTCGTGAATGGAACGGTACTCCATGCTGCATGAATCAAGGCGCTAAAAGAACTCAGGACATGCGGATCAAACAGGTCGTTGAGCGTTTTCATTCCATTTCCTGCCTCCCTCGAAAAAAGAGTCACCTCATATCCTTGTTGACGAAAATAAGCAGCAGCAACTCTTGCAAGTCGTCCACGCCCACCAGTAATAGCAATGCGGGATCTCATTTTTTATTTTCTAAGTTTAAAATAGAAAGTAATTGCATCAATTGATGCTGTGCATCTTTCAGGTTTGGAACTTTTGAAAGCATTCGGAGCTCCAATGCTTTTTCGCGAGCCCTTTGGATTATTTGAGGCAATGCTGTTTCCGACACGAAAGAAAATCCTGCGTGAAAGACTTGTTCATAATAGGCTAATTGATCGGGATAGACAATGGGCCGTCCTCTCATCATGGCTTTCCAAATTTCTAGGGAGGCGAAACGATCATCCTTAGCAATCACCAATGGTTCTTCAGAACAAGTTTTTGCTGATGCAATGGGCCACGGCAAGACTATGACAGGCTGAAAGCAGCCCATATCACGAAGGTTTACGACATCTTGCACAGAAGGAACCACCAGCAATGCATCCGGAAGAATATGTTCTTTTTCCATTTGAGGAACAATCCATTGGAGACGGCGCACTCCTTTTTTTGCTGGAGATAAATGCGGAGAAGGCCACCCAATTATTTCTATGCCTTGATCTCGCCTTGGTTGTTGTTTGATTTTTTGATCAGCCAGCGCCTTACTAACATTTAAAAGAATATTATCGAGATCACTATCCTTTCCTAATTCATGATTCCATCCAACAGAACGAAGTTTTGATCTTGTTCCTTCTTTGCGCAACCAGCGTCGTAAAACATGAAAAATTTGTGCACTATAAAAATGGAACGAACTAATTTTGCGATCACATTTTGGCAATCTCTCCGGAAGTCGCTTGTAGAGTTCTTTCAATCCGTCTTCCAGTGCTACTGTTGTGTGAGTACGATGCCACTTTTCCCATTGAGGCTGGATCGTTGATTGCAACAGATCGCTTTCTTGATCTTTGATGATACGTTCCACAGCTTCATCAACGGAGCGATAGAGCGAATCAGGTTCTAAAATATCTTTAGCCACTCCCAGTGGCATGCTTAAAATTTTACACCGACAAGCAGCTGCTTCCATGACTGACTGTGGCCCACCCTCCCAGCGCGATGGAATCAAATAAAGATCTGCAGCATTGATTAATTCATTGAGTTGAGAGCGCTTTAAAATATTGGCCCCAAAATCATCATCGCTGATTTCTTTTCCAACAAAGGTAAAAGAAATTTTTTCTGCTATTAATGCAGTCCGAAGCCAGTGCCGACGAGGCCCAGCTAGTAATACGTGAAAAGAACAGCCGCGCGCTCTTAATGCTTTTAAAATAGCCAAGAAAAGCTCCGGAGCTTTTTGAACTTTTGGCTTATTGAGATCTCCTCCCTCCGAATCACGATGAAAATTAGCAATAACGTAAGCCTCTTCTGGAATACCAAATTTTTTTCGTAATGCCTTTTTATCTTCTACTGGAAAAAAGAGCTCTGAATCAATCGTGTAAGGAATATATTCCACTGGCAATTTTAAGGCACGAAATTGTTCAAACGCCTCTTGCGATCGGGCAATCCAAAGCTTAACAACTTGCTGTCCCCATGCAAAATCAGGTTGTTTGAGGTAAAAAAATGGAGGGTTGTCAGCATGTGCAATAATAAATTTTTGCTTTAAAATTGCGGGAGCAATACTACTCAATCCTTGCCAGAAAGGGGTATGAATAATTTCTGCTTGAGCTAAAGAAGTTTCACGGACAATTCCTTTTAAAGCCAGACGCATCTGTCTCCGGTCTTCATCTAGAGCCCACCCCTTGCCATCTCCTGGCATAAAATAGACATTGAGTTTTTGTGCGGTGCTATTCATGAGCCTATGACACGATTAATCGTTGTAATAATTGCAAATATTCTAAAGACATTTTACTTCCCGAAGGAGGATCGCTCAGCAGCTTGGAGCGTAGCATCGGGAGTTCTTGAGCAAAACGATTCAATGTTTCACTAAGGTCTTTTCCAATTTCCATGCCATACCGCAATCCTTGCTCTACAGTGCCTCCTGTATCGCGATGATAAAGCAAAGGTAAACCACACTGAAGTCCCTCTGCAATATGCATAGCTCCAGGTTCATATCGAGAAGCACTGACGTAACCATGGCATTGACGGAGCAATGATGCTAGCGCGCCTCCACTCGCAGGAGCAAAAGTCCGAGCGCTTTTCCATTCAATTTCTTTTGGCCAACGTCCAATCACCCAAAGTTCAAATTGACGTGAGCTCTGCGAAGCGATGAATTCATCGATTTGCTGATACACATCAAAGCCTTTATTCCAATTATCAGACCAATGATGCGTCACCAAACGGAGAGGCTCTCCCGGAGCTGGAAGCGAAGTCCCAATCGGATTAAAAAAACGAAGATCTGCTCCAGGCGTAACAATAGAATGAGGTCTAGAGGGATCAAACCATCTTGAAGCATGATGATCTCTGAGCCACTTAGAAACAAAAACAGTGTGATCAGCAACACGATTGCTTTCTGCTAAAAAATGATCCATTTCGGAAGACTCCTTACGCAAATCATTGTCGTTAATTCGATGCAAACAGCGAACACGGGGATATTGCTTTTTAAAAGCAGCAACTTCTGCACTTCCAAAGCTAGTTCCTGCCGAAAGACCAGTATGAGTCATGATGATGACATCTGGATTTTTTTTTAAATCATAGTTTACTACCCATCCATGATACTGAAGCCAACGACTGAGTTGAGCTGTCCATTGATTAGCCCCACCCCATGAGCCTTTACGAGGGCAAAGATTAATTGCCGCTGTAGAAACTTTGTTCAAATTTCGTGAAAAAAAATGGATCATTTAAAAAAAGGAGTCGCATCAATTGTATGAAGCTCTCCCCGTTGATAGTGTTGTTGTTTCCAAGAAATTGGTTGCGGCAAGCAAAGCAGCGCTCTCATTATTCTCTTCAAAAATCCCAAGCCGCGGCCAGCATCAATTTCCATGATGTTACGACGTTGCGTGGAAAGCTCCACACTGCTTCTTTTTAAAAAACAAAGATGCAAGCAGCGTAAAGGAGATTCCTCCCAAGAATACTCTTGATAGAGCAATCGTTTTTTTTGTTCATGAAAACCAGGTCGAAATTGAGGCTGGCCACCATGCAGACGTTCTTGAGTTTTCCCTTTCCACGCATCAATCGCTGCAAAATTATAAAGCTTCGTAATACTTCGACTTGGTGGAGTTAAGTAACCAGCAGCACGCCTTGTTGCTTCATCGAAGCTTTCAACATGCAAAACATTTCCGAGAACCATCCAATCATCATCAAATTCTCCTGCTAAAATTTTTCTGCGAAACTTGGAAAGTCCCTCAGGATCATAAAGCTCATCTCCATCAACACCAAAAACCCATGTTGAAGTTCCTACAAATGATTGCAACAGGTCATGCGACTCACTTGCGTGTTGGATTTGATAAAAAGAAATTTGCTCAGAATAAGAAGATTGGAGTTCCTGCAATATAGAAACCGTTTTATCAGATGATTGATGATCGATTAATATAACTTGATCACAAAAATGAAGGACATTGCAGACTGCTTGCGCGACAAAGCGTTCTTCATTGCGAACGAGAAAAACACCAATGATCTTTTTCAACATTATTTCTTAGCTTGCAACAGCACCCAGAGCCACGCTCCACCAAAAGCCTCATCGCGTTCAGCACGAATTAATTTTTGAAATCGTTCCAACAATTGAATCACAAGATTTTCGGTGCGATCCCAAGAAACCGCTTCAAAAGGACCTCCAGAACCTTCTTCCATATTAGTTCCCATGTCGTAAAGCAAAAATCCGTTAGGTTTTAGCACACGTGCATGCTCCTTCATCATCTCCTCGAGATCAAACGAGTGATCCACACAATTCGTATAGAGCAGATCAATCGAGTCCGTTGCCTCTTGAAGTTTCATAAAATCGCCAACACGAACAACACGGTTATCAGGACCAGGATTCAAATCAATACCGTAGGCGTTCTTAAAACCAAGGTCGTGTAATACTTCAACTTCAGTTCCTTGACGAGCACCGCAGCAAAGAATAACAGCCTCTTTGTTTAAGAGTGGCACAAGATGCTTAAAGCGCTGATAAAATTTTAGTCGGAATTCGCAAATATCCCAATTACTGAACCCACCTTTCATCTTCAGCATTTCATCAAGCTTCTGCTTTTGATGGGTTAAATATTCTTCGTAGCTTGCATAATCGCGCTTGAGAACATCTCCTTCTTTTTCTGTTTTCCATCCTCCTTCGCCATGATGCTTAAGGCGAACTTCATGCTTATCGCGTTCATGCTGATAGGCCGCATCTTGTTGACGACGGAGCTTACGAATATAACCGTAGCCACCAGGGGTCAGAAGGTGAAGAGCTGTTTTTATCCAGAAGTTAGGATAAAAAGAAGGAAGGAGAGAATGTCGGAGATAAGCCATAAACAGGCTACAGGGTACAGATTACAGCCCGTAGGTTGAAGAATATTTTCCAGAAAAGTGTTATAACCCCTTCGATGTAGAGCAAGTCGTGCTTAAAAGCACCAACGTAATGGCGACAAATACTATTTCTGTTTCGAAGCAAGCCCCAGCTAATTTCATAAGTTGCTGGCAATGCTCCTCCACGATTCCATACAGATGCCATCAAAGCATACAGAGTCTGTTCAAAAAATGGTGGATGATGTGCACTTGCTTTAAAAAGGCCAACCAGTTGCTCCGCTAAAGGAAGGGAGATCGCAGCCAGAGGCATTAGTATGAGGCCACTATTAAAACTTGGCCAGAGCTTGATTCCTAGAGCAGGCTCAATCTCATAGCGAGGAATACAATATTTTTCTGTTGTGTCCTTATTGTACCAACACTCCTGACTATTCGTATCTACCCAATTTAAAATTTCTTGTGGCTTTTTAAAAAAGATCACATCCGAATCGAGTAAGATCATTCGTTCACCTGAAGCAAAAGCCGGGAGATCAAAAAATTTTAAAAAGAGGTTATGTTCCTGGCGCAATGACTGGCAATGAGGATAAGCATTTAATCGAGGCTTTACGACTTCCTCTGACTGAGCTCTAGAAATAAAATGAACGCCTTTCAAAATTTTTTCTATTTTCTTGCGAGACTCTTTGTCAACAGATCCGTCTTCATGAAAAAAAAGATTCCACCGCCGCTGGGTAAAAAATTCAAAGCTCATCGCCGCCAAAACTCCTGCATGCCATGTTCTGGAAGAAACCAAGAAATGTACCGAGACAGAGGTATCGACCTCGCCAGCGGGCCTCTTCCAAAAAAACATCAATACGGTTCCTAGTGCATAACCGCATTGGGCTAGCAAACGTCTTAAAAAGGAGCGAACAGAACGAAACATAAAAAAAATGATAGCTTTCAGATTCTAGAAAAGAAGGCAGAAATTGTTAGAAAAAAGCAAGACTGTAGAGATTTTTAGAAAAGGCGAGGCCAAAGAGCAAGCGCGATCTCAACGATACCGTGATGGGATGAGAACGCTGCTTGTTCCTAAATAAGATCAAGTCCATTTATTGTCATTTCCAAGTAATTTGACTATATAGCTCATACTCGAGGCTTCAAGCACCGGAGTGACGTCGCAATGCGCGACTATAGAATTTTTTAGATGCTCTAATTTGGCTATACAAACCACTCTACATGAGTCCAAGACCCTGGATCATTTTTCTTAGCCTTAAGACGGTCCTGTGCACTCCCCGTATGAATTTCTAGCTTATGTCCATCTGGATCGAGAAAATAAAATGACTCTCCGGAAGAGCTGTTTTTTTGAAAAGAAAAAACTCCATTTTCCAACAATCTTGTTTTCATTTTTTCAAAATTTTTTTCATCCACGGCAAAAGCATAATGGGTGTAGCACTCGTGAGATATCCTCTTTTTATCGACGCTCAAGCAGAACCAAAAATGAGTTTCTTCAATGAGAAAATAAGCTCCACGAGCCCATTTTACCAGCGGTTTAAAACCAAGCAGATCTCGATAAAAAGCAAACGCTTTATCAAGGTCGGTTACTGCAAGCGTGATATGATTGAGTCCCTCAATCATCGAATAGCTCCGTCAAGCTGCCATGGAGTCTCAAGTAAGTGATTCCATTTTTCAACAATCTGTTCTGCAAGCCACTGTGTCACTAAAATCGCACCCGCTCCCTGAGGATGAACACCATCAAACCAATATTCGCGATGGAGAAAATATTGCATCTCTTTTAAAGAAACTGGTCCTAACATAGTTGTGCAAGCAGGCAAAGAAGCCGCAAAATTTTCTTGGTAAGCACGCCTCTGCGTTTCCAAGGTTGGAAGAGCATAAAAGCCAAGAGAAGTCACCACCCCACTCATTTCTTGAAACAATGTTTGATAATAGCTTTTCCATCCTGAACAGAGTTTTTGAGTATGAGGCGTCATTGTTGTCTTCAGAAAAGCTTGTTCAGCGGAGTCGTAACAAAAGGTTTTTTTAGTTCCAGCAAGCGGGAAGAAAGGTTCTATTTTTTTGCTATAGAGAGGAATTTCAAAACTCGAAAAGCTCCCAACAGCAAAACGATTTAAAAGAAAATGTTCCCAAAGCATCCAATAAGAAACTTCGTTCGCTTTGCCATTTGCCCTCCAAGCCTTATAAGAAGACCATGCTACTCTTGGCTCAAACCAAGTAATGGCACGCCGAGTGTAACTCTCTTTTTTAAAAAGGTAGAGAGGAGATTCGTCATAAGCATCAAAAACTTCAGCTAATAAAATAGTTGGAGCTTGCTTAAGTTCCTCTCGATGCTTTGCTCCTAATGTTTCCAAAAAAAGTTGCAACATAAAAAGCCGTTCAAAATGATTGGCTCCCGAAATAGAAAATTGCAAAACAGTAACAGGCTTACCAGCATCCGCGAGCAACTTCTCGAGAGCCCTTCCATTAACTCCATACTGAGTAGCGCTGCTACCCTCTAAAATAATAACAGGATATTGCTGCCACCCACGATGCTTGAGCAAATGATCAACCTGTGATTGTACTCGTACTACTGCCTCTCCCTCAGGATCGACTAAAGAAGCTGGTAAAAAAGATCGAGCTAATAAAAAAGCACCAAAAATGCTCCCTAACATTAACAAGAAAACTCTGAGACGAACCTTCTTTTTTCCTGGCACCACCAGCTCCAATGCCAACATAGCGATAATAGGAATAAAAAGGAGCATGTTGTCAAAATTGAAAATAAATAAAATTGATGGCTCCTCCTGACATGAAGAGAAGCCCCATCAAGAGTGCTAAAACAATCATTCCATAAAGCATCATTGTTGAGCGAATGACAGCGTGCTCACGCCATTGTTGACTCCCATTAAAAGCCGTATCAAAAAAGAGGGGCAGTATTACCAAAAGCCAAGGGAAACTAAGAGCACCGGCAGGAGACTTCATGGATATAATGTGAAACAGCTGAAGGACGCCATTTCCAAATTGCTGAAAAATCCACAGCGTATCTTTCAATGTTGCAGCTCGGAAAGGAATCCAACAGCAAAATACAATGGTTTGCGTTAACATCCAAGCAATGGGTAACGGAAGAGTTATACTACTTGTACGGCGCCAAAGGTGGTTCATGCAAAGAGCTAGACCATGAACTCCACCCCATAATAAAAAATTCCAGCTGGCACCATGCCACAGTCCACCAAGCAACATAGTGATGCCAATATTAAGATAGTTTCGTGCTGCTGAACATCGATTGCCCCCTAGCGGAATGTACAGATAATCACGCAGCCAGGTAGAAAGTGAAATGTGCCAGCGATGCCAAAAATCAATTAAAGATGAGGCGCGATAAGGAAAATGAAAATTATCAGGCAACGTGTAACCCAGCAAATTAGCTACTCCAATCGCCATGAGCGAATAACCCGCAAAATCAAAATAAATTTGCCCGTAAAATCCTAAACACCCCCCTAATAAACTGAGCGGTGTTTGTTTGGAAAGAGCTTCAAAAACTGGATTCACTACCATGGCCAGGTGATCTGCAAAAACAGCTTTATAAAGAAATCCTAAAGCAAACTTACGAACACCTTCGACAAAGAACCTTGCATTCAAAATTCTTTTTTCAGCCAACTGAGGCAAAAAAGTCGGAGCGTGAATAATAGGTCCAGCTACTAAGTGCGGAAAAAAAGAAAGATAGACTCCTAATTTTACAACCGATTGTTCTGCCACTAACTTTCCGCGATAAATCGTGACTATATAACTAATCGCTTGAAAAATATAAAAGCTAATTCCAGCTGGAAGAATGATCTTAAGAGTAGTCCAAGCAATGTGTCCTCCCATTTGCTGAATAAGATCCCTCAATGATCCTAGAAAAAAGTTGGTGTATTTAAAGTAAGCTAACACCCCTAAAAGAAGGGTACATATCAGCATCATCAAATATTTTCGAGCAGCTGTTTCTCCCTTCATTTTTTCAAGGAGCAGTCCTCCAACATAAGAAATCAAAATGACAACTGCCAAGAGCGTTGTAAATTTCCAATCCCACCAGCCATAAAAAAAGAAATTAGCAGCAAGCAAAAAAGGATGACGCCACCGATCTTCAGGCAGTATCCAATAGCTTGCTAGCACAATAACTAAAAAGAAAAAAAAGGGAATCGTTGTAAAGACCATGGAAGGTGAATTGGTGCTTCTACTTTTTAGAAAAAACAAGCTGCTTCACGTCACTCCATGATAGCTGTAACTCGTGATCTCCTGATTGTTTTAGCCATTGCTCCCAATTGCCACTTGGATGTCCTTGCTGCATAACCCCACTCCAAAAAAGAGGATAAGGTCCAAGATAATGATGGTAACGCCAGAATAATTTTTTTTGAACAAGCTGTCGCCTCAAAATGCCACCAGTTATCTTAGCTTTAAAAAGCATGATATCTGCGATAAAGCGAGTGACCGTTTCGCAAAATATTTCTTTTTGCATTTGAGGTTTCTTTTTTAAAAAAAGCGACCCCTTAATACGGTAACAACTATTCAATAAAGGAAGTAAATGTCGGTTTTTTTCACTATCGCGATGCTGCTCAAAATTCCAAGGTGTCCGCTCTGTTCCCTTATAGATTCTCATGCGCTCTAACAATAGTTCACGAAGTCCCTTTAAGTTCCAAAGCCCAGGATGCAACGAAAACTTCCAGCGATAGCTAATCGAACTCTGCTCAAGTAACGAATATTTTCGTTTTAAAATTTTCCCATTTGGCTGCCAATGTTGTCCATATCCTAAAAGTCCTATGTAGGTCGCATCTAGCTCGAGAGCCAATGATGGCAACGTCTCATTTAAAGCCACTTCATGACAAGGACCAACAGGAGGATGATCATCTAAGATCAAATAGGCCTGGGTAAATCCTCGCTGCTGCAACTGTTCAACAGCATGCAAAGTAATGCTCATCCAATCTTTTTCACCTTCTTTATAATCAAGGTACCGAATGTCATCCCCTCTTAATCCGGAATAAAAAATAGGAGGGTGATCTGCCCACTGACGCTCAATCTGAACTGCTGTCCAATGTGCCAGTTTTTCATAGCGGTCAAAAGTACTGATTAAAATGGCAAGCATACAAAACAGGCTACAAGCTATATGTTATCGGCTACAGAAAAATCTTTTTATTCGCCCTTCTTCATAGTGATGCACAGCTGCCGCATCAATCCCCAGGAAGATTTTTTAAGAACTTGTCGCGGCGACTCATGCCATGCCTTTTTCAAAAAACGCCAAGCAGCTAAGCGATCCGCGCTCACGACGCTATATGCCTGCAGTAAATAATGCTGCGCCAAAGTGGCAGCTCGTTCATGTGCTAAATCAGCTTTTTTTTCTTTAAGCAAAGCGTAATAAGGAGAAAAAATTTTCTCACGCTCTTCTAGCACACGCTCCCAAGCTTTCATTGTCTTAGAGTCAGGCTGACGATGCTGAATTGCCAACACTTCAGGGATATAATGAAAATGATAACGCTCTGACATTCTCCACCAATATTCATAATCCATTGCATAGTGGAGGCGCTCATCAAGTAATCCAATCGACTGGATGAGAGATCGACGAAAAAAAATAGCTGGCTGATGCAGTTTAATAGAAGAACTCCACCAACGAATAAAATCTTCTCGTTGAGAAAATCGTGCTTCAAGACGCTCTGGAATAGATTTTTGATCGTAAGGAATTTGTAAGGCATCCCCAAATACGACGTTAACGTCAGGATCCTTAAAAATTTCTCGAAGCTTGTGAAAAGTTTCTGGAGGGTAAATATCATCGCTATTCAACCAACAAATGATTTCTCCTTGCGCCTTGCACAAGCCCTTATTTACAGCTTCTGACTGACCATGGTCTGATTCCACAACAACCTTTAAATGAGGATCACTAGCCCAAGTTACTAAAATTTCACCTGTTTCATCAGTTGAACAATTATCAATAACAATGTGCTCGTAGTCATCAACGCCTTGGTCTTTAACAGATGTTAAACAGGCACTGAGATAGCGACCTTGATTAAAGGAAGGTGTGATAATGCTAAAGTATAAAGCGGTGGATGGAGGATAAAAACTGGAGGACGCTTGTTTTGGAATCATAAAAATTATCAAATATTATTCTTCGCCTACGAGCCATTCTCGTTTTACTTCAATGAGCTCACCTTGCCGAATCATTCGATCAATCACATTTGCTGGTAAATTTCCTGCTTTAATTCGCTCTTCAACATTAAAAGCATCAATAACAAAGGGCTTTCCAGCGCGATAGGTAATGTATGATTCACAAAAGACATCAACAGGGGAAGTGCGTACTTCCTGGATCAGCTGATTCATTTCCAATTCTTCTTTTTTTATGACATCACGTTCTGAAGAAGAAAAAATTTTCGTAAAAGAATAGAGATTAGAAGACAAAAGGAAGGGAGTTATTAAAAAAAGGACTCCCAAAAAAGCAGCAGCTTCTTTTTTTTGATCGCAAAGCCATTGAAATCCGACTCCGATCGCAATACCAATAACAATCACTAAATCAAACTGAGCGTTTACAAAAACACCACTTCCCAAACGTTGCAAGAAGCCGACAACCAAGGCGATTGCCATCATTAAGGTAATCCATTGAATAGATTTTTTCTCTCTTGCTTGAAAAGCAACATAGAACCAAAAGATCACACCAAAGAGCAAACTAGTTAGATCATGAAGAGCGTCGAAGGCTTTCCCTGGAATCCAGGAACGAGGCGCTAAAAAATTATGCAAAAAATCAATGCCATAGCAACCATAGCAGCACGCTAAACCTGTCAGAACAATAATGCCTACAAAAACAAAACTAAACCGAATCACTCTCCAACGCTTCCATAATACTAATCCCAGCATTGCAGCAATTGGCAAGGTGATGATGTTGTGTTTAAAAAAACCTGCAACAACCATGATCAAGAGAGGCAGCACATAGCCAGCATCTTTCTCTATCGCTTGTAAAAAAAGGAAAAAACCAATAATCATCAGCGCTTGAGCTAATAATTGAGGGTCATTAACCCCAACATACCAGCGAAAAGAGAGGGACATGGTTGCTAAAAAATAAGAGCTTCCAATAATGGCAGCTTGAAAAGAACCTCCTAACTGCCTCACAATTTTTCCAATGAAAAAAGTCAGGATCATCATGGCCGCTAGTGAAAGCAGTCTTCCAGCAAGAATTGGATCGCCTATGATTTTCCCAAAACTTCCTACAACATAAAACGAAAGCGGTGGATAGTTGTTTGTAATTAGTTTTTCCAAACTTGGGTAAAGCGGCATTTTTCCCATTGCAGCATCAGCAAAAAAAGCATTCCACCCCTCATTGGTATTGATCATGATTGGCAGGAAAGCGCGATAACACGGCCAAAGAAAGGCAAGAACGGCCATCATTGCTATGAGAAAGACTAATACTGAAATCAGCTTTTTAAACATGGAACATTTTATTTTAAAATTCAGTGAAAATTTAACATTGAGAGCACATATTAGAGCGTTTTAAAAAATATCATAGCCGATGTAGTGCCAGGAACGAGGAGCGCAGAAACGCAGTGTATAGTCAAATTACTTAGAAATTACAGGAAAGAACGTAGAGATTTTTAGAAAAGGCGAGGCCGAAGATCGAGACGCTATCTGAAGATAACGTAAGATCTGAGAACGCAGTCCTAAGGAAAAAGAGCAAGCTTATGGCCTGCCCTTTTCAATTTAATACACTATATATCCCATACTCGAGGCTTCAAGCACCAGAGTGACGCCCCATTGCGCGGCTATAGAATTTTTTAACATGCTCTAAGAAAATAGTCTCTTTTCAAAACTCTCATCCCAAGGAAGCTTTTTATCTAAGCGTTCAAAAAGCTCTCTGACCCGGTCTTGAGATTGTGTCTTGGTCCGAAGCCAAAAACTAGAAGAGTCAATTCGATGCATATAAGTAGCTCTTGGCATGACCTTCAATATTTTATTTTGAGAGAGCCAATAATAATTCATCAGCATAACGTCAGCTACGTCATGACGGATTTTTTTGAGCATAGAAAATTGTTCTAGATATGTTTTTTTGTGAAAAAAATAATTTCCATCATTCAGTAAGGATACATTTTGAAGCACTCCTTCTTGAGTCAGATAACAAGCACGCTCAAAATCAATCTCTTGCCCAGCAAACAAATGAAAGCAGAAAACAGGAAATGCCCAATCAGGAGCATAAATAGCATTCTTGTTCCAGTCTTCTAAGGAAAGCACTGCGTTTAGATAGCTTGAAAACAAGGTATTATCAGAATCTAACAACACAACCCAATCTCCTTCTGTCTTTTCAACACATTCAATTTTTGTGAATTGGGCACCTCTATTTTCTTCCCTACGATAAAGTTTCACGACTTTCCTACAGTCGTAGCGAAGAATATTTTTTTCTAGGATTTCAAATTGCTCTGCCGAGGAACCGTCATCAACAATAACAATTTCTTGAACAGATTCATTGTTGATAATGTTCCATAAAGGTTGATGAATAGCATTTGCTCGATTCCAATGCGGAATAGCTACCGAAAAAAACGGGGTTCCTTTAGCCTTTTTTTTGAAAGGTTGTTTTAATAAATGAGATGGCGTGCAGATCCAGGAATCATACATTGATTGTACGGTTCGCTGAATTTTAAATTAATGAAGGGCAAAAGCTGCGGATCGGTCTCCTAGTCGCTTTAAAGACAAACAAAGCTTTTTTTCATATTAATTTTTCTAGTTTTTAAATTTGGAAAGCGCGACACCAATAACGTGCTCAAACTCTCTTTTCGCTTTGTTATTAAGAAATTGTTTTGAGCCATCGTCCAAACAGACGAGCCTTTGGTGATCTTCTAATTTGCTCCGAAAAGTATTTTAGTTTTTCTTCTGCCTTCATACAAATAAAGGTCAAGTCAGTTCCACTATGAATCTTTTGCCAGACCATTAAAGGTGAAGGAACCCAAATTCTAGTTACTGCTTGTGGGATAAAAGCGTCAATAACAGGACGCTGTTCTGGAGGAAGAGGCAGCTCATGCCATTGCAACAATCGATCATAAGAGGATTCATTAAAAATGGAAAAATGAGATAAAACAGCATGAGAACATTCAATGATGTCAACGGCCTTTTCTTTTTCCGATTTAAAATCATTCCGTAAAACACGTGGATCAACATACGCAGCACCTCCAAGAAAGACATCCCAATGCTTTTTATTTTTAAGAAGATATTTTGAAACAGCAGGCCACTCGCTCATTGCAGCTCTTGGTACACAGTCATCTTCAAGGATCATCACAAAAGGCCAGGCTTCTTTTTTTGCTAAGGCAATCAACGTCAAAAAACTTAATGATGCTCCCACTTGTCTAACCTCGTTGCGTATTGCAGAAAACCGCTCACACTCGATTCCATAAGGAAGAAAGGCATCCCTTACTTCCTGAAATTGCTCTAATTTTGAGTCAAGGTTAATAACAAAAGCCTTATTCATAATTTTATTTTTCTAATTTTTTAAACTCTGCAAGGGCCATGCCGACTACTTGGTCCATATTGTAATAGCGATACGTTGCAAGCCGGCCAATAAAAGAAGTTTTTTTCTCTAAATCAGCAAGCTTTTTATAACGCTGATAGAGCGCTGCTGCATCAGGCGCTGGAATTGGATAGTAGGCTTCTTTGCCTGGCTTGTAGTCATCGGGATACTCTCGGACAATGGTTGTATTGTTGCACTGTTGTCCTGTGGCATGTTTGATTTCAACAATACGGGTAAACTTTTCTTCATTGGGATAATTGACTTGCATCGCCGGCTGCCAAAAATTTTTCTTACTGCTGATTTGTTCTCGATTAGCTAGTTGCTCTGCAGTGAAGGATTCAGGCTCAAAGCGGAGCGATCGATAAGGAAGTGGCCCATAACAAGAACCAAAATAATCATCAATGGCTCCTGTGTAGATCAGGTGATCAAAGGTGATCGTTGACAACACATCGCGATAATCAGTTTCCAGCATTAATGTGCTTTTATCGCCACAAGCATCTACCATACGCTCAAACATCCGTGTGTAGCCTTCTTTTGGCAACGCTTGAAACTCTTCTCGTAAATAACGATTGTCGCGATTAGTACGAATCGGAATTCGTCCACACACAGAGGCATCAAGTTCTTTAGGGTCACGTTTCCATTGTTTGATTGTGTAGCCTTTAAAAAATTTCTCATACAATTCCCATCCCACTTGCGAAACAATGACCTCTTCGGAATTTTTAGGAGATTCAATAGGAACGCGATATTTTGCCAACCATGCTTCCATTTCCTCGCTTGTGGAAGAGCGTCCCAGAAATTGTTCAAAGGTATTGAGGTTAATTGGAAAATTCCAATAACGTCCATCTGTGTGCGATAGAATCTCGTAACTCAGCTGATGCCACTCAGTAAATTGAGAAAGATAATCTCGAATGAGAGGTGAGTTTGTTCGAAAATAGTGAGGCCCATAACGGTGCGTCAAAACACCAGCTGCATCATAGTGGTCGTAAGAATTTCCTCCAATATGATCTCGTCGCTCAACAACAAGGCTTGTCTTGCCACATTGAGTTGCAGCGCGTTCCGCAAAAGTCAATCCTGCGAACCCACTACCAACGATCAGGTAATGATAATGCTTCATTTCTCAATCCAGTTGGGCGAGGGCTTTGAAAAAACAAGACCAAGAAGTGCTGATTTCCAATGAAACACTCCGATTTTTTTTGCTTCGGATAATAATGGCCGCAAAATATCCGTACAACGCCTCCAAACCGCTTCATCAAGAGCTGACTGCATGATCTCTTTTTCACTAGGCATCCAATCAGTTTTAATATCGCGTTCAGCAGCCCATTTTTTCAAAGCTCTCTGCGCTTTTTGGCCTCGATAAATCCTCTTGCTGTGCTGTGAGCCATGGGAAGAGGGTCTCCAAATTTTATCGAGTACGACGGTATCACAAAAAGCAATTTCCTCAAGCAAGCCACATTTTATCCAATAATCACGATCTTCCATTGGTTCATAGCCCGTCACAAAGCCACCCACTTTTTGATGAAGATTTTTTTTCACCAAAGCTGACCCTGGCGTTGCAATGGCACAGCGCCAAAAATTACGCTCTGCACCATGTGGCGGTTCACCTGCTGCAAAGTTAAAACCATTGAGCCGGGCTAACTGCGGAGGCTCTCTCCGTTCAATAACCATTCCATAAACAATGTCTGTTTCTTGTTTTTTTGCTGTTGCTAACAAGGTTTCTAATGCATGAGGCACTAATTGATCATCCGCATCTAAAAACAAAAGCCAGTCTCCAAACGCTCGATTAGCTCCAAAGTTCCTGGCATGGGAGACCCCTTCATTTTTAGTAAAAAAATAATGAATCCGTTCGGCAAATGTTGTCGCAATTGCTGCTGTCGCATCGCTACTCCCATTATCAACAATAATAATTTCACATGGCTGCAAAGTCTGGTGCAAACAGGATTCTATTGTTGCTGCTAATGTCGCTTCAGCATTGTAAGCAGGTATAATAATGCTAATGGAAGGGTGTTGCTGCATAAAATATCTTATACAGTACACTACGCCGAGCATTGCGCTAAGAACGAACTTAATATTTTCTCAGCTCTCATAAAAGAATGTGTGCAATCATTCATTTTTTGTAGCACATCTCTAAAATGTGGCTTTTGCCAGGCGAGAAATGAAGAAATCTGACTCAACGTACAACCCAATAGTCGATTGCTGGTATTGATCTGAGAACGCAGTCCTAAGGAAAAAGAGCAAGCTTATGGCCTACCTTTTTCAATTTAATACACTATAGTTCTGACAATCTCTTTTACCACGAAGACCATAAAAGCACTGCATCATGACAATTGTTCTGATAAATTCATAACCTTTGCTTTTTTCTGAGTTGCTTAAAACTTCTTATAAACTTCTAAAGTTTTTTGCATGGTCTTCTCCCAAGAAAAATGACTCGCTTGCTGAACGGCTTGTTCGGATAATTTGCTACGCTCACTTTCAGAATCAAGCAAAGAAGCGGCAACTTCTGCGATCTTTTGAGGCGATGCTTGTGGTGAGTCTATAAGGAACCCTCCAGGGCCAACAACCTCGGGAAGGCTACTTGTTTTTAAAGCAATCACAGGTGACCCCATTTTCATAGCTTCCAAGGGAGGTAATCCGAATCCTTCATATTCAGATAAATAAAGGAGAGCTTCACAATATTTATAGAGAACTGCCAGCAACCTATCATCAACATGCTCTAAGAGCTTAACAGAGTTTTCAAGGCCGAGATCTTTGAGCTGTTTTTTTTCTTCATCATTCCAAGGAGGCCCGACAATAACCAATTGAAGCTTGCAATACTTTTTCTTTAAAAGAGCAAAGCTCTGGAGTGTGAGGTAAAAATTTTTGTAAAAATGACGGTGCCCTACGTATAAAAAATAACGCTGCTCGTAAGGGCGTCCAATCTCAGCAGAAGGAGAGGCCAAAGAAGATGCTAAAGGAATAACACTGCTTCGCGAAACAGCATTAGGAAATCGTTCTAATAAATCTGCCTGTGTTGATTGTGAAACGCAAATTATGTGATCTGCTCTCTCAATAGCTACTTTTTGATCTTGTATCACTTTCCCACTCCGCTCATAGCGACTCGAAAAACGTGCCATAATAAAATCATGCACCGTAATCACAACAGGAATAGGAATGTTTTTCCAAGATAGTGGTTCCGAGAGATGATAATATGAGGGGTGAATAAGCCCCATTGTCTGAACTCTCTTCTGTAAGAGCGTAGGACTTTTAGCAAGAATTTTTGGCAACCAAAAAAATTGAAAGTTCTTATTTTGAGGGGCAAGCAATTTATTTTCTATTGTTTTAAAAAAGTAAGGCTGAATAGAATCTGGCAAGCGTGAAATAACTTCACTCATATAGCGATTAATTCCACCGGCTTGCTGGAGTCCATAGATGTAAGTGTCGTATAAAACCTTCATATTTTAAGAGCCGAGTAGTTTTTTACCGAACGCGTGATAATTTTTTTCAAAACAATCTCTCGTATGAAACATTCTCACATGTTCATACGAAGCCTTTGCTCGCTCTTCCACATCTGAATCAGTTAGAGCGGCAAACGATTGGGCGGCTTCCATTACAGCTTCAACACTAGCATATTTTACTAAAGTCCCAAAATCTTCAAGATCCACTGAACTTTCATAAGTACAAATTGGAACCATTCCTGCATGCATACAATGAATAACACTTCCAGCACCACCTTCAGAACATGATGGATAAATAACCCCTGCGTGAGTTTTAGCTATTTCTAAAAATGCATGCGAACCCATGTCGATCCATCCCCGAAAATCGATATTAGGCGTGTGAAGTAATTCTTTTTTATAGAATCGGAAAAAATCCGGTTCTTTTTCAGGACGTCCACATACTGTTAGAGAAAGCTCTGGCATCTTGGAAAAAGCTTCTAACACTAAATCAAGTCCTTTATGAACCATCCCATAACTCCCTACCCAAAGAAATTTTTTCTTTGCCTGCAAAAAATTTCGTTCTTCTGGCCATGCACACTCATAAGCTGAAGAAATAGGAATACGAATGATTGGTTTTTTAGAAAAGGAAAAACTCTTCATCGTATATTCGTTTCCTAGTACAACAATTTCATTGGCCAAAGCAGCGCTATTAGAAGGAGCAGACTGCCTCCTTGGCATTAGCACAATCCCACAGCGATCACGAAGTGCAGCCAATCGTTCTAATTCGGCTTGATTTGCAGTGAGCCAATGTGCACCGGTTGCATGAAGAATGCGCTGACATTTTTGGGACAAAAAAGAATCCCACCCCTGTAATTGACCATGTAAATCAATGGCAATACAGCAATCTTTTGGCGGTCGATAAGAGTTCAAATCATGATTAACAATTTCAACCCTGTAACCAAGCTTGCAATAAGTCTCGGCCATCACAATCACTTCAAAAGCATTAGTATGACCACGAGCTTTTGGAGAATTTATTCCTTCTTTAAATGGCCATGTAATGTATGAAATCACAACAGTACCATGAGTTCGTTTTTTTGGAAAAAGACGTACGATATGGTTTTTAGAACTCAAAAATTTTTTAATACTTAGCATGATACTCATTGAACTTACGTTGTACCATACCTGCTCCATAAGAAAAAGATTCCTGCAGCCATCTACTCCAACTCAGCATATTATTACTATTAAAGCTTGATTGGACTTCTTGAATTTTTTGTACCCAATAGCCCATTTTCAACAGGTCATAGTTTTTTTTCTTCTCTTCAAGCTGAGATAAATTTGCTTTCAAAAAATCCCATGACACCTGGTCATAATGATCAACAAATAAAATTGGGAGTCCTTCAAACGGCTTTAAAACAGAGGACTTCAAAGCCACGGGATAAGCACCTAAAGTAAGTGCCTCCCAAAGTCGATGGGTGTCTATCCCATTACCAGGAGGAGCTAGGACAAAACGATGTCTTTTCAGTTGTTCTAAAAAATTTTTATTTTCCCCATGATGATCGGGTGGGTCAAACGTGATCCAGCTTTCTTGCTTCGAACGATCTTTGAAAGAATTATAAATCCCCCGCCTTATAAGAGGATTTGTTTCTGGACGAAAATTGATATAGAGCCATTGATCCCTGGGAACCATAAAGCAATTCGTAGCATCTGATAATTTTGAAGATAAACCTTGAATATTCAATGTTACTCTATCTTGCATTCCACCTAATCCCAATGGTAAAGCAGTTACTCTCGGATGTGGATCTATTACGTTAGTCGCAAACCATCGGATAACATTAGATGGCAAAAACTGTTGCTGAAACGCATTACAAGGATGATCGCCTTCACCCGTTACGAGCACAATACATTTTCGGGTTAGTCGTAAAAGCTCAAAAAATCGTAGAACTTCATCAATTTTACAAAAAACAATATCACCTGCTTGGAAGAAATTATTAGCTCTCGGTTGAGCATTGCTCCAATAAATATGATCACAACTTTTTTGAAAAAGATCACATCTAACTACTTGTTCTGAACACAAAGGAATATCCATTTTTTACCAATATGCCCCATCTTCAATTTTTTCCCAACCGTGAGGACGTTCTTCTTCTAAAGGACGAATCCATGAATCATTCATCAGTTTTTGAAATTTTTCATGCTGCCGCCAACGCCCGCCACTAATTCCAAAAAGCAACTGTGTAGCTCCTCCCAAGTGAATTGCAATCTTTCCCATTTTTTTTATACAGGCCCCAAGCGGAAGTCCATAAGCCCCGCAACCTAAGATAGCAACATCAAAATTTTCCTGTTTCACTTTTTTTTCTAACGCTCCCAATGTCTCTGACCAAGAACGATACTCATTAAAATTACCTGAAATGGTTTGGGGTGCCTTGATCGTTTTTAAAATAAATTTTGGAAGCACGTTAGGGTTTCTGAAAATTTTTTCTCTTACACTTTCATATTGTTTTGCAATTGATTTTTCAAAAGGATGTATAACCAGAACTCTCTTTCCTTCTAGTTGCAGTGACCACGGTTCATTCGATAAATAAGGTTCTAGAGCATCAAGCGCGATACGTTCTGCTTGTGGTGTATAAGCTTTAATGAGCCATCCTTCAAAAGGCCCCTTCATCAGCCCTAAAATATCTATTTCTCTTGCTGCTTCTAAATAAGTTTTAGAAAAAAGGTTTAATTCCTGAGGTGTAGGTGGAAACACACCAGCATGCAGTTCTAACTTCTCGCGCAAGGCTAATGTCGTTTCTTTATCTATTAATAATTTTCCAGCCGTATAAGTTTCCATCCAGCCCATTCTAGCAGCTAGATAAGGATTTTTAGACTGAAGGGCCTGTGCAATAGCTCTTCCTCCTTGCTCTGGTTCTAGTGTTTCGCCCACCGTGATACGGGCGCGATAGTTGGTCAGAATTTCTCTGTATTTTGTCCAGCCTCGTTGAAAAATCATAAAAAATCAGCAGTAAAAAGTTTTTTTAGAAACTGCCATCGCTGCTCTGCCTTCCAATACCAAACAACAATATTTCTAAAGTTCCAAAATAACCATTCTGGAATTTTTTGATATTTTTTAATATCGATTAACTGATCAATCACATAATCAAAATAAACATCATCTGCAAAAAATTTTTGATAGGCTTCGTTGGCTTTTCTTCCCATCGCGACATAATCTTTTGCTCGCACCTCAATAATTTCATCTATCCGATTAAAATCGGCCTCTTTAATAATCAGAGCAAAGTCATTCCAGCTTGGTCCTCGAGGCAAAATCCAATCATCAGAAATAATCACTGGCGCCACCCCCATCTTCATAGCCTCAAAAAGCCTAATTGAAGCACCACTCGTTCCTTTAGGACAGAGTACAAATTTGGAAGAACGCATGATGTCACAATACTTTTTCTGATACTGAAGATGATTTTCTTTGTGATTATAAGCATTAAAAAAAGATGTCATATTGAGAATCAGTACATCTTGTCTCTTCGGCTGTTGTAGAAACAATTTTAATCGCAAAGAGGAGCTATCCTGACCAACAAAAGAATAAAGAAATTTTTTTGATGCTGTATAAGACTCACCTACATCTTGAGCAACAAATGGATTTTGAACTTGTTGGGCGAACAGATTATAAGCACCTGTTCGAAAGCGAAACTGAAACTTCAAATTTTTATGATTAGAAGTGTAAATGCCATGCAACAGTGGCATTGGGATATCTCCATCAGCAATAACAAAGGACTTGGAGGCGTCTTTAATACTTTGATTTTTTCGAAGATCGTAAAACCAATTTGGCCCAGTAATATCGGTAACAAGAACAAGATCTGCTTGATTAGCTTCATGGGACAAAACATGCTTTTTTAATGATTTTTCCCAAAGCTGCAGTAGCATTTGATATTGAATCGTTCGAGAGGGAGAAGCGCTTGTTAAATATATATTCACCTCAATCGAAAAGTTTTATAAGCCAGAATTACGATTAGAGCGCAATTTCAGCAAGATTATTGCTGATTGCAGAAACTAAAGAAGCTGCATCATTAAGAACAAATTTTTTTATTTCCCCATTGGGGTAGACAATCCAAACTTCAAAACCTCCAACCCTTATTAAAGGAAGAATATTACTATGAGCTTCTGCCTCACTCCGATCTTTTGAAAGAACAAGAATTGAAATAGTAGGAGCTCCACTCCATGTTGGTTCCAGCCTAAGAGTCTTAAATCTCTCTTGAGAAACCCAGCCAAGATCGACAGTAACAACTCCAGCTGATGTTTCAATAGGAACATTAAAGGCAAGTTTTCCTTCTGGTAATTCCTGCATCAATATGCTAGCAAATTTGCCGACTTGTAAACCGACACGACTCTCTGGAACACCTGGAATAAAATTTTCGGAATGGGACAAATGCAGTGACTCCAAATATTTTTCAGTCGCTTCGCGTGCTGTCCCATGAGCAACAAGCTTGCCGTCTTGCAAAACAATTCCATGGGTGCAAAGATCGAGCACACTTTGTGCCGAGTGACTCACAAAAAGAACCGTCGTCCCTGAATTCCGAATCTCACTAATTCGATTAAGGCATTTTTCTTGGAACTTAGCGTCACCAACTGCCAAAACCTCATCCAGAATTAAAATTTCTGGCTCCAAGTGCGCAGCAACTGCAAATGCAAGCCGAACGCGCATGCCGCTAGAATAGCGCTTTACAGGGGTATCCATAAAGTCAGCAATTTCTGCAAAAGCCACAATGCGATCGTAGCGCTCATCAATTTCTTTTTGTTTTAATCCAAGGATACTTCCATTGAGATAAACATTTTCTTTTCCCGTCAGCTCATAGTTAAAGCCAGTTCCAACCTCCAGGAGACTTGCAATGCGTCCGCGCATCGAAATTTTTCCTTCAGTTGGAGCTGTAATACGAGAAAGTAATTTGAGTAACGTTGATTTCCCTGAACCATTTCGCCCCATAATACCAACAACATCGCCACGTCGAATTTCTAAATTAATATCATGTAGCGCCCAAAAATCATGAGGCGTTGGCATTCTATCAGTTTGCTTTTCAAAAATAGACGCATGTGGATCAGGGCGTCCCAACTTACGAGCAACCCAACTTTCAATTTGATCCACTAACATCTGACGGCTAATAACACCGAGCCGATATTTTTTGGAAAGATGTTCAATTTTAATAACAACTTCGTTCATAGCATTATAAAATATCGACGCACCAACGCTCCGTTTTATTGAACCAAAGTACTCCTATAAAAACGGTGAGAAGACTAATTATAAAACTAATCACTACCTCAAATAACGTCACTGTTCCCTGGCCCAAGAAAGCAAATCGAAATCCCTCAATCACAAATACCATCGGGTTTAAAGTATAAAGGGTGTGGATCCAACCAGGAGGAACAATGCTAAGAGGATAGACCACACAACTTCCAAACATCCAAAGTTGCATAAAAAATCCTAATAACAGCTGCAAGTCACGGAAACGTGTTGTAATTGCTGAAATAAAGCACCCAACTCCAAGGCCGAGCGCTCCCATTTGGAGCAGCAAAATGGGGAGAACAATAATGCGCCACCCCATGTTGATGGAGGCCCCATGCCAGGCATACCACAGATAAAACCCAAGAAATAAAGCAAGCTGCATGACAAACCCAACAAGATTAACAATCAATTGCGACAGTGGCACGACGAGCCTTGGAAAATAGACCTTATCAAAAAGGCTAGCGTTTGTAATAAAAGTTGTTGCGGTTCCTGTTACACACGATGAGAAATAGCCCCAACAGACGCTTCCTGCCATATAGAAGAGCATGGGAGGCGTTCCAGATGTTGAAATTTTTGCAATATTAGAAAACACCAACGTGTACATTAAACTCGTGAAGAGCGGCTGCAAGACGTGCCACAGCGACCCCAGCAAAGTTTGTTTATAGCGCGAAATATAATCACGATGAACCATCCTCATGATGAGTTCGCGATACTCCCAAATTTCTTTCCAAGGAACATGAAAAAGACTCACATGAGGCTCAATCACGGTCGTCCATGTTTTTTTATCTTCTTGCTGAAAATTCATTGTAAAAAAAGATGCTAACATGATACCGAGCTCATTGAAAATGGGAAACCACTCTGCTAGCTTAGAAAGTTATGCGATTGGACTTGAAAAAAAGCAGTGCTTTTTGTGTCAGAAAATTTCTGACGAAGGTGATAACACCTTTGACCGGCTTCATACAGCGTCAAGAGTTGCCTGAAAATACCAAGTCGCTCTCATTGCTAAAAAAAATTAAGAGCTATTTAATTCGTTGGGTCAGCTCTCGCTGTAGTGGTGCCATTACCTTTGCTTATCCACTGATTCCTTATGACCCGATCAAACTCCGGCGTGAAGAAAACCACCAAGAATGGGCTGCTAGGGTCCTTGGCCTCTCTTCAAGCCAGCTTCGAAAAACAGCTGATGATTTTTTGATAAGCTCTCAACAAGCTCCTTTCAAAGCGTCAATACGCCAAACAGAAACGCCTTCTTTTTCCATCCTCATCTGCTTTCATCATCATTTGCGCTATTTTAAGAATTGCTTAGACTCGATTGAACAAGCCTTACGCTTAGCTCCTCATCTGCAAGTTGAGATTGTGCTTATTAATGATGATCCTTCCATTGATCTCTCTCCCTTGCTTTCTAAGCTTGATCCCATTCTGCAAAAAAATTTAGTCTTCCGCTCTCATCAAAACAATTGCGGCATTTGTAGCAGTCTCAATGAAGCAATCTTACATGCTCAAGGCGAATGGCTGCTTTACCTTGATTGTGATGACATGCTGGAACCAAATGTTTTTTTAATTTTAGAAAAAATCATCCGCAAGCATCCTGTTGCTCGATTCATTAGTTCAAGAGCCATCGATATCGATATTGACAATGACATTTTATTTTGGCGATTGCGTTCAGAGCGCTCTCATGACCTCATTGAAAATAATTTTGCAAGTCATCTTAAAGTCATCAAAAAAGATCTTCATAGAGATCTTGGGCTTTTTAAAAAAACATTTGAAGGTTGCCAAGACTATGAATTCGCTTTGCGAACAGCCATTAATGAGCCACTACTTTTTATTTCAGATTATCTTTATCGTTATCGCTGGCATCGAGACAGCCAAACCGTCAGTAAAAATCATCGCCAGCGATTAACAGCAATGCGTATTCGTCAATCTTACATGCTTGCTATTTACTGGTTCACTCATGGAACTAGTATGTTGGAGTGGGACATTACAGGTCCTGAAGCAGCTTCGTGGAAGAAGTTTTTCTCTTCGAAAATCCCCCAAGCAAATTCCACTCAAGTTCACTACCAAGTCAGTCTTGAAGCCATAGTTCCTTACAATGAGCAATCTTGGAAGCTTCTGTTGACAGAGATAGCAACCACAGCCATTGATCGTTATCGAGAACATGATGACAATCGAGTCATTACAACTAGAGTGCCTTAAAGAAAACCCTGCACTTAAGTTAGCTCACTCACGCTTCTTTATGATGCGTCTTTTTAATCGAAACCCTGCTACATTAGTTATGCGTGCTGTAGTCAAGGTGCTTCAAGATCCCAGGAAAGAACCGAAAGCTTTTTAGAAAAGGTAAGGGCGAAGACCAAGCGCTATCCGAAGATAAAGTAAAATCTGAGAACGCAATCCTAAGGAAAAAGAGCAAGCTTATGGGCGTGCTCTTTTCCATTTAATAGACTATATACCGAGCTTACTAAAAAAGCTCTCTACCTTCCCACACTAACGTAGGTAAATCCTGCTTCACGAGCGCTTTCAGGGTGCAATAAATTGCGCCCGTCAAAAAGAAACGGTGTGTGCATTGCTTTCTTTAAGGAAGCTAAATCAACATTCGCAAATTCTTTCCACTCAGTAGCAACAATGAGAGCTTCTGCTCCCTGAGCGGCTTCTAGCGGTGAAGCTGCAAAAGTTGCTTGATTAATAGTTCCCAGTTCCTTTGCCTTTTCCATTCCCTTTGGATCATAGACGCTAACATGAGCGCCTTCTTTGATTAATTGTGCAACTAGGTCCATTGCTACAGAACAGCGGATATCATCGGTATCTGGCTTGAATGATAATCCCCAAACTGCAATTTTCTTATCTTTCAAGATCCAAAGCGCCTCTCTCACTTTATTGAGGAAGCGTTCCAACGCGGTAGCATTAATCCGCTCCACTTCTTCTAATAATGTGAAGGGAACACCAAGCTGACGACTAATCGAAATAAAGGCTGCAATATCTTTTGGAAAACAAGATCCACCGTAGCCGAGACCCGCATTGAGGAAATTTCTTCCAATTCGTTTATCAGCACCAATTCCATCAGCAACTTTTTCTACATCAGCTCCACTGGCTTCACAAATAGAGGCTACAGCGTTAATGTAAGAAATCTTAAGCGCCAAGAAAGAATTTGCTGCATGTTTAATCAATTCAGCACTATTGATATCGGTTACCAAAATCGGGGCCATGAATGGCTCATAAATTTTTTTCATGAGAGCAATGGCACGATCATTATTGCTGCCAATCACAATCCGATCAGGCTTCATTAGGTCAGGAACAGCACATCCTTCACGTAAAAACTCAGGATTGCTAACAACATCAAACTCACACCCTGTTTTATTATAACGACGGATTGTCTCAGCAACTTTTTCTCCGGTTTTGACAGGAACTGTACTCTTGTCAACAATCACACGATATTCTTTCAAGACTCCAGCAATTTCACGAGCCACGGTCTCGATATAGGAAAGATCAACGCTTCCATCGTGCTGTGGAGGTGTTGGCACTGCAATAAAAACAACTTCTCCATGTGCAACGCCTTCTTCAATACTCTTGGTGAACATTAAACGTTTTGCTGCAACATTCCGTGCAACTAACTCTTCGAGCCCTGGTTCATAAATCGGAATTTGACCAGCTAAAAGCATGTCGATTTTCTTTTGGTTATTATCAACGCAAATAACATGGTGTCCTACTTCAGCAAAACAGGCACCTGTTACTAAGCCAACATATCCAGATCCGATAATACAAAGTTTCATTGAAAAAAATTTAAGAGTTGAAGGGGTTAAGAGTTTAAGAGTTTAGAAATTTAGGAAAAGTAAAAAATTCACATTAGCGTTATTGATTTGGCATTAAGCCAGGCATAAGTGGGTTCGCCATTGTTGAAGAGTTCCTTCCAGCTGGAGTTGGGGGCGTAAAGCTCAGAGGCAGGGTGATCTGCGGAGCATCTTTTAAGGCCATTGTAAAGACTGCTCCGGTTTGCACCAATCCTGACTGCGTGCTCGTTGATTGGTTGTTTCTCACCTCGGCTCCAAAAGAAACAAGCCAGCAAGAGAGATCTCGAGTAATAACATAACGTTGGTAAAGAAGGCTCGTTCCAGGATTGGAAGCCGTCGTAGCCGTTGAAGGAGTCATACTGGAATCATTGACATTATAAATTTGTGTAGCGCTAAACGACCAATGATCATTTAACTTCCAATTCATTGAAACAGAAGGCTGATTACCACTCATTCCATTGTAATTATTGATATAGGCACTCCCTACACCAAATTGCAGCCACCGGGTTGGCATAAAATCAAACTGCGTATTCCATTCAGAATATCCAAACGTCGTCATCGGAACTTGAGAATCAATATGAAGCGCAAACCAACTGACGGGTAAAAAAGTAAAGCGATTGTTTAAATTGGAAACAGGCCCATTAAAATAGGGATTAATCGCATTGAGATCCGTAAAGGTGTCCAAATAGAACCAATCGTAACTCTCTCCATCACGACGAGTTTGAAGTTTATTTCTTACCCCAAGCCGCATAATGGCCCAAGTATCGATCGTATCAATCGCATTAAATTGAGGAAAGTTCAATGGCTGTAATTGAGTGGAACTAGGTTGGTAACCTGAAATTGTAGCATTATTAGGATTATTCGGCATGTAGCGATCAAACTGCATGACTTGATTGACGTTTGGTCCGCCTGTATAGACACCTGAAAGGTTTGCGTAAGGTTGGAAGATATGCCGCAACCCATCTAACGCAAGGAGCCGCGATTGCACTGTTTCAAAGCTTCGAGCAACTTTAAAAGACGTCTCCACACCGGCATTCACGATTGGTCGGACTGTTGTTCCCGTCCAATTCATTTGGTTACCTTGAGAAATATTATTTGTTGTGACATAGCTTGGGAAAGGAGTGATCGCTCCATTTGTATCCGTATAATTTCCTCCATGATTATAGGCTGTGATACGAGCACCAATTTTAGGAATAACAGAGAGCCAACCAAATAAGGTTTTTGGCAAGCTCAACTGATGAAAAGTATCAAAGCGAGTGGCATTATAATTTTGAGGGCTAAAATAATTGGGATTATTTGTGGAATTAATTGCAAAACTTCTCTGCAGTTGTCCCAACGCGGTAGTTCCATCATAAAAAACAGGTGATCCAAAAAAGGGCGTCTGTTTAAAATCAAAAGCTAACTCTGGCAAACGTTCTGTCGTTTCTTGAAAAGAATTCATTTGCCACCGCGTCACCAAGGAGAGCGTATAGTCTTCATCCATTTTAGTGAGAGCAATATTGTTATCCGGTTGAGGATTAACCGTGTTCTCACTTGGATAATAGGTTTGCATGAATGTTGCATCACTCAGCTTAGTCATATCTGCTGTCGCATAGACATCATCATTCAGGTAAAACTTTTGATTAAACCCAATCCGGTAACGGCCAACATAATCGCCATCAGTTGGTGAAGCAATTGTTTGCTGTCCTGGAGCGTTATTGGCATTAGGATTATGGTCCCACGCATAGTAGAGAATAAACTCTCCATTGTTTCGGTCATTCTTACCAAAGTGATCCATAAGATCTAGCCCCGTGGCAAACCCCCTCATCGAGCGGTAATCAGCATGAACCCGCGCAAGCAGGGCATCATCTTTCATTAGAGCAGCGCTATAAGAAGTTAAAAGATAGCCTCCCCAGGTCGAATCATATCCTGGCATAATTTGAAACCCCGTTTGCTTGAGACTCGTATAAAGGTAAGGAAGCCATAAAACAGGGATCTTTCCAGCATAAAGCGTACTATTCAGAAAAATCACACGATCCTTGTCGTAAATACGCAGGCCACGTGCATGGACACTCCAAGTCGGCATTGATGAATCAGAGGTCGTCATGATTCCATCACGCACAATAAATTCTTTTGTACTCACCGACTTCATGCTAAGCGCATGGAATTTCATGGGCACAACCTCTCCTTGAAACTCTAAAGCTCTCACATGCTTTGTTTCTAGGTTATACAAGGCTCGCTGGCCATTAAAGACCCCTTTGTCTTGATAAATGCGAACATTTCCTAAAAGGAGAACATCACGAGTATCAGGATTATACTCTGCTTTATCACAATAAATACTTACTCCATTGTAGTGGATCTGAACATTATCTTCTGCAAGGGCAATCCCATTTTCAAATTGCGTGTTTCCATCGGCTGTAATTTCAACAGGCTTATTGCTGATAGAAGTCGCTTGCGCAGCCTGTTCCATTTGAGCTTTTGAAGAACAAGAGAGCCCTAACAAAAAAGTCAAAAAATAAAAAAAGATGTACGGTCTTGCTAACACAGGGCTTGTTTAAAATTCGTAGTTGGTAAAAATTTTGATTCGTTCTTTTAGCGACGCAATTCCCTAGTCTATTTTCCACAAATCAAATTTGAAAGCTTTCTTAGTGATCAAAAATTACAGGCTGTCTGAAAAAGCAGCCTCATAAAAATAATGCCGCGGATAAGAATAAGGGATTGAGAACGCAACTATAGGTTTCACAAACATTCTTAAGAACGTGAGAGCCAGAATAACGTCGTTCTTTATCTTAGCACCTGCATTTATGAGCTTGTTTTCCCGAGATGACGAATATCCTCCGCACTAACCGAAAAGACCACATCTTCTGCAATATTAGCAGCGTGGTCGCCAATACGCTCAAAACAACGACTTACCAGAATGAGATTGAGGTACGTAGGAATTCGCACGGAATCATCCTGCATCCGTAGAATGAGGTTTTTATTAAAGTTCTTATTTAAGAGGTCTAATTCTTTATCTTGTGTCTTTACATCAAGGGCTGCTTTTTCATCATGATTGGCATAGGCTTGAACGGCGTCATCAAACATTTTTTTGGCCAAGGAAATAATTTTATCAAGCTCATGAAGCTCTTTTACTTCAGTGTGTTTATTCATTTTTCGAGCACGCCGCGCAATACTGACTGCTTGATCAGCAATACGCTCAATATTGGCTCCAATTTTCATAGAAGAAATCACGTCTCGCAAATCAGAAGCTACAGGCTGAAAACGGCTCATGATGTGAAGGCCTTCACGATCAATTTGCATTTCTAGAAGATCAATCTCCTCATCGTCAGCAATGGCATTATTGCAATAATCATTATCGTGTTCATAAAGACCACGAATGGAATTCTCAAGGTTGCGCTTAGTTAACTCAGCCATTGCTAAAACGCTTTGACGAAGATGATCAAGCCGTTCAGTGAAGGGCGTTAAAATATGGGAACGTGGATGCATGGGAAAAAATTGTTTAGTGTTTGTATACGATCAACCAAATCTACCAGTGATATAGTCTTCCGTTTGCTTTTGAACAGGTGCTGTGAAAATTTTATTGGTTTGATCACATTCAATTAATTTTCCCAAATAAAAAAAAGCAGTCAAATCTGAGACACGACTTGCTTGATGCATGCTGTGCGTAACAATCACAATCGTAAAATCCTTTTTTAACTCTACAATCAATTCTTCAATTTTTGCCGTAGCAATTGGATCCAATGCAGAACATGGCTCGTCCATGAGCAAAACTTCTGGCTTACTCGCAATCGCACGTGCAATACAAAGCCGCTGCATCTGTCCTCCAGAGAGGCCTAACGCATTTTCATGCAATCGATCTTTAACTTCGTCCCAAAGAAAAACGGCCTTAAGACAACGCTCTACTGTTTCATCTAAAACTCCACGTTTGCGCTGACCCGTAATCCGAAGGGGATAAACGATATTTTCATAAAGCGACATTGGAAAAGGATTTGATTTTTGAAAGACCATTCCGATCCGCCGCCGAAGAGCAATGATTTCAATGCTTGGATCAAAAATGCTGGTCCCATGAATCGTAATATCTCCTGCATGACTAACATTGGGGATGAGTTCATTCATGCGGTTAAAGTTTCGGAGCAATGTTGACTTTCCACATCCGGAAGGCCCAATGAAAGCTGTTACTTGCCGCTCAGGAATTGCTAGCTGAATGTCAAAAAGAGCCTGCTTTTTGCCATAAAAAAAATCAAAGCCTTTGACTTCAATAAAATTCGATTCAAGAGCACCTTGTGTTTGTGCAGAACAAGCTGACTGAGGCGACTCGGCAGTGTGAGAAAGAGATAACGAATTCGGCATGATTAGCGCGTGTGTCGACGAAAAATGGATTGAGCTATAATATTAATTCCAGTGACAATAAATACCAGAATCAATGAAGCTGTCCAAGCCATCTGAGTTTGATAGGGATAAGGCAGGGAAGAAAAGTTATAAATAAAAACAGAAAGAGATGCCGTCGGCTCCATTAAAGAGTGCGCCCAGTTTTGATTAAAAAGAGCGGTAAAGAGGACTGGTGCTGTTTCTCCAGCTGCCCGAGCTACTCCTAGCATCACTCCCATCATAATAGCAGGAAGAGCTTCAGGAAAGATAACACGCGAGATTGTTTGAAACGTTGTCGCACCTAGTCCATAAGAGGCATCGCGATAGGAGGGAGAAACCCCTAGCAAGGCCTGTTCTGAAGTTAACAAAATCGTAGGAAGCATTAAGACAGCCAAGGCAACACCTCCCGCGAGCGCAGAAAAACTTCCTGTCGTTGACACTACAAATGCAAAAGCAAATGCACCACAAATAATCGAAGGGATTCCTGTCAATAGTTTGGCCACAAAACGAACAACACCAGAAAAACGGGCATAGGGAGCATACTCATGAATAAAAATAGCTCCTAAAATTCCTAACGGCGCAGAGAGGAGCAACGCAATTCCAACCATGGTTGCAGTTCCAAGAATTGCATTTCCAAACCCTCCTTCATCTAAACCTGGAGCCGGAGGAAGTTGCGTCAAGACACTAAGGCTCAAGAGAGGCCATCCTTTTTTAATTAACAAAAAGAGGAGCGAAAAAAGAGGCCCCAACGTCAATATCGAAAGCAAAAAACAGAGTGCCGTCAATATTTGATTCCGCACTAAGCGAATCCAAGAGGTCCTTCCTTCTTGCTGATGAAAAAAATGAGTCCGAACTAATGACATCGTTTTATCCTATTGAAGCTACGGCTAAAATCCACTTCTTCATAAACAATTTTTCCATTTGTTTTTGTCGCTTTATACAACATTAGTATCTGTGGAACCAATCGCTCCATAACTATGTCTTGCCGCTTGGGCCGCCCCCAACAAGGAAGGCTTCTGCTGATCGTGAGAAGAAGCGTGCGCTTGAAACATTTTAATTAAAGCGTCAAGGCCGCGTTCTTGAGCATCTTGAATCACCTCTGGAGGAAGTGAGCCGGAAGGAATCTGAATCCCAAGATGGTTTAAAAGGGCTTTATAAGCTGCAAGGTGGGCCTCTTCATTGGTATCCTCCTCTAACCTCGCTACCACTTTATTAAGCAAGTCAGCAGCATCAATGGCCCGAAAAGCCTCAATGGCATTTTTAGAATCGGGGTCTTTTCTGCAGTGATAAGTTAACTCTACAAAAGAGCGATAAATAGGATCTTTAAAAAGACTCACCAAGGGAGACTTCAATATTTCAAAATTTTTTGAAAGAGAGTTGATTGTGGAACGAGAAACAGGGGAAAGCGATTGCGGTTTGGTTGCAATGAGCTGCCTATTTTCTTCTAATGAAGACAACGAATCTTCACCAGGAGTGCTGTTCACCGTAGGCTCAAAAGTTTCAAGGCTTGCTTTTAGTTCTTCTGTTTTTTGTCGATCGAGATCAGCTGGTTTTTGATACAGGCGAGAAGATTTTTCTCCTAACTGCTCCAGAGCTCGATAGCACACATAATAAAGAAAGGTGCATACCACATACACAGCTCCACTAAATAATGTTTTATTCAATACATCTTTAGCAGAAATCTTCCCTTGGTGATGAGCATAAAGATTGCTGACTCCGCTTCGGCTCAATGAGGCAACAAGGTCAGGTGTAAACTCTCTCATCACTCGTAAAAGGGCATTTAAGGAAGGTTGCAGAGCTTGATCCGTAGAAGTTAGCGCTTCTGCTTGTTGCTCTAAGGATCCTTTACATTGATCACTTTGTAATAATAGTGAGGCTCCTTTTCTCATGAATGCACTGGCCAAAATAAAAGCGCACGCTTCGGGAATAGTTGCTACACCTAACGCAGGCCAAGCCGTTGTATAATAACTCAAGTAACCAGGATCAACCAATTTTCTAACAAATGTATCAAAATTTCTTGCATGATCACGAGTAGCCTCATTCGGAAGCAATGACATCATCTTACTCGAAAGATAAGGAGAAGTTGCTAAAGCACAGGCAACATTCCCCACAATGCCGGCAGCAATGGAGTTTTCAATAGGAATATTAAACACCTCGCTAACCACTGTTGCATAAACTAAGGTATCGGAAAACGTGTTGTTGGCCAGCACCACAGGATGAAGAGGATCGTAATGACTAGGCATCATAGAAGCACCTGTTGGAATGCAATTTGGTCTTGTTGTAGTGCTTTCAACAGAGTCAACTTGGTAACCGTCCATAGTCCCTATCGGCCGTTTTTCTTGAGTCGGTGAGTCAATTTCAGACCCAAGCGGCCCTGGTGGCTTTGGTGAGTTGATACCTGCTATCTCCATATAGTGTTAAAAAAATTGAGGGGATTTAATGAGTTAATGACTTCCAAAACTTTTTCGAGTCCTCTTCAAAATCAACTCTCCAATCAGGTTGACAACAAGCGTCATGATAATCAGGAGTAACGCCGCATACATTAAGGCATTAATTTGGAGACCATCAGCCTCAGCAAATTGATTAGCCAAAAGTGCAGATAAGGTATTAGAAGGAGCAAAAAGAGAAAGGGTCCAGCGCTGACTATTACCGATAAGCATTGCAACAGCCATCGTTTCTCCCATGGCACGGCCAAAGCCTAAAATAGCTGCTGCGACTACTCCAGGCATAGCACAAGGCAAAAGAACATGAAAAATAGTTTCCCAACGAGTCGCACCAAGGGCATAGGATCCTTCACGCAAAACCATTGGAACCCCTACCAAGGCGGCTCGAGAGATAGAAACAATTGTTGGGATCACCATTAAAGCAAGAACAAGACTTGCTGCTAGCAACGAATTCCCATAAGCAGGCCCTTTAAAAAAGGGTATCGCCCCAGCACAGTGACTCATCTTTGTCCCATATTCTTGCACTAAGGGAACAATCACAAAAATTCCCCAGAGACCATAAACAACGCTTGGAATAGCTGCTAAAAGATCAATGATAAAGCGCATTGCATGCCTTACTGGAGAGGGAAGAAAGTTTTCACTCACAAAAATGGCAATTGCTAAACCGAGTGGCAATGCTAGAAGGAGCGCAATCAAACTGCTCGTCAATGTTCCCATGATCATCGGCAAAACGCCATAAAGATCACGATTGGGCTGCCATTCTGAACGAACGATAAAATGCCAACTAAAAGTTGTTATCGCCGGCCAAGCTTTAAGAAGAATTTCATACAGCATGAGTCCTAGCACAGTCACAATCATCACTGCTGCGAGGAAACAAAAGACTTGCAATAAATCAATTCTAGGAAGAGCCCTCTTCATAAGAAAATTTATCTTTTAACTCTTACTTTAAGGTCGCAAGCGTCTCCATCGATTTTTGAACAACATTGGATGGAAGAGGAAGATAGCCCAGTTGAGGAGCAACCAGCTGTCCTGTCGTCAATGCGTAAGTCATAAAATCTTGAAGCGCTGCTTTTTTTTCTGCGGCATATTCCTTTTTCAAAATAATCCAAGTAAATCCGGTAATCGGATAATTATCATGTCCGGTTGGGTCATATGCAAAATCGCGAAGGTTAGCAGGAAGCTGAATAGTAGCAAGAGCTGCTGCCCCCGAAGTTGGAGAAGGAGCAATGAACTCCCCCATCTTATTTTCTAAAACTGCCATGGGCAGTTGATTGTTTTTTGCAAAACCAAATTCCATGTAGCCAAAACTTCCTCGCGTTTGCTTGATGAGCGCTGTCACCCCGTCATTTCCTTTACCCGAGAGGCCAACAGGCCATTTCACAGAACGACCGACGCCAACTTGTTGGGTAAACTCGGGACTAATAGCAGCAACGTGCCCAGTCAGAAGAGCAGTCGTTCCACTTCCATCAGATCGAGTTACTACTGTAATCGGCGGAAGATCTTTTAACGTAGCTATCACCGGGTTGTTTTTGATAATTACGGGATCATTCCATGCCGTAATTTTCCCTAATAAAATTCCAACATAAGCTTCTCGGCTTAGGGTCAACGTGGGAACCTCTGGCAGATTATAAGAAAAAACAATGGTCCCTGCTGTAGCCGGTATCATGATGACGCCTTCTTTTACCTTGGCAATTTCTTGATCACTCATGGCGACATCACTAGCACAAAAGTCTGTTAACCCTTTAATAAAATTATTGACCCCTGCCCCGCTTCCAATTCCTTGATAATTCAGTGCAATAGCGGGATGCTCTTTATGGAATTGTGCTGCCCAACGTTGATAAAGCGGCGCTGGAAACGTTGCTCCCGAGCCATTGAGGATAGTTGTTCCACCAAATAATGGAACCATTCCTGAGATCATCAGGCTTACAACAAAAGGAACTATTTTTTTCATAAACAGAAGGCCCTCGATTTTACTGGAATAAAAAGTTTCTGCCAAGCTTTACCGTTTCTGCTCCCATTCTTTTGAACGATAGCGACGAAGACTTAATCGATTGACTTCCTCAAACCATTCTGGCCGCTCCTCAATAGGAAGGCACTCAGGAGAAAGTTGTTGCCCCAAGGAAAGAACAAACTCTTTCTCCTCGCTGAGCTCTTGCTTTTTTGTCCCAAAATTTAAACTCCCTTGATAGAGAAGCCTGCCTCTCGAACGACGTTGGGCTCCACCAACTATTTTTTTTTGAGCCACCATGACATCGCACGGACATGGCGCAACAAAACAACTCTCTCCGGAAAGTTGATCTTCCTGTGCGGCAAGTCGAGCTGAAATGCCATATTGCTGGAGAGCTGTCACTATTGTCTCATGCAGTTTCCGATAAAAAAAGGAAGCCGTTTGCTGCGCGATTGGCTCCCATTCTGGAATCATTAAGGAAAAAGTAATATCTTCTCCATGCTCTACACAACCACCGCCACTCCAACGACGGACCACCTCCTGATAAGGATAAAGAGAGCGGACCAATTCATATTTTTGAAAATAGCCAAATGTCACACAAGGAGCTTTCCATCGATAGATTCGCAACAAAGGCCGCTCAACCATCCCTAACAAAATCTCATCAAACGCCATTTGCTCAGGTCCTTCAAGGAAAGTGCGAGAGAAAAGGAGATCAAGCGAAGAAAAAAGAGCATTCACAGCAGTAGAAGTTATGGAAATAATAAAAATATTGTCAAAAAACAATAAACCGCGAAATTTATCAAATAGCACGAAAAAGCGTTTTTATTTTAGCGACTTTTAGCTTATTGAACGGTTAAACTTTTTCCCTCATATCTTTTACCACTTCTATCTCTGTACATTTTTCCATGGCAAAATCTCCACTTGGCAAAGGTCTTGGCTCCCTGATTGGATCAGGAAGAACAGCCGCTATCGCTTCTCCAACCCCAGTCGAAGAACAAGGAGAACGAGTCCAGCAGGTCCGCCTTGATCTCATTGTTCCAAGCCCCCTGCAACCTCGTATTGAATTCAAGCAAGATCAATTAAAGGAATTAATCGATTCTATTCGAGAGCGAGGCATCATTCAGCCGCTGATTGTTCGCCGCGTTCAGGGCCTCTACGAGTTGATCGCTGGAGAACGACGCTGGCGAGCCTCACGTGAAGTAGGACTTGCAGAGGCTCCCGTCATTGTTCGCAATGCCACAGATCAAGAAGTCATTGAACTTGCCTTAATTGAAAACCTCCAGCGAGAAGGCCTTAATCCGATTGAAGAAGCCATGGCTTATCAACGCCTCGCTACCGAATTTCGACTCACTCAAGAAGCTATTGCTCAACGTGTCGGCAAAAGTCGCGCTGTTGTTGCCAATGCAATCCGCCTACTCGATCTTGATGAAGAGGTTAAAAGTTTTCTTGTTCAAGGACGCCTGAGTGTTGGACATGCCAAAGTACTCTTGGGGTTGAAAAGCCACGAAGAACAACGTTTCCTTGCCCACCAAATTTTACGCCGCAGCGCTTCGGTCCGTGTTGCTGAAGAAATGGTAGAGGCGCAGTTACGAGCCAAACCAGGCCCCTCCTCTCCTCGCCGTGGCAAGAAAAAAGCTCCCTCCCTCCTTTCGCCAGCACTCCTCCACTTACAAAATAAATTACAACATCGCTTTTCCACTCGAGTTCTTATTGAAGATGGAGAAAAAAAAGGGCACATCATCATGGAATATTATGGTGATGATGATTTAGGACGTTTACTGAAAGAGCTGGGCATTGCCGCAGATTAAGAAACCTTCTTATTTTAAACATGCCAATCATTGGAACAAGCACCACCGTTACCTCATTAAGTGATCTAGAGTCCCTGGATCGTTCTGCACGCCTCAGCCTTCAACAAAGAGATGGCAAAAACACCCTCGTTGCAACTAAAGGAACACTAGCCGATGGACTCTATTCTTTGTGGGCTAAATTTTGTCCTAATCAGGCTCATGATCTCAATCTGCAGGTCGTCCAGTCAATAAAACAAACCATCCTTGCTGACTATCCAGAGTCAGCAAAGGCTGTTTTTGAAAAGACGTTTGTTGATTACAATTCTTCACCAAATCCAAGGAACCTCACAGGCAGTAAAATAACAGTTGGTATTGCATTAGAGTCATCAAACAAGATATTAAATTCTATATCACAGCGTGAGTCACTCGTTATTAATACGTTGCCTGGCACGAAGGTGGATGCCCATAGTCTTAATATAATAACCTCCCACCCAGCTGTCATCGAAGAGAACACCAAGGTCGCTAAGGGGTATCAGTCCAGCTCTTCATTGGAAGAGCGTTCTATTAAAAAAGCAATAGTTCAAGCAGGAGTGAAAATTTTTGATACCACTTTGGAAAAATTGCCAAAGGAACAGCTGCCTTTCTTCCAGCCAGTACTCCAAACTTTTACAAGAGACATTTTTCAACTAGCACAAAAAAATGCCAAAATGGATTATTTTGCTACTCTCGAAAAATTTAACGAGGAACTCAACAATGAGAATCTGTCTACCCTCTCGTTTCGAGATCTTTCACAAAAGTGCAAAACCTTCAGAGACAGTTATGCTCCCAAGGAGATTATAACGGATCGGGAGAAGCTCCAGGATAAACTGCCGCTAGAGAGCTAAGCGAATTCAATGGAAGATAAGGAGTGTACGCTGACACACTCAATATCAGAAACTAGAAAACGTTAGGACGACCTCGTAGCAGCCAACCTCACGTGGCGACACAGCTGAGAGCGCCTTAGAAGAAAACACCGGTGTGGCGCCGCGATACGCAGCTATAGAATTTTTAAATACTCTAAAATTCTTTTAACAGGTGATGCAATCCACCTTGCAACAACTAAAACTTGTCTAAATTTGCTGGATTAAACAAACAACAAGGAGTGTCTATCAAAATATTTGCCCCAACAAAAGCCAGCACGATGGCATCATATGATGCCTCTTTAGAAATTACGCTTGCCTTCCACAACAAGACTTAAATTTCTTCCCACTTCCGCACGGACAGGAATCATTACGACCTATCTTTGGCGTTTCACGTTGAAAACTTTTTGCAAAGACTTCATCTATATTGTTTGATTCCTGAGATTGTTGCTCTGTGGCAGCTGAGGTTGTTACTACTGAAGCAGAGGCCATCGGATCAGATTGCTGTAGGAATTGATGAGGCATGTTGGCAAGAATAGTCTCAAAAGCTTTAAGGTTACTCGTACTACGGAAAAGATTGTGAAGCACTTCTACTTTGATGTTGTGCATTAATTCTACAAACATCGCATAGCCTTCCGTTTTGTATTCCATGAGCGGATCTTTTTGGCCGTAGGCTCGGAGATTGACTGCCTCTCGCAATCCATCCATGGCATAAAGGTGCTCTTGCCAGAGCCGATCAATTGCATTGAGCATAACAAACCGTTCTAGTCCGCCTTTTGCTACTGGATCTTCAGCGCTTGATTTTTTGTCATAAGCCTCTTTGAGAAGATGCGCCAGAAAGATGCCATTCTCTTCGACTGTACGACTTGAAAAATTGGCCTTCTCGCGTGTTAAACCTAGCGGAAATGTTCCATGAACCCATTGCAATAATCCCTCTTCATCTGGAAGTTCACCTGGTTGTTCCTCTAAAAATTGAGCCACTTTTTTTGGCACGATTTCTTCGATTATCTCATCAATCATCCCACGTAGGCTACCAGAGCCTGTTTTTACATTCGCAACATTAGCAAACTGCGAAGCCGGATTTTCACAATCCATTACTTCATTTCGATAGCCATAAACAACATTACGTTGTTGGTTCATGACATCATCAAACTCGAGTGTGCGTCGACGAATGAGATAGTTGCGTTGCTCCACTCGTTTCTGAGCCGTTTCGACACTCTTGTTGAGCCAAGGATGCTCCAATTCTTCTCCTTCCTTGATTCCGAAGCTTTCCATGATCTTAGTCATACGATCACTCGCTCCAAAGTTGCGCATTAAATCGTCTTCAAAGCTCACATAAAACCGTGAAAGTCCAGGATCCCCTTGACGAGCACAACGCCCACGAAGCTGCCGGTCAATACGACGCGATTCATGACGTTCTGTACCAATCACGAAAAGCCCGCCCAATGCTGCAACACCTTCTCCCAATTTAATGTCGGTACCACGTCCTGCCATATTGGTAGAGATCGTGACCGCTCCTCGCAAGCCAGCACGCGCAATAATCTCGGCTTCTTGCATGTGAAACTTAGCATTAAGGACAGTGTGCGGAATTTTTTCTCGCTTGAGCATCCGACTTACAAGCTCCGAAGCCTCTACACTGGCTGTTCCTACAAGCACTGGTTGCCCTCGGCCATGAGAGGCTTTAATTTCCTCAATCACTGCAGCATATTTTTCACGACGTGTTTTGTAAATACGGTCGTTTTGATCGACACGCCTCACCGGTTTATTGGTAGGAATAACAACTACGCTCAAATGATAGATATCGTGAAATTCATTGGCCTCAGTTTCTGCGGTTCCGGTCATACCGGCCAATTTTTCGTAAAGGCGAAAATAATTTTGAATCGTAATCGTTGCTAATGTCTGTGTCTCGCGATCAATCTGCACTCCCTCTTTAGCCTCCACAGCTTGGTGCAGTCCATCGCTCCATCGGCGCCCCGGCATTTTGCGTCCTGTAAAGGTATCAACAATGACAACTTTGTTTTCCTCAACGACGTATTCGACATCTTTTTCATAAAGGCAGTATGCCTTGAGGAGTTGAGAAATGTTATGAATGCGCTCGCTTTGACGATCGCAATGTTCTTGAGCTATTTGTTTTTTTTGAGTTTTTTCTGTATCACTCAATGCTGAATCATTTTCAATATCCGCAAATTCTGTGAGAAGATCAGGGAGGACAAAGGCATTAGAATCATCCGGATTCATGAAGTTGCGTCCCATCTCAGTTAAGTCAGCATCGTGCTGACGCTCTTCGATTGCAAAATAAAGCTCTTCCTTCAGTGCTACCAAAGCATCTTTGGAGCTCTCCTGATAAAAAGAGAGTTCCGATTTATCCATGAGTTTTCGCATCTCTGGATCCTCCATCATCCGCATCAGTCCTTTATTTCGAGGTTGACCTAATTTTACTTTAAAAAGAAGCAAGCCAACTTTTTCTTTGTCAGTTTTTTCTCCTTTTTCATAAAGTTCCTTAGCCTCGTTGATGAGGCGGGTGCAAAGCATTGTTTGGTTACGCACGAGTTGGGCAACCAATGGTTTGAGATGATCGTACTGATGTGTTGAAACCGTGGCTGGTCCACTGATAATGAGGGGTGTTCTCGCCTCATCGATTAAAATCGAATCGACTTCATCGACGATTGCGTAGTAATGACCACGCTGCACTTGCTGTTCACGATTGGTGGCCATGCCATTGTCGCGCAAGTAATCGAATCCGAACTCGCTATTCGTGCCATATGTAATATCACATTCGTACTGCGCACGTCGCTCCTCAGGAGACTGATCGTGCTGGATGATACCAACGGTGAGTCCCAAAAAGCCATAAAGCTGTCCCATGCACTCTGCATCGCGTCGTGCAAGGTAATCATTTACCGTCACGAGATGAACGCCTCGTCCTGTTAATGCATTTAAATAAACAGCAAGGGTTGCAACCAATGTTTTTCCCTCACCAGTTGCCATTTCAGCGATCCGTCCTCGATGCAACACAATTCCCCCAACCAGCTGCACATCAAAATGAATCATGTTCCATGTCATCTCATGATCACAGACTATGAAGGTCCGCCCACAAAGACGACGAGCAGCATTCTTAACGACTGCAAAAGCTTCTGGAAGAATTTCTTCGAGGCGCTTTTTTAATACCTCCGGATCACTAATAGCAGCAAGTTCTGCTTTCCACGCAGCTGTTTTTTCGCGCAGAACTTCTTCTGGCAAAGATTGCAACTGCTCTTCCAGCTCATTAATTCTATGCACTAGCGGCATCATCCGCCGAACTTCACGTTGATTCTTAGAACCAATAATTTTTTTGAGAATCCAATTGAACATAGAGAAAAGAAAAGAGACAGCAAAGTACCATAGATTCTTTGCTCTTAGAAGACTTTTTAGTGAACTGAAAAACTATTTTTTCTTTTTTACAACACCTTTATTCCACCCTAAATTGCCTTACTTCAATAACCCCACTCTTCTGAACAATAGCATCCATACTAGCATTCAGGTTAGAAATTCCCTGAATTTGTTTTGGATTGGATGATAAGACAATATGAATTTCAAGAGGAAATTTGAGAAAAGAATGAACATTAGATCCGGAAGAAGATTGCTGAGAAACGAGCACGGGTTCTACATCTATTGTAAAACCGTCTGGATAGCTACTACCATTGCCTGAATTTGCTTTTTTGGCTTCTTCATATTCCCTAGGTACAGCCATTTTTGTAGATGCTAAAATTTTCTGTTGTAACTTAGTTAGCAAGTCTAGTTGCCAAACCTGTTTTTCTTTTTTAAATTTCAATAAAACTAGTGCTGTTGGAGACCATTTACCATCTACTTTCCAAAGAACCACTGATTCATCCTTGGACCACCAAGGAGGAACTATTTTTATGTAATTAATAGGCTGATCAAAACCCGGAAAAGCCTTGACCTCGGCAATAACTTTTCCTGTTTTCACAACGACAAGAGCATTATGGACGTTCTCTCCATTAGAAAAAGAGCTAAACATTGGGACCAAAAACCCATAGTGACGACTCGGTGATAAAGTTTCTTTTGGGATAATATATCCATTAGGAAGAGGAGTTGCTCCTGTTGTATCAATCAACAGCAACGCTATTATGAAAGCAAAAGACAATTTCATTCGTAAGACAATAAAAATTTTCATTTAATACCCCGATGGATAATAAATAATTGTAATAGTAGGATCACAATCTGCACCATTCCATGTAGGAACAGGCCCAATGCCATTAACATCACGGGTACCAAAACCCAACGCTCTAGCAGCTGCAATAGATATCTCTCCAACACCCTTATCATCAGGACCGACATCTCCAACAATTGATGAGATTATATTACTCGAAGCATATGCTCCAGTATCTGTCCAGTAAAGACCCACTATAACATCTACCCTATCACCTACTTTAACACCCTGTCCGAGCAACCAATGAGGAACAACAACATAAGAATTTATATCGGCATTAAGACTTCTACCATTTATTTGCATTGATGTTTTTGGGTCATGATTAGGATCGCCATGTGATGATCCAGCCCCATCATCGTCAATTTTTAGAGTTCCGCTATATGTTAGCGGTCCCTTTGCCATCATCAATGGAGAATTTGCTTCAACATCGCAAGTTTCGTCAGCTAACTCTTGACTCTCACAATCAATTTTAGAATCAACACTAACAACTTGATTTTCTGAAGATGTTACATTTTCATGTTCACGACTATCTTGATAACATCCAATGCTTGAATAGCTGGTTGTTGTACTCGAATTATACTCCGGAATACTGCTGTAGCCGGCTAGTTGATGACAGCATAACAATAAAGCTGTTCCAAAAGGAAAAAGAATTTTTATGATTTTTGGTTTTTTAAGTGAGATTTTTTAATCAAAAAAATAAGACCTATAATCATCCTTTAATCAAGGATCAAGTACTTTCTTATCGCTACCGCGGACTCTTCAAAAACACTTTCACCTCTTCTATCCCTGTGGATCCTCTTCGGATTGACTAACCACCGGCGCGATGGCCTGCAGTTTTTCTTTCGCAGGGAGGTTAATTAATTTTACTCCCATCGTGTTACGGCTCGCTTTACGAATTTCTGAAACGCGGGTGCGAACCATTTGTCCTCCTGAAGTAATGAGCATAAGTTCATCACGCTCCGTTACTGCCAAGGCGCCGACAACACTTCCTGTCTTATCACCTGTCTTCATCGTGATGACGCCACGACCACCACGTGTTTGTATCCGATAATCTTCAAAACTTGTTCGTTTTCCAATACCATTTTCGCCAGCAACGAGCAGCGTTGCATCTTCAGAAACAACAGCGACAGCTACAACTTGATCTCCTTTGTCAAAACGCATTCCCCAAACACCAATCGTGTTGCGTCCTTGGTCGCGAAGTTGATCTTCATTAAAACGAATGCTCATTCCTTCTTTAGTCACTAAAACAACTTCGTTGTGACCATCAGTTTGAACGACATCAATCAATTCATCTTCTTTTTCAATTTGAATCGCAATGATGCCTCCTTTGCGTACGTTAGCAAAGTTTGACAAGTTTGATTTTTTTACGATACCGCCCTTAGTCGCAAAGAAAATATAGGTATTAGGATCCCATGTCATGTCGACGCCAGTGACGCCCCCTGCCTGCTTCGATGGAATACGAAGCGTAGCAGCAAGCTCTTCTCCAGGCTGTAAGTTAAGGATGTTTGCAATGGAGCGCCCTTTTGCAGTGCGACTCATTTCAGGAATTCCGTAAACACGTTCAACATAGCAACGGCCACTCTTAGTGAAGAATAGCAAGTAATCATGGGTGCTTGCCGTAAAGAGATGCTCAACAAAATCATCTTCATCTTCTTCGCTGGCTGCTTCACGCGTTGTCATCCCGACAACTCCTTTGCCGCCTCGTTTCTGAGCACGGTAAGAACTAACGGCTGTTCGCTTGATGAAGCCTTTGTGCGTGACCGTAATGATGCAACCTTCGTTGGCAATCAAATCTTCAATTGAAATCTCTCCCTCTTCAGGAACAATTTCTGTTAGGCGTGGACGTCCATGCTTTTCTTGAACGGCTCGCAGTTCTGCTTTGATGAGACTTAAGACGCGTTCTTCTCGAGCTAAAATGTCTTCAAGGTCAGCAATGGTTTTCAGAAGCTCTTGATACTCACCAATCACTTTGTTTCGCTCTAAGCCAGTCAATTGGTAAAGTCGAAGTTCTAAAATAGCATCAACCTGAGCTTCGCTCATGAAGTACTTTCCATCTGTCAAGCGAACCTCACTGCGGATCAGAATTCCAAATGCCTCAACTTGCTTTTTCGTAAATTCAAAAGCTAATAGTTTTACCTTAGCCTCTTCGCGATTAGCTGATTCACGGATGATTCTGATAAAGTCATCAAGGTTAGCAAGGGCAATGAGATAACCTTCTAACTTTTCTGCACGTGCCTCGGCCTGACGTAAGAGGAAGCGCGTACGACGCAAGATAACCTCACGGCGGTGCTCAATGAAACAAGCAATCGCTTCTTTGAGGGAGAGAAGTTTAGGACGTCCTCGATCAATTGCCAGCATGATCACAGAAAAGGAAGACTCCATTGCTGTGTGCTTGTAAAGATTGTTGATCACAACTTTGGGGATTGCATCCCTCTTAAGCTCGATAACAACACGAGTATTCTCATCAGATTCATCACGGACGGCCGTGATTTCAGGAAGAATTTTTTCGTTAACAAGGTCCGCAATTTTTTCAACAAGCACCGCACGATTCACGTTGTACGGAATTTCGGTAATGACAATTTGCTCACGTCCCCCCTTGATTTCTTCAACGCCAGCACGGCCTCGCACCTTAACGGAGCCACGTCCTGTTTCAAAATATTGGCGAATGCCACCCACGCCACAAATTTGGCATCCTGTTGGAAAGTCAGGCCCTTTGACGTATTGCATTAATCCATCCAGGGTAATTTCTGGTTCATCAACTTGTGCACAGATCGCATCAATGATTTCACTCAAGTTATGAGGTGGAATGTTGGTCGCCATACCAACCGCAATACCGGTTCCACCGTTTACAAGAAGATTAGGAAAAGCAGCTGGGAAAACAGTCGGTTCCTGACGGGTGTCATCATAGTTGGGGACAAAGTCGACCGTGTCATTTTCCATGTCTTCCATCAGCAACGCTCCAAGCGGCCTGAGACGCGCTTCGGTATAACGCATGGAAGCCGGTGGATCACCTTCTACTGACCCGAAATTTCCTTGCCCCTCAATGAGCATCTCGCGCATGGCCCATTGTTGCGCCATGTGAACAAGTGTCGGATAAATGGCCATATCACCATGCGGGTGATAATTACCCATTGTCTCACCCACAATCTTTGCACACTTCAAGTGCTTCCGCGTGGGCGTAACACCAAGCTCTCCCATGGCAAAGAGAATACGTCTCTGTGACGGCTTCAACCCATCTCGGGCATCGGGCAGGGCCCGCGAGATGATAACCGACATGGAATAGTCGAGGAAAGAGCGTGACATCTCTTCTGAGACATCGATATTTTCTACTTTTTCGTTTTGGTGGTACAAGGGAAAAGAAGGGAAAAGGGCTTTACTAAAAAGAAAAAATCATACGCGTTCTCACGAAAGAGGCAATTTTAAAGTGGCCTTTTCTTAATTCTTAATTTTCATGAAGGCTGAGCACATTAGAAAGAATGGTCTGACTTTGTTCTGATGGCTTTGTTTTACTAGCTCGAGAAAGGATCTCCTGAAAAATTTGTTGAAATGATTGAGAAATTTGAGACTTGATATGATCGGTGATCATCAACACAAACAAATTTGAAACAGCTAATGACCCCTGAGCCTTGACTAAGGATTTACCCTGCCACGGAATAATTTGAAACTCTCCTTTCAGATCTCCAGAGCTTGATTGAGCTCCCTTCTCAAAGTGCAGGCTGTATCCTTTTGATTCTGCAGCTTCCAGTTTACATGCTAGCTTTATCGTGATGAGCTTATCTTGTTGTTGAGGGTCTCGAAAAAACTGATAGGTCGCATTAAAAGATGTCGCCCGTCCAATATCCTTGTCTTCTATCTCGCTTAGTGAAAGAGAGTGACAGTTAGGCAGTAACGCTTTTGCATTTTGGGTATTTAAGATAGCGGCTATCGGAATTTCTGGAGCTGCGTCCGTCATCTTATAAAAACTAAAGACATAATTGGTCATTAAAAAACCACTGTTTATAGAATTTTTTCCAATGATTCCCCCCGTCATTAACGTTGCTTGTTCAGCTTCTGTGAGCCCGGAATAACTTGCTGGGAGAACCTCTTTCAAAGAAGGCTCTACAGTTGGATTGGCCGCTTCGGTTGTTGAAGATAGGGCTATTGAAGCATTCGCTTGATGTTCTGATGTGAAAATAAGAGCGTCCCCTAAAGCAGCATTATCTCTTGTCTCAGCAAAACTGCTATCTCCTGCAAATGGTTTTATATGCTCAAGTCCCAGCTTCTTTTGAATATCCTCTTTACGCTTGCCTATATTAACCAACGCTGGCCCTGTTGGAATTTGTTTTATTCCTGCTGGGGAAGCAGGAGGCTCTGTGGAAGCTGAGGGTTTATCAGCAGCCCCATTTGGCCATAAAGAAGAAGCCCATTTGGATATCTCATTCATAAGTCAGAATAAATTGATCTCGTTAAACTAAACAGTGATCGTTACATTAGAGTTTTGACACAACTTTATCGCTTAAACCTAATAACGTGAATAAAAATGAGGAGGTTTGTGTAATAAGTTAGTTTGAAAAATCTTTGTTGTAAGGCTGCGGCTAACCTGAACGGCTAGCAAAGCATTAGAACGAACCGTTTTCATTCCTTGTTTGGAGCTGTAATGATTAGTTTTACGTTTTATGAATATTTCCTTCCCTCATCATCAAAGTCGCCTCAGCCTTTATAATCCAGAACAGGAACATGACGCCTGTGGAGTTGGAATGGTAAGTCAAATTAATGGAACTCGCTCTCATCGTATTTTAAAAATTGGCCTTCGCTCTCTTTGTGGCCTGATGCATCGTGGAGCCCTCGACGCAGACTCATGCACTGGGGATGGAGCCGGCATCACCACTCAAATTCCTTACAAGCTTTTTAAAAAAACCATCTCAGCCTTAGGTCATCAACTTTATCATGAAACAGATCTTGGTGTTGGAATGATGTTTCTTCCTCATCAAAATCTCTATGCTCAAGCGAGGGCAAAGGCCATCACCGAGGAAGTAGTTGCCAAGCGCGGCCTTTTTCTTTTTGGATGGCGTCCAGTTCCTGTATTGCCCCATGTCTTGGGCAGCAAAGCATTTTCAACGATGCCAACAATTCAACAAGTCCTGATGGGCAGACCCGAAGGGATGAGTGATCATGATTTTGAACGACGTCTTTTTCTTGCTCGTCACGAAATCGAAAATCGTATCGAGCAAGACAAGATTGAAAATTGTTATATCTGCTCCTTTTCTCATCGCACACTTGTTTACAAAGGGCTTTTGGTCGCAGCTTCGTTGGAAAAATTTTATCCTGATCTGACTGATCCTGATTTTGAAACAGCTTTCTGTGTCTATCATCAACGTTACAGTACCAACACATTTCCAACTTGGCCATTGGCCCATCCCTTTCGAATGCTCTCGCACAACGGAGAAATTAACACCATTCGAGGCAATCGCAATTGGACCAAGGCTCGCGAAGCAGAAATAAAAACTGACTTTTGGGGAAGTGATATTCAATTTTTAAAACCGATCACTCAGTCTGGAAGCTCTGATTCAGCAAGCCTCGACAATGTACTAGAAATCTTAACAATGTCAGGACGCTCACTCCTGCATTCGATGACACTCTTGGTTCCTCCTGCTTGGCGCGCTGACAAAAATCTCTCTCCATCACTAGCGCGATTTTATGAGTATCACACTTGCCTCTGCGAGCCTTGGGATGGGCCTGCTGCGCTAGTTTTCACAGACGGTCTTATCGCTGGTGCCTCTCTCGATCGAAATGGACTTCGTCCTGCTCGTTACGAAATTACCAACGATGGTATTTTATCCCTCGGCTCTGAAATGGGCGTCAGTGGCCTTGATCAAAAAACAGTCATCGAAAAAGGCCGTCTTGGCCCGGGAGAAATGATGGCTGTCGACCTAGCTCAAGGAAAACTGTTACGAGATACAGAAATCAAGCAGCAGCTAGCCAGAGAATGTGACTATGAAAAAATGGTCACAGACCATCTCATCAAGGTTCCACCAGTTGAAGCCCATGAAATCAAAGAAGTCCATCAAGTTATTTCTGGAGCTTTATTAAAGAAACAGCAAATTTCTTTTGGCTATTCTAGTGAAGAGTTGGAAATGATTTTCAAACCGATGATTCATGATGGAGCTGAAGCTGTGGGATCAATGGGAGATGACACACCACTTGCAGTCCTCTCAACACGGCCACGTCTTCTCTTTACCTACTTCCAACAACTCTTTGCTCAGGTTACCAACCCTCCCATCGACCCCATTCGTGAACGCTCTGTAATGTCGCTCTTCACTGCAATGGGATGGAAAAGAAACCTCCTCGCAGCCACTCCTGAACATGCTCAGCAAATTACAATAGAGTCTCCTATTTTACTGACGGAAGAATTAGAGCGTTTGAACAATATTGGAGGCGTTCATAAAATAAGTACAATTTCTACGCTTTGGAAAAAAAGCACTGGCACTTCAGGATTGGCTCTTGCGCTAGAAAAAATCTGCCAGCAAGCAGAAGCAGCAATTGATCAAGGTGGGCGCATCATCATTCTGAGCGACATAAGAGTTGATGCTGACCATGTCGCAATCCCTTCACTCTTAGCTGTAGGAGCCGTCCACCACTATCTCATTCGCATTGGAAAGCGAATGAAAGCAAGTTTGATTTCACAGACAGGCGAAGCTCGCGATGTTCATCAAATGGCCTGCCTCATTGGCTACGGAGCTAGTGCAGTTCATCCTTATCTTGCTCTTGAAACAATTCGTGAAATTTTATCTCAAGAAAAAGAGCCTATTGCTTGGAGCTCAGCATTACTCAATTACAAAAAAGCGTTGTGTAATGGACTGCTCAAGATCATGTCAAAAATGGGTATCTCCGTTATTGGAAGTTATCGCGGAGCTCAGACATTTGAAGCAATAGGCATCTCTTCTAGCTTGATAGAATCTTGCTTTACAGGCACCACCTCTCCAATTGAAGGAATAGATTTAGAAGAAATCGCAGAAGAAAGCCTCTCACGTCACCATCTTGCTTTTGCACCAAGTACGGAAGAAGAAAAGATCAATATTGCAAATGAAAAATTACCTGATGCCGGGTTTTATCGATTTCGGCGTACTGGTGAAATGCATGTCGTTACGCCACCAGTCATCAAAAATTTTCATTCCTTCATGCGCACGAACAAGCCGGAAGATTATCAAGCTTATGTTGATGCTGTGTTAACTAACAGCCCTCATTCGCTGCGTAACCTTCTCTCTTTTGTCCCTAAAAATTCTGGCCCTGTCCCACTCGAAGAAGTCGAACCTATCGAAGAAATCCGCCGCCGTTTTACCACCGCTGGCATGTCGCTGGGAGCACTGAGTCCTGAGGCTCACGAAACGCTAGCCATTGCAATGAATCGCATCGGTGGAAAATCGAATTCAGGTGAAGGAGGGGAAGATCCTGCACGTTACAAACGTCGTGAAAACGGTGACTGGGCCAACAGTGCCATTAAACAAATTGCTTCCGCTCGTTTTGGCGTCAGTGCTGCTTATTTGGCGAGCGCCAAAGAAATTGAAATCAAAATGGCTCAAGGAGCCAAACCCGGAGAAGGAGGACAGCTTCCTGGCGTTAAAGTTAACCACTATATTGCGACGCTCCGCTATGCAGTTCCAGGAGTCACACTCATCTCGCCACCTCCTCATCACGATATTTACTCAATCGAAGATCTTGCCCAACTTATCTATGATCTTAAGCATGTTAATCCTCGCGCTCGAATCTGCGTAAAGCTTGTCGCTGAAGCTGGAGTTGGAACCATAGCGGCTGGTGTTGCAAAAGCTCATGCTGACATCATTTTAATTAGTGGTCATGAGGGAGGAACAGGCGCCTCCCCACTGAGTTCGATTAAGCATGCCGGAGGTCCTTGGGAACTTGGTTTGGCCGAAGCTCACCAAGTGCTACTCCTCAATCAACTTCGCAATCGCGTTACGCTTCGTACTGATGGGGGAATGCGCACAGGGGAAGATATTGTCTATGCCACTTTGCTCGGCGCCGAAGAATACAATTTTGGAACTGCAGCTCTCATTGCGATGGGATGTGTCTATGTCCGACAATGTCATTTAAACAATTGCCCTGTTGGCGTAGCGACACTCGATGAACGGCTTCGTGGAAAATTTAAAGGCAAGCCTGAAAATGTTGTTCACTATTTTAATGCTGTCGCTGAAGAAGTCCGTCAGATCATGGCCAAGCTTGGATTTCGAACAATTGATGAAATGGTTGGACGCACTGAGTTTTTACGTCAGAAAAAAATGGCCGGCCACCCCAAAGCTAACAAACTTGTTCTTGATCGACTGCTTCACGACGTCTCTGCAAATGATCCGACCGCTATCCGCTATGCTACGCGAGATCGTAACGATTCAGAACGAGATCAACCGCTTGATGATATTATTTTACAAGAAGCTGAGGAGACAATACGAGACGGAAGGCCCATTCAACTTACTTATAAAATCAACAATACTCATCGCGCTGTTGGCACAAAGGTTTCAGGCGCTATCGCCTTCCATTATGGTGCAGAAGGACTTCCTGAAGGAGCATTAGAAATCCAACTCAAGGGGACAGCGGGCCAAAGCCTGGGAGCCTTTTTGATGCCGGGCGTAACGCTTTTTCTCAAAGGAGAAGCGAATGACTATGTTGGCAAGTCGATGAGCGGTGGAAAGATCATCATTCGCCCTCGAAAAAATCATCTCTTTGCTCCCCATGAAAATGAAATCGTTGGCAATACCGTCATGTACGGCGCTCTTGGTGGAAAACTTTTTATCAATGGTCGAGCAGGAGAACGCTTCGCAGTACGCAACTCCGGAGGAACTGCTATTGTCGAAGGCATTGGGGATCATGGTTGCGAGTACATGACCGGAGGAACAGTTGTTGTCTTAGGATCGGCAGGAAAGAATTTTGGCGCCGGTATGACAGGAGGAACAGCTTATGTTTTAGATGAGCAACAAACTTTTCTTTCCGTTTTAAACACTCAACTCGTCACAGCAAGCCGTCTCACTCAAGAAGATGCATCTTCGTTGAGATCCTTGGTTCAAGAACATGTTACTTATACTGAAAGCCCATGGGCACAACAGCTGCTCGCCGATTGGGATAAAACACATTCCTATTTTTGGAAAGTCACGCCTCATCTCCCCGTTGCTAAACCTATTGAACCTGAAATCAAAAAAGAGGATGAACAGACGGCAACAATCATCACCGAAGCAATTACGATAATACAAAAATCATAAAGCATCGCTTCGAACTAGATTTTTCAAAAAATATTATAGCCGATGTGGTGCCAGGAACGAGGAGCTCAGAAACGCAGTGTCTATCGCATACTCGAGGCTTCGAACACCGGAGTGACGCCGCAATGCGCGGCTATAGAAGTTTTAATATGCTCTAAAAAGACGATCAACAAGCCTTGCTACAGGACGTGCCTTTTTAGGTGGAAGGCACTCAATGTAAACACCCCCAAGCAATGTTTCTAAGCCTGTAGCGCCATCCAAAGAAATTTTGGAATGAATAATTTTATAAGTTGTATCGGGCTGTCTTAAAAAATCATATTCGGGTTTTAAGTAAGCCGTTACCTCGACATTACGAGGAAGTATCTTGATTCCTCCTACAAGGCCAACAGGAAGCCCGCGATAACGGAGCTGCGTTTGTCCAACAACAAGGCCTTGACCATTATCAAAGCTCAAATGAAGCGGCGTTGAGTGCAGTTTTGCTAACTCTTCATTGGCAAACAGAGAAAATGTTGCACCCTCAGCTGCAGGAGCTCCTGATGAGCCAACGAGATCATAAGCAATGCCACCTTCAAAAAGAGTTTTTAAGCTACTCACCGCAACCTTAAGAGTACCAGGACCAGCTTGAATTTCTGTTGCTGGAAGCCTCCAAAAGCGAGCGTTTTGACGAATGGTCGGTACAAATTCTTTTTTAATAAAAACCGTCAAACTTGCATCTCCATTTTCAGCGAGATTCTTTTTCTGGACTTTACCAACAATAACGCCGCGATAAAGAAGAGGCGACCCTACTTCAATCGTTGGAATATCTTTTGCGACAAGCTTAATCGTCATTCCTGAATCTTCAAAGCGTGCTTCAGACTCATTGGCGCAAAGTCGAAAGTTTGTTCCATTATCAACAGGCTCTCCAGCTGCTCCAAAAGCATCAACTTCAATAGCTCCAATAAACAATGATTTTAAATTAAAAAGTTCAAATCGAACTCCTGCAGGACCTACCTTTATCATCGAGGAAGAACTGTTCCAAAAACGACTACTACTGGTAATCAGATTTGAAAACTGTTTTTGAATTCCAACAATGACACAGGGATTTCCTGCCTCATCAAATTCTTTGCGCATGACACCTCCAATTGTAATACCACGATAGACAATGGGAGCACCTTCTTCCAATGAAGGGACTTCCTCAGCGGCTAGTTTCAAAACAAGACCAGGTGCTTGGAGCGGATGAAGAGGCGCCTTCTCTAACCCAACAAAATAAGAAGCTCTTGGCCCTTCTCCTAAGCGAGCCTGAATTGAATTTCCTTGAATAATCGAACTCAACCCTGAAGTTTGCGCCAGGCCAATAACGGGCTGATCAATCCAATAAAGTGTTCCTGCTTGCGCAAGTGGGGCAGCAAAGGATTTCAGTCGAACAGTAACAATTGCTCGATTTAATTGTTGATCCAACTTCACATCGATTACTTTTCCTGCTGCTACGCCTCGATAAAAAAGCAATGTTTTGTTGGCCTCAATACCAGGGGCTTCATGAAATTCAACGGCTACCACAGGACCCCGCGAATTCCATTCCTTAAAAAGAAACCATCCCACAGCGAGCAAAGCCAATGCAGGAAATAACCAGACCCAAGAAAATCGGTAGTTGGCGTGCGTGACAACCTTGGCATGATCGGAAGAAACTGACATATCGTTCATTGGAAATTTTATTTTTTAATTGGTGCTGACTTCCAAATCCAAGAAGTCTTATAAAGTTCATAAGAAAAAACATTACAAAGCAGAACAGCTGCAAAAAAAAGCGAACCAGGCTCTGCATGAACACTTGCTAGCGTACCCAATTGTCCCACAGCAGCAATCACAGAAAGTAAAAAAAGATCAATCATGGCCCAACTTCCTATTTTAATCATGATATGACGAACCTGACTCCGCTGACGCTGCCAACGCGTTGTGCCATGCAGCCACAAAATCCAACCTGTTACTACGAGCTTTACAAAGGGAACTATAATACTCGCTAAAAAAATAATCACAGCTACGGGCCATAATCCCGAGTGATACATTTCCATCACTCCCCCCATCACCGTGAGGGGCTGCACATCTCCATTTACAGTCATTGTCATAACAGGAATCATGTTGGACGGTAAATAAAGGATGGCTCCAGCAACAGCCAATGCTTTAACAGCTTCGAAACGTCGTTGATCGGAAGAATTCATCGAAAAAGCAATCCTATATTAAAGTTCTTAATTTTTTGCTGAGATTGATTCTAAATATTCCAGAATCGCCCCATAATCAAATAATCGCATTGCAACAAGCGAGGCAATCGCTAGCAACCCTACCCAAAAAGCTCCTATTTTCCATTGGATTGTCCCAAGTTGATCAAGCTTCACAACAGCTGCCATTGTGGCCACCGCAAAAACAGGCATCAAATTCCATGGAGCCAATATATTGACACAGCGAAGTGCAATGCCACTTCCTTTCCAGTGATGCTTCATGCAGCAACTTCCTAACAAATACCAAAATGCAGCAAGGTGCAATAGGGGCAAAAGTATAGCGGAAAAAAAAACCAAGATAGCTAGAGGCCAATATCCTTGAAACCAAAGACTCAATACCCCTGTAATAATAAGATTTGATTGCGTGTTACCAGAAACATCAAAAACCATAATTGGCGTGATATTCGCCATAAAAAAACAAATCAAACAAGTCGTCACTATTGCCCATGCTTTTTGAAAAAGAAAGATATCATAATATTTTTTTAACCTTTTTCCACAGGAGCAACAGATCAATTCCTCTCCACAGCTTAATAAGCGATCATCATAAGTTGCTGAGCAATCGGGACAGATTTTTTGTTTTTGAAGTACTCGATTCATTTCAAAAAAGTTGAGGCACACGATACACAAAATGAGGGAATGATTGCTCCGCGTGAAACCCTCGTTTTTGCAATGCCTCCTCAACAGCTTGCATCACTCCCAGGCAAGCCGGGGTAGCCGCATCATCAATGGCTATATATCCTCCACGATCCATTTGTTGCTCTAGTGCTAAAATGGCGTAACGTGTCGAACTTTCTATATCGCAATCCACATGAGCAAGAATAACTTTGTTCATCGTCGGCAATAATTTTGGAAGCGTCTCTTCAAACAATCCTTTAACAAGAACAAGATTCGTCAACCCGAGTCGTTGAATTTTATTTATTGCGCTTTCAAAGAAAAGGTCCTTGAAATCACCCTTGCGATGAAAATCCAGATCCTCATTAGTCCACGGAATTCCCTCAAACGTATCGAGTGCGTATACTTTTCCAGTATAGCCGAGTTCTTTTGCTACTTTGGCGATAAAGATAGCACTGCCACAACGATAACTTCCAAATTCAATAATATCGCCACTTTTATTTTTGATACCGTATTTCAAAATTAAAAAAAAATTTTGAAGATGACTAGAATGCAACAATGTTTCTCCTTCTACTAATTTGAAACTTTCTTGATAAAGAGGATCGGCTTCAACTGCTGTTCCTAACTTGCCAAACTGCAATCCCCAAGCTCGTGCTGAACCTGCTACTACATTTCGTCCTTTTATCAAAGAGGTTGGAAAATCGTGATGAAACTCTTGCAACGACTTATCTAGGCCTGGACCAGATTGTGCGTCTTTCAGGATTTTAATTTTTGAAAGGGGAACACTCATGATTGAAAACATCGATAAACAAAATGAGGCGTGGTTTGTTCTGCATTGAGGTCATATTTTGCAACCATCTCCTCTACAGCTTGCAGCGTGCCCATGCAGCCAGAGCAGAGCACATCATCAATAACAAGGTATCCTCCTTGAGGATTCAAATGTGCCATTGCTGCATCAATGGCATATTTTACGGAAGGATAAGTAACGGCATCAATGTGCACCAGCGAAAGCGGTTTGAGTCTTGAAGAAAGCTTAGGAACAGTATCTTCAAAGCGTCCTTTAACCAAAACAAGATTATCTAAACGCAGAGCCGAAACAATCTTTGTCAAATACTCAAAAGAAACTTCTTTAAAATCACCCACTGCATGCAAATCAATATCGCTCTGGGCATCAGGAAGTCCTTGAAACGTATCTAATGCATAAACTGTTTTATTGAGACCTAATGCCCGCGCTACATAAGCTAGAAAAATAGCCGTACCACAACGAAAGCTCCCAAATTCTAAAATATCTCCAGGTATCTCCATAAGAGAATATTTAAGCAGTAAAAAAAAATTCATGAATCGTCTTTCACTAAGCAAGGTCCCTCCTTTGATGAGTTGAAAAGCCTGATCAAAAAGAGGATCGTTCCGAAGCGTTCCTTCCAACTTTCCAAAAAAAAGAGACCAAGCTCTCACATATCCAGCAGCAACATTACGCCTCCCTTTCGGAGCTGCGTGATGCACTTTGGTTAATGCTTGTTCCAATGCTGGTCCCTTTAAGTCATTAATATGGGCGACTAGAGCAGCGTGACTTTGAAAGCTGTTAAAAAAAAGTTTTGTCTCAGAATCTGTTTTCAAAATCACGGAAGGATAGGTTTCCAATATCAAGGCGTTCCATAACGCTTTGTAAGGCCTTCATAAGCCTCAATTCGGCGATCTCGAAAAAAAGGCCAATGAGTACGTTGGGTATCAATGAGAGAAAGATCAAGACTTGCAATTAAAACTTCTTCCTGATCGGTAGAAGCTTCTGCCAACAAAGTTCCATCTGGCCCTGCGATAAAGCTACTTCCCCAGAACTCAAGTCCATCTCCTCCCGCAGGCGCCTCATGTCCAATTCGATTGACGCCCATCACATAAACACCATTGGCCAATGCATGAGCCCGCTGCGCTAACTGCCAGGCTTCGCGCTGTTGCTTGCCAAATTGTTTTTTCTCGGAAGGATGCCAGCCAATAGCCGTCGGATAAAAGAGCATTTCAGCACCTTGAAGCGCTGTAAGCCGTGCCGCCTCAGGATACCACTGATCCCAGCAAATCAAAACGCCAAGATTTCCAGCCTTGGTTGGCCAAGAATGAAACCCTAAATCTCCTGGCGTAAAATAAAACTTTTCATAAAATGCCGGATCATCGGGAATGTGCATTTTCCGATATTTTCCAAGATATTTTCCATTAGCGTCAATGATGGCTGTCGTATTGTGATAAAGGCCAGGCGCGCGACGCTCAAAAAGCGAAACAATTAAAACGACCTTCAACTCTTTAGCAAGAGCTTCCATTTTTTTAGTGGTTGGCCCTGGAATTGGCTCTGCAAGACCAAAGTAAGCATGGTCCTCACTTTGACAAAAGTACTCACTTAAAAATAATTCTGGCAAGCAGATCACTTGAGCCCCCTGCTTGGCTGCTTTTCGAATCCAGCGTTCTGCATTTTTTAAATTAGCAGACGGCTCCTTAACACAGCGCATTTGGACAAGACCGACAATTGTTTTTTGTTTTGAAACCATGCTAAAAACTAGCCTCAAAAGAGTGCAAAGAACACAAAAAAGATATTTTATTAACAGCGATTTTTTGAATCCTTTGGCAGCTATTTTGCTTTTTAAAAAACAGCTGTCTCTCCCTCGCGCAAAATCCGAACTTGATCAACAACTCCACGTTCAATCGCTCCTGCAAGCAAGCGCTGAGGCGGTTCTTCAAGCGGCTCATAACTGAGCGGAAAAGTTCCATAATGCATCGGGATGAGAATCTTGGCTTGAAGTTCTTGAAAAGCTTTTAGCGCTTCTTCTGGATTCATATGGACATCTCGCCCCGTAGGCGTGTCATAAGCGCCAATAGGCAGAAGAGCAACCGTAATGTCTGCTTTTTTACCAATTTCCTGAAATCCAGAAAAGTAAGCGCTGTCGCCACAATGAAAAATAGTTCGTCCGCTGTGCTCTATGAGAAAGCCACCAAAACCACGATGCTGATCGTGAAGCATGCGAGCCCCCCAATGAAAAGAAGGTGTTAAGGTAATTTTGAAGCCATCATATTCGAATGATTCCCAAGATTGAAGTTCCTGGATTTTTTGAAAACCAAGTCCTTTAACTAATCCTCCAACATGCTCTGGAACAACAATCGGCTGATTAGCCGCCACAGCTCGCAACGTTTTTTTATCAAGATGGTCAAAGTGAGCATGCGTGACTAAAACTAAGTCAATAGCTGGCAATTCATGAAGTTCTAACCCTGGATGCCGAAGACGCTTAACAACTTTTAGCCATTTAGCCCAATTCGGATCAATGAGAATAGCCTTCTTGTCTGTTTGAATTAAAAAAGAAGCATGTCCAATCCAAGTTACAGCGACTTGATCAGAACTAAGTTCGGGAAAAGCGGCTGGAATTTTTTCTCCCTGCCGCCGCTTGAAAAGAGAAGGAATAATAACCTTGGTTAAATAATTTCTTTTATGCCATCCCTCGCCAAAGCTCATGTCAGCATGATTTGCAGGCCGCTGATTTCTTTTAAGAAACTGAGCAATTTTTTTCATAGCAACTTACGCTCGCACCATGCTTCCTTCACTTTTCATTGGTTTTGCTTTCTAAAACCTTAACACGTTCAAAAAGCTTTCCAAGCTGATGAATATAAAAATTATTTTGCTTCCAAACTTTTATCGGCTTAGCAGGAGCGCCAATGACAACGTCACCAGGCTCAACATTTTTGCTCACTCCAGCTTGTGCTCCAAGAGTAGCCCTGTCTCCAATTTCAATATGTCCGCTAAGCCCCACTTGCCCTGCTAAGACCACATAAGAACCAGTGCGCGTGCTTCCAGCAATACCAACTTGAGAGCAAATAATATTGTGAGGACCGATGATGACGTTGTGAGCAATTTGAACAAGATTATCAATTTTAGTTCCGTGCCCAATATGTGTTTTGCCAAAACGAGCGCGATCAATAGTTGTGTTAGCGCCGATTTCAACATCGTCATCAATTTGCACAATTCCAATTTGAGGAATTTTTTGATGTGTTCCCGTTTTAGAATCATAGCCAAAACCACATGACCCAACGACGACACCAGGATGCAAGATAACACGGTCACCCAACAAGCACCTTTCTCGAATGCTCACATGAGCATGTAGCAAGCAATTTTTCCCTATTTTCGTATGTGCTCCAATAAATGCATGTGCTCCAATCACTGTGTGATCACCAATGACCACTCCCTCTTCAATCACTGCATAAGGAGCAATGGAAACATCACGTCCCATCTGTACATTCGCCCCAATCAAAGCCGTAGAATGCACTTCCGGCTTAGGTCGATATTCTTCATGCTTCGCAAGCGCTGCAATAATAGCGTCAAAAGCTACGGAAGGGTCTTTCACCTTGATTAAAATGGCGTCATGCTCTTCCTCAAAAGAAAGAGGAACCAAAATAGCTGTAGCTTTAGTTTTTCTCAACTCTTGTAAATAACGCGGAGAATAAAAAAAACTAAGTTCTCCGACTTGCGCATCTCGCAAAGAAGCAAATCCAGTAATTTCTAGTTCGAGATTTTTTGAAGAAGTAATGCCGTCAGTAAGGTGAAGAATTTCTTGAAGAGTCATAGAAGAGGGTTAGTGAACCAAAATATCTTATATTAGATCGGAGTGAGGCACCTAGCAAGATTCATGAACACAAAGCGAAGCATTTTAATGCCGCGGCTATAAGCGTCATACCGCCCTCATCGAAACCTGAGACGGAGCAGGCATGCACTTTCTGCAACCCATAATAGAGTTACTATGAAATATTCGATTGAATGGTCTAGAGGCCACAGCATGATTTCTTAAAAAACAACATTGTCCTATTTTCATACTGTTGAGCAAGGTTAACAAAAGTCATGCTGATGGGCGCTTCAATCTAGCGCCAGCTAGAGCGTTTTTAAAAAAGTTATAGCCAATACAATGCCAGGAACGAGCATACAGCCGTCCTGGAAGCAGCTGGACGGACTGGTGTTAGGCAGCTCGCAAGAACGGGCAGAACGGCGAAGCGAGCGAGTTCCATTACCGACCAGCAGTCCATCCTGAGAGCCGACACACCGGACAAGAAGCTTCAGCACGGCCTACCAGGAGACCCTAAAAAGGTGGAGGCAACACACGCACCGAATCAACGACGCAATAAGAGGCTACAACTTTAGTTAAGGCTAGTGCCGCAAAATCAAACTAGTAGCACTTGCTCTGCTTCTATCGTTTGAGGGGTTACTTAGAGGCTGTCTTTTTATTTAAGACTGCTAATACTTCGTTGCTAATGTCTAAGTCAGGGCGTGCAATGAGAACGACAGGTACTGCACCTGCACTCAAGCCTGATTTGTCTAAAACAATATCAAATCCTCGTACTTTAGTTTGATCATTGATAACTTTCATAATGTCATCAATGATTCCTTGGCGCATCCCCAAGAACTCATCTTGAAGCTTCTTTTGCTTGGCAGAGCGATATTCTACAAGCTCACGATCAAGAGTTCTGGCTTTCTCAATTTTCTCTTCACACTCTTTTTTCTTAGCTTCTAAATCTTTTTTAGGAAGGTCTGATTTTTCAATTGCAGTAGTTAATTGATTAATCTCTTCCATTTTCTTTTTGAGCTCATCACTCCGTTCTGTCAGTTCTTTTTCAATAGCATCGCCGGAAGCGGTATACTTAGCCTTAACCTCTTTAGTCTTATTATACTCAGTGAAAACACGATTCATATCGACTGTCCCTATTTTCATTTCAGCATGGAGCGATATCGTTCCACAAAGGAGCAAAGCAACAGTCGCAAAAAATTTATTCAGATTTTTCAAAGTCATAAGTTTTTAATTTTGTTTTAAAGAGAGTGCCTTGCTCTCTAAAAGTTGTCAATGGCCCTTATTCGATAACAACAATGTTAAAGGAGACTGGTTCCACTACAATACACATCGGAATAGGAACACCTCCATACCCAACATAGCTTGTTGTACGCTTGTAAGACAACGTGGCTTGGCCTCGCGCAATCGCAACAAAATTCCTTGGGTCACCAGGTTCCTCTGCTGCTAACACACTTGAATCCCAGGGCGTAACAATACTAGCCTCAACAACAGATTCGAGACCGTGTTGCTGATTTCCAGAGACAAAATAATGCTCATTAGGAAGATTAACAAAAACGTGATCTCCCACGTGAAGGGTAATGGTCTTGCCGTTATCTGCAGCGGTTAGTCCCCTAGCAAAAGTACCAGAAACTACCATGCCTGGCCCCCCAGAGGAACTTTCCTGAGCCAACACACTCGAAGCCATTAAGAAAGCAATAAGAAGAGAAAATATTTTTTCCATAAGAAAAATGTATTCATGCTTTTTGCTTTCGCAAATTTTTTTATTTGGCTTTTGCCGCATTATCACACCATTGCGAAAGCAAAATAAAACACCGAAAGCACCAGGGACTTCTTCCAATCCAGAAATAAAACTGCCTGAGTAATTCGCTGTGGCTAGAGCGTGTTAAAAAATATTATAGCCGATGTAGTGCCAGAAACGAGGAGCGCAGACGCTGAGCGTATATCAAATACGTGATGCGGCGAGCACCGAAGCAACGCAGCTATTCACAGCCTCAGTAGAGTCTCAAAATAGAAAACTGCCTGAGTAATTCGCTGTGGCTAGTGAAGAGCAAGGCGCCTCGGAGCGCAGACGCTGAGCGTATATCAAATACGTGATGCGGCGAGCACCGAAGCAACGCAGCTATTCACAGCCTCAGTAGAATTAATAAGGCAGTTTTAGAATTGATAGCCGACAGTGAAGTTAAACTGCCCATTCGACTTGTTATAATTTTGATACATGACTGGATAACCCCAGTCGATGCGGACAGGCCCAATGGGCAACTCAAGCCGCAAGCCAATACCAATATCGCCACAGAGATTATCCCAAGAATAATCGTAAGCATCAGGGTTTACAAAACCCCAATCGGTAAAGAGTGCACCACGCACACGAGGAAAAATAGGAAAAGTTCCTTCCATTGTTCCATAACCAAGCGAATTACCACCAATGTAATTATTATTTCCATCAACGGGGCTAACGCGGCGATAGAAAAATCCGCGCATGTCATTAGCTCCACCCAAATAGAGCTCATCAAAAACGGGAGGTGTCCCAACACCCTTGGAACCGCTACCCCAGGAGTTTACAGCCGCAATGGATCCTTTAAATTGCAGGATACAGTCCCACGGCAGTGAGAAAAACTTTTGTCCATCAAGTCTTAATCCGTAGTCTTGAACATTCCCGCCTAAGCCTCCACCTGCACCAAAAAAGGTAAGGTTTACTTGCTCTCCCTTGCGTGTCAGGAAGAGACTGTCTCTTGTATCGTAGTTCAAACCAGCCATGATCGCACTTTTGAAATAAGGGCTATTATTTGCATCGGTTTGGATAGGGCTGTTTGAAGGAACTGATGTCGTTTGAACATCAAAAATTTTGATCTGCTCAGGGCGATATTCGAGATTAGCTGCTAAGAGTGGTGTGATTGCTTTGCGCAGCTGAAGAGCTGCTCCTAAGTTAGATTGCTCATAAACAGGGCTCAAATAATTTGCTTCATGGTAGAAAAATTCACCACCCAGCGAAAGTTGGTACCCCATGAACCATGGTTCTGTCAACGAAGCCGTGAAGTCTTTACGTTGAATACCATACTGGACACGTGTTCGGAATCGTTGCCCCCCACCCGTAAAGTCAGGCCAGTTAAAAAGATCAAAATTGGATTGTTGCATCTCAGCGAATCCAATCAAACTGTCAATGCTGCTATATCCTGCGCCAAAATTTAATGATCCTGTTTTCTTTTCCTCTACGATGACTTTGATGTCCTTCCGGCCTGCAATCAAGGTATCTTCTGGCACCATATCAACTTTTGAAAAATAATTAAGATTCATCAACCGTGTTTTACTCAGATCGACTAATGTCGAATCATAGAGCGCTCCTGGAGTTACAGCCATTTCACGACGAATCACTTTATCTTTAGTACGAGTATTCCCCTGTACGGAAATTAAATTGATGTAGGATTGAACTCCTTCATCAATGTGATAAGTCAAATCAATTTGGCCATCACTTACTGGCGTAACTTGGGGTTGCACTGCCATATCGACATACCCTTTGGCCCCATAAATGTCGCGTATCTTTTTTACATCAGCTCCCATTCCATCAGGTGTATAAAGCGATCCCGATTTCATTTTCATTTCTTGTTCCAGAATTGATGTAGGAACAACATTAGCACCTTCAATATTCAACCGATGAAGGCGATACTGAGGTCCTTCAACGATCGTAATAATCAAATTGATTCCTTTATCTCCATCAGATTCTGTACGAACGTCAGTAACCTTAGCGTCGGCAAAGCCTCGATTTTGATAGAGTGTACGAATGGCTTCCTCATCCTCTTCCATTTCCGCTGGAACCAAGCGCCCATCCTTGGTCAAAAATGAAAGCAAATTTGCCGTCTTTGTTTTCATGACCTTCGTCAGATCTTTTGGTTGGATCGAAAGGTTTCCAATAAAGCTAATGTTCCGGATTACGAGTTTAGGTCCTTCCTGGATGCGAAAAATCACTTTCATGCGCTTGCTTCCGGAAAGTTCTGAGACGGAAGTGTCAACTTTCACCTTGGTGTAATTTTTATCTTCGTAAAGTTTGATGATTTTTTGACGGTCATCAGCAATCCTCTCTTCGCTATAGGCATCGCCTGGCTTTGTTGCTAATTCTTTTCTAATTTTGTTCATCGGCACTGCTTCAGAACCTTCAATGAGCACTTGCTCAATTTTAGGACGCCCTTCTAGCAAGACTGTTACCTTCAGCCCTCCTGTAACTGGCTCTGCAAAAATGCGTGCATTAGAAACCTGGCCAGTTGCATAGAGCACTTTCACGTCTTCATCGACCATACGATCATTGAAGGGTTGCCCCACTTTCGTCGCGATACTCTCCAATACACGCTCCTGACTTAATGTCGAAGGTCCAACAAATTGGACATTGATTTCTTTAATCAGCGGCATTGCAGAGGGTGGAACATCCATCTGCGCTCGCAAACTAAGGAGCAAGACGCTGTAACAGATAACAGCAAAAGATTTTCTGAAGAAAGTTTTTGAAAAAAAAGAAGCCATGAAACAGGTGAAGAAACAGCCTGCTATTGAACGTGGGAACCTTTATTGGGTCAAGCGGGAATCAAATTTTTGAAGAACTTTTAAAAGTTCTTCCGACTTGCTATAGCCCATTAGTGAAAACTGTTTGTAATTTTCAAAATCCTTGTACCGTTAAAAAGATAGCTGGAGAAAAATGCACAAGATATCGCTCTACGGCCTTGAGACGATGACTGGTGACTCTGGCCCCTTTTCTTCAAGCGAAGCAGCTCCTTTGTAACTTGCTGTTGCTCCAACATCTTTTTGATCTCCTCGTGGGGGCATCATAATCCAACATCGCTCTTTAAGAAAAAAGTGTTACCTATGTTCTGAACCTGTACCCCATCTTCTCATTAGCAGAGAAAGGATTAGCGCTATGAAGCAAGATAATTTAGATTAGGGGAGATGAAGAAATATATTTTTCTAGGGTTCTCTTTTTTTCTGCTCTGCAAGATGCAGGGGATGCCTCCTATGTTTGAGGGAAAATCACTGATGGGAGACAAGAGAGAAAGTCAGACCGAAAGGAACCGACGCTCAGAACAGGTTGCAGAGGAGCAGGGGTGGAGGGATTTTTCGGAAGAGGAGTTTGAAGAGTCATCACTAGAGCTACATCCTACTTGTCAGGAGGATAGTGTAAGATCTAGGCTTTCTCTCATGGATCAGATCACACGCTCGTTGAGTTATTTGTCCTCATTTTTCCCTGGATCAACCGAAGCAGAAGCCTTCTCTCAGGAGCGGGAAGGAATTTTTCAAGGCCGATCTATTACGCCTGTTGAGTTGGAGAAAGTAGCCCATTCTATTATCAGTACTGCCCGAGAAAGTTCATCGAGTGATGAAGATCGAGCAAAAGGAGAAACAAGCTTTTCGGCAGAAGAGCAAAAAAAAGATCCTGCACGCAGAATCATGTTTAAATTAGGTGAAATTTCCTTGGAAT